>NZ_JBKGGV010000001.1:0-741024 GCF_052041965.1 Pseudomonas sp. SMSB3 | reverse complement strand
GCGCGGGCGGCGCTCGATTTCAGCACCACCCTCAAACCCAAGGCATGCACCCCAGGCGCAACCGTCATCAGATCTGCTCCAGCAACCAGCTGCGAAATGCCCTTAGCGAGGGCAGCGCCTCATTGCGTGGTGGGTAGATCAGGTAATAACTGCGCTGACTGGCAAAGGCCGCACCGGGGCTGTACAGCTCGCCCTTGGTCAGTTCTTCCTGCACCAGAATCCTCGGCACCAGGCCGATGCCAATTCCTGCGCGCACCGCCTGAATCAGGTGCGAGGTCAGTTCGAAGCTCGGCCCCAGGCGCATCGAGCGGTGGGCCAGGCCGTGATGGGAAAACCATTCGCCCCAGGCGTGGGGGTTGTTGGCGACATTGAGCAGCACTTCTTCGCTGATCCGTGCCGGGCTCCAACCATGAGCGGCAGCGCCGGCCTGCGGCGGCAGGATCACCACCAATTCCTCGGCATGCAGGCGATGACACAGCAGTCCAGGCAGGTCATGGCTGGCCACAGCGATGGCCGCATCGATCTCGCTGGTGTCGAAATTGATCGCTTCGATGCGTGAATGAATATGCACCAGCATCCCGGGGTGCGCGTTATAGAACGCATGCAGGCGCGGCAGCAGCCACTTCGAGCCGAAAGTTGGCAACGTCGCCAGGCGCAAGGTGCCGACGCCTGATTGATAAGCCAGCGCCTGCAAGGTGGCGCTGCGAATGCGCCCGAGGGCTTCACTCAGTTCGCGCTGATAGAGCCTGCCGACATCGGTGAGCTGGACCTGGCGACCCTCGCGGCGAAACAGGTTCAGGCCCAATTGTTGTTCCAGTGCCTGGACCTGCCGGCTGACGGCGCTCTGGGTCAGCGACAGCTCGGCGGCGGCGCGGGTGTAGCTTTCATGCCGAGCGGCGGCCTCGAAAGCCAGCAGCAGCGACATGGAAGGGGTGAGGTGGCGGTAATTCATTCATGAAAGTCATCGATAGCGGCAGGATTATCCGTTTGCCCCTGGGGCGAAACTACAGGAACATTGGCCCATGCGTCATCCCGGCATCAACCCATGCATGCCGAGACGACAGGATTTCCGTGATTACGCTCATTATCAAGAGGCCATCCTTCGATGATCGCCCAGTTGCCGACCCCTGCGCCTAGCGCCGACTATCCAGCCTTCCTCCAGGCCCTGCGCAGCAGCGGCTTTCGCGGGCAGATCAGCGCCGATTACGCCACCCGCACCGTGCTGGCTACCGATAACTCCATCTACCAGCGCCTGCCCCAGGCCGCCGTGTTCCCGCTCGATGCCGACGACGTGGCACACGTTGCCCGGTTGATGGCCGAGCCGCGCTTCCAGGCGATCAAGCTGACCCCGCGCGGCGGCGGTACTGGGACCAATGGCCAGTCGCTGACCGACGGCATCGTCGTCGACTTGTCGCGGCACATGAACCAGATTCTCGAAATCAACGTCGAGCAGCGTTGGGTGCGGGTGCAGGCCGGTACCGTCAAGGACCAGCTCAATGCCGCGCTCAAGCCGCACGGCCTGTTCTTCGCGCCTGAGCTGTCGACCTCCAACCGAGCCACCGTCGGCGGCATGATCAACACCGACGCCAGCGGCCAGGGCAGTTGCACCTACGGCAAGACCCGCGATCACGTGCTGGAATTGCACAGCGTGCTGCTTGGCGGCGAACGCCTGCACAGCTTGCCGCTCGATGACGCCGCGCTGGAACAGGCCTGTGCTAGCCCTGGCCGGGTCGGCGAGGTGTACCGCATGGCTCGGGACATCCAGCACACCCAGCGCGAGCTGATCGAGACCACCTTCCCCAAGCTCAACCGCTGCCTCACCGGCTACGACCTGGCCCACCTGCGCGACGAGCAAGGCCGCTTCAACCTCAACAGCGTGCTGTGCGGAGCTGAAGGCTCGCTGGGCTATGTGGTCGAGGCCAAGCTCAATGTGCTGCCGATTCCCAAGTATGCCGTGCTGGTCAACGTACGCTACGCAAGCTTCATGGACGCGCTGCGCGATGCCAATGCCTTGATGGCGCTCAAGCCGCTGTCGATCGAGACAGTGGATTCCAAGGTGCTGATGCTGGCGATGAAGGACATCGTCTGGCACAGCGTCGCCGAATACTTCCCGGCCGACCCTGCGCGTGCGACCCTGGGCATCAACCTGGTGGAGTTCTGCGGCGACGAGCCGGCCGAGGTCAATGCGCGGGTGCAGGCATTCATCGACCACTTGCAGAGCGACAGCAGCGTCGAGCGCCTGGGCCATACCCTGGCCGAGGGCGCCGAAGCGGTGACCCGCGTCTATACCATGCGCAAGCGCTCGGTGGGCTTGCTGGGCAACGTCGAGGGCGAGGTACGCCCTCAACCTTTTGTCGAAGACACCGCCGTACCCCCGGAGCAATTGGCCGACTACATTGCCGATTTTCGCGCGCTGCTCGACGGCTACGGCCTGGCCTACGGTATGTTCGGCCACGTCGACGCCGGCGTGCTGCACGTGCGCCCAGCGCTGGACATGAAAGACCCCGCCCAGGCCGCACTGGTCAAGCCGATCTCCGATGCGGTGGCGGCGTTGACCAAGCGCTATGGCGGCCTGCTGTGGGGCGAGCACGGCAAGGGCCTGCGTTCGGAATACGTGCCTGAATACTTTGGCGAGTTGTATCCGTCCCTGCAGCGCCTCAAAGGCGCCTTCGACCCGCATAATCAGCTCAATCCGGGCAAGATCTGCACACCGCCCGACAGCGCCGAGGGCCTGACCAAGGTCGATGGCGTGACCCTGCGTGGCGACCTCGACCGGACCATCGATGAACGCGTGTGGCAGGACTTCCCCAGCGCCGTGCACTGCAATGGCAATGGCGCTTGCTACAACTACGACCCCAACGATGCCATGTGCCCGTCGTGGAAGGCCACCCGCGAACGCCAGCACTCGCCCAAGGGCCGGGCGTCGTTGATGCGAGAATGGCTGCGCCTGCAAGGCGAGGCCGACATCGATGTGCTGGCCGCGGCGCGCAACAAGGTTTCATGGCTCAAAGGGCTGCCGAGCCGGCTGCGTAACAACCGGGCACGTAGCCAGGGCCAGGCGGACTTTTCCCACGAGGTCTATGACGCCATGGCCGGCTGCCTGGCGTGCAAGTCGTGCGCGGGACAGTGCCCGATCAAGGTCAACGTGCCAGACTTTCGTTCACGTTTTCTTGAGCTGTACCACGGTCGCTATCAGCGGCCGGTGCGTGACTACCTGATCGGTTCGCTGGAATTCACCATCCCCTACCTGGCCCATGCACCGGCCCTGTACAACGCGGTCATGGGCTCGAAGTGGGTCGGCAAACTGCTGGCCAACCAGGTCGGCATGGTCGACAGCCCGCTGATCAGCCGCTTCAACTTTCAGTCGACGCTGACCCGTTGCCGCGTCGGCGTGGCCAGCGTGCCGGCGCTGCGTGAACTGACGCCGGCCCAGCGCGAGCGCAGCATCGTGCTGGTGCAGGATGCCTTCACCCGCTATTTCGAGACGCCGCTGCTGGCCGCGTTCATCGAGTTGGCGCATCGCCTGGGTCACCGGGTCTTCCTGGCGCCGTACAGCGCCAACGGCAAACCGCTGCACGTGCAGGGTTTTCTCGGCGCGTTCGCCAAAGCGGCGATCCGCAACGCCACGCAGCTCAAAGCCCTGGCCGACTGTGGCGTGCCATTGGTGGGGCTGGACCCGGCAATGACCCTGGTCTATCGCCAGGAGTACCAGAAGGTACCGGGCCTCGAAAACTGCCCGCACGTCAGGCTGCCGCAGGAGTGGCTGATGGACGTGCTGCCGGAGCAGGCGCCGACTGCGCCTGGCAATTTCCGCCTGTTGGCGCACTGCACCGAGAAGACCAACGTGCCGGCCAGTACCAAGCAGTGGGAGCAGGTGTTCGCGCGCCTGGGCCTGCAATTGGTGACCGAAGCCACCGGCTGCTGTGGCATGTCGGGAACCTACGGGCATGAGGCGCGTAATCAAGCGACGTCGCGGACCATCTTCGAGCAGTCCTGGGCGAGCAAGCTGGACAAGCAGGGCGAGGCGCTGGCGACCGGCTACTCGTGCCGCAGCCAGGTCAAGCGCATGACCGAACGGCAGCTGCGTCACCCGCTGGAGGTGGTGCTGCAGTACGCCAGGCGCTGACCTCAAGGAAGCTGGGGGCCGCGAGGCAGCCCTCAGCGTTATTGATCGCGCACGATCCGGGCCTGGCGGTACAGATACAGACTCAACACCAGCCCACAGCATGCCGCCGCTGCTGCGAACAGGAACATCGAGGCAAAACCGAAGCCCGAGGCCACTGCGCCAACCAGTGGCCCGGTGACGCCCAGCGACAAATCGATGAACAGCGAATAAGCGCCGACCGCCGCACCGCGGTTGGCCGCCGAGACCTGGTTGACCGCCTCCACCCCCAGTGCCGGAAAGACCAGGGAAAAGCCGAAGCCACTCAACGCAGCGCCGGCCAGTGCCAGCTCGGCATTGGGCGCCAGCCATAGCATCAGCAACCCGAGGGTTTCCACCGACAGGCAGGCGATCGCCACACGAAAACCGCCGATCCGGTTGATCAGATTGCCGAACAGCAACCGCGCGCAAATGAAACTGGCGCCGAACAGGCTCAGGGTCAATGCCGCATTCGTCCATCCACGGCTGGCGTAATACAGGGTGATGAACGTGGCGATGGTGCCAAAGCCGATCGAACCTAGGGCAAGGCCCGAGCCGTGGGGGAACACCTTGCCCAGCACCTGCATGAATGGCAGGCGTTTGCCACTGACCACAGGTGCTGCGCGCTTGGGCCAGGCCAGCAACAGACCCAGGCCGCACAGCAGCAGGATGCTCACGCCCATGCTCCACAAGCCCAGAGCCTTGACCATCAGTACGCCCAGAGGGGCCCCGATGGCCAGCGCGCCATAGCTGGCGATGCCGTTCCAGGAGATCACCTTGGCGGTGTGTTCGGCGCCGACCCGGCCGATGCCCCAGCCAATCGACCCGGAGCCGACCAGGCTCTCGGCGCTACCGAGCACCAGGCGCCCCACCAGCAAACAGGCAAGGCTCAGCCACGGCAAGTGGGTCAGGAAGGCGCAGGCGAGCATGAACACCCCGCTCAGGCCGCAACCGGCCAGGCCGTACATCACAGCCTTCTTGCTGCCGAGGTTATCGATGATGCGGCTGGCGGTTGGCCGGCTGAGCAGGGTCGCCAGGTACTGGACGCTGATCACCAGGCCTGCGATGACGGCGCTGAAGCCCAGATCGCTGTGCACGTAGCCTGGCAGCACCGCCAGAGGAATGCCGATGTTCAGGTAACCGATGAAGGTGAAGAGGACGATGGAGACGACTTGCAGGGTGACCGCAAGAGGGCGCGGTGAATCAGGCATGGGGGTCTTCGTGGCAGAGGTTCGTGACGGTGTGAAAACGCGTTGACGGCGGTAGTCCGCAAATCAGCCGTTTTCACACTGTCGAGGGGATGCGCGGTTTTATTCCTGGTCAGCGCTGGATTGGTCGTCACCGTCCTGGTCGACGGCAGGCGTCGGCTCGGCATGAACGGTCACGGTTGGCTCTTCTGGGTTCAGGCTTGGGAAGGGAAGATTCGGGATTTCATGCATCTCGTCGTTCCTCGCAAGTGTGAGTGAAAAGTCTGCGCCAGGCGCGTTTGGAGCTTCGGGAAGCTGGGGCAGGATACACAAGTCTGGATGACAGTTTGTAAAAAATCCCAATCGTTTGTCGGTTTTTGCCGCTCACTCGCGTACGTGTGCACAACCTGACCCAGACGCGCCGGGTCAGGCTGGCTGGTTTATACGAGCAGTTTGCTGCGCAGATCGTTCAAGGTCCGAGACGACAGGTGCAGACCTGTGCGCAGGTACTCAGGCATGTCACCGAACTGCTGGCGCACTTGTTCCAGTGCAGCATTCAGGTAGCTGGCATCGACTGTCAGCGCCGGCGCGTAGATCGCGCCTTTGTCCTCTGGCATCGCGGCAAGGGTGGCCTTGATGCGCGCAGCGGTGTACACGTTGGTGGCTAGATAATCGTTCATCAGGACCGTTTCATCGGCTCCGGCGATGCTCTGCAGCAGCGCAGTCACCCAGCCGGTGCGGTCCTTGCCTGCGGAGCAATGAAACAGTACAGGACCTGGCGTTTGCGCCATTGCCGTCAGCAGCTCGCCCAGAACGCTTCGCACCGGCGCGCTGCGCACGAAGTCGCGGTTGACCTCGCGCATCAGTTCGCTGACCTCTTCAGCGCTGCGCGGCTTGAAGCTGCTGGGGTCGAAGGCTTCGAAGCGGTGACCCAGCACGTTGAACTGCTGGTACTGGGATCCGTCGAGGTGGGTGTCGGGTTCGGCCGCGATTTCCTGATCGGCGCGAAGATCGAAGATGGCCTGCACGCCAAGTCGTTCGAGGGTCGCCTTGTCGGCAGGTGACGGGTTGACCACATTGCTGCGGTAAAACACGTTGCTGCGCAGCACAGAGGTTGGGGTGCAATAGGCCAGGTGACTGCCGGCGATGTCGCGAAAATTATCCATGCTCGGCAAGCGCGGTGTGTCGAGGGTGACGTGGGGCCGCTCAGCGCTTGTGAGCAGTGACGCTGCATGAGCGTGGTTGAGATCTGTGTGCCGGGAAGATAAGAACATCGAGGTGCGCTCCGTTGTTGAGAAGCGCCCAGCTTCCATTCAGGTTAACCAGTTTCGCAGAGGGGGTATCCGAAGCAAAGCCAGGCATTATCGAGCGACTGCTGCAGAAACTCGGCTGGCTTTCGTGCGAAGCCGGCCGCAACGCATGTGTCGCGGCCGGGCGGCAATCCAATGGGTTACTTGCGGCCTTCGGCCGCCTCGGCAACTTTATCGGTGCGGGCGCACATGATGAAGTCATTGCGGTGCAGGCCTTTGATCGAATGGCTCCACCAAGTCACCGTGACCTTGCCCCATTCAGTCAGCAAGCCTGGGTGATGGCCTTCGGCTTCAGCGATCTCGCCGACGGCATTGGTAAAGGCCAGGGCGTGCTTGAAGTTCTTGAACAGGAAGACGCGCTCCAGCTCCATGTGGCCATCGCGCACTTCGATGCTCCAGTCCGGAATTTCGCGAATCAGCTCGGCCAGTTCGTCGTCGGTGACCTTTGGCGCATCGGCGCGGCAGGCTTCGCAATGGGCTTGATTCAAGGCATTCATGGTGTTTTTCCGCTTCGAGTTGTTGTCGGCTGGCTGCTCAGGCAGCGACCTTGGGTGGGAATTTCGGCGCATGCAAGCCTAGCTGCATGGCATGCTGGACCATGCCCATGATGTCTTCATGGGCCAGGTCGAACAGGCGTTTCATGTTGGGCAGCACGAAGTACAGCGGCTGCAGGATGTCGATCCGGTACGGCGTGCGCATTGCCTCGATCGGATCGAAGGCCTGGTGCTCTGGCGCACTGGAAAGACTGTAGACGGTCTCCTTGGGCGAGGAGAGGATGCCTCCGCCGTATATCTTGCGCCCTTGGGGCGTCTCCATCAGGCCGAACTCGATGGTCATCCAGTACAGGCGTGCGAGGTAGACCCGCTGTTCCTTGCTGGCCGCGAGGCCCAGCTTGCCGTAGGTGTGGGTGAATTCAGCGAAGAACGGGTTGGTCAGCAGCGGGCAGTGGCCGAAGATCTCATGGAAGATGTCCGGCTCTTGCAGGTAGTCCAGTTCTTCGGGGGTACGGATGAACGTGGCGACCGGAAAGCGTTTGCTGGCCAGTAGCTCGAAAAAGGTCTG
This sequence comes from Pseudomonas sp. SMSB3, assembly GCF_052041965.1. Taxonomy (NCBI): domain Bacteria; kingdom Pseudomonadati; phylum Pseudomonadota; class Gammaproteobacteria; order Pseudomonadales; family Pseudomonadaceae; genus Pseudomonas; species Pseudomonas sp. SMSB3. Next base: position 733,324 of record NZ_JBKGGV010000001.1, on the reverse strand, counting down.
GAAGGGAATCAGCGCGGGTACCCGGGCAACCTGCCAGCCGGTGGTGGCAGCCAGCACCTTGTTGACCTCGCCCAGCTGCGGGACGCGCTCGTGGGGAAGGTTGAGCTGGTCGATGCCGTCCAGGTACTCCTGGCACGCGCGGCCCTCGATGACCTTGAGCTGGCGAGTGATCAGGGTATTCCACACTTCATGCTCTTGCTCGGGGTAGTCGATGAAACCCTGAGCATTGGGCTCGCGTGCCACGTAGTGCGTCTGTTTCATGAAGCTCTCCTGGTGGGGGCTCTTGTTATTTTGTCCACGACATGAGCCAGGAATATCCGTTGGCGCGACGATTTGCACGGGGCTGATGCGGTAGGCGAGGCTATCGAAAGTCAGTTTTCGTAACGATAATTTTACAAACTGGCGACAGATCCGCAAAATCGCTGCCAATGGCAGGCGCCAAAGCGCTGTTCTGTCAGCTTATCTTTACGATTATTTCCCAACGCTAGGCGAAAGCTGCGCCTGCTCGAGAGTTCTATGCGTATCAAGGTCCACTGCCAGAACCGTATCGGCATCCTTCGCGACATCCTCAACCTGCTGGTGGAGTACGGCATCAACGTACTGCGCGGCGAGGTGGGCGGTGATCACGGCAATGCCATCTATCTGCACTGCCCTAACCTGATCAACCTGCAGTTCCAGGCACTGCGACCGAAGTTCGAATCGATCGGTGGGGTGTTTGGCGTCAAACGTGTCGGCCTGATGCCCAGCGAGCGCCGCCACATGGAACTCAACGCCCTGCTGGGCGCGCTGGATTTCCCCGTGCTGTCGGTCGACATGGGCGGCAGCATCGTCGCCGCCAACCGCACGGCGGCCCAGTTGCTTGGGGTACGCGTCGACGAGGTGCCAGGCATGCCCCTGGCGCGCTATGTCGAGGATTTCGACCTGCCTGAACTGGTTCGCGCCAACCAGTCGCGGATCAATGGCTTGCGGGTCAAGGTCAAGGGCGACGTGTTCCTGGCCGACATCGCTCCGCTGCAGTCGGAGCATGATGACAGCGAAGCTTTGGCCGGCGCCGTATTGACGTTGCACCGCGCCGACCGCATCGGTGAGCGCATCTATAACGTACGCAAGCAGGAGCTGCGCGGTTTCGACAGCATTTTCCAGAGCTCGCGGGTAATGGCCGCGGTGGTGCGCGAGGCCCGGCGCATGGCGCCGCTCGATGCGCCTTTGCTGATCGAGGGCGAAACCGGTACCGGCAAGGAGCTGCTGGCGCGCGCCTGCCACCTGGCCAGCCCGCGCGGCCAGGCACCATTGATGGCGCTCAACTGTGCCGGACTGCCGGAATCGATGGCCGAGACTGAGTTGTTCGGGTATGGCCCCGGGGCCTTCGAGGGCGCCCGGGCAGAGGGCAAGCTAGGGCTGCTGGAACTAACTGCAGGCGGCACGCTGTTCCTCGATGGGGTGGGGGAGATGAGCCCACGCCTGCAGGTGAAGTTGCTGCGTTTTCTGCAGGACGGTTGCTTTCGCAGGGTCGGCAGCGATGAAGAGGTGTACCTGGATGTGCGGGTGATCTGCGCGACTCAGGTCGATCTTTCCGAGCTGTGCGCCCGCGGCGAGTTCCGTCAGGACTTGTATCACCGGCTCAATGTGCTCTCGCTGCAGATTCCGCCGCTGCGCGAATGCATGGATGGTCTTGAAGGGTTGGTGCAGCACTTTCTCGACCAGGCCAGTCGGCAGATCGGGTGCGCGCTGCCGCGGCTGGCGCCTGCGGCCATGGAAAAACTTGGCCAGTACCATTGGCCGGGCAATGTACGGCAATTGGAAAACGTGCTGTTTCAGGCCGTTTCATTGTGTGAAGGCGGTGTGGTGAAAAGCGAGCATGTTCGCCTGCCTGATTATGGTGTGCGTCAACCTTTGGGCGAGTTTTCCCTCGAAGGTGATCTTGCGCAAATAGTGGGACGATTTGAAAAAGCGGTATTGGAAAGTTTGCTCAGCGACTACCCCAGCAGCCGCGCGTTGGGTAAGCGCCTGGGGGTTTCGCATACGACAATTGCCAATAAGTTGCGCGATTATTCATTGAGCAAGTCAACGCAATAATCTTTGATATTCAACGCTCGAAGCGAAGGGGGCGCACGGCCCCCTGATTCGCCGCTATCCGCCTCGCCGCTATCAACCGTTAGAGCAGCCGTTGCCCATCACGCGGTATTCGAGGATATGCTTCTGGCCCTGGGAGTCTTCATAGGTCATGCGCGCCGGTACGACTTCGCACACGTTTGGCACGGCGCTCATGGACAGTACGCGGGCGATATCTAAGTGTTGCGAATAGTCGTACTGTTCAACCGGAATCTGCTCGGCGTCATTCGCCTCGCCGGCCATTGCCGTTGCGCACAGGCCGCCGAGTACCAATACCAGTAAAGCTTTCATGTTCTGTTTACCTGTCTAAGGTCGTGAGGAGGCACGCGGCACTTGTGGCGCCGCGCTGTTGCCAAGGGAGTTGCATTGAAGTAGTGAAGGATTAACCGCTTGCCATCGTGGGGGCTGTTTACAGTAGTTAATCGCATTGCCGTTGCTGGCGAAATAAATGTTAAGCCCGTGCAACTTAGAGAAACAGACAAGGTTTTGATAAAGTTTTTCGGTCTTTTAACAGAATCTGTAACAATCCTGCCGCAGGCGTGATGCCGCTCATGCCTGGCATCGCTGGCCCACGCGCACTAGAGCGTTGCGCGGCAGTTACGGCAGTTGCTGTGCGGCGCCGCTACTACCATCGTCGTATGGTCTTTGCCGCTCTGGTACAGTTACAAACGGTTCCATACAAAAACAACTATTACACCGAGGTAACACAGATGAGTGCGGCTCCACTGTATCCCGTTCGTCCCGAGGTTGCGGCCACTACCCTGACCGACGAGGCCACCTACAAGGCCATGTACCAGCAATCGGTGATCAACCCGGATGGCTTCTGGCGCGAACAAGCCCAGCGCCTGGACTGGATCAAGCCGTTCACCAAGGTCAAGCAGACCTCGTTCGACGATCATCATGTCGACATCAAGTGGTTCGCCGACGGCACCTTGAATGTGTCCTCCAACTGCCTGGACCGTCACCTCGAGGAGCGCGGCGACCAGTTGGCGATCATCTGGGAAGGCGACGACCCTTCCGAACATCGCGACATCACCTACCGCGAACTGCACGAGCAGGTCTGCAAATTCGCCAACGCCCTGCGTGGTCAGGACGTGCACCGCGGCGATGTGGTGACCATCTACATGCCAATGATCCCGGAGGCCGTGGTCGCCATGCTGGCTTGCGCGCGTATCGGCGCAATCCATTCGGTCGTGTTCGGTGGCTTCTCGCCCGAGGCGTTGGCCGGGCGCATCATCGACTGCAAGTCCAAGGTGGTAATCACCGCCGACGAGGGCGTGCGTGGCGGGCGTCGTACACCGCTGAAGGCCAATGTCGACCTTGCCCTGACCAACCCAGAAACCAACAGCGTGCAGAAAATCATCGTGTGCAAGCGCACCGGTGGCGAGATCGCCTGGCACCAGCACCGCGACATCTGGTACGAAGACCTGATGAAGGTTGCTTCCAGCCACTGCGCACCGAAAGAAATGGGCGCCGAAGAGCCGCTGTTCATCCTCTATACCTCCGGCTCCACCGGCAAGCCCAAGGGCGTGCTGCACACCACCGGCGGCTATCTGGTCTATGCCGCGCTGACCCATGAGCGGGTGTTCGACTACCGCCCAGGCGAGGTGTACTGGTGCACCGCTGACGTAGGTTGGGTGACCGGCCACAGCTACATCGTCTACGGCCCGTTGGCCAACGGGGCGACCACCTTGCTGTTCGAAGGGGTGCCGAACTACCCGGATATCACCCGCGTGTCGAAGATCGTCGACAAGCACAAGGTCAACATCCTCTATACCGCGCCTACTGCCATCCGCGCCATGATGGCCGAAGGGCAGGCTGCGGTGGCCGGGGCCGATGGCTCCAGCCTGCGCCTGCTCGGTTCGGTCGGTGAGCCGATCAACCCGGAAGCCTGGAACTGGTACTACAAGACCGTCGGCAAGGAGCGCTGCCCCATCGTCGACACTTGGTGGCAGACCGAGACCGGCGGCATCCTGATCAGCCCGTTGCCAGGCGCCACCGGCCTCAAACCGGGTTCGGCGACCCGTCCGTTCTTCGGCGTGGTGCCGGCGCTGGTGGATAACCTGGGCAACCTGATCGAAGGCGCGGCTGAGGGCAACCTGGTCATTCTCGACTCCTGGCCGGGCCAGTCGCGTTCGCTGTATGGCGATCATGACCGCTTCGTCGATACCTACTTCAAGACCTTCCGCGGCATGTACTTCACCGGCGACGGTGCGCGCCGCGACGAGGATGGCTACTACTGGATCACTGGCCGGGTGGATGACGTGCTGAACGTTTCCGGCCACCGCATGGGCACCGCCGAAATCGAGAGCGCGATGGTGGCCCACGCCAAGGTCGCCGAGGCCGCCGTGGTCGGCGTGCCGCACGACATCAAGGGCCAGGGCATCTATGTCTACGTCACCCTCAATGCCGGCGTCGAGCCTAGCGAACAATTGCGCCTGGAGCTGAAGAACTGGGTGCGCAAGGAAATCGGCCCGATCGCCTCGCCGGATGTGATCCAGTGGGCGCCGGGCCTGCCGAAAACCCGTTCGGGCAAGATCATGCGGCGTATCCTGCGCAAGATTGCCACCGCCGAGTACGATGCGCTGGGTGACATCTCGACGTTGGCCGATCCGGGCGTGGTGCAGCACCTGATCGATACCCATAAATCGATGAACCTGGCCAGCGCCTGATCGTCGCTGCGCTGCTTCCTGAAACCCCGCTCGGTAAACCGGCGGGGTTTTTGCTTGCCTGTTACCCGGCATTCATCGGTAACTCATCTGTCACCGCGTTCGCCCAGCATCGGGGCATGCGGAAACACCGCTGCGTCAGGGTGGCGCAGCGCCGAGCATCCGTAGGGCAAAGGGAAACGCTGCACTTGCCGTATTCCCAGGCTTTGCCAATAATAGGCCCAGTAATTGCTTGGCTTACAGGTTATTTCTCTTAGGCTCTTGCATGATTTGCAAAAGCTGTCAACATCGCCCGCCGCGATTTCAAGCGCTTCTGTAAGTAGTTGTCGCTTTGAAGAAATATCGACCACCGGGCTGTCGTTAAAATGCCACTCACTCGCTCGTGGTCTTCGATCGACCCTGCGCGGCTCGCGTTGTACCCATTCGCATGTCGGGCAGCTGTTACCCCTGCCTCGTATTGCCCCGTACCGATGGAGTTACCTGATGAAGAAGCTCGCACTGCTTGGCGCCCTGGCGCTTTCCGTGTTTTCCCTGGTATCGCAGGCCGATGAAAAACCACTGAAGATCGGCATCGAAGCCGCCTACCCACCGTTTGCCTTCAAGCAGCCAGACGGCAGCATCGCCGGTTTCGACTACGACATCGGCAACGCCCTGTGCGAAGAAATGAAGGCCAAATGCACCTGGGTCGAGCAAGAGTTCGACGGCCTGATCCCGGCGCTGAAAGTGCGCAAGATCGACGCCATCCTGTCGTCGATGTCGATCACCGAAGATCGCAAGAAGTCGGTTGACTTCACCAAGCGCTACTACCTGACCCCAGCGCGCCTGGTCATGAAGGACGGCACCACCGTCAGCGACAGTCTCGACGAGCTCAAAGGCAAGAAGATCGGCGTGCAGCGCGGTTCGATCCACGATCGCTTCGCCAAGGAAGTGCTGGCGCCCAAAGGCGCCACCGTGGTCCCGTATGGCACCCAGAACGAGATCTACCTGGATGTCGCGGCAGGCCGTCTGGACGGCACCGTGGCCGATGCTACCCTGCTCGAGGACGGCTTCCTGAAAACCGACGCCGGCAAGGGCTTCGCCTTCGTCGGTCCGGCCTTCACCGACGTCAAGTACTTCGGCGATGGCGTCGGCATTGCCGTGCGCAAGGGCGACAAGGCCAACGTCGAGCGCATCAACGCGGCCATCGACGCCATCCGCGCCAATGGCAAGTACAAGGAAATCGAGAAGAAGTACTTCAACTTCGACATCTACGGTCCTGACGCGAACTGACACGTCGGCCTCACCTGTGCAATGGTGCAAACAGCAGAAGCGCTGAGGTTTGCACCATTTTTCATTCTCAAGCCCTGAGGAATCCCAATCATGTTGAAAGGCTATGGGGCAGTCATCCTCGACGGGGCGTGGCTGACGCTACAGCTCGCCCTGTCGTCGATGGCCCTGGCCATCGTCCTCGGCCTCATCGGCGTCGCGCTGCGTTTGTCGCCGGTGCGCTGGCTGGCCTGGCTCGGGGATCTGTATTCCACGGTCATCCGTGGTATTCCCGACCTGGTGCTGATCCTGCTGATCTTCTATGGCGGCCAGGACATCATCAACCGCGTGGCGCCGCTGCTCGGCTACGATGACTACATCGACCTGAACCCTCTGGCTGCCGGCATCGGTACCCTGGGCTTCATTTTTGGCGCGTACCTGTCGGAAACCTTCCGCGGTGCGTTTCTCGGCATTCCCAAGGGCCAGGCCGAAGCCGGCGTGGCTTATGGCATGAGCGCCCGTCAAGTGTTCTTCCGCATCCAGGTACCACAGATGATCCGCCTGGCCATCCCTGGGTTCACCAACAACTGGCTGGTGCTGACCAAGGCCACCGCGCTGATCTCGGTGGTCGGCCTGCAGGACATGATGTTCAAGGCCAAGCAGGCAGCCGACGCCACCCGCGAGCCTTTCACGTTCTTCCTGGCGGTGGCGGCGCTGTACCTGGTCATCACCAGTATTTCGCTGCTGGCGCTGAAGTACCTCGAACGGCGTTACTCGGTCGGCGTCAAGGTGGCTGAACTATGATCTTCGATTACAACGTCATCTGGGAGGCCATGCCGCTGTACCTGGGCGGGCTGCTGACCACCCTCAAGCTGCTGGCGCTGTCGCTGCTGTTCGGCTTGCTCGCGGCCGTGCCCCTGGGGTTGATGCGGGTTTCGCGCCAGCCGTTGGTGAACATGAGCGCCTGGCTCTACACCTATGTGATCCGCGGTACGCCCATGCTGGTGCAACTGTTCCTGATCTACTACGGGCTGGCCCAGTTCGAGGCGGTGCGCGAGAGCATCTTCTGGCCGTGGCTGTCGAGCGCGACCTTCTGTGCGTGCCTGGCCTTCGCCGTCAACACCAGCGCCTACACGGCCGAGATCATCGCCGGCAGCCTCAAGGCCACGCCCCACGGTGAAATCGAAGCGGCCAAGGCCATGGGCATGTCGCGGATGAAGATGTACCGCCGCATCCTGCTGCCGTCGGCCTTGCGCCGCGCGCTGCCGCAGTACAGCAACGAAGTGATCATGATGCTGCAGACCACCAGCCTGGCGTCGATCGTCACCTTGATCGACATCACGGGTGCTGCGCGCACGGTCAATGCCCAGTACTACCTGCCTTTCGAGGCCTACATCACGGCGGGCGTGTTCTACCTGTGCCTGACCTTCATCCTCGTGCGCCTGTTCAAGATGGCCGAACGCCGCTGGCTCGGCTACCTGGCGCCGCGCAAGCACTGAACGCTCTGTGAGAACCGAAAGCATGTACAAACTCGAAGTCCAAGACCTGCACAAGCGCTACGGCAGCCACGAAGTGCTCAAGGGGGTATCCCTGGCGGCCAAGGCGGGCGATGTGATCAGCATCATCGGCTCCAGCGGTTCGGGCAAGTCGACCTTCCTGCGCTGCATCAACCTGCTCGAACAGCCCCACGCCGGCAAGATCCTGCTCAACAACGAAGCGCTCAAGCTGGTGCCGGGCAAGGACGGCGCACTCAAGGCGGCTGACCCGCGCCAGTTGCAACGCATGCGTTCGCGGCTGTCGATGGTGTTCCAGCATTTCAACCTGTGGTCGCACATGACTGCGCTCGAGAACATCATCGAGGCGCCGGTGCATGTCCTGGGGGTGAGCAAGAAAGAAGCGCTGGAAAAGGCCGAGCATTACCTGGCCAAGGTTGGCGTGGCACACCGCAAGGACGCCTTCCCTGGGCACATGTCCGGCGGCGAGCAGCAGCGCGTGGCCATCGCCCGCGCCCTGGCCATGGAGCCTGAGGTGATGTTGTTCGACGAACCGACCTCGGCGCTCGACCCCGAACTGGTCGGTGATGTGCTCAAGGTCATGCAGGCGCTGGCTCAAGAAGGCCGGACCATGGTGGTGGTGACCCACGAAATGGGCTTCGCCCGCGAAGTGTCGAACCAGCTGGTGTTCCTGCACAAGGGGCTGGTCGAAGAAACTGGCTGTCCGCGTGAGGTCCTGGCCAACCCGCAATCGGAGCGGCTCAAGCAGTTCCTCTCCGGCAGTCTGAAGTAAAGGCTGCCGCTTCGCACCAGAATAGGGCATGCTGCGCAGCACGCGCAGCGTGACCCGGCGCCCTCGCCACGAACGAACCCAGGTTTCGGACCGCACCCTATGACCACCCAGCGAATCGGTTTTCTCATCTGGCCAAGCACCAGGCCACTGACCCTGGCGCTGGCGGAGGAAGTATTGCAGGTGGCCCAGCGGGTGCATCCGGACGTGATCTATGACAGCGTGTTCCTGCAGGCCGAGGCTGCCGAGGAGGGCGCCTGGCGCCTGCCGGGTGAGCCGTGGAATGGCCGCCTGGAAGGCTGCCACAAGCTGTTCTTGCTGGCCGACGAGCCGCCGCAGGCCATGACCTCGGCACTCTCCACCGCCCTCAAGCAGCTCGCCCGCAGCGGCTGCCTGATCGGCGGCCTGTCGGCGGGTGTCTATCCGCTGGCGATGCTCGGCCTGCTCGATGGCTACCGTGCCGCAGTGCACTGGCGCTGGCAGGACGACTTCGCCGAACGCTTCCCCAAGGTGATCGCCACCAGCCACCTGTTCGACTGGGATCGCGATCGCCTGACGGCCTGTGGCGGCATGGCCGTGATCGATCTGTTGCTGGCGGTGCTGGCGCGCGATCACGGCGCCGAGCTGGCTGGGGCGGTGTCGGAAGAACTGGTGGTCGAGCGCATTCGTGAAGGCGGCGAGCGTCAGCGCATTCCGTTGCAGAACCGCCTGGGCTCGAGCCATCCGAAGCTGACCCAGGCGGTGCTGCTGATGGAGGCCAATATCGAGGAGCCGTTGACCACTGATGAGATCGCCCAGCACGTGTGCGTTTCGCGCCGTCAGTTGGAGCGCATCTTCAAGCAGTACCTGAACCGCGTGCCCAGCCAGTATTACCTTGAGCTGCGGCTGAACAAGGCGCGGCAGATGCTGATGCAGACCAGCAAGTCGATCATCCAGATCGGCTTGTCCTGTGGGTTTTCCTCGGGGCCGCATTTCTCCAGTGCGTACCGCAACTTCTTCGGCGCCACGCCGCGGGAAGACCGTAACCAGCGGCGCAGCAGCAGCCCGTTCGAGCTGAGCTCGGCACCGGCTGACAAGGGTTGAGATCTGGTTGCGCCTGGGGTGCATGCCTTGGGTTTGAGGGTGGTGCTGAAATCGAGCGCCGCCCGCGCGGCGCATCGCGAGCTAGCGCTCGCTCCTACGTTTGTTTTGGGCCAGTTATTCCTGTGGGATTTGCGCGCGAACCTTGTGGCGCGTGACTGATAATCGCGTCGGACCAACAAGGCGGTCGCGCGCACCTGTCACAGGCTTTACTGGCCTGAAATGAACGTAGGAGCGAGCGCTAGCTCGCGATGCGCCGCGCGGGCGGCGCTCGATTTTCGCCACAACACAGCAACAACGGCGTGCACCCGTTGCTCCGCCTCGTATTGCCTGCGCACACCCGTTCACCCCTTCAAGCAGTACCTGAACCGCGTGCCCAGCCAGTATTACCTTGAGCTGCTGAGCTCGGCACCGGCTGACAAGGGTTGAGATCTGGTTGCGCCTGGGGTGTATGTCTTGGGTTTGAGGGTGGTGCTGAAATCGAGCGCCGCCCGCGCGGCGCATCGCGAGCTAGCGCTCGCTCCTACGTTTGTTTCGGGCCGGTTATTTCTATGGGATTTGCGCGCGAACCTTGTGGCGCATGGCTGATAATCGCGTCGGACCAACAAGGCGGTCGCGCGCACCTGTCACAGGCTTTACTGGCCTGAAACAAACGTAGGAGCGAGCGCTAGCTCGCGATGCGCCGCGCGGGCGGCGCTCGATTTTCGCCACAACACAGCAACAACGGCGTGCACCCTTTGCTCCGCCTCGAATTGCCTGCGCACACCCGTTCACCCAGCCCCTTCAAGCAGTACCTGAACCGCGTGCCCAGCCAGTATTACCTTGAGCTGCTGAGTTCGACACCGGCTGACAAGGGTTGAGATCTAAAAAGCCCGATGCCAGTCACCTGGCATCGGGCTTTTCGGTGCGCTTGGGGCTTACTTGGCTACGCTGCCGGGCGCGCCATTGACCAGTGGCCGGCGTTTGCCCCTGAGCATGTAGATGAGCAGCGTGACCAGCAGCCAGACCGGAATCGCGTAGACCGAGATCTGAATGCCCGGGATCATCAACATGATGCCCAGAATCAACACCACGAATGCCAGCACCAGGTAATTGCCGTACGGGTACCACAGCGCCTTGAACAGCGGTTTTTGCCCGGTGCGGTCCAAGTGCTGACGGAATTTCAGGTGCGAGTAGCTGATCATCGCCCAGTTGATCACCAGGGTTGCCACCACCAGCGACATCAGCAGCTCCAGCGCATCCTGCGGCATCAGGTAGTTCAGCAGCACGGCAATCAGCGTCACCGCCGCCGATACCAGGATCGCCCGCACCGGCACGCCGCGGCGGTCGACCTTGGCCAGCGACGCCGGGGCATCGCCCTGCTCGGCCATGCCCAGCAGCATCCGCGCATTGCAGTAAGTGCCGCTGTTGTAAACCGACAGCGCCGCAGTCAGGACCACGAAGTTCAACAGGTTGGCGGCCACATCGCTGCCCAGCAGCGAGAACACCTGGACGAACGGGCTGCTGCCATAGCTGCCACCGGAGGCGTCTATGCTGGCCACCAGGGTATCCCACGGTGTCAGCGACAGCAGCACGATCAGCGCGCCGACATAGAAGATCAGGATCCGGTAGATCACCTGGTTGATCGCCTTGGGGATCACGGTTCTAGGCTGGTCGGCCTCGGCAGCGGTGAAGCCGAGCATTTCCAGGCCGCCGAAGGAGAACATGATGAAGGCCAGCGCCATCACCAGACCACTGACGCCATGGGGGAAGAAGCCGCCATGGCTCCACAGGTTGCTGAGCGCCGCGTCAGGCCCACCCTTGCCGCTGGTCAGCAGGTAGGCGCCCAGGCCGATCATGCTGACGATGGCCACCACCTTGATGATGGCGAACCAGAATTCCGCTTCTCCGAAGAATTTCACGTTCATCAGGTTGATCGCGTTGATCAGCACGAAGAACCCTGCGGCGGTGACCCAGGTCGGGATCTCTGGCCACCAGTAGTGCACGTACTTGCCGACCGCCGACAACTCCGACATGCCGACCAGGATGTACAGTACCCAGCAGTTCCAACCGGACAGAAAGCCTGCGAAGCCGCCCCAGTAGCTGTGGGCGAAGTGGCTGAACGAGCCGGCCACCGGTTCCTCGACGATCATCTCGCCGAGCTGGCGCATGATCAGGAAGGCGATGAAGCCGCAGATGGCGTAGCCGAGGATCATCGACGGACCGGCGCTTTTCATCACCCCCGCCGAGCCCAGGAACAGGCCGGTGCCAATCGCGCCGCCCAGGGCGATCAACTGGATGTGGCGGTTCTTCAGGCCCCGCTTGAGCTCGCCTGCATGCATGTTTTGTCCACTCATGAACGAAGTCACCTGCATTGTTTTTATCTGTGACGGAATCGGACCCACCGCGCTCGTGGCGCAGCGGAATGAGCAAGGTGGTTACCTTGGGTTTCTTGCCGATGGGCGCCGCAGGGCGGATCAGCCGGGAAGGGGCAAGAGTGCGCGGTACGCAAGAGGGTCACAGGTAAAACGCGGCGCACTGTATACCCCTGCAAACGCGCAGGCGTCAACGCGTTGCATCGTTTCCTTGGGAAAAAACGCAGCGTTCCTGTGGTGGTAGCCTGAAAAGGCGAGGTGATCGGCGTACATGGCGCCTCCATTTGTTGTTCTGTCAGCGCGCCTCTGCGGACGGGCTGTTGCACACGGCAATGCTGGCTATAACACCGTGCTAGAGGGGCTTGAGCAAGCGGGCGGACGCCCGGGGATAGCCTCTTGGCCGGCACGCGCTGGCAAGCAGGCGTTACAGGCGTGCGAATATTCTGAAAGCTGAACGAATTCGCGACCTCTTCGTATAAATTTCTTTACAGAGCGGTCTGGAAACTTGCCAGTCGTCCGAAAATCTCGTTTTCACTCAATACGTTGCAGGCACCGAGCCCATGCACGGGCGAAAAAAAACCAGCCCGAGGGCTGGTTCTTCTACGTACCCGGCCGATCAGCCGCGCGGTTTACCGCGACCGCGCCCGGCTGGCTTGTCGCCTTCAGGCTTGGCAGGACGCTTGCGCATGTCGCTCGGGCGCTCGGCCACGGCGCTGCCGCGGCTGCCCTTGCGAGGCGCCTCTTCGCGCGGCTGACGCGCAGGGCGCTCGGCGCTCGCTGCACCCTCGGCGGCCGGGCGCAGGCTGCGCACGCGCTCGTTGCGCCCCATGGGCCGGGACGATTTGCGCTGCATGCGCTCCATCTTGTCCTTGGCCTTGAGGTTAAGCGTCGGCAAGGCAACGGGCTGCAAGCCCACCTCCGCGGCCAGGATGTCGATTTCACCCTGGGTCATCTCGCGCCAGCGGCCCATCGGCAAGTCAGAGTTGAGGAACACCGGGCCAAAGCGCACGCGCTTGAGGCGGCTGACCACCATGCCCTGGGATTCCCACAGCCGGCGCACCTCACGGTTGCGACCTTCCATCACCACGCAGTGGTACCAGTGGTTGAAGCCTTCGCCACCGGGCGCCTTTTGAATGTCGGTGAACTTGGCCGGGCCGTCTTCGAGCATCACGCCCTGTTTCAGGCGCTCGATCATCTCGTCATCGACTTCGCCGCGTACCCGTACGGCGTACTCGCGATCCATCTCGTAGGACGGATGCATCAGGCGGTTGGCCAGCTCGCCGTCGGTGGTGAACAGCAGCAGACCGGTGGTGTTGATGTCCAGGCGACCGATGTTGATCCAGCGGCCTTCCTTCGGCCGCGGCAGGCGGTCGAACACGGTAGGACGACCTTCGGGGTCGTCACGGGTGCAGATCTCGCCGTCGGGCTTGTTGTACATGATCACGCGGCGGGTCGCCTCGGCGGCTTCTTCACGCTTGATCAGCTTGCCATCGACGGTGATGGCATCGTGCAGATCGACACGCAGGCCCAAGGTGGCCACGGCGCCGTTGACCTTGATGCGGCCTTGGCTGATCCAGGCTTCGACATCACGGCGCGAACCGACGCCGATACGCGCCAGAACTTTTTGCAGCTTTTCGCCGGATGGAGGGGTAATTTCGCTGTCTTGCAGGTCTTGCTCACTCATCTGGGCACCTCCCGGTGTAGGAATGAATACAGAGTTTCTGGCGGCGGATGCGCCAGAGGGCCGCGCATCATACGCGGTTAGTCGGCTGAACGCACTGCAGCGTAGAAGGTTTTCTGGCCACCTGGGCAAGATTCTGCTAAGCGGCGCGGTTCAGGGCGCGGTCTTGCCGTCTTCCTGTGCCGCAACCTCGGCTTGTTCGTCGCGCAGGTCGTCAAAGTCGGTCTTCAACCCTTCCTCCATCTGATCCAGCTCGACCAGCAAGGTGCGGAAGCTGGTCTGCTCCTTCGGTTCAGCATCGACTGGCTCATCGCCAAGACTTGCATCGGCCAACGCCTGCAGGTGAGCAGGAACGGGGGCGTCATCCGGGTCCAGCACGGGGGCAGGCTCCATCTCGCGCAGTTCGGCCAGGGCCGGCAGTTCATCCAGGCTCTTGAGGTTGAAGTGGTCGAGAAACGCCCGGGTGGTGGCAAACATTGCCGGGCGGCCAGGCACCTCACGGTAGCCGACCACGCGAATCCACTCGCGCTCGATCAAGGTCCTGATGATATTGCTGTTGACCGCTACACCACGCACGTCCTCGATCTCGCCACGGGTCACCGGCTGGCGGTAGGCAATCAGCGCCATGGTTTCCAGCAGTGCACGGGAATAGCGCTGCGGGCGCTCCTCCCAAAGCCGGCCCACCCACGGGGCAAAGCTTTCGCGGATCTGCAAGCGGTAGCCGCTGGCCACTTCCTTGAGCTCGAAGGCCCGACCGGTGCAGGATTTGCCCAACACCTCGAGGGCTTTCTTGAACACCTTGGGCTCGGGGCGCTCGGCCTCTTCGAACAACTCGTAGAGCCGTTCGAGGGTTTGCGGCTTGCCCGAGGCGAGGAGAAAGGCTTCGATCAGCGACGCCAGGTCGCGCGGTTCATTCAGGTTCATCAGGTTCTTCGACGGACTCGGGGCGCAGGCGCACGTGGATTGGCGCAAAGGGCTCATTCTGCACCAGTTCGACCAACGATTCCTTGACCAGCTCAAGAATGGCCATGAAGGTCACCACCACCCCGAGCTTGCCTTCGTCGGCTGCGAACAGAGCGACGAAGGGCATGAACGCGCCGCCTTTGAGGCGTTCCAGCACATCGCCCATGCGTTCACGGGTCGACAGGGTCTCGCGGGTGATCTGGTGGCTTTCGAACAGGTCGTTACGGCGCATGACCTCAGCCATGGAAACCAACAGCTCTTCCAGGCTGACCTGCGGCAGCAGCTTGCGCACCTTGGCCTGGGGCGCTTCCAGGCGCGGCACGATGATGTCGCGCCCCAGGCGCGGCAGCCCGTCGAGGTCCTCGGCGGCGGCCTTGAAGCGCTCGTACTCCTGCAGGCGGCGAATCAGCTCGGCACGCGGGTCGCCCTCCTCCTGCTCGACCTCGGCCGAACGCGGCAGCAGCATGCGCGACTTGATCTCGGCGAGCATGGCCGCCATCACCAGATACTCGGCGGCCAGTTCCAGGCGCACGCTTTTCATCAGCTCGACGTACCCCATGTACTGACGAGTGATTTCCGCCACCGGGATGTCGAGGATATCGATGTTCTGCTTGCGGATCAGGTACAACAGCAGGTCCAGCGGGCCTTCGAATGCTTCGAGAATGACCTCCAGGGCGTCCGGCGGGATATACAGGTCGACCGGCATTTCGGTCAATGCTTCGCCGTACACCAGCGCCAACTGCAGCTGATCCGGCGCAGCCGCCGGCACCTGGGGAGCCTGCAGCGTGCTCACGCGTTGGCCATGAATGGCCGGGGATCACCACAACCTTCGCGGATCAGCTCGGGCTCATCACCGGACAAGTCGATGATGGTCGACGCCTTGAGATCACCAAAGCCGCCGTCGATCACCAGGTCGACGTGGTGCTCGAGCCGCTCGCGGATCTCATAGGGGTCGGTCATCGGTTCGCTGTCACCTGGCAGGATCAGGCTCACGCTCATCAACGGCTCGCCCAGCTCAGCCAGCAGGGCCAGGGTAATGGCATGGTCGGGCACGCGCAGGCCGATGGTGCGGCGCTTTTCGTGCAGCAGCAGGCGTGGCACCTCGCGGGTGCCGTTGAGGATGAAGGTGTACGGGCCAGGCACATGGGCCTTGAGCAGGCGGAAGGTGCCGGTATCGACCTTGGCGTACAGCCCCAACTGCGACATATCGCAGCACATCAAGGTGAAATTGTGGGTCTTGTCCAAGCCGCGCAGACGGCGTACACGCTCGATCGCCGCCTTGTCGCCGATCTGGCAGCCCAGCGCGTAGGCCGAGTCGGTGGGGTACACCACCACGCCACCTTTGCGGATGATTTCCACCGCCTGACGGATCAGGCGCGGCTGGGGGTTCTCCGGATGAATCTGGAAAAATTGACTCACGAAGTCGTCCTGTTCAGAGCGCCATAGGTTGTTCATGGCTGAATCGACGCCACAGCGGTGGCAGGTCCTCGGGCAATGGCCGATAGGCACCGATTTCGCCCCAGGTGCCGGGGCCGTGGAAATCGCTGCCAGCACTTGCCAGCAGGCCGAACTCACGGGTGAGGATGGACATCGTGCCCACCTGCTCGGCTGGCATCATTCCGTTGACCACTTCAAGTGCCTGCCCGCCTGCTTGAATATAGTCGGCAATCAGCCGCCTGCGCTTGCTGCGGGTCAGATCGTAGTGCATCGGATGCGCCAGGCTTACCCAGGCGTTGGACTGGCGCAGCGTCGCGACAGTTTCCTCCAGGGTTGGCCAATGCAGCTTGACATCGCCCAGCTTGCCCGCGCCCAACCACTTGCGAAACGCCTCGCCACGGTCCTTGGCGTGGCCGGCGCGCACCAGAAACTCGGCAAAATGCGGCCGCGCCGGGGCATTGCCGCTGTCGCCCAGCGCCTGTTGCACGGCACGTGCGCCTTCGAGGGCGCCGGGCATACCCTTGGCAGCCAACCGCCTGTCGATTTCTTCGGCGCGCAGCCAGCGGCCGCGGTGCAGCGTTTCCACTGCCTGCAGCAGCGGCGGCGCGTCGAGCGGGAAGTTGTAGCCCAGCACGTGGATGGTGGCGCCGCCCCAGGTACAGGACAGCTCGACCCCACTGATCCACTGCATGCCGCGCGCGCAGCACGCCTGGCGCGCCTCGGCAAGGCCCTCCAGGGTGTCATGGTCGGTCAGGGCCAGCGTCTGCACCCCATGCTCGTGAGCCCGGGCGACCAGGTCCGTGGGCGACAGGGCGCCGTCGGAGGCCGTGCTGTGACAGTGCAGATCAACATTCATGGAGGAGCGCTTTCGCTGGAATCGATGTTTGTTATTATGCCGTGACATCCCGATTCTGGCTGCCATTGTGAAACAATTCATCGATTTCATCCCGCTGCTGCTGTTCTTCATCGTCTACAAGCTCGACCCCCGCCCACTGGAGGTCGCCGGCCACAGCTTCGAGTTCGGTGGCATCTACAGCGCCACGGCGATGCTCATCGTCAGCTCGCTGGTGGTCTATGGCGCGCTGTTTCTGCGCCAGCGCAAGCTGGAAAAAGGCCAATGGCTGACCCTGATCGCCTGCCTGGTGTTCGGTGGCCTGACCCTGACCTTCCACAGCGAAACCTTCCTCAAGTGGAAGGCACCGGTGGTCAACTGGCTGTTCGCCCTGGCGTTCGCCGGCAGTCATTTCATCGGCGATCGGGTGCTGATCAAGCGCATCATGGGTCACGCCCTGACCCTGCCCGACGCCATCTGGAACCGCCTGAACGTCGCCTGGATCGCGTTCTTCCTGTTCTGCGGCGCCGCCAACCTGTTCGTCGCCTTCACCTTCCAGGACTTCTGGGTCGACTTCAAGGTGTTCGGCAGCCTGGGCATGACCGTGATCTTCCTGGTGGCGCAGGGTGTCTACCTGTCGCGTCACCTGCATGATGACCCTTCCACCTCCAAACCCAAGGACTGACATGCTCTACGCCATCATCGCCAGTGACGTCGCCAATTCCCTGGAAAAGCGCCTGGCCGCGCGCCCTGCGCACATCGAGCGCCTGCAGCAGCTCAAGGCCGAAGGCCGCGTGGTGCTGGCCGGCCCGCACCCGGCCATCGACAGCAACGATCCGGGCGAGGCCGGCTTCAGCGGCAGCCTGATCGTCGCCGAGTTCGACTCCCTCGCCGCCGCCCAAGCCTGGGCCGATGCCGACCCCTACATCGCGGCGGGCGTGTACGATCAAGTAGTGGTCAAGCCCTTCAAGCAAGTCCTGCCTTGAACCGCGCTCACGTCGCCTGTTGCCTGGGCGACGTGACCTGCCCTGCTCAAATTGCATCTCTGCCCTCAGTCTGCGGTATCTTTGCCACTGGCGAGCGCGTCAGACGCCGTCGATTTGAATTGAGTGAGTCATGAGCGAGCTGTTACTGATTGATGATGACCAGGAACTCTGCGAGCTGCTCGGCAGCTGGCTGACCCAGGAAGGGTTTGCGGTACGCGCCTGCCACGATGGCCAGAGCGCGCGCCAGGCCTTGGCTGAACAAGCCCCTGCAGCCGTGGTTCTGGATGTGATGCTGCCCGACGGCAGTGGCCTGGAGCTGCTCAAGCAGCTGCGCAGCGAGCATGCCGATCTGCCGGTACTGATGCTGTCGGCACGCGGGGAGCCCCTGGACCGCATCCTGGGCCTGGAGCTGGGCGCCGACGATTACCTGGCCAAGCCGTGCGATCCGCGCGAGCTCACCGCAAGGTTGCGCGCCGTGCTGCGCCGCAGCCATCCCACGGCGACCACCACCCAGTTGGAAATCGGCGACCTGGCGTTCAGTCCGGTGCGCGGCGTTGCCAGTATCGATGGCCGCGACATGAGCCTGACGCTGTCCGAAAGCCGTATCCTCGAAGCGCTGCTGCGCCAACCGGGCGAGCCGCTGGACAAGCAGGAGCTTGCGCAGATTGCCCTGGGCCGCAAGCTGACCCTGTACGACCGCAGCCTGGACATGCACGTCAGCAACCTGCGCAAGAAAATCGGCCCACACGCCGACGGCCGCGCACGCATCGTCGCCCTGCGCAGCCGCGGCTATTACTACAGCCTCTAGCGGCGCTCTTTACCCCGTCTTTACGTTGAGCTGACTGCGCTTGACCTTGATCTCCCTAAACTGGGCACATCCGGTAAGCACCGGCCCATGACAGGAGAGACACCATGCGCAAGACCCTTATCGCCCTGATGTTCGCCGCTGCCCTGCCAACCGTGGCCATGGCCATGCCTGATGGCGGCCCACGCCACGACGGCCCCCATCATCGCGGTGATGCCGCCTTTGCCCAGCTGGACCTGAGCCGCGAGCAGCGCCAACAGATCGGTAAACTGATGGGTGAGCAGATGAAAAACCGCCACCAGATCACCGAACGCTACCTGAACAAGCTGCCCGCAGCCGACCAGAAAGCCATGAAGGATGAGCTCAAGGCCAGCCACGACAAGACCGACAGCCAGGTTCGCGCGCTGCTCAAGCCTGAACAGCAAAAGCAGTTCGACGAACTGAAGAAAGAGCGCGAAGCGCGCAAAGCCGAATGGCAAGAGTTCCAGACCTGGAAAGCTGAAAAAGCTGCCAAGGCTCAGTAAGCTGTACCGCCAATGCCCGGCCCGCCTGCAAGCGGGCCGGGCTTTTACCGTTTACAGGAGGTGCTCTTGCGTTCACTGTTCTGGCGCATCCTGGCCAGTTTCTGGCTGGCCATCGCCCTGGTCGCCGGCCTGTCGATCCTGCTTGGCCACATGCTCAACCAGGATGCCTGGATTCTTAGCCGCCACCCGGGCCTGAACACCTTGGCCAGCCATTGGGTCGAGCATTATGAGCAAGAGGGCCGCGAATCCGCGCAAGCGTTCCTGGAGCGTCGCAAGCAGCGCTTCAAGATCGATGTGCAGGTGCTCGACGATAGCGGCGAAGCCGTGGTGCCGGGCACCTTTCCACGCCGTGCGGCCGCCTTCGAAGCGCGCCAGCACAACGACGAGCGCCGCCTGCCCTGGCGCCGCCTGACCGAGGAATACACCAGCCCCTACAGTGGCGAGACGTATCTGCTGATCTACCGCATCCCTCACCCGGAGCTTGACGCCTGGCACCGCGAAAGCCTGCTTTGGCCGCTGAGCGCCCTGGGTATCGCGCTGGTCGTGCTGACCTTGTTCAGCCTGCTGGTGACGCTGTCGATCACCCGGCCGCTGAGCCGCTTGCGCGGCGCCGTGCATGACCTTGGCCAGGCTACCTATCAGCAGAACAGCCTGGCGCGCCTGGCTGCTCGTCGTGACGAGTTCGGCGTCCTGGCGCAAGACTTCAACAAGATGGGTGCGCGCCTGCAAAGCCTGATCGGCAGCCAGCGCCAACTGCTGCGCGATGTATCCCACGAGCTGCGCTCACCCCTGGCGCGTCTGCGCATTGCCCTGGCCCTGGCTGAGCGCGCTGAGGCTGAACAGCGCACGGCACTGTGGCCGCGCCTGACCCGTGAATGCGATCGGCTCGAAGGCTTGATCAGTGAGATCCTGACCCTGGCGCGGGTCGATGCCGAACAGGCCCATCCCGAGCCAGTCGATCTCAATGCCTTGCTGGGCAGCGTGCGCAAGGATGCGCAGTTGAGCGCGCCTGAGCAGGACGTGCGCTTGCAGGCCCAGCCTGGGTTGACCTTGCAGGGCTGGCCAACCCTGATCGAGCGGGCCGTGGACAACCTGGTGCGCAACGCCCTGCGCTTCAACCCGCTTGGCCAACCCATCGAAATCAGTGCCGAACGTGGATCGCAGCTGATCGTGGTGAGTGTGCGCGACCATGGCCCGGGCGTGGCGCCGGAACACCTAGCCCAGTTGGGCGAACCGTTCTTCCGCGCCCCCGGCCAGGATGCCGCCGGCCATGGCCTGGGCTTGGCGATCGCACGCAAGGCCGCCGAGCGCCACGGCGGCAGCCTGGTACTGGCCAATCATCCTCGTGGCGGCTTCGTGGCGCGACTGGAGCTGCCATTGAGCGTGGTGACAGGCAGTTGATCTGCACGGTCCTGTGAGGCAGAGGAGGACTACGCGCCCCAGGCGCTGACGAAATCGGCGGTCTGCAGCACCGGGGCGGTGCGCGGCTCGTTCAGTGGGGTGCCGACGTACAGGTAGCCGATCAGTTCCTCGTTCTCGGCCAAGCCCAGACCTCGATGCACATGCGCGTCGAACGCCATGTCGCCGGTGCGCCACACTGCACCGATACCCTGGGCGTGCGCGGCGATGAGGATGCCATGGGCGGCACATCCAGCGGCCAGTCGTTGTTCGGACTTGGGCACTTTGAAGTGATCGTGCAAGGTCGCGATCACCACGATCAGCAAAGGCGCGCGCAGCGGCATCGCCCGCGCCTTGTCCAACGCCGCCTGACTGGCATCGCCACGCTGCTGCAGCGCTTGGGCGAACAGTTCACCGAGTTTGTCGCGTCCCTGACCCTCGATGGTCAAGAAGCGCCACGGCCGCAGCTGGCCGTGATCCGGCGCGCGCAAGGCGGCCTGGAACAATGCTTCGCGCTGAGCGGCGTTAGGCGCAGGCTCGGTCAGGCGTGGCACGGATACACGGTTGAGCAATGCGTCGAGAGCCTCCATCGGCTACCCTCCTGGCAGATGAATGTAGCGGGCATTCTCAAGCGGCAAGGCCTCAGCTGCAAGCGTGAAGCTGCCAGCGGCAAGAAAAAGCGGCGGCTTGCGCGCTGTTGCTTGCAGCTTGCCGCTTGCCGCTTGCAATGGGCCGCTCGGCCACGGGGTCGCCAGCCGCTTGCAGCCACCGGACCCATAGGTAGAATGGCGCCCTTCCGTTTCGAGTCAGAGCAGATTACATGGCGTTGCCGACCCTCAGGATCATCGCGTTCATCATCGGCATCTTCCTGATCACCCTGGCGGTCAGCATGGTCGTGCCCATGGCGACACTGGTGGTGTTCGAGCGCACCGGCGATCTGTCGTCCTTCCTCTGGTCGAGCGTGATCACCCTGGTCTCGGGCTTGGCCATGGTCCTGCAAGGGCGCCCCGAACACGTACACCTGCGGCCACGGGACATGTACCTGCTCACCGTCTGCAGTTGGGTGGTGGTGTGCATCTTCGCCGCCCTGCCCTTTCTGCTGACCCAGCACATCAGCTACACCGACGCCTTTTTCGAAAGCATGTCGGGCATCACCGCCACCGGGGCCACGGTGCTCAGCGGGCTGGACCACATGTCGCCGGGCATCCTGATGTGGCGTTCGATGCTGCACTGGCTCGGTGGTATCGGCTTCATCGCCATGGCCGTGGCGATCCTGCCGCTGCTGCGCATCGGTGGCATGCGCCTGTTCCAGACCGAGTCTTCGGACCGTTCGGAGAAGGTCATGCCACGCTCGCACATGGTCGCCAAGTCGATCGTTGGGGTATACGTCGGCTTCTCGATCCTCGGCGCGCTGGCGTTCTGGTGGGCCGGGATGCGCCCCTTCGATGCCATCAACCACGCCATGTCGGCGATTTCCACCGGTGGTTTCTCCACCTCTGACCAGTCACTGGCCAAGTGGGATATTCCGGCGGTGCACTGGGTTGCCGTGGTGGTGATGATTCTTGGCAGCATGCCGTTCACCTTGTATGTAGCGACCCTGCGCGGCAATCGCGGGGCGCTCATTCGCGATCAGCAGGTGCAGGGCCTGCTCGGTTTGCTGGTAGTGACCTGGTTGGTCCTGGGCACCTGGTACTGGTACACCACCAACCTGCATTGGCTCGACGCTTTGCGCCACGTCGCGCTGAACGTGACATCGGTAGTGACCACCACAGGCTTTGCGTTGGGCGACTACAGCCTGTGGGGCAACTTCTCGCTGATGCTGTTTTTCTACCTGGGCTTCGTCGGCGGCTGCTCGGGCTCGACCGCAGGCGGCATCAAGATCTTCCGCTTTCAGGTTGCCTACATTCTGCTCAAGGCCAGCCTCAACCAGCTCATCCACCCGCGCGCGGTGATCAAGCAGAAATACAACGGCCACCGTCTTGACGAAGAAATCGTCCGCTCGATTCTGACCTTCTCGTTCTTCTTCGCCATCACCATCTGCGTCATGGCGCTGCTGTTGTCGCTGCTGGGCGTGGACTGGATGACCGCCCTGACCGGCGCGGCCGGGACTGTTTCGGGGGTGGGGCCGGGCCTGGGCGAGGTGATTGGGCCCTCGGGCAATTACGCCACGCTGCCCGATGCCGCCAAGTGGATCCTGGCTGCCGGCATGCTGCTCGGCCGCCTGGAGATCATCACGGTGCTGGTGTTGTGTATGCCAGCGTTCTGGCGTCACTGACTTCGCTGGGCTCGGCGCCCAGGCGCGCTCGGTATTCGCTGGGGGTCACGTCGAACCAGCGGCGAAACGCCCGGTAGAAATTGCTCGGGTCGGCAAAGCCCAGCAGGTAGGCGGTCTGTAGCAGCGTCATGCCTGGCTGCGCCAGATACTGCTCGGCCAGCTCGCGGCGGGTGTCGTCGAGCAAGCTCTGGAAGCTCGTGCCCTCCTCCTGCAGGCGGCGCTGCAAGGTGCGCTGGGACAGGTGCAGCGCCTGGGCCAGGGTCTCGCGCTTGGGTTCGCCTTGCGGAAGGATCCGGCACAGCACCTGGCGTACCCGATGGGTGACGCGGCTTTCGGAAAAGCGCGCCAGGTACTCGCCGGCGAAGCGGTCATGCAGGATGGCCATGGCTTCATTGGCGGTGGGCAACGGCGCTTCCATGTCGGCCCGCTCGAACAGCAGCGCATCATGCGGCGCGCCGAACACCAGCGGCGAATGGAAGGCGATCTTGTAAGGCTCGATATCCTTCGGCTGCGGCCCCTGTACCAGTACCCGCCGCGGCTGCACAGGACGCCCGCTGAGCCACTTGCACAGCGCCAGCGCGCAGGCCAGCGACGCTTCGGCGCTGTGCCGCGTGGGCGGCAGGTGATCCCCATGCACGGTCAGAACCAGCGAGTAGCCTTCAGGGCCCAAGGTGAAACTCAGGTCGGAGCTTTCGGCGATGATGCGCTGATAACGCACCAGCCGCTCGAAACCCTCGGCCAGGGTGCGGCTGGACATCAAGGCATAACCGACCACGTGGAACGACGCCGGGCGCACCACCCGCGCCATGTTCAGCCCGATGGCCTGATTGCCCGACAATTCCACTGCCAATTGCCACAGACGGGTCATGGCATCCTGCGGAAAGCGCGCGTCCGGGTCGTCCAGCGCGGCGAAGTCCAGGCCTAGCTGCTTGAACATGGCCGGACAATCGAGCCCTTCGAGCTCCAGCGCTTTGACGATTCCAGATGCCCAGCTGGCTGAGGTGGTTCTTTCACTCATGGCAGGCTTCTTCTGCGGACCGCATCATGCGGTGAACCCCAAGGATACTCAATTGGCGCCTATTGTCACTGGCCAGCCCCGCCAATGACTCTAGACTCGATTCAGGCTCCACGCCGTGTAGCCCGTCCAAAAGTGATAGTCCCGGAGCAGTCCATGAGCAGCAGCGTGCCGTTTCGCAGTTTCGCCGAGTTCTACCCGTATTACCTGGGCGAGCATATCAACCCCACCTGCCGCCGCCTGCACTTCGTGGGAACCAGCCTGGTCATCGCGCTGCTGGCCTATGCCATCGGCAGCGGGCATTGGCTGCTGCTGTTGGCGGTACCGTTGTGCGGCTACGGTTTTGCCTGGGTCGGGCATTTCTTCTTCGAGAAGAACCGCCCGGCTACCTTCAGCCATCCGTGGTACAGCCTGATCGGCGATTTCGCCATGTTCCGCGACATTCTGCTCGGCCGGATCAGCTTCTAGGATGTGCGCGGCGTCTGCTGTTCGCGCTCGTTGTGCCCCAGGTGGCGCTGCGGGTCGATCCGGTCGCGCACGCGCTGCTTGAGCACCTTGGCCTCCGGGAAACCGCCGTCGGCCTTGCGCTCCCAGATCTGCTCGGCGTTGCAGGTGATCCGGAACACACCACCCGTGCCCGGCTCCAGGCTTACCCGGCGCAGGTCATCGGCAAAGGTACTGAGCAGTTCCTGGGCCAACCAGGCCGCCCGCAACAACCACTGGCACTGCGTGCAATAAGTAATGACGATTTCCGCTTTGTTCTCGGCCATGCTCGCGCTTCTCCTGTTGAGGTGCCGCTTATACTAGCGGTCTTTAGCCCGCGATTTGAGAACGCCGATGCGCCGCTTGCTGTTGAGTCTTGTGTTGATGTTCACCGCCCTGAGCGCGCTGGGCGCCGAAGTAGCGCGCCCGAAGATTGGCCTGGTGCTGTCGGGCGGCGCCGCTCGCGGGCTGGCGCATATCGGCGTGCTCAAGGCACTGGAGCAACAGGGCGTGCGCATCGATGCCATCGCCGGCACCAGCATGGGCGCGGTGGTGGGCGGACTCTATGCATCGGGCTACAGCGTTCAGGAGCTCGAACAACTGGCCACGACCCTGGATTGGCAGCAGGCGCTATCGGATGCACCGCCGCGCAAGGACGTGCCGTTCCGGCGCAAGCAGGATGACCGCGATTTCCTGGTCAAGCAGAAGCTCAGCTTTCGCGATGACGGCAGCCTTGGTCTGCCCCTGGGCGTGATACAGGGCCAGAACCTGGCTCTGCTGCTGGAAAGCAAACTGGCCCATACCGCCGACACCCGCGATTTTGACCAGTTGCCGATTCCCTTTCGCGCCGTGGCCACCGACATCGCCAATGGCGAGAAGGTGGTGTTTCGCCGCGGCCACCTGCCCCAGGTGATCCGCGCGAGCATGTCGATCCCGGCGGTGTTCGCCCCGGTCGAGCTGGACGGTCGTCTGTTGGTCGATGGCGGCATGGTCGACAACATTCCGCTGGATGTAGCACGAGAGATGGGCGTGGACATCGCCATCGTGGTCGACATCGGCACACCACTGCGCGACCGCAAGCAATTGGCGACGGTGGTCGATGTGCTCAACCAGTCCATCACCTTGATGACCCGGCGCAATTCCGAAGAGCAGTTGGCCAGCCTGCACCGCGACGACATTCTCATCCAGCCACAACTGAGCGCCTTCGGCGTGACCGACTTCGGTCGCGCCCAGGACATGATCGACGCCGGCTACCGCGCCACGCGCGTGCTCGACACGCGCCTGGCCGAGCTGCGCCAGGCCGGCGACGATGCCGGCCTGGCCCTGGCCCGCTCGCCGCGCCAGCGCACCCCGGTGATCACCGCCATCAAGGTAGAGAACGACTCGAAGGTCAGTGACGATGTGATCCGCTATTACATACGCCAACCGATCGGCGAGCCGCTGGCACTGGACCGCCTGCAGACCGACATGGGCACCCTGTACGGCCTGGACTACTTCGACCGTGTGCAATACCGGGTGGTGCACAAGGGCGACGACCACACGCTGGTGATCAATGCACGCGGCAAACGCGGCGGCACCGATTACCTGCGCCTGGGCTTGAACCTGTCGGATGACCTGCGCGGTGACAGCGCTTTCAACCTGGGAGCCAGTTACCGCATGAACGGCATCAACAGCCTCGGCGCCGAGTGGCTGACCCGCGCGCAGATCGGTGACCAGCAAGAGCTGTACAGCGAGTTCTATCAGCCGCTGGACGTCGGCTCGCGCTACTTCGTCGCGCCGTACCTGGACCTGGGCTCACAGAACATCGAAGCGACGCTGGACAACGACCCGGTGGCCGAATACCGGCTCGAGCGCTATGGCTTCGGTTTGAACGTTGGCCGGCAGATCGGCACTTACGGCGAAGTGCGCCTGGGCGTGGGCAAGGCCTGGGGCCGAGCCCAGGTGCGCATCGGCGATCAGGACCTGCCGGACGTCAGCTTCCACGAGGGCTTCTATGAACTCAAGTATTCCTTTGACACCCTCGACAATGTGTACTTCCCGCACAGTGGCGAAGACATCGGCCTGACCCTGCGCAAGTACGACAAGTCGCTGGATTCGGACGCCGAGTACCGGCAGTGGTTGCTGAACCTGGACAAGGCCATCAGCGTCGGCGCGAACACGTTCGTGCTCGGTGGCCGTTATGGCCGCACGCTGGACGATACCGAAGTGGTGACGTCGAGCTTCGTGCTGGGCGGCGCCCGTGAGTTGTCGGGCTTTCGCCAGGACTCGGTGTCAGGCCAGAACATCAGCCTGCTGCGGATGGTCTACTACCGGCGCCTGACGCCCAGGTCCTACCTACCGCTGGACTTCCCGCTGTACATCGGCGGCTCGCTGGAACGCGGCCGCGCCTGGAACAACGACAACGCCTTTGACAGCGGCTATATCAACGCCGCCAGCATTTTCCTGGGCCTGGAAACGCCCTTGGGCCCGCTGAACCTCACCTACGGCACCAACAGCGCCGACGAGCATGCCGTCTACCTCAACCTCGGCCATACGTTTTGAAGCGGCAAGAAAAAGCAGATCCGCTTTTGCTTTTAGCTCGCAGCTCGCAGCTTCACTCCAGGTTAGCGAGGATTTTGGCGTGGACGCGCATGCAGACTTCCAGATCAGCCTCGTCGACACCGGTGAACAGCTCCAGGCGCAGGGCGTTGGCGATTGTCTCGATTTGCTCGATCAATGGCTTGGCAGGGGGGCAGAGCAGGATCTTTTTCGCCCGCCGGTCCTCCAGCACCGCCTGGCGACGTACCAGGCCCTGACTCTCCAGGCTGTCGAGCAGCCGCGCCAGGGTTGGCCCTTCGACGCCCACGCTCTGCGCCAGCTCGCGCTGAGTGGGCGCCTCTTCGAAACGCGCCAGGTGCAGCAACACCAGCCAACGCGCCTGGGACAGATTGAGCCCGGCCAGGCGGCGGTCCAATTCGGCACGCCAGCCGCGAGACATCTGCGCCAGCTGCATGCCGAAGCGGTGTTGGTTGTCGGTCAGGGGCATAAGCAACTCATTGACTAGAACTAATTATTAGTCAGCTAATCATGCTCTGGCCGATCAGGCAAGGTCGCCTGGCGCGCAAACACCAGGTTAGTCGCACGTTTGCATGACATGCATCAGCGAATGACGCAAATGCCGCCTGCTACAGCTCGAACTCAGCTGCCAGCGCCGCTCGGATGCAATACAGCACGCCTTCAGGCACACGAGCACCGAACAGTGGCGCAATTGCCGATACCGGGGGCAACTCACCCTCGCCATCGAGGAACGCGTCCTGGACCTCCATCATCAGGTCTTCCGGCAGATCGAGCGCCTGCTCCAGGCTCAGTTCCTGGCGGCCCAAGGCTTCGGCCAGCAAGCTGTAGACGTTTTTCTCGCTGCACTGCAGCTGGCCGGCGATCTGCGCCGGGGTCATGCCGGCGCGGGCCAGGCTGACCAGCTCGTGGCGCAAGTCGAGCACCACCTTCGGCGCCTCCTCGGTGCCGCCGCTGCTGTTGAGCACCTCGAGGAAGGCTTGGCCGTAGCGCTCCAGCTTGCGCGCGCCGACGCCGCTGACCTGGGCCATGTCGCTGAGACTGGCAGGCTGGCTGCGCAGCATCTCCAGCAAGGTGGAATCGGGGAAGATGACGTAAGGCGGCACGCTGTGCTCCTCGGCCAGCTTGCGCCGCAGGGTGCGCAGCGCTTCCCACAGGTCGCGCTCTTCGGCGCGCACCAGCTGACTGGCCGGGCTCCCGCCGCTGGAAGACGCCTTGGCCACGGTTTGTGGTTTTAGATCGCGCCGCAGCTGCAGGTTGACTTCACCGCGCAGGAGCGGCCGGCAACTGTCGGACAGACGCAGGCCGCCATAGCCTTCCAAATCGATGTCGACCAGCCCACGGGCTACCAACTGGCGGAACAGCGAACGCCACTCGGCCTCGGCCAACCCTTTGCCAACACCGAACACCGAAAGCTTTTCGTGGCCGAAGTTGCGTACTTTCTCGGTGTCCTTGCCCAACAGCACGTCGATCAGATGGCCCACGCCATAACGCTGACCAGTCCGAAACACCGCAGACAGCGCCTGACGGGCCGGTTCGGTGGCGTCCCAGGTCTGCACCTGGTCGACGCAGTTGTCACAGTGCCCACAAGGCTGCTCGAGCACCTCGTCGAAGTAGGCCAGCAGCGCCTGGCGGCGGCAGCGGGTCTCCTCGCACAAGGCAAGCATGGCATCGAGCTTGTGCTGCTCTACGCGCTTATGGCGCTCGTCGCCTTCGGAGTTCTGCAGCATCTGCTTGAGCATCACCATGTCCTGCAGGCCGTAAGCCATCCACGCATCCGATGGCAGGCCGTCACGGCCGGCGCGGCCGGTTTCCTGGTAATACGCCTCGAGCGACTTGGGCAAATCCAGGTGGGCCACGAAGCGCACGTTGGGTTTGTCGATGCCCATGCCGAAGGCGATGGTGGCGACCATGATCAGCCCCTCTTCGTTGAGGAAGCGATGCTGGTTGGCAGAACGGGTCTCGGCCGGCAGCCCGGCGTGATAGGGCAACGCTGGAAAGCCCTGCTGACAGAGAAACGCGGCGGTTTCATCGACCTTCTTGCGCGACAGGCAGTAGACGATGCCGGCATTGCCGCGGCGCTCGCCGAGAAAGGCCATCAGCTGCTTGCGAGGCGCTTCCTTGGGCACGATGCGGTAGAAGATGTTAGGCCGGTCGAAACTTGAAAGAAAGCGCTCGGCGCCTTGCAGGTGCAGGCGCTGGACGATCTCTTCGCGGGTGCGCATGTCGGCAGTGGCGGTCAGGGCGATGCGCGGCACGTGGGGGAACAGCTCGGCCAACTGGCCCAGTTGCAGGTATTCGGGACGGAAGTCATGGCCCCACTGCGAGACACAGTGGGCCTCGTCGATGGCGAACAGCGAGATGTCGAGGTCGCGCAGGAAGTCCAGCATGCGCGGCTGCACCAGGCGCTCAGGGGCGAGGTAGAGCATCTTCACCTCGCCGCGGCGCAGGCGCCCGGCCAGATCGCGTTGCTGCTCGGCGCTCAGGGTCGAATTCAGCGCCGCCGCCGCCACGCCGAGTTCGTCCAGGGTGGCGACCTGATCGTCCATCAGGGCGATCAACGGCGATACCACCACCGTCAGGCCCGGACGCAGCAAGCCTGGGACCTGGAAACACAAGGACTTGCCGCCGCCGGTCGGCATCAGCACCAGGGCATCGCCGCCATTGGCCACGCATTCGATGATCGCTGCCTGGCGCCCGCGGAAACTGTCGTAACCGAAGATATCCTTAAGAACGCGCTGAGCCTGTTCGAGCATGTGCAACTCCACAAATCGCCGTACCATCCTGGACACAGGCTGGACGATAACTTCGCCCCGCACACGCCAAAAGCGTAAGCGGCTTTTGCCAAAGGGCCGGGAAACCCTACCCCTGGATGAAAACGGCGAAGTATACCGCAGTGGCGGCCCGCGCAGGACGCCCGGTGACAGACGTTCCCTTTGCCCCGCCGTCGCTGCAAGGTGCTAGAATTCGTTATCGTTTATTCCCCAAGGTAGCCCTGTAATGTCCTTCGCCGAGCAACTGACCCGCCTGCAAGCCTTCCTCGACGCCGACGAGCTGCACGAAGAAGCGCTGGACTACGTCGCCGCCCACGGCTACCTGACCGCGCTGTCGATCTGCTCCGAAGACGTTCCAGAGCGTGAATGGATCGACGCCCTGTTCGCCGAAGAACCGCACTATGCCAGCGAGGCCCAGCGCACCGAGATCGAGGCGACGCTGGTCGCACTCAAGGGTCATATCGCCCGCCAGCTGGCCAGCGACGAAGAATTCGACCTGCCCTGCGAGCTGGACCTGACCGACGAGCCTGACGACTCCGACCTGCGCGGCTGGTGCATCGGCTTCATGGAAGGCGTGTTCCTGCGCGAAGAGGCCTGGTTCGAAAACGCCGAAGAAGAAGTCAGCGAAATGCTGCTGCCGATCATGGTCGGTTCGGGCCTGTTCGACGAACAGCCAGAGTTCGCCGACATCGCCAGCAACGCCAACCTGCAGGATGACATGATCGTGCAGATCCCGGAGGCGCTGAGCGCGCTGTTCCTGCTGCTGCACGCGCCTGAGGAAAAGCCGGCCCTGCTCAAGCCACGCCACCACTGAGCCGGCCGTGCGCTACCTGCTGCTGGCCATCGGCTGGCTCAGTGTCGCGCTTGGGGTGCTGGGTATCTTCCTGCCGCTGTTGCCCACCACCCCCTTCCTGCTGCTGGCGGCGGCCTGCTTCGCGCGCAGCTCGCCGCGCTTTCATCATTGGCTGGTCAATCACCCCAAGCTCGGCCCGTGGATCACTGACTTTCTCAACGGTGAAGGCATCCCGCTCAAGGGCAAGGTCTACGCCATCGGCCTGATGTGGCTCAGCATCGGCGTGTCGTGCTATCTGGTGCCGCTGTTCTGGGCAAGGGCCTTCATGCTGACCAGCGCCTTGCTGGTGAGCCTGTACATCCTCAGGCAGAAGACCCTGCGCCGTCCTCGCTGAGCTCTTGGGGGCGTGGCTCACCCCCCTCGCCGCAGCATGGCTTACACGGTATCCACCTTCAGGGAATGGTCGTTGATCATGCCGTTGATGATCGTGGCCGTGTCCTGCCCCGCTGCGATCAGCCCGCCCGCTCCTGCCGTGACCCCGTAATGCTGGGCCAGGTCGACACCGGCCAGGTCGATGGTCTGGGTCGGGGCGGCCCCTGCCACACTGCTCACCTCGATGGTCGAGATCACACCGTTGCCCACACCGCTGATCTTGAAGTGCAGGTAGTCATCCAGCGAGGCCGAGGTAGCGTTCTCGCCTTGCAGCAATTGCGACAGGTCCAGGTGATCGCTGCCAGGAGTGAAGTCGGTCACCGTGTCGTGGCCGCTGTCGCCTTTCTGCCAGACGAAGGTGTCGTTGCCATTGCCCCCGGTCATGATGTCATTACCCGGACCGCCGATGATGATGTCGTTGCCATCACCGCCCATGAGCACATCGTTACCCAGCCCACCACTGAGCACGTTGTCGCCAGCGTTGCCGATCAAGGTGTCGTTGTAGTCCGAACCGATCAGGTTCTCGATGCCTATCAGGGTATCGAGGCCCGCAGCGCCAGTGGCTTGCTGCCCGGTCAGGCTGAGATCGACGTGCACGGCGCCATTGGCCGAGGCATAGCTGGCGGTATCGACGCCGGCGCCGCCGTCGAGCAGGTCGTTGCCAAGCCCCCCAATCAGCAGATCGTTTCCGTTGCCGCCGTACAGGGTGTCATTGCCTGCACCGCCGACCAGCACGTCGTTGCCATCGCCGCCGTCGAGCACCGTGTCGCTGGCGTTGGCCAGCAGCACGTCGTCGCTGGCGGTGCCAGTGAGGGTAGCGCCGGCCTGGTAGCTGATATCTGCGGCGCCGGTCGCACTGCCGCCATGGCCGTCGGTGAGCGAGTAGGTGGCCTGATGCACTTCGTTGACCGCGTTGCTGTAGTCGACCACCAGGCTCAATTTGTAATTTTCCGCAGCCTTGCTACCGCCCAGGGCATCCGCCTCGTTGACCACATGAATGCTGTACACACCGTCGTGGCTGGCGGTGAAGTTGCCGCCATCGGCAAGCGGCTGGTAAGCGCCATTGGCATCTTTCCAGGCCAGGCTGAGATTGCCCTCGGGACGGTCGTGGTCCAGGTGCAGCGTTTCACCTTTGCGCAGGCTGACGGTGATCACATCCTCGGCATTGGCATTGCCACTGTAGACCGTACCCAGGTAGCCCAACACCACCAGCGCCGCCGTCATGCTGCCAGCACTGGTGGTGAAGGCGCTGCGCTCTAGCACTTTGGCCTGGTTGCTGCGGCTGTTGGCAGTACCGTCGAAACTGATGTCCTTGATGGTGCTGCCAACGCTGAAGCCTGCGCCCTTGGCGGCGAAATCGGTGTTGAAGGTGATGGGCGCGGCCTTCAGGCGATCGTGGTCGGCGTCGCTGTCGTTGGCCAGCAGCACTTCGGACGCCACGGTGACACTGGCACCAGTGATGTTGGTGATCACATGATCGCTGCCGGCGACCGGAGCATGGTTGGCCGCCACCCGCACCACCAGGCTGGCGCTGCTGGTGTCGCCGTCGTTGTCACTGAGGGTGAAGCCGAAGCGCTCGGCCTGGCTGGCGTCGCTGGTCTTGGGTGGGGCATAGGTGTAGTCGCCGTTGTCCATAGCGACCATCAGGCTGCCGCCCAATTGGGTCTTGATGGTCAACGTGTTGCCGGTGGTGTCGAAGCTGGCGTGGTCGCCCCCACCGCTGACGCCATAGCCGCCCTGCCCGCCGTTGGCCTTCGGATCGAAGGTGTAGGTGGTACCGTCGACCAGCAACGCCTTGATGAAACCACCGTCGGCGCCGAAGGTGCCGCCGCTCAACAAGCTACCGGTGATGGGCGAGCCTTGGACGGTGCCCGAGAGCACATCCTGCAACTGAGCGAAGTCGGTGACGATGACTGACTGGGTGTCGGTATGGGTGCTGCCGTCGTACGCCAGCGGGTTGAGGTTGCCAGCGTTGATATCGCGCCCTAGACCGATGGCGTACGACTTGATGCCGTTGCTGTCGAGGAAGTTTTCCCAGTTGGTTTCACGATCGCCGGTGATGGCGTGCCCGGCGGTAGGCTCGCCATCGGAGAAGAAGTAGCTGACGTTCTGCGCACCGGCCAGTTTGCCGTTCTGCCCGAAGGCGTTCTGCGCCGCGCTGGTGGCGCTGTCGTAGTAGGTCGAGCCGCCAGCTTTCAGGCCACTGACGATCGACTTGGCAACATCGATGCTGACCCACTCGGGCGACTTGATCTGCGCGCCACTGCCGAAGGTAACGATCTGCACTTTGATGTCACCCATGTCATCGTACTTGTCGAGCACCGCGGCGATCGCCTGCTTGGCGGCTTCCAGGCGCGTCAGGCCCGGCACCCCGGAGGCGGCGGCCATGCTGCTGGAAACGTCGATGACCAGCAGGATGTTGGAATCCACCTGACCCGGCGTGATGCTGCGCTCGGCGCACACCGCCGTCGGCACGTCGTCGACGATGCTGATGGCGATGTTGCTGATAACGCTGTGACCCAACGAGTCGGTGGCTTTGTAGGCGAAATACTCGACGGCAGTATTGCCTCCAGGCGTACTCGCAGGCGAGGTCAGCGTGTAGGTGTAGCTGCCGTCGGCATTGACGCTGATCTGCCCGTATTGCCCTACAGCGTTGCCGACCAGGCTGTAGGTGAGTGCGCCGATGCCGCCGGACACCGAGCCTACCAGTGAACCGGAGGCCGTCTCACCAGTCGAGGTCGGATCGCTGCCGATCACGCTGCCGGCAGCCAGATCGTTGCCATCCTTGTGCAGGTCGAGGGCCTTTTCGAACACCGTGACATCGCGGTCGACACAGGCTTCCAGGCGCGGGTCATGCACGTTGATGGTCAGGGTCGTGGTGCTCTCGTCGCCATCGGCATCGCGAATGGTGTAGACGAAGGTATCCACCGCATCGCGAGGCGACACCACATCCGGGTTGGCTTGATAAACCGCATTGCCTTTTTCGTCGAGAATCAGGTAACCGTACTGGCCCTGCACTTGGGCGTTGAGCTGGCCGATGGCCGAGCTCGAGGTATCGCCACCGACGCGCACCCCCACCACGTAGTTGCCATCGGCCCGTACGTCGGCGCCAACCACATCGTTGTGCAGCACATTGCCGCGCACCTCATCGCCTTTGTACACACTGACGTAATCGCAGTGCGCCTGGGGCACGTCGTCGACGATGCTGATGACGATGGTGCTGGTGGCCGAATGGCCATGGGCGTCCTGGACCTGGTAGGTGAAGGACTCGGTCACCGTATTGGCGCCGTCATTGGCAGGAGTGGGCGAGTTGGCCGGCGAGGTCAGGGTATAGGTGTAGCTGCCATCGGCATTGAGTTGGAGCTGACCATACTGGCCGACGGCATTGCCCACCAGGGTGTAGGTCAGTGCACCCAGGCCACCGCTAACCAGGCCGGTGAGACTGCCAGAAGCCGTTTCCAACGGTGAGCTCGGGTCGCTACCGGTCACCGTGCCTGCCGCCAGATCATTACCGTCCTTGCTCAAGTCCAGCGCTTTTTCGAACACCGTGACCTGGCCATCCATGCACACTTCGATGCGCGGGTCATGCACGTTGATGGTCAGGGTCGTGGTGCTCTCGTCGCCGTCGGCATCGCGGATGGTGTAGACGAAGGTATCCACCGCATCGCGTGGCGATACCACGTCCGGGTTGGAGTGGTAGACCGCGTTGCCCTTCTCGTCGATGGTCAGGTAACCGAACTGGCCCTGCACCTGGCTGTTGAGCTGGCCGATGGCAGAGCTCGAGGTGTCGCTGCCGGCGCGCACGCCGACCACGTAGTTGCCGTCGGCGCGCACGTCTGCGCCGACCACGTCGTTGTACATCACGTTGCCGCGCACTTCGTCGCCCTTGTACACGCTGACGAAATCGCTGTGGGCCTGGGGCACGTCGTCGACGATGGTGATGACGATGGTGCTGCTGGTCGAGTTGCCGAGGGAGTCCTTGACCTGGTAGGTGAAGGTTTCGCTGACGCTGTTGGCGCCGTCGTTGGCGGGGCTCGGCGACGTCGCAGGGGAAGTCAGGGTGTAGGTATAGGTGCCATCGGCATTGAGCTGCAACTGGCCGTACTGGCCGGTAGCGTCGCCGACCAGGCTGTAGGTCAGTGCACCGACACCGCCTGTGGCAGAGCCGACCAGGGTGCCGCTGGCGGTTTCGCGGGTTGAGGTCGGGTCACTGCCGTTGACGGTGCCGGCCGCCAGGTCGTTGCCGTCCTTGTTCAGATCGAGGGCGCTCTCGTACACCGTGACATCACGGTCCTCGCAGGCCATCAGCGAGTTGTGTACGTTGATGGTCAGGGTCGTGGTGCTCTCGTCGCCGTCGGCATCGCGGATGGTGTAGACGAAGGTATCCACCGCATCGCGGGGCGATACCACATCCGGGTTGGAGTGGTAGACCGCGTTGCCCTTCTCGTCGATGGTCAGATAACCGAACTGGCCCTGCACCTGGCTGTTGAGCTGGCCGATGGCCGAGCTCGAGGTGTCGCTGCCGGCGCGCACGCCGACCACGTAGTTGCCGTCGGCGCGCACATCTGCGCCGACCACGTCGTTGTACATCACATTGCCACGCACTTCGTCGCCCTTGTACACGCTGACGAAATCGCTGTGGGCCTGGGGCACGTCGTCGACGATGGTGATGACGATGGTGCTGGTGGTCGAGTTGCCGAGGGAATCCTTGACCAGGTAGGTGAAGGTTTCGCTGACGCTGTTGGCGCCGTCGTTGGCGGGGCTCGGCGACGTCGCAGGGGAAGTCAGGGTGTAGGTATAGGTGCCGTCGGCATTGAGCTGCAACTGGCCGTACTGGCCGGTAGCGTCGCCGACCAGGCTGTAGGTCAGTGCACCGACACCGCCTGTGGCAGAGCCGACCAGGGTGCTGCTGGCGGTTTCGCGGGTTGAGGTCGGGTCACTGCCGTTGACGGTGCCGGCCGCCAGGTCGTTGCCATCCTTGGAGAGATCGAGGGCGTTTTCATACACCGTGACTCCGCCAGCGGGCCCTGCGACAAGCGAGCAATCCTGCACATTGATGGTGATGGTGGCGGTACTCTCGTCGCCATCGGTGTCGCGAATCGTGTAGACGAACACATCGGTTGCGCCCTGGGCCGCCACGGCATTGGGGTTGGCCTGGTAGATCGCGTTACCGGCAGCGTCGATGGTCAACGTGCCGTATTGACCGACAATGGCTGTATTCAGGTTGCCAAGGGCCGAGGTTGTAGTGTCGGAACCTGCACGGGCGCCGATCACCACATTGCTGGTGCCGGCCTGATCCGCGCCGAGGCTGTCGTTCCACAGCACGTTGCCCGAAACAGTGCCACCCTCCACCACGCCTGCGCTATCGGCGTTGGCCTGAGGCACATCATCGACAATGTTCACGTCCAGGCTGCCCGTGGCGGTGCTGCCGTCGATGTCCTTGGCGACGACTTCAAATTGCTCGCTTAGGCTGTTGGTACCGGCGCCGTCAGGGTGCGTTTCGTTGTCGTTGAGGGTGTAGCTGTAGCTCACCACGCCCGTAGCTGCGTCGTAGCCGGTAACCGTCAGGGTGTTGCCTTGAGCGGTGGTGATCGACTGCGGGAAGCCGGCAGCCACGCCTGCGCTCACGACGGCAATGCCGCCCACCGACAGGCTTTGCAGGCCATCCGGAGCGCTGACGGTGAAGGTGCCTTGTTGCGTCAAAGCAGCCGCATCAGGTGCGGTGCCGTCACTGAGGTTCTTCTCGTAAACGGTCAGCTCGCCGCCCTGCACGTTCAGGCCATCGAGCGTGACCGGGTCGTTGAGGTTGCTGATATTGAGGGTCAACGTGGCGCTGCTGGTGTCGCCGTCGGCGTCCTTGATGGTGTAGCTGAAGTTCTCCACGCCATTGCCGCCACCGCCCAGGTTCTTGAAGTCGGGGTCGTTGGTGTTGAGGGTGTAGGTATAGGAACCATCAGCCGCAAGCACCAGGGTGCCGTAGGTACCGGTGAAGGTGCCGGCGATGACCGGGCCGCCAGGTACCCGGTCGGCGCCCTGTACGTCGTTGGTCAGCACGTTGCCGGTCAGTTCCAGGCGCTGTTCGCTGGCCGTGGCAGCGTTGGTGTCATCGATGGCGTTCGGCACATCATCGACGATGTTCACGTCTAGACTGCCCGTGGCGGTGCTGCCGTCGATGTCCTTGGCGACGACTTCAAATTGCTCGCTTAGGCTGTTGGTACCGGCCCCGTCAGGGTGCGCTTCGTTGTCGTTGAGGGTGTAGCTGTAGCTCACCACGCCCGTAGCTGCGTCGTAGCCGGTGACCGTCAGGGTGTTGCCTTGGGCGGTGGTCATCGACTGCGGGAAGCCGGCAGCCACGCCTGCGGTCACGACAGCAATGCCGCCCACCGACAGGCTTTGCAGACCATCCGGGGCGCTGACGGTGAAGGTGCCTTGTTGCGTCAAAGCAGCGGCATCGGGTGCGGTGCCGTCACTGAGGTTCTTCTCGTAAACGGTCAGCTCGCCACCCTGCACGTTCAAGCCATCGAGCGTGACCGGGTCGTTGAGGTTGCTGATATTGAGGGTCAAGGTGGCGCTGCTGGTGTCGCCGTCGGCGTCCTTGATGGTGTAGCTGAAGTTCTCCACGCCATTGCCGCCACCGCCCAAGTTCTTGAAGTCGGGGTCGTTGGTGTTGAGGGTGTAGGTATAGGAACCATCAGCCGCAAGCACGAGAGTGCCGTAGGTACCGGTGAAGGTGCCGGCGATGACCGGACCGCCAGGTACGCGGTCGGCGCCCTGTACGTCGTTGGTCAGCACGTTGCCGGTCAGTTCCAGGTGTTGTTCGGTGGCCGTGGCAGCGTTGGTGTCATCGATGGCGTTCGGCACATCATCGACGATATTCACGTCCAGGCTGCCCGTGGCGGTGCTGCCGTCGATGTCCTTGGCGACGACTTCAAATTGCTCGCTTAGGCTGTTGGTACCGGCGCCGTCAGGGTGCGTTTCGTTGTCGTTGAGGGTGTAGCTGTAGCTCACCACGCCCGTAGCTGCGTCGTAGCCGGTAACCGTCAGGGTGTTGCCTTGAGCGGTGGTGATCGACTGCGGGAAGCCGGCAGCCACGCCTGCGCTCACGACAGCAATGCCGCCCACCGACAGGCTTTGCAGACCATCCGGGGCGCTGACGGTGAAGGTGCCTTGTTGCGTCAAAGCAGCCGCATCAGGTGCGGTGCCGTCACTGAGGTTCTTCTCGTAAACGGTCAGCTCGCCACCCTGCACGTTCAGGCCATCGAGCGTGACCGGGTCGTTGAGGTTGCTGATATTGAGGGTCAACGTGGCGCTGCTGGTGTCGCCGTCGGCGTCCTTGATGGTGTAGCTGAAATTCTCCACGCCATTGCCGCCACCGCCCAGGTTCTTGAAGTCGGGGTCGTTGGTGTTGAGGGTGTAGGTATAGGAAC
Source organism: Pseudomonas sp. SMSB3 (assembly GCF_052041965.1). Lineage (NCBI taxonomy): Bacteria > Pseudomonadati > Pseudomonadota > Gammaproteobacteria > Pseudomonadales > Pseudomonadaceae > Pseudomonas > Pseudomonas sp. SMSB3. The sequence continues at coordinate 695,203 of NZ_JBKGGV010000001.1, read as the reverse complement.
CATCAGCCGCAAGCACCAGGGTGCCGTAGGTACCGGTGAAGGTGCCGGCGATGACTGGCCCGCCAGGTACCCGGTCGGCGCCCTGTACGTCGTTGGTCAGCACGTTGCCGGTCAGCTCAAGGCGCTGTTCGCTGGCCGCGTTGGCGTTGGTGTCATCAATGGCGTTCGGCACATCATCGACGATATTCACGTCCAGACTGCCTGTGGCGGTGCTGCCGTCGATGTCCTTGGCGACGACCTCGAACTGCTCGCTGAGGCTATTGGTACCGGCCCCGTCTGGATGGGTTTCGTTGTCGTTGAGGGTGTAGCTGTAGCTCACTACGCCAGTACTCGGGTTGTAACCGGTAATGGTCAGCGTATTGCCAGCGGGTGTAGTGATCGACTGGGGAAAGCCTGAGGCGTTGCCACCGATGACCACGTCGATGCCGCCGACACTCAGGGAAGCCAAACCGTCCTTGGCGACCACGGTGAAGGTGCCGCGTTGAGTCAGGGCAGCGGCGTCGCTGGCCGATCCTTGTGGAAGGTTCGCCTCGTTGAGGCTCAGCTCGCCGGTGGCAGCATCCAGCCCAAGCAGTGTGACCGGGTTGTTCTCGATGACAGGGGGCGTAACAGGAACAGTCCCGCCGTCGCCCTGATCCACCGGCGCAGGCGGAGCGGCCAGCGCACTGCCATTGCTTGGGTCCTGACCACCCACCTCGAGACTCGGCAGTTCCGGAATGCCGTTGAAACCCGCCGTCGGGAAGCCCACCACGGGATCGACGCGGGCGCCGACTTCGGTGAGCATCACGAAACTGTGGCCGCCGCCCAGGGCGCCAGGCGCAGTGCCAGCATTGGGACCTGCCGCGGGCGCTTCGGCGCTCTGCGTAGGGTCATCGCCTGCAGCGATGGCTTGCTGGATGCGCTCCACATCAGTCAGTTGCGCATCTGTCGGTGCCGGATCGTGGGTCAGGGTGTGCGGCGCCTGGTTGGCAAGCAGTTCGGTGGTCATCTCCAGGCTGCTGTCACGGCCCAGGGTCAGCTGCGCGCCGTTTTGCAATCGCACGGCCACCGCACCCGCAGCGCCGGTCTCCAGCTGCTCACCCGCGTACAGCCGATCACCTTCGATCAACGGGCGGCGGCTGCCATCACTGCCGACTGCGAACACTTCACCAACCACCTTGCTGACCACACCGACTAACTTAGCCATGGGCAAACGCCTCCCCTCACTGTTGGGTACTGCAGCCAGCGACGGCGATGACAGGTGATGGCGAGGAACCCGAACCATCTCAACGGTGAGAATCGATCCCTCAGCCCTACTTTGGCGATAGTAGGAAAGTCGTTTGGCTTACTTAAGCGCCAAATTTTTGTCGCCAAATTCCGCTTTCACCTGACCGTACCGCGTCCTTAGCTGTAAAAAATCTGGAACTCGCTGCAATGCCCCAAATACGGGGTCGCGCAGCGGGTCGCGAAATCACTTGGATGAAACAATGTCTTGGTTTTCATAGACCGCATAAGTTTTTTTTAGCATAAGAAATATTCCAAAAAGTTCTTAGCTCGCGCGCGAAATGTTCTTAGCTCTGTTGTTACAAACGTGAAACTATTCGGACCATAAATTTCGTCATTTTTTTGGCGAAAGCTAAGAAAATTTTGTGACCAGGGAGAAGTAGCCCCATGCGCGTATTAACCCCCCTCGCCAGCGCACTGTTGATGGCCATGGCCTGCATGAATGCCGAGGCCATGTCCCTCAACCAGGCCATTCAAAGTGCCGTGGATTACCACCCGGAAATCAGCTCCAATCGCAACAGCAAGCTCTCGGCAGATGAGGATGTGAAATTCGCCCGTGGCGGCTACTTCCCGACCGTGGACCTGGTGGCCGGGTACGGCCGGCAGCGCTCGGACAACCTCAATACCCGCGGCATCAACCCAGACGGCACGCGCAACCACAACAAGGAAACCCTCAACTACACACAGTCCGAACTGCGCCTGCGGCAAATGATCTTCGACGGCTTCAATACCTCCAACGAAGTCGGCCGTACCGAAGCCGTGGCGACCTCCCGTGCGTACTACACCCAGGGCGTTGCCCAGGACGTCGCGCTGCGTGCCATCGAGGTCTACCTCGAAGTACTCAAGCGCCGCGAGCTGGTCGACCTGGCGCGCAACAACCTGCAGGCGCACCTGCGCGTCAATGACCAGATCGGCCTGCGCAGCGAACGTGGTGTCGGCAGCACCGCCGACCTCGACCAGTCACGCGCCCGCCGCGCGCTGGCCGAGAACAACCTGGACACCGCCGAGGTCGATCTGGCCGATGCCGAAGCAAGCTTCTACAGCGTCGTAGGACGCCTGCCCGACGAATTGGAAGGCCCGCAATCGGTCAAGGTGCAGATGCCGGCTACCCTCGACGAAGCACGCGAAGGCATGCGCCAGAACAATCCGTATCTGAAGTCAGCGCAGGCTGACGTCAACGCCGCCGAGAAGCAGTACGAAGTGGCCAAGTCGCCCTTCTATCCACGACTCGACGCGGTACTGGCCACGGGTGCCAACAACAACCTTGGCGGCGAGCGCGGGCATGCCAACAACGACTGGCAGGCCGGCGTGGAGCTCAACTACAACCTGTTCCGCGGCGGCAGTGACAAGGCGCGCCTGCGTTCGGACTCGCACAAGATCAACCAGGCCCTGGACATCCGCAACAACGCCCTGCGCGAGCTGACCGAGAACCTCAGCCTGTCCTGGAACGCCATGAACAACGCGCGCAAGCAGACCCCAACCGCGCGCGAGTACGCCGAAACCACGCAGCGCGTGCGCGCCGCCTACCAAGACCAGTTCGGCCTTGGCCAGCGCACCTTGCTCGATGTGCTCGACAGTGAAAACGAGCTGTACAACGCCAATCGCCGCTACACCGAAGTGCGTTACACCGAAGAATTCTCGATGTACCGCGTGCTGGCGACCATGGGTGAATTGCTCAGCAAGCAGCGCATTTCGCTGCCGCCGGAGGCGATTGCCAACAACGAGGTGAAGACCGAGGCCCGCCTGCCGGACATGCGCTGAGCTCGCACGTTGGCACGCAGTACCCGCACGCAATCCCATTCACCCTGGCGGGAGTAGGCCATCGTGACCAGTATGCAAAGCGCGCAACCGCGCCAGGACGTCGATGATCCGCTGCTCGACGGCCTGTTGATCCTGTGCCGCCTGCACGGGCGCAGCGCCAGCCGTGCGAGCCTGTGCAGCGGCCTGCCGTTGGCGCGCCAGCGCCTGAGCCTCGAGCTGCTGCCCAGGGCGGCGGCGCGGGCCGGCTTGCAGGGCCGTGTGTTAGCGCGCGCGCTGGACGCTATCTCGCCCCTCAACCTGCCCGTGCTGCTGTTGCTCGACAATGACCGCAGCGCGGTGTTGCAGCGCTGGGGCGACGATGGCCGGGCGCTGATCCTGCCGTGTGAAGCGCAGGGCGGCGAGCAATGGGTCGAACGTGAGGCGCTGCAGCAGGCGTACACAGGCCAGGCCCTGTTCGCCCGACCGCGGCACACCCTGGAAGACGTGCGCGCGCCGCTGCTGCCACGGGTCAATGCCTGGTTCCGCGACACCTTGCGCCATTCGCGCAAGCTCTACGGTGACGCCTTGCTGGCCAGCCTGTTGATCAACGTGCTGGGGCTGATGGTGCCGCTGTTCGTCATGCAGACTTACGATCGCGTAGTGCCCAACCAGGCGCTCTCGACCTTGTGGGTACTGGTCGCCGGGCTGTTCATCGGCACCGCCTTCGAGCTGGTGCTGCGCATGGTCCGCGCTCACCTGCTGGACCAGGCCGGGAAGAAGACCGACCTGATTCTTTCGGCGACGTTGTTCGAACGTATCACCGGCATGGCGCTGAAGGCCAAGCCCGCCACGATCGGCGGGTTCGCCCAAAGCATCCATGACTTTCAGGGCCTGCGTGAGTTTCTCACTGCCGTGACCCTGACCAGCATCATCGACCTGCCCTTTGTGGCACTGATGCTGCTGGTGATCGGCCTGCTCGGCGGCTGGTTGGTGGTGATTCCATTGATCGCCTTTCCGTTGGCTGTGGGCTTTGCATTGGTCATCCAGGCGCGTCTGCGTGACACCGTGCAGAAGAGCCTGAGCTTAGGCGCCGTGCGCCAGGCCCTGCTGATCGAGACCCTGGGCGGGCTGGAAACGCTCAAGGCCTGTGGTGCCGAGAGCGAGCGTCAGTATCAGTGGGAACACACCAATGCCGCGATCGCCAGGCTCGATGCGCATGCGCGCAACCTGTCGTCGCTGGCCAGCAACGGCACGCTGTTCATCCAGCAGTTCTGCGGCATGGCCACGATCGTGGCCGGCGTCTACAGCATCATTGCCGGTAACCTGAGTGTCGGCGCCCTGGTCGCCACCTACATGCTCGGCAGCCGAGTGCTGGCCCCCCTGGGTCAGATCGCCGGCTTGATCACCCGCTACCAGCAGGCCCAGCTGACCATGCGCAGCACCGACGCCCTGATGGCCCTGCCCCAGGAACGACAAACCGAGCAGCAGGCCCTGGAACACACAGCGCTCACTGGCGAACTGGCGCTCAGCCACGTCACGTTCCGTTACCCAGGGCAAGTCAATGCGGCGCTCAACGACGTCCGGCTGAGCATTGCACCGGGTGAGCGCATCGGCATCGTCGGCCGCAGTGGCTCGGGCAAGAGCACCCTGGGGCGCTTGCTGATGGGCTTTCATCATCCCGACGAAGGGCAAGTGCTGCTCAACAACCTGGATCTGCGCCAACTGGACATCGCCGACCTGCGCAGCCAGATCGGCTACGTGGCCCATGACCTGCCGCTGCTGGCCGGCAGCCTGCGCGACAACCTGACCTTGGGCGCCCGCCACATCAGCGACGCGCGCATGCTGGAAGTGGCCGAATTGACGGGCGTCAGCGAGCTGGCCCGGCAGCATCCCAATGGCTTCGATCGCCCGGTGGGTGAGCGTGGCCAACTGCTCTCCGGTGGTCAACGCCAGGCCGTGCTGCTGGCGAGGGCGCTGTTGCTGGAGCCGCCGGTGTTGATCCTCGACGAGCCCACCAGCCACATGGACAACAGCAGCGAAGAGCAACTGCGCCAGCGTCTGTTGGCCTGGGTGCCGGGCAAGACCGTGCTGCTGGTGACCCACCGTACCTCGATGCTCAGCCTGGTAGACCGCTTGCTGGTCCTGGACAACGGCAAGATCGTCGCCGACGGGCCGAAGGATGCAGTGGTCGATGCGCTGCGCAAAGGCCGCATCGGCTCGGCCCTCTGAGGCGACTTATTCAACCCGTGGCGGTTGCCGCTAGCGCACCGTGCCACTGAAATACATGAGGTAGGCCATGGCTTTGAGCCATAACATCCGTAGCGGCCACGGCAAGCGTCAGCGCGCCGAGGCCGACTACATGCCAGAGCTGGCCGGCGCCACCCTGGACGACTCGTCGCGCCTGTCGCGCCTGACCGTGTGGCTGGCCGCCGCGCTGCTGCTGGTGGCGCTGATCTGGGCCAGCCTGGCGGTGCTCGATGAAGTCACCGTCGGCGAAGGCAAGGCAATTCCATCGAGCAAGGTGCAGGTGGTGCAGAACCTCGAAGGCGGGATCGTCACCGAGATCTTCGTGCGCGAAGGCCAGATGGTCGACAAAGGCGCGACCTTGCTGCGCCTGGACGATACCCGTTTCAAGTCCAACAAAGGCGAAAGCGAAGCCGACCGCTACGCGCTGACGGCCCAGGTCGAACGCCTGTCGGCCGAGGCCGAGGGCCGTCCGTTCAAGCTGTCGGACGAAGTACGCGCCAAGGCGCCGCAGGTGGCCGAAGACGAGATGGCGCTATACGGCTCACGGCAACGGCGCCTGGCCAGTGAAAAACAGACCCTCAACGAACAGTTGCGCCAGAAAAATCAGGAACTTGCCGAGTTTCGTTCCAAGGTCGAGCAATACCGCTCGGCGGTGGCCCTGTTGCAACAGGAAACCGACATGTCGGCGCCATTGGTGAGCAAAGGCGCCATCTCGCCAGTGGAAATTCTGCGGTTGAAACAGCGCACCGTCGAGGCCCGTGGTCAGCTCAATGCCACCAACCTGGCCATCCCCCGTGCGGAAGCTGCGATTGCCGAGATCAAGAGCAAGATCGAGGAGTCCGAAGCCGGATTCAGGTCCGATGCGGCCAAGGAGCTCAACGACAAGCGCACCGAGCTTTCGAAGATCACCGCCAGCAGCATTGCCATCGATGACCGGGTCAACCGCACCACGGTGGTGTCACCGGTGCGCGGCATCGTCAAATTGCTCAAGGTCAACACCATTGGTGGCGTGGTCCAGCCGGGCAGCGACTTGGTGGAGATCGTGCCGATCGAGGACAACCTGCTGATCGAGGCCAAGGTACGGCCGCAGGATGTGGCGTTTCTGCATCCGGGGCAGCCGGCGATGGTCAAGTTCAGTGCCTATGACTACACCATCTATGGTGGGCTCAAGGCCAAGCTGGAGCTGATCGGTGCCGACACGGTGACTGATGACAAGGGCAACGCCTTCTACCTGATTCAGGTGCGCACCGATAAGAACCATTTGGGCGGGGACAACAAGCCGTTGTTGATCATTCCAGGGATGGTGGCCACGGTCGATATCATCACGGGGCAGAAGAGCGTTCTGGATTACCTGCTCAAGCCGGTGCTCAAGGCGCGGACCGAGGCGCTGCGGGAGCGGTGAATGGGTGGGGGTGACGGGCGTTTGGTTTGGTTTGGTATGGGTGGCGGGCGGTGGAATGGGCGCCGCGTGGGCGGCGCATCGCGAGCTGCGCTCGCTCCTACGGTGGGTGGGGGCGTGCGCTGGCGGGTGGGGACTGGCGGGCGTTCGGCTTGGGATGGGTGGCGGGCGGTGGAATGGGCGCCGCGTGGGCGGCGCATCGCGAGCTGCGCTCGCTCCTACGGTGGGTGGGGGCGTGCGCTGGCGGGTGGGGACTGGCGGGCGTTCGGTTTGGGATGGGTGGCGGGCGGTGGAATGGGCGCCGCGTGGGCGGCGCATCGCGAGCTGCGCTCGCTCCTACGGTGGGTGGGGGCTTGCGCTGGCGGGTGGGGGTGGCGGGCGTTCGGTTTGGGATGGGTGGCGGGCGGTGGAATGGGCGCCGCGTGGGCGGCGCATCGCGAGCTGCGCTCGCTCCTACGGTGGGTGGGGGCGTGCGCTGGCGGGTGGCTCAGGGATTACTGGCCCGGAATCGCCCCGTAGGAGCGAGCAGAGCTCGCGATGCGCCGCGCAGGCGGCGCTCGATCTCAGGCGCCGAGAATGTCACGGCAGGCGGCTTCATCACCCGTGGTTACGCTCGTACACAGCAACCCCCATGGCCTTGATCTGCCCCTCGATCAACGCCTCGAACGGCCGCAGCAAACCATCGAAACTGGCTGGCTGCTCCAACACATTCAAGGCCTGCACCACCGCCTCGATGGTCGACACCGCGCCCGGCTCCGGCGCCTTGCGCAGGCGGTAACGTGACGGAGCAACGCCAGCCACGGTTACGCGCGGCAGCGCGTCCAGCAAAGGGTTGAGATACAGCAGCTTACGTGCCTTGCGCCAAGTGCCATCTGGCACGATCAGCAGCAATGGCTTGTCGCCCGTTTCGCCATAGGCTACCAGCGCTTGCGCCTGCTCGCCCGGGAACAGCAGCACCGGCCGGTAGCCAGGAGTGACCAGCAGCCCGGCAAGATCCTCGAACACCTCCCCTACTCGCAGTTCGGCATTGACCAGCCCCAGCGCCGCCAGGCGAGCGGTGTTCAGTGCATGGGCGGTTTCGCTCGGGTGCTGCAACACAACCACACGGGTGCGGCTGTCGAGGCTGGGGATCAGCGGGCAAAGGCAATGGTCGAGCGGGCGCTGGCAGCGATCGCAGCGGGGTCTGGGCATGGGGCTCTCCGTGAATGGCGCAATTTTGCCACATGCCGCACGCCAGGTCCGCCTGACAGGCTCAGCGCCTCATCGGTTGAAGCGCTCGGCCAGGCTATGCAGGTATTCGGCCATGCGTTCCAAGTCCTGGCTGATCTCAGCGCCTTGCTTGGCCTGGCCGGCAGACTGGTCGCACAGCTGGGCGATGCGAACGATCTGCTGATTGATGTCTTCGGCCACATGGCTCTGCTGCTCAGACGCCGTGGCCATCTGCTGGCTCATGCCAGTGATGCGGCTGACCGCCTGGGCGATCCCGGTCAGTGCCGTTTGCACCGCCTCGACCCGCTGCACACTGTCGCGGGAAATCTGCTCGCCGCGCTGGGCCGTGGACACCGCGCGCTCGGCACCGGCACGCAGCGAGGCGATGATGTGATGGATTTCATCGGTAGACGAGCGCGTCCGCTGCGCCAATGAGCGAACCTCGTCGGCGACCACGGCAAAGCCCCTGCCCTGCTCCCCAGCCCGCGCCGCCTCGATGGCGGCGTTGAGTGCCAGCAGGTTGGTCTGCTCGGCAATCGAGGTGATCACATCCACCACGCTGCCGATCGACTGGGTCTGCTCGGCCAGGGCATTGACCGCCTGACCGATATCACTGACCGCCTCGTTCATGCTGCCCATGGCCTGCAGGCTCTGCTGCGCCAGGTCGCTACCGTGCAGGGCCAGCTGATCGGCATCGCCTGCGGCATGGGCGGTGCTCTGCACGTTGTGCGTAACTTCCTGAATGGTCGCTGCCATCTGCGCGATGGCGGTAGCCGACTGATCGGTTTCGCTGCGCTGGCGGTCGAGCATCTGCGCCTGGGCATCGGACAGCTCGGCCGACTGTGCAGCACGCGACTTGACCCCGACGCCAGCATCCACCAGACGCGTCAGCGCGGTTTGCAAACGCGCTTCTTCGCTGATGATGGCCAGGTCCAGTTGCCCTTGCAGCCCGGGGTTGTCGCTGTAGGTCAGCGCCACCAGGGGGCTGGTGAAGGCCTTGGGATGCTCAGCCAGGGTGCGCCGAATCACACGGTCGTGCTGCTCTTCGCCCAAGTACCAGGCCAGCAGCAAGCTGGCTGCCAACACGCCCATCGCGGCATAAGTAGGCAGCCATGAAAGCGCCGCCGCCGACAACAGCCCCGCAGTGATCAATGGCCAGCCACGGCCTAGACCGTGACGCCAGCGAGCCGCCCACGGCAGTGCCGACTTGCCTGCCCGCAGTCGGGCATACAAGGCTTCGGCGCGGCGGATCTGCTCGCGGCTGGGCACCGAGCGCACCGACTCGTAACCGCTGATGCGGCCGTTTTCGTAGATCGCCGTGACATAGGCGCTGACCCAGTAGTAATCGCCGTTCTTGGCGCGGTTCTTGACCACGCCCATCCACGGTTTGCCCTGCTTGATGGTGTCCCACATATGGCCAAAAACCGCTGCCGGCATGTCAGGGTGGCGCACCAGATTGTGCGGCTGGCCGATCAGCTCGTCGTAGGTGAATCCGCTGATCGCCACAAAGGCGTCGTTGCAATAGCTGATGCGGCTGTCCAGGTCTGTGGTCGAGATCAGGCGCTGCTCGCTGGGAAAAGTGCGTTCACGGTCGGTGACGGGCAGATTGTTGCGCATCTCGGCAATCCTTGCTGGTGGAGCTGATGGGAATAATGACCAGGGCAGTAAAGAGGTTTAGCAGAGCGCCAGGCGCGCCGTGAGCCGCTTTCTGTAGGAAATGTATGACTTCCGACGGGATGCAGTAGTCACTCGACGTTGAGCTGGCTCTTGAGCAGGTCACGGAAGGTCTGGATCAATGGCTCCCGGCTGCGACCACGGCGGATGATCAACGAGAACGGCGCCTGGTAGCCGAAGGTGGCCGGCGACAACACCCGCAGGTCGCCTTTGTCGGCCCAAGCCTGGGCGTAGTGCTCGGGCAGATAGCCGATGTAGGCACCGGAGAGGATCAATATTAACTGCGCCTCCATGCTCTCGACCGTCGCCGCGCTGTGCTTGAAGCCATGGCGCGCCAACTCGGCCTGGCTCCAGTAACCGCGCCCGACCATGCGTTGCTGGGTCACCACTTGCTCGGGTATGCGCCGCTCACCGAACAGTGGGTGGCGGCTGCTGCAGTACAGCCAATGCTGCTCACGGTACAGCGGTTGATAGACCAGGCCGCTGACCCGCGAGGGGAATGCGCCAATCGCCAGGTCCAGGCGGTTGTCCTGCACGCCCAGCTGCAGCTCGTAGGGGCTGGACACCGACAGGTGCAGGTGCACCGCCGGGTGTTCCTGGCTGTAGGCACCTATCGCCTCGGCCAGGGGCAATGCCCGGTCACCCACGGTGGAATCGATCACCCCAAGGTTCAAGGTGCCGCGCAGTTCGCCCTTGAGCGCCGCGGCGTATTGCTCGAAGCCGTCGAGTTCGGCGAGCAGGCGCAAGGTCTCCTGATGGAACAGCTCGCCCTTGCTGGTCAGGCTGAAGCCGCCGCGGCCGCGATGACACAGCACGATGCCCAGGGCGCCTTCGAGCTGGCTCATGTAGGTACTGATCGCCGACGTCGACAGGTTGAGCTCGCGCTGGGCATTGGCGAAGCCCTGGTGGCGTACCACGCTGACGAAGATGCGCAGCAGTTTCAGGTCGGGCAGGGTCGAGGCCATGGTGCAACGGTTCCGCGTGATCTTGCGCGCAGTCTACCCGCTTCGGCGGCGCTTAGTTCATAAAATCCTGAAGTAAGTATTTGCCGGTAGCGATTCCTCCGGCGCACTACCTTGCGCAGACTTGGCCGCAATGTCCCTGCCCGTCGGCCCCATGCCCTTTACGCAGCGCGCCGCGGCTCAGGTTCGAACAACCATAACAATCGACCGACTGATGAGGCCCACCGTGGACAAGATTCTCCACCAACCACTGGGCGGCAACGAAATGCCGCGCTTCGGCGGCATCGCCACCATGCTTCGCCTGCCCCACCTGCAAAGCGCCGAGGGCCTGGACGCCGCGTTCATCGGCGTACCGCTGGACATCGGCACCTCGCTGCGCTCCGGCACCCGCTTCGGCCCCCGGCAGATTCGCGCTGAATCGGTGATGATCCGCCCCTACAACATGGCCACCGGCGCCGCGCCCTTCGACTCACTGTCGGTAGCCGACATCGGCGACGTGGCCATCAACACCTTCAACCTGCTCGACGCAGTGCGCATCATCGAAGCGGCATATGACGAAATCGTCGAGCACAACGTCATCCCCATGACCCTCGGTGGCGACCACACCATCACCCTGCCGATCCTGCGCGCCTTGCACAAGAAGCACGGCAAGATCGGCCTGGTGCACATCGATGCCCACGCCGACGTCAACGATCACATGTTCGGCGAGAAGATCGCCCATGGCACCACCTTCCGCCGTGCGGTCGAAGAGGGCCTGCTCGATTGCGACCGCGTGGTGCAGATCGGCCTGCGCGCCCAGGGCTACACCGCCGACGACTTCAACTGGAGCCGCCGCCAGGGCTTTCGCGTGGTCCAGGCCGAGGAATGCTGGCACAAGTCGCTGGAGCCGCTAATGGCCGAGGTGCGGGAAAAAGTCGGCGGTGGCCCAGTGTACCTGTCGTTCGACATCGACGGCATCGACCCGGCCTGGGCACCCGGCACCGGCACGCCGGAAATCGGTGGCTTGACCACGATCCAGGCGATGGAGATCATTCGCGGCTGCCACGGCCTGGACCTGATTGGCTGTGACCTGGTCGAAGTCTCCCCGCCCTACGATACCACCGGCAACACCTCGCTGCTGGGCGCCAACCTGCTGTTCGAAATGCTTTGCGTACTACCCGGCGTGGTGCGCCGCTGAGCCGTCGCTGAACCCTGGCAGGAGCCATGAGGGAGGGCCATAGAGGCCCGCCAACACAAGACAAGACCGCCAGGCGCGGCGAACACGTCTGCGCGGTCGATCTCGCCATAATAACGATAATCGGGAGACCCCCAATGGCCTTGGACATCATTGTTGTCATGCTCTATACCGCCGGCATGCTCGGCCTCGGCTGGTATGGCATGCGCCGCGCGAAAACCCACGAAGACTACCTGGTGGCCGGGCGCAACCTGGGCCCGACCCTGTACATGGGCACCATGGCCACCACCGTGCTCGGTGGCGCTTCCACCGTTGGCACCGTCCGCCTGGGCTATGTGCATGGGATTTCTGGTTTCTGGCTGTGCGCAGCCCTGGGCCTGGGCATCATCGCCCTGAATCTGTTTCTGGCCAAGCCGCTGTTGCGGCTGAAGATCTTCACCGTGACCCAGGTCCTGGAGCGTCGCTACAACCCAATGGCGCGCCAGGCCAGCGCCGCGATCATGCTGGCCTACGCGCTGATGATTGGGGTGACCTCGACGCTGGCGATGGCGACCGTGCTGCAAGTGCTGCTCGACCTGCCGTTCTGGATGTCGTTGCTGCTTGGTGGTGGCGTGGTGGTGGTCTACTCGACCATCGGCGGCATGTGGTCGCTGACCCTGACCGACATTGTGCAGTTCGTGATCAAGACCGTGGGCCTGATGTTCATCCTGCTGCCGGTGTGCCTGTACAACGCCGGTGGCTGGGACACACTGGTAGCCAAGCTGCCAGCGGCGAGCTTCAGCTGGACCACCATTGGCTGGGACACCATCGTCACCTATTTCCTGATCTACTTCTTCGGCATTCTCATCGGTCAGGACATCTGGCAGCGGGTGTTCACCGCCCGCGACGAGAAGGTCTGCCAGCGCGCCGGCACCACCGCCGGGATCTACTGCGTGCTGTATGGCCTGGCCTGCGCCCTGATCGGCATGTCGGCGCACGTGCTGATGCCGGATCTGGCCAATCCCAACAATGCGTTCGCCGAGATGATCAAGGGTCAGCTGCCTGAAGGAATCCGCGGCTTGCTGATGGCAGCAGCGCTGGCGGCGATGATGTCCACCGCCAGCGCCGGACTGCTCGCGGCGTCGACCACCTTGACCGAAGACCTGTTGCCGAAACTGCGCGGTGGCAAGCAGTCGAGCCTGGGTATCAGCCGTCTGTTCACCTTGTTGACGGGCCTGGTGGTGTTGGGCATCGCGCTGGCTGTAAACGATGTGATCAGCGCGCTGACCTTGGCCTACAACCTGCTGGTGGGCGGCATGCTGATCCCGCTGATCGGGGCGATCTTCTGGAAGCGTGCGACCACAGCGGGCGCCATCGCCAGCATGTCGCTGGGCTTCGCCACCGCGCTGTGGTTCATGGTGGCCGATGGCCTGGATGCCAACACACCGATCTACTACAGCTTGGCGATCAGCCTGGTCAGCTTCGTGGCGGTGAGCATGGTTTCGCGCAAACCGGTGGGTCAAGTCAAGCTTGCCTGAGGTTTAGGAGGTCAGCGGCCGGCGCTGCGCTCGGCCGCGATCACGCTCATCCCCGCTTGAAGCAAAAGGCCGCTGCATCCATGCCGATGCCGCGGCCTTCGGCATTCAGCGGCGGCGCGCCTGGCGCCTGCGCTGCTCTTCGTCAGTCGGAATCGGCACCGGCTGCAAAGGTGGAGGAATCAAACCCAAGGCGACGCCCAGGTCGTGAAGCCAGTTGAACAGGTTGGTTTTCATAATGCCCCCTTGACGGGTAAGCCTCACGGCAATTCGATCCTGCGATGCTTCATACAGATCATAGTTCGATGTCCTGTATTGCGCATGCTCTTGAAACTACAGATATGTGCAAGTTTGACCTGTATCAAGGGCAAACGGCGCATTCCGACGATTGGTTAATCATTTCGCTATGTTGCAGTTCAGCCGATCCATTTGCGCAGCTGCTGTTTGACCCAGGGCTCGGCGCTCACCAGCACGACGCCGAGCAGCACCATCAGCGCACCGAGCACAAAGTTTGCGCTCAGCGGCTCATCCAGTACCAGCACACCGAACGTCACGCCGAACAAAGGCGTGATGAAGGAAAACACGGCGAGGTTCGACGCCAGGTATTTGCGCAGCAACCAGAACCAGGTGAGGTAACTGAAAAACGACACCACGATCCCTTGAAACAGCACGCTGCCCAGTGCCAGCGGGGTGAACGTGACGTCACCCACCTGCCCGCTGAGCAAGGCGATCAACAGCAGACCGGCAAACCCTACTGCCAATTGGTAGAACAGGGTCAGCGTTGCGGATGCCTCCGACAAGCGCGAACCACGAACGACCACCGTGGTGGCACCCCACGCAAGGCCTGCCAGCACGCCCAAGGCATCGCCGAGCAGCATCCGTCCATCCATTTGCGCGAATGAGGAGCCGCCAGCAAACGCCAGGGCAATTCCACCGAAAGCCAGCAGGATGCCCAGCCACTGCAGCAACCGCAATCGCTCGCTGGGCAGCATGAAATGCAAACCGAGCGCGGTAAATATGGGTGCGGTGTAGAGAAAGACCGACATGTGCGCGGCCGAGGTCAGTTTCAGCCCTTCGGCGATGAACACAAACTCCAGGCCGAACAACGCGCCAGCCAACAGGCCGGCGCGCCAGGTGCTGCCCAGCTGAGCCCAGCCCCGCTGCCAGCAGACCATCAGCCCAACCAGCACCGCGGCAAGGCCGTTGCGCAGCGCTGCCTGCATGACGGGAGCGATATCAACCGCCGCCGTCTTGATCAACACCTGCTGGCAGCCCCAGATCAGGCACAGGCCCAGCATCACCTGAAAAGCGAACGCGTCGGGGTTCTTGCGCAGCGCGCTCATGGGCGGACCTCTGGGGCTGATACGGGCATCGGCGGCGACTCGGCTATCCTGGAGAGCAGCCGATTATCGGGTCACCGTTGCCCTTCTGACCAGCCTTTACTGAACAGCGCCCCCGGCAATCTGCGTGGTCGAGGCCACCTCGTCGAAAGTGTCTGGGTCGAGCGCATCAGCTTGCTCGTCCAGCACCTGGCGTGGATGCTCGAACCCGGGAATGCTGCTGTCGATCAAGCTCAGCAGGCGCGAGCCATGCTCAGTCAGCACGAAGTTCTCTCCGTTTCCGCCCTCTTCTTCAGATCGGCTTTTGATGTAGCCGCGCTCGAGCAGCAACTTTTCGTAGTCGCAGGCACGGGCCTTGAGATGGTCCAGATCCGGCACCGGCTGACCATCCGCGGCCTGCGCTGCGGCATGCTGCTCGGCATAGGGGCGTGGCGTGAAGCTGTGACCGGCGCTGTTCTGCACTTCGTGCAGCAGGCGTTCGATCAGGTCCCAGTCGTAAGTGCTACTCATGGCGATAGCCTCTTGCTGTGGTCTTGAGGGCAATACACAGCTTGGGACCTGCGGTGACCGGGAGTGTTCCACGCCCGCTCAGCGGAAGGGGTGCTTGCTACGATGGCCACCGGTCGCAGCCACTGAACCAAGCCTCGGATGCATCCCTCCATTGGAACGACAATTGCCGGAGGTATAAAGGATGAAACCGCTGCTGCCTATCATGGGCGCCATCGCCCTGTTCAGCGCCCCGCCCACCTGGGCGTGCACACCAGAGCAAGCTACGCAGAAACGCGAGGAGCTGGCCGGCTTGGTCACCCAACTGACCGAGCAGAACCCGCAAAAAGCCAAGGACATCAATGCCGAGCTCCAAGGCATGGAACTCGGGACGGCGAGCAAGGATCTGCCCGACAAGTGCCAGCTGATCGACAAGCGCATCGCCGAGCTGAAACAGGCAGAGAAGAAGGCTGACTAAGCCAACAGGCGCCTTCGCACGTCACGCCCGATTGCGAAGGCGCCTTTGATATGTCGCGACTTATTCAGCAGCTGGCTTGCGCTTTTTCAGCGGCGCCAGGCCATCGGCGCTGGCCAGTGGCGCGTTGGGGCGTGGCTTGGCGGTTGGCTTGCGCTTGGCCGCAGCTTTTTTCTCGCCAGTCTTCTTGTCGACTTTCTTCTTCTTGGCCCCGGCCGCTTTGCCCGAGGCCTTGACCTTCTTCGGTCCGTTGTAGGTGCCCTTCACTTCCTTGATCACCCGGCGCTCGAACTGTTGCTTGAGGTAACGTTCGATGCTGGACATCAGGTTCCAGTCGTTATGGGTGATCAACGAGATCGCCAGGCCTTCACCGCCAGCCCGCCCGGTACGCCCTACCCGGTGCACGTACTCGTCGCCGCTGCGCGGCATGTCGAAGTTGATCACCAGATCGAGGCCGTCGATGTCCAGGCCACGGGCTGCCACATCGGTGGCCACCAGTACCTTGGAGCTGCCTTGCTTGAAGCGCTCGATGGCCAGCTTGCGGTCCTTTTGATCTTTCTCGCCATGCAGGACGAAGGCCTTCACGTCCTTGGCCACCAGGTGCCCGTAGATGCGGTCGGCCAGGGCACGGGTGTTGGTGAAGATGATCGCCTTGTCGAAGGTCTCGTTGGCCAGCAGCCACTGCACGATCTGCTCTTTGTGCTGATCATGATCGGCGGTGATGATCTGCTGGCGGGTGCCCTCGGCCAATTGCGAGACGCTGTTGAGCATCAGGTGCTCAGGGTCTTTCAAGACCTTGCCGATGATGTCGCGCAACGCCGCACCGCCGGTGGTGGCGGAGAACAACAGGGTCTGCTCGCGGTTCTCGCACTCCTTGCACAGGCGCTCCATGTCTTCGGCGAAGCCCATGTCGAGCATGCGGTCGGCTTCGTCGAGGATCATCACCTGCACGTGCGACAGGTCGAGGTTGCCGGCGTTGAGGTGCTCGAGCAGGCGGCCTGGCGTGCCGATCAGCACGTCCGGCACCTTGCGCAGCATCGCAGCCTGTTCCTTGAAGTCTTCACCGCCGGTGACCAGGCCTGCCTTGATGTAGGTGAACTGCGCGAACAATTGCACCTGCTTGAGCGTCTGCTGCGCCAGCTCGCGGGTCGGCAGCAGGATCAACGAGCGGATCTCGACCCGCCCACCCTTGAGGTCGACCAGGCGGTTGAGCAGTGGCAGGACGAACGCTGCGGTCTTGCCGCTGCCGGTCTGCGCCGTCACTCGCAGGTCGCGCCCTTGCAGGGCCAAGGGGATGGCCGCGGCCTGCACCGGCGTCGGCTCGACGAATTTAAGCTCGGCCACGGCTTTAAGCAGGCGTTCATGCAGGGCGAATTGGGAGAACACGGAGGTAACCTCAGGCAAGTGCGGGACATTCAGTTGCATAGGGTAACGTTTTCTGCCGCCGGAGCCGAATTTCTTTTGGCAACTTTCTCGCCATCCGCGCTCTAATAGCGCCTCGTTTCACTGCAATAGACCGGTTTACAAGCTATGGACATTCAACGCATCTGGCGTGACAGCCTCGACCTGTGGGGCACCCTCGATCAACATCCGCTGCTGCATGCCGCCATTGGCCTGGCGGTTTTGCTGGTGATTTCACTGGTGCTCGGCCGCCTGGCGCGGTTTCTGGTCCTGCACGGCGCCCGCCTGCTGGCGCGGCAAGGGGCACTGAAGTGGCTGGACGACCTGCGCCACAACAAAGTCTTTCACCGCCTGGCGCAGACCATTCCGTCGCTGGTGATCCAGTTCGGGCTGAAACTGGTGCCGGAGCTGTCCGATACCGCCCAGCATTTCCTCGGCAACCTGGCGTTGGCCTTCACCCTGCTGTTCATGACCATGGCCTTGTCGTGCCTGCTCGATGCCCTGCTGGACATCTATGCGCGTACCGAACATGCACGCACCCGCTCGATCAAGGGTTATGTGCAACTGGCCAAGATGATGCTGTGGATCTTCGCCTCGATCGTCATCGTCGCGACCCTGATCGACCGCTCGCCGCTGTTGCTGCTGTCGGGCCTGGGCGCCATGTCGGCGGTGCTGCTGTTGGTCTACAAGGACACCCTGCTGTCGTTCGTCGCCAGCGTCCAGCTGACCAGTAACGACATGCTGCACGTCGGCGACTGGATCGAAATGCCGCAGGTGGGCGCCGATGGCGACGTGGTCGATATCACCCTGCACACGGTCAAGGTACAGAACTTCGACAAGACCATCGTCTCGATCCCTACCTGGCGCCTGATGAGCGAGTCGTTTCGCAACTACCGCGGCATGCAGCAGTCGGGCGGGCGGCGCA
Source organism: Pseudomonas sp. SMSB3 (assembly GCF_052041965.1). Lineage (NCBI taxonomy): Bacteria > Pseudomonadati > Pseudomonadota > Gammaproteobacteria > Pseudomonadales > Pseudomonadaceae > Pseudomonas > Pseudomonas sp. SMSB3. Next base: position 677,394 of record NZ_JBKGGV010000001.1, on the reverse strand, counting down.
TCAAGCGCAGCCTGTTCATCGACGCCGCAGGGGTACGTTTTCTGACCCGCGAAGAAGAACAACGCCTGAGCCAGGTGAGCCTGCTCGGCGACTACCTGGCCGGCAAGCGCCAGGAATTGCTCGCCTGGAACGAGGCACTGGGGCCGGTGGCGGAGCTTTCGGCCAACCGACGCAAGCTGACCAATATCGGTACCTTCCGCGCGTTTGCCCTGGCGTACTTGCGTAACCACCCCAACGTGCACGCTAACATGACCTGCATGGTCCGGCAGATGCAGACCACGGCCGAAGGCGTACCGCTGGAGGTGTACTGCTTCACCACCACGACGGTATGGGCGGAGTACGAGCGGATCCAGGGGGATATCTTCGATTACCTGCTGGCGGTGCTGCCAGAGTTCGGCTTGAGCCTGTACCAGCAGCCGAGTGGCAATGACATGCGAGTCGGGCTGACGGGGCGCGCTTTAGCGACTGAGCCGCGGCGCCTGGAAGAGCTCAGCGAGGGTTGAAGTCGCTGGGACCGCCTGGCGGCCCAGGTCAACCTGCACACCCCAGCAGGTACAGCAGCCCGGTCAGGGTCCCCAGCGATGCCACGGTCGACAGCAGGATGGTCCGCGAAATCAACCCTGCCTCGCGGTTGTAGTACTCCGCCAACATGAACGGCCCGGTCCCCGTCGGCAGCGCTGCCAGCAGTACTGCCGAGGCCGCCCACATCGGCGGCAAGCTGAACACCTTGAATGCCAGTACCCAGGTCAGCGCCGGCTGGCCGATCAATTTCAGGCCCACCAAGGGCCAGGGACTTGCCTGCGAACCGGGCCGTTTCTCCGCCAAAAAGGCGCCGAGCGAAATCAACGCGCACGGCGTGGTAGCAAGCGCCAGCATGTCGAGAAAATGCAGCACCGGCTCTGCCAGGCCCAGGCCGCCCATGGCCCAGCCCGCCCCTGCCAACGGCGCGATGACCAGCGGATTCTTGGCCAGCGCCTTGCCCACCTGCCAGACCGCACGGCCGATGTGCCGCTCCTGCTGCAGGCCGATTTCGATCAAAGTCAGGGAGATCGCGAACACCAGGCAGACGACGATCAACGATGAGATCAGCGCAGGTTGCAGCCCTGGCTGGCCGAACAGCAGCAGGCACAGGGGTATGCCGATATAGCCGGTGTTGGCGTAGCCCGCGCTGAGCCCATCGATACTGGCGGCCACCAGGCCATGGCCGGAGCAGAGACGCCAGGCCAAGGTGACGACGAACATTGCCAGCGCCCCTGCGCCAAACGCGACGATGAAGCCTGGGTGCCAGATTTCGCTCCAGGTCGCCGTCGCGGTGACCTTGAACAGCAGCGCCGGCAGGCACAGCCAGACCACCATCTTGTTGATTTCGGCAGCGGCCCTGTCCCCGAGCTTATCGGTCTTGCGGCAGGCAAAACCGACCAGTATCAGGGCGAAGATCGGGGCAACGATCACCAGCACGGAGTGCATGTCAGGCCTTGCCGAGCGCGGCCGTCTGGCTGCGGTTGCCCAGGCGGCTCAGCCACACCGAGGCCAGGATGATCGCGCCGCCCAGCAGCAGGCGGCCCAGCGGCTCGTCGCGGTTCCAGATCAGCAGGTTGAGCAGCAAGCCTACCGGCACGTGCAGGTTGTTCATCACCGCCAATGTAGCGCCCGAAACCAGGCAGGCGCCTTTGTTCCACCAGTACAGCCCCAACGCGGTCGGGCACAGGCCAAGGAACAGTAGCACCCACCACTGCTGCGCGCTGCTCGGCAGGTGCTGGGCATTGCCGAACAGCAGGAAGGCCGGCAGCACGATCAGCAATGCGCCCAAGTAGAAGTAGCCGAAGCGCTTGTAGTGCGGCAGGTCACTGGGGTTGCGCGCCACTAGATGGCGGTACAGCACCTGGCCGGCAGCGTAGGTGAAGTTGGCCAGTTGCAGCAGCAGGAAGCCGACGAAGAAGTCGCCGCTGATGCTGTCGAAGCGGATCACCCCGGCGCCTGCCACCGCCACCAGGGCTGCGACCAGCGCCCAGGGGTTGAAGCGCCGGTTCAAGGCATCTTCGATCAAGGTAACGTGCAGCGGCGTGAGGATGGTGAACAGCAGCACTTCCGGCACGCTGAGTACACGAAAGCTCAGGTACAGGCAGACGTAAGTGATGCCGTATTGCAAAGCACCGATCAGCAGCATCGAGCGCAGGAAGCCCGGCTCGACCTGGCGCCAGCGCGTCAGCGGCAGGAATACCAGCCCGGCCAGCAGCACGCGGGCGAGCACAGCGAAATAGCTGTCGACGTGCCCAGCCAGGTACTCGCCGATCAGGCTGAAGGAGAACGCCTGGATCAGCGCGACGATTATCAGGTAGCCCATGGTTGTCTCTCGTGAATCAAGGGCGCGACCTTAGCGGGTTGCGGCCTGAGTGTTCAACCATGAGGAATGTGCGGGCTCGGTATGGGTTTTCCATAGCGAAGGTTCATTCAGGTGTTTGGCTGGCGCATTGAGGTGATGCGCAGATCGAGCGCCGCCTGCGCGGCGCATCGTGAGCTGCGCTCACTCCTACGGGGATTCTAGGCCCGATGCGCCAAGGCGTCGCGCGCAAAGATCCCAGAAATAATTGGCCCGAAACAACCGTAGGAGTGAGCGCAGCTCACGATGCGCCGCGCGGGCGGCGCTCGATCCCACAGGCGCAGAAAATGCCGTGGCGAGCCAAAAACTGGCCATCAGGCCGGGCGGACATACCCAAGGCGCAGAACAGGGGTCAGAGATGGGAATTCGTTGCGAAGGTTCATTCAGGTGTTTGGCTGGCGTAATGAAGGGATGCGCAGACCGAGCGCCGCCTGCGCGGCGCATCGTGAGCTGCGCTCACTCCTACGGGGATTCTAGGCGCGATGCGCCAAAGCGTCGCGCGCAAAGATCCCAGAAATAATTGGCCCGAAACAACCGTAGGAGTGAGCGCAGCTCACGATGCGCCGCGCGGGCGGCGCTCGATCCCACAGGCGCAGAAAATGCCGTGGCGAGCGAAAACCCGGCCATCAGGCCAGGCGGACATACTCAAGGCGCAGAACAGGGGTCAGAGATGGGAATTCGTTGCGAAGGTTCATTCAGGTGTTTGGCTGGCGTAATGAAGGGATGCGCAGATCGAGCGCCGCTTGCGCGGCGCTCGATCCCACAGGCGCAAAAAATGCCGTGGCGAGCGAAAAACCCGGCCATCAGGCCGGGCGGACATACCCAAGGCGCAGAACAGGGGTCAGAGATGGGAATTCGTTGCCAAGGTTCATTCAGGTGTTTGGCTGGCGTAATGAAGGGATGCGCAGATCGAGCGCCGCTTGCGCGGCGCATCGTGAGCTGCGCTCACTCCTACGGGGATTCTAGGCGCGATGCGCCAAAGCGTCGCGCACAAAGATCCCAGAAATAATTGGCCCGAGACAACCGTAGGAGTGAGCGCAGCTCACGATGCGCCGCGCGGGCGGCGCTCGATCCCACAGGCGCAGAAAATGCCAAGGCGAGCGAAAAACCCGGCCATCAGGCCGGGCAGACACACCCAAGGAGCAGACCAGGTGTCAGGGATAGGATTCGTTGCACCTCAAGCCACCGCTGCCAACTTGGCCCCGGCCTGGATGGAGTAAACATCGTGAATCAAGGCGAGATTAAGCCTTGACCTATCGATAAAAAAGCGTAGAAAGTGGGATCAATCTATCGATTAATCTGTTTATTGCGCCTTGCAATCCAGCGCGATCCGCAGCTTGATGATCTGCCGATTGAACTTGGCCGTCACATCGACGCTTTTACCAGCCGGCACATTGATTCGGCGTACCCGTGGCGCCTCAGGGCCATTGCGGAAGGTCACCCTGCAGGCTGCCGGCACCTGGCCGTAGTTGTTGAGGGTGATGGCACCGATGTCATAGGCGGTGTCATAGGCGGTGTAGTCCAGCTTGACCCCGTCGAGGTCCTTCTGCACATCGATGGGATAAGCCATGGCCCCAAGGGGCAGGCACAACAGCAATGCCGCACAACATTTCTTCATGGGGCGCTCTCCTTGAAAGAGCGCAGCTTAGGACAACAGGAGCCCAACATGAAAGCGCCGCGCGTAACCCTGGATCAGTGGCGGACCCTGCAGGCAGTGGTCGATCACGGCGGGTTTGCCCAGGCAGCCGAAGCCTTGCACCGATCGCAGTCTTCGGTCAGCTACACCGTGGCGCGGATGCAGGAACAACTGGGCGTACCATTGCTGCGCATCGATGGACGCAAGGCGGTACTGACCGAGGCCGGCAATGTGCTGCTGCGCCGCTCTCGTCACCTGGTCAAGCAGGCCAGCCAGCTCGAAGACCTGGCCCACCACATGGAGCAGGGCTGGGAAGCCGAAGTCCGCCTGGTGGTCGATGCCGCCTACCCCAGCGCACGCCTGGTGCGCGCCCTGGCCGCCTTCATGCCGCAGAGCCGCGGGTGCCGGGTGCGTTTGCGCGAAGAGGTGTTGTCCGGTGTCGAGGAAGTGATGCATGAAGGCATCGCCGATCTTGCCATCAGCAGCTACAGCATTGGCGGTTACCTGGGCACGGAATTGAGCTCGGTGGAATTCATTGCGGTCGCCCACCCCGAGCACTCACTGCACCGCCTGGGTCGGGAGATCACTTTCCAGGACCTGGAAAGCCAGTTGCAGGTGGTGATTCGCGATTCAGGCCGGGCGCAGCCGCGCGATGTCGGCTGGCTCGGCGCCGAGCAGCGCTGGACGGTCGGTAGCCTGGGCACTGCCGCCACCTTCGTGGGCAGCGGCCTGGGCTTTGCCTGGCTGCCCCGGCACATGATCGAACGCGAACTGCGTGACGGCGTGCTCAAGGCGCTGCCGCTGGATCAGGGTGGCAGCCGCCATCCCCTGTTCTACCTTTACTCAAGCAAAGAGAAGACCCTGGGCCCAGCCACGCAGATTCTCATCGACCTGCTGCGCAATTTCGACACCGCGCCATTGGACGCGCCCTTCGCAGCCCCCCCACAAGCCTGAAAGGACCGCGTGCATGGCCAGTTTCGACCATCGAGGATGCTCGCTGCACTACCAACAGTATGGTCAAGGCGAGCCGCTGGTGCTGCTCCATGGCCTGGGCTCGAGTAGCCAGGACTGGGAGCTGCAAGTGCCGGAACTGAGCCTTCACTACCGGGTCATCGTCATGGACATCCGTGGCCATGGCCGCTCGGCGAAACCCCGCGGCGGGTACAGCATCGCCACGTTCAGCGAAGACCTGCTGGCCCTGCTCGAGCATCTGCAGACTGGCCCTGTGCACTTCGTCGGTTTATCCATGGGCGGCATGGTCGGTTTTCAGTTCGCCGTCGACCATCGGCAATGGCTGCGCAGCCTGTGCATCGTCAACAGCGCCCCGCAGGTCAAGCGGCGGACTCTGCGCGACTGGTCATGGTGGTTCAAGCGCTGGAGCCTGGCGCGCCTGCTCAGCGTCGAGACCGTCGGCAGGGGCCTGGCTGCACGGTTGTTTCCCAAGCCTGGGCAAACCGAACTTCGGCAGAAGATGGCAGAACGCTGGGCGCGCAACGACAAGCGCGCCTACCTCAAGAGCTTCGACGCCATCGTCGACTGGGGCGTACAGGAACGCATCAACGACATTCGCTGTCCCACGCTGGTAATCGCCGCTGACCAGGATTACACCCCGATACAACTCAAAGAGCACTATGTCGCCCTGATGCCCAACGCCAGGCTGGTGGTCATCGCCGATTCGCGTCACGCTACGCCCCTGGACCAACCCGAGGTCTTCAATCAGACCCTGCTGCAGTTCCTGGCAGCCGCTTCCACCTCTCAAGGATCATTGAGCCCATGCTGAAAAAACTTCTGCTCACCGCCTGCTCGGTTGCCTTCGCCGCCAGCGTCATGGCCTCTGACAAGACCCCGCACGTTCTGCTGGACACCAGCTTCGGCCCAGTCGAGATCGAGCTCAATGCCGAAAAGGCGCCGGTCAGCACCAAGAACTTCCTGGCCTACGTCGACAGCGGCTTCTACAACAACACCATCTTCCATCGGGTGATCCCGGGCTTCATGGTGCAGGGCGGCGGCTTCACCGAGCAGATGGTGCAGAAAGACACCAAGGACCCGATCCGCAACGAAGCCAGCAACGGCCTGCAGAATACCCGTGGCACCCTGGCCATGGCGCGCACCTCCAACCCGAACTCGGCCACCAGCCAGTTCTTCATCAATGTGGCTGACAACGACTTCCTCAACCCAGGCCGTGACGCCGGCTACGCCGTGTTCGGCAAGGTCACCAAGGGCATGGAGGTGGTCGATCAGATCGTCAATTCGCCGACCACCGTCAAAAAAGGCATGCGCGACGTGCCCACCGACCCGGTATTCATCAAATCGGCCAAACGCATCGACTGATGGCAGGTCTCACAGGGACGTGAAGCCTTCCGGGTTCGGGTAGCACAGGAGTCTTGTCACCCATGCTGTATCGCCGTTTCGAGCAACTGATCGATATCTTTCGCGACGCGCCCAGCGAGTCGCCTCCGGGCCAGGTCTGGCCGTTCTACCTGTATTACCTGCGCCAAGTCTGGCCGAGCTTCGTCGCGCTGCTGGTGGTGGGGCTGTTTGCCTCGTTGATCGAAGTGGCGATGTTCAGCTACCTGAGCCGCATCATCGACCTGGCCCAGGGTGCGCCGAACCCTAACTTCTTCAGCGACCACGGCGGCGAACTGATCTGGATGCTGGTGGTGGTCCTGCTGCTGCGCCCGGTGTTCTTCGGCCTGCACGACTTGCTGGTGCACCAGACCATCAACCCGGGCATGACCAGCCTGATTCGCTGGCAAAACCATACCTACGTGCTCAAGCAGAGCCTGAACTTCTTCCAGAGCGATTTCGCCGGGCGCATCGCCCAGCGCATCATGCAAACCGGCAACTCGCTGCGCGATTCGGCCGTGCAGGCAGTCGATGCGCTGTGGCATGTGTTGATCTACGCGGTCACCTCGCTGGTGCTGTTCGCCGAGGCCGACTGGCGGCTGATGTTGCCGCTGCTGGTATGGATCCTCGGCTACATCGCCGCGCTCTGTTATTTCGTGCCAAGGGTCAAGCAACGCTCGGTGATTTCTTCCGATGCGCGCTCCAAGCTGATGGGGCGCATCGTCGACGGCTACACCAACATTGCCACGCTCAAGCTATTCGCCCATACCGAGCACGAACAGCAATACGCCCGTGAGGCGATCCGTGAGCAGACCGAGAAAACCCAACTGGCGTCCCGTGTGGTCACCAGCATGGACGTGGTCATCACCACCCTCAACGGCCTGCTGGTGGTCACCACCACCGGCCTTGCGCTGTGGCTGTGGAGCCAGTCGCTGATCAGCGTGGGCGCGATTGCCCTGGCCACGGGCCTGGTGATCCGCATCGTCAACATGTCCGGGTGGATCATGTGGGTGGTCAACGGCATTTTCGAAAACATCGGCATGGTCCAGGATGGCCTGCAGACCATCGCCCAACCGGTCACGGTCACCGACAAGCCGAACGCGCCAGCGCTCAAGGTCAGCCGCGGCGCCGTACATTTCGCTGACGTGGACTTCCATTACGGCAAGGCCAGCAACGTCATCGAAGGGCTCGAGCTGGACATCCGCCCCGGCGAGAAGATCGGTCTGATCGGGCCCTCGGGTGCCGGCAAGTCGACCTTGGTCAACCTGCTGCTGCGCCTGTACGACGTGCAGGGCGGGCGCATTCTGATCGACGGCCAGGACATCGCCGAGGTCAGCCAGGCCAGCCTGCGCGCGCAGATCGGCATGATCACCCAGGACACCTCGCTGCTGCACCGCTCGATCCGCGACAACCTGCTGTATGGCCGCCCCGACGCCACTGAAGCGCAACTGCACGAAGCCGTGCGCCGGGCGCGCGCCGATGTGTTCATCCCGCAGTTGTCCGACGCCCAAGGGCGTACTGGTTTCGACGCCCACGTCGGCGAGCGCGGGGTCAAGCTGTCGGGTGGGCAGCGCCAGCGCATCGCGATCGCCCGGGTACTGCTCAAGAACGCGCCGATCCTGATCATGGACGAGGCGACCTCGGCACTGGATTCGGAAGTGGAAGCGGCGATTCAGGAGAGCCTGGAGACCCTGATGCAGGGCAAGACCGTGATCGCCATCGCCCACCGCCTGTCCACCATCGCGCGCATGGATCGCCTGGTGGTGCTGGACCAGGGGCGCATCGTCGAAAGTGGTAGCCACAGCCAATTGCTCGAGCAGCAGGGGCTGTATGCTCGCTTATGGCATCACCAGACCGGTGGGTTCGTCGGCGTCGATTGAGACCTGTTCGGGCCTCTTTGCCCAGGAGGCCCGAACGGACAATCGTCGCGATCAGTCCTTGCGATAAGGCAGCATCTCCCGCGCCTGCTCGGCATACGCCCGTACTCCGTCGCGCTCCTGTTGCAGAAACTCGTCCACGGCCCGGCGCAAACCCGGATGCAGCAGGTAATGCCAGGACCGGGTGAGCACGGGCTCGAAGCCGCGAATCAGCTTGTGCTCGCCCTGCGCCCCGGCATCGAACCGCTGCAGACCCTCGGCGATGGCGAAATCCATGCCCTGGTAGAAACAGGTTTCGAAATGCAGCCGGTCGAATTCGGCCAGACAGCCCCAGTAGCGCCCAAACAAACTGTCGCCGCCGACCAGGCTCAGCGCCATGGCCACATCACGGTCACTTTGGCGCGCCATGACCACGCGCACGGCCTCGGGCATGCGTTCGGCCAGCAGGCTGAAGAATGCCCGCGTAAGGTATGGCGAGCGGCCACGCACGGCGTAGGTATTGGCGTAGCAGAGGTAGACGAAGTCCCATTGCGCTTCATCGAGTTCATCGCCTCGGCACCAGCGAAAATCGATACCCTGCCCTGCCACCTGCTCGCGCTCCTTGCGCATCTGCTTGCGCTTGCGTGAGCTCAGGCTGTCGAGAAAATCCTGGAAGTCGCGGTAGCCGTGATTGCGCCAGTGAAACTGGCAGCCCAGACGCTCCATCCAGCCGGGCTGCCCAGCGATCTGCGCATCGAAGTGCGGCTCGGTGAAATTGATGTGCGCCCCGGACAGCCCGGCTTTGCCCAAGTACTCCGGCAGCGCCTGCAGGACCAAGGATGCATCGGCAGGGTCGAGCGCCAATAGCCGCGGCCCTGTCACCGGACTGAATGGCACGCCGCCGAGCAGCTTGGGGTAGTAGGCGATGCCGGCGCGTTCGCAAGCATCCGCCCAGCCATGGTCGAACACATACTCGCCATAGGAATGCCATTTGCGGTAGGCCGGCAGCAAGGCGCGCACCTGTCCTTCATGTTCCAGCACCAGGTGTTCGGCGGCCCAGCCGGTGGCCGGCGCGACGCTGCCGCTGTCTTCCAGGGCACTGAGAAAGCCATGGCGCAGGAACGGTTGGCCCGGCGGCACCAGGGCGTCCCAGGTCGCCGCTGGCAGGTCACGCAGGTGGGCAAGGCTGTAGAGACTGGTCACGTTTTCATCCCGCTGAGCAAGGCTGCCAGTATCGGCGAACACGGCCCCGTCACTCAAATGACATTGCACCGGCATACCGGCGCAGGGTAACGGCTTCACAGCAGTGCCACTAATTAGACATTAATCTGTCATTCGCCCCCGCAATACTTGCGCCTGTTTTCCGGAAGCTCAGAACCTGTCTAGCCAGGCCCTTTCCGAAGACATGCCAACATGGGGGTGGGCGCCGAGCCTCCCCGAATCTTTCAAGTAGGGAGAACCTTATGCGTCTTGTTTCCACACTTACCGGAGTGAGCCTCACCGGCATGATGCTGGCTCTGAGTACTCCGGCCAGTGCTGCTGTCGACGCCAAGCTGCTCGAAATGCTCCGCGCCAATGGCTCGATCAACCAGGCGCAGTACAACGAACTGCAGGGCGATCTGGCAAAAGAGACCAAGGAAAAGGCCGATCAGAAAGCCCAGTCCGAGCGCATGAGTTCGTTCGAACAGAAAGTCGCCTGGGCCGCCAAGACCCAGATCAAAGGCGATGTGCGCCTGCGTTACGAAGACGTCAACGTCGACAACCCGATTTCCCGCAGCGGCAACCAGGACCGTGAGCGGGTGCGGGCCCGCGTTGGCTTCTACAGCGAGATCAACCCGCAGGTCGATGCCGGCGTGCGCGTGGCCACCGGCAGCAGCGCCGATGCGCGCTCGACCAACCAGAGCCTGGACAACTACTTCGAGAAGAAATCGCTGTGGGTCGACCTGGCCTACCTGGACTGGCACCCGACAGCGGTGCCGAACCTGCACATCATCGGCGGCAAGATGATGCAGCCTTGGGTGAGCATGGGCGACATCATCTGGGACAGCGACATCAACCCTGAAGGCGTTGCCCTCACCTACAAGACCAACGCAGGCCCTGCCGAGGTATTCGGCAGCATCGGCCACTACAACCTCAAGGACAACGTCGACGGCGACGGCGTGCAGTTCAAGCACGATGCGCAGCTGTACGCGGCGCAATTGGGCACCAGGTTCAACGCAGCCGATACCGTCAAGGTCACCGTCGGCGGCAGCCTCTACGGCTACGACAATGACAAGGCCTCGGCGGCGCTGCGCTCGCTGGGCAACACCACCGACGAATTCAACCTGGTCGAAGGCTTCGGTCAGGTCGATTTCACCGGCTTCGCCATCCCACTGTCGGCCTATGGCCAGTTCGTCAAGAACACCGAGAGCACCGACGGCAAGGACAAGGCCTGGCTGGCTGGCCTGAAGAGCAAGATCGGCGCCTGGAGCCTGGACTACAACTACCGGGACGTGCAACGCAACGGCGTGGTCAGCCTGTTCACCGACTCGGACTTCGGCAACGGCTTCACCGGCTCGCGCGGGCACAAGTTCAAGGTCGGTTACGAGATCGACAAGAACTTCGCCCTGGGCGCAGCCTACATGATGGCCAAGACCGACTATTCCAACCTGCCCAACAGCAATGCCGACGTAGACACCCTGCAAGTGGACCTGGAAGCCAAATTCTAAGCGACCTGCAGCCTGCTTCACGCAAAACGGGAACTGCCGATCCCCATCCGGCAGTTCCCGTTTTTTTTCCGCTCTGCAACGAGTTGCCAAGCCGCCCTGGCGATCAGCGCTTGCGCAGGATCACGCTGCCGATCGAATAGCCGGCACCGAACGAGCTCAACACGCCCAGGGCGCCTTTGGGCAGATCGTCCTGATACAAGTGGAAGGCAATCACCGAACCTGCCGAGCTGGTATTGGCATAGCGATCGAGGATGACCGGAGCTTCCTGTTCGCTCACCTCACGCCCCAACAGCTTCTTGACGATCAGGTGGTTCATGCTGAGGTTGGCCTGGTGCAGCCAGAAGCGTTGGACGTCAGACGGTTGCAGGCCGTTTTCTTGCAGGTGCTGGCCGACCAGTTCGGCCACTTTCGGGCACACCTCGCGGAACACCTTGCGGCCTTCCTGGATGAACAGCTTGTCGGCGGCGCTCATCGCCTCCTCCGCAGCGCGGTTGAGGAAGCCGAAGTTGTTGCGGATGTTGTTGGAGAACTCGGTCCACAGTTTGCTGCTGACAATTTCGAACTGATGCGCGGAGCTGGCCTTGTCGGCCCGCTCGAGCAACACCGCGGTAGCGGCGTCGCCGAAGATGAAATGGCTGTCGCGATCACGGAAGTTCAAGTGCCCGGTACACACCTCCGGGTTGACCATCAACACTGCCCGCGCCTGCCCGAGCTGGACGCTGTTGGCCGCCGTCTGGATGCCGAAGGTGGCTGAAGAACAGGCCACGTTCATGTCGAAGGCAAACCCTTGGATACCCAGCGCCTGCTGGACCTCGATGGCAATGGCCGGGTACGGCCGCTGCAGGTTGGAACAGGCGACGATCACCCCGTCCACATCCGCCGCGCTGCGACCGGCACGCTCCAGCGCCTGGCGAGCGGCCGCCACGGCCATTTCACAGAGAATCGAAGGTTCGTTGTTGGAGCGCTCTGGCAAACGTGGCTTCATGCGCTGCGGGTCGAGGATGCCGGCCTTGTCCATGACGAAGCGGCTTTTGATCCCCGAGGCCTTTTCGATGAAGGCGGCATCCGACAGCGGCGCCGCTTCGAGTTCGCCGCGCTCGATGGCGGCGGCGTTGTCGTGGTTGTACTGCTCGGACCACGCATTGAAGGAGGCCACCAATTCTTCGTTGGTAATGCTCTGGGCCGGGGTATACAGGCCGGTGCCGCTGATCACGACGTTGTGCACGATCGATCCTCTGTTCAAAGGCCACCGCCACAGGGCGCTGGCTGGGAATAGGTCAGGCTAATGGCACTTTAGTACCAGATTGATCGCGAGGGCATCCCTCGCGTGTGGGCTGCCCCTGCCCACATGGGCCGCGATGCGGCCCAAATTGCCTCAATAGTGCCACAACTGGGGAAGTTTAACCTTCCACCTGGCTCCACTGTTTGCTCAATCGCTTGTCGGAAATCGGCAGCTTGGTACCCAGCTGCTGGGCGAACAACGACACCCGGTATTCTTCCAGCAACCAGCGGTAGAGGGTCAGTTGCTCATCGCGCTTGCCCTCCTGGGCATGCTTGTCGGCGCGCGCCTTGTACTGCGCCCACAGCGTGCTCAGCTCAGCGCTCCAGACCCGGTCTTTCTGCACCTGGGCGCCGAGCTTCTCGAGGCGCAACTCCACGGCCTTGAGGTAGCGCGGCAGCTCCTTGAACCACGGCGCCGGCGTTTCCCGAACAAAGCCCGGGTACACCAGGTTGGCCAGCTGCTGCTTGATGTCATTGAGCGCCACCGCCTGGCTCAGGTCGATCTTGCCCTTGAAGCGTTTTTGCAAACCATGCCAGAGCTTGAGCACCTCCAGCGTCTGGCGCGCCAGGCGCTCGGCATGCTCGGCCCAGCTGCCGCGCTTGCGTTCGGCCAGCGCGGCCAGCGCCGCACCGTCGCGCGGCAAGGCGGCTTCGCCATCGAGGATGCAACTGTCAAGGCTGGCCAGCAGAATGTCTTCGACCAACGCCTCGACGCGGCCCAGCTCTCGATACAACAAGCCCATTTCGGTCAGCCCAGGGAGTTTGCTGCGCAGGAACTTGGCAGGCTCGGCCAACTGTTGCAGCAGCAGGCGCTGCAACGCCCGACGGTGCTGGAACTGCGCTTCGGCCGGGGTCGAGAAACGCCCCTCACGCACGGTGCCACCCTCTTCCACCAATGCTGGGTAGACGGTCATCGACAGCCCGGCGATCTTCTGCTGAGCGGTCTGCTTGACCTCGCTGAACGCCTTGGCTTGCACCGGCTGTTCGCTGTGTTGGTCGCGCGGCACCGCCAGGGCGGCCTGGCTGGCTGCGGCAAAGCGGGCGGTGAGTGCGTCAAGATCGCGCCCTTCGCCGAGGAACTTGCCCTGACCGTCGACCACCTCGATGTTCATGCGCAGGTGGCCCTCCAACAGGGCCACTGCCTCGGCCCAGGCTTCATCGGGCACGCGCGCGCCGGTCATGCGCAGCAATTGCTGGCCCAGCGCCTGAGGCAATGCGCCCTGGCCGAAGCTCAGGCGCGACAACGAGGCCTTGACGAAGTCCGGCACCGGCACGAAGTTCTTGCGCAAGGCCTTGGGCAGGTTACGCACCAGGGCGATGCACTTGGCCTCGAGCAAACCCGGCACCAGCCATTCCAGGCGTTCGCCCGGCAGGCTGGGCAACAGCGGCGCCGGCACGCGCACGGTGACGCCGTCGCGGGCATGCCCCGGCTCGAAGTGATAGGTCAGCGGCAGCCGCAGGTCGCCGACCTGCAGGCTGTCGGGGTACTGCGCGGCGGTGACCTCGCTGGCTTCACGGGCCAGCACGTCCTCTTCGCGCATGATCAGCAGGCTGGCGTCCTTCTGGCTGCCCATGCGGTACCAGCTATCGAAGGTCGCGGTCTGGTGGATTTCAGCAGGCAGGCGCGCTTCGTAGAAGGCGTAGAGCGTCTCTTCATCGGCCAGGATGTCGCGACGTCGGGCCTTGGCTTCGAGCTCGTCGAGCTCTTCGAGCAGGCGCTTGTTGGCTGCCAGGCACTTGGCGCGCGATTGTATTTCACCGCCGACCAGGCCTTCGCGAATGAACAGCTCACGCGAGGTGACCGGGTCGATCGGCCCGAAATGCACCGGCCGGCGACCGACCAGGATCAAGCCGTACAAGGTGATCTGCTCGTACGCCACCACTTGCCCGCGTTTTTTCTCCCAGTGCGGCTCGAAGTGGTTCTTCTTCACCAGATGCCCGGCCAGCGGCTCGATCCAGTCCGGTTCGATCTTGGCCACCATGCGCGCGTAGAGCTTGGTGGTCTCGACCAGTTCGGCGGCCATGACCCACTGCGGGCGCTTGCGGCCCAAGCCTGACGAGGGATGGACCCAGAAGCGGCGCTGGCGGGCACCTTGATAATCGCCGTCCTCGGTCTTGTGGCCGATCTGGCTGAGCAGGCCACTGAGGATGGCCTTGTGCATTTTCTGGTAGTCGCAGGCGTCCTTGTTCACCGCCAACTGCAGGTCGCGGCAGATCAACGCCAGTTGGCGATGGGCATCGCGCCACTCGCGCAGGCGCAGGTAATTGAGGAACTGCTTGCGGCACCAGTTGCGCAATGGGTTGGCGGTCAACGCCTGGCGCTGCTCCTCGAAACCGCGCCACAGGTTGACCAAGGCAGCGAAGTCGGAGTCCACGTCCTTCCACTGTGCGTGCGCCTGGTCAGCGGCCTGCTGACGCTCGGGCGGTCGTTCGCGTGGATCCTGCACCGACAGCGCACTGGTGACGATCAGCACTTCCTGCAGGCTGCCCAGGCGTGCCCCCTCGAGCAGCATGCGCCCCAGGCGTGGGTCGATCGGCAGGCGCGCGAGCTGGCGACCAATGGGCGTCAGCTGGTTTTCCCGATTGACCGCCGACAGTTCCTGCAGCAGGTTGAAGCCGTCGCTGATGGCCTTGCCATCTGGTGGCTCGATGAACGGGAACGCATCGATCGCCCCCAGGCGCAGGTGCAGCATCTGCAGGATCACTGCCGCCAGGTTGGTCCGCAGGATTTCGGGGTCGGTGAAGGCTGGTCGGCTATTGAAGTCCTCTTCGCTGTACAGGCGCACGCAGATGCCAGGCTCGACCCGCCCGCAGCGGCCTTTGCGCTGGTTGGCACTGGCCTGGGACACCGCCTCGATCGGCAGACGCTGGACCTTGGCGCGGTAGCTGTAGCGGCTGATGCGCGCCGTGCCGCTGTCGATCACGTAACGGATGCCCGGTACGGTCAGCGAGGTTTCCGCAACGTTGGTCGCGAGCACCACGCGACGCCCCGGATGAGGCTGGAAAATCCGCTGCTGTTCGGCCGGCGACAGGCGTGCATACAACGGCAGGATTTCGGTATGGCGCAGCTGCGCCTTGCGCAGGATTTCGGCGGCATCGCGAATTTCCCGTTCGCCCGGCAGGAACACCAGCACATCGCCCGGGCCTTTGCCAACGCTGCGTTCGTGCTGGGCAATTTCGTCGAGCGTGGCAAGGATGGCCTGGTCGACGGTGAGATCGTCCTCGACCTGGTTGCCCTCCTCGTCCTGCTCGCTGGTCAGCGGGCGGTACCAGGTTTCCACCGGGAAGGTCCGCCCGGACACCTCGATGATCGGCGCATTGTCGAAGTGCTTGGAGAAGCGCTCGAGGTCGATGGTCGCCGAGGTGATGATCAGCTTGAGCTCGGGGCGACGGTGCAGCAGCGTCTTCAGGTAACCGAGCAAAAAATCGATGTTCAGGCTGCGCTCGTGGGCTTCGTCGACGATGATCGTGTCGTAACGCTCGAGAAAGCGATCATGCTGGGTTTCGGCGAGCAGAATACCGTCGGTCATCAGCTTGACCAAGGTGTTGGCATCGCTTTGGTCTTCAAAGCGTACCTGGTAACCGACCAACGCCCCCAACGGCGTGCCGAGTTCTTCGGCAACCCGCGCGGCCACGCTGCGCGCGGCGATCCGCCGGGGCTGGGTGTGGGCGATCAGGCCATGGCTGCCACGGCCCATTTCCAGGCAGATCTTGGGCAGCTGCGTGGTCTTGCCGGAGCCGGTCTCGCCGGCGATGACCAGCACCTGGTGCTCGGCCAGTGCCTTTTTGATCTCGTCACGCTTGGCCGCGATCGGCAGGCTGTCGTCGTAGCGGATCGGCGGCACGCTGTTCTGTCGTGCGCTGACCTGGGCGAAGGAAGCCTCGACCTTTTGCACCCACTGCGCCAGCTTCGCCTCGTCGGGGCGCTTGCGCAGCTCGTGCAATTGCCGGCGCAAACGGTGGCGCTCGGCGATCATGGCGTGGTCGAGGTTTTGCAGCAGTTTGTCGATGGCTTGGTCGGTCATGGGGCTTTTGAGGGTGCAGGTGAGCCTGCTATGTCCTGATCGGCATTCGAATGATGCGCGATTGTCGCAGATTTGCCGGGTTTCTGCTGGAGCTGCTGGCGGGCGCGGCGAGCGGCGACATGTCAGGCTGAATGTTTAGCCAGGCGCAACGTGAAGGTTGCCATTCACTGCTTTAATCAACATTACGCCGCATGTGAGTATCGACGGCATGACTTGCGCCCCGACCCTCGTTCCACCGGTGTCACGCCCTTCGCCGGCGAAGGCTCGGTCGCGTGCCGGTGAAAATCCGTTGGTCAATCGCATCATCGCCTTCTGGGCCCTGTGGCATTGCCGCCATGCACGCCCGCCGGATGCCTCGCTCCCGCCCCTGTGACACTCTCCGGCCGCCATCTGGCCGCCTGTCTCGAGTGAACCGCGCGCACGCGCAGGTTCCGAGCGTTTGTGAGCGAATAGATCATGCATTTTGCACCCATGGAACACGCCCGCCGTTTTCTCGAACACCACCCGGATATCGAACTGTTCGAGCTGTTCATCCTCGACGCCAATGGCGTGCCACGTGGCAAGCTGCTGCACCGCGATGAGCTGCTCGCGGTGTATGAGAGCGGACGACCGCTGCCCAGCACCATCCTCGGCCTGACCCTCGATGGCGATGACGTGGAAAACTCAGGACTGGTCTGGGATGTCGGCGACATCGACTGCCGCGCCTACCCGCTTCACGGCAGCCTGGTGCGCCTGCCATGGCGGCGTGTGCCGACCGCTGCCGTGCAGGTCAGCATGCACCCCAGTGAAGGCATGCCGGCCAGTGTCGCCGATCCGCGCCATGTGTTGCTGCGCACCATCGCGGCGCTCGAGGCCGACGGTTACCACCCGGTGATGGCCTGCGAGCTGGAGTTCTTCCTGCTCGACCAGCAACGTGATGCCCTGGGCCGCCCGCAACCGGCACTGGACAACGACGGCGGACGACCGCGCAGCACCCAGGTCTACGGCCTGCGCGAATTGGAGCAGATCGAGCCGTTTCTCGCTGACGTGTATGCCGCGTGCAAGGCCCAGGGCATTCCAGCGCGCACGGCGATCTCCGAATACGCGCCCGGCCAGGTGGAAATCACCTTGGAGCACGGCCCTGCGCTGGCCGCCATGGACCAGGCGGTGCGCTACAAACGCCTGGTCAAAGGCGTGGCCCATGCCCATGGCATGCAGGCCTGCTTCATGGCCAAGCCGTTCGCGCAGTTGGCCGGCACCGGCATGCACATGCATTTGAGCCTGGCGGATAGCGCCGGCCACAACCTGTTCGCCAGCGACGACCCAGCCGGTACCGCACTGCTGCGCCAGGCAGTGGCCGGTATGTTGCGTCACCTGCGCGAGTCGCTGTTGCTGTTCTGCCCCAACGCCAACTCCTTCCGCCGCTTCCAGGCCAACAGTTATGCACCGCTGGCGCCGACCTGGGGTGTCGACAACCGCACCGTCAGCCTGCGCGTACCCGGTGGACCGGCCAGCAGCCGCCATGTCGAACATCGGATCTGCGGCGCCGATGCCAACCCTTACCTGGCCGCTGCCGCCATTCTCGCTGCCAGCCACAGCGGTATTCGCGGGCAACTCGATCCAGGCCCTGCGGTACAGGGCAATGGCTACGCCCAAGCCTGCGAGCACCTGCCGACCGACTGGCTGACCGCGCTCGAGGCCCTCGAGCGTTCCGAATGGGCGCGCGAAACCCTGGGCGAGGCGTTTCTGGGCGTCTACCTCAAGGTCAAACGCGCCGAGTACCGCCAGTTCATGGCCGAAGTCAGCGAACAGGACTGGCGTTGGTACCTGCACCAGGCCTGAGCCGTCTCTTTTCAGAACAAGGAACACCCATGAACGCAGCAGCGAAAAACCCCACGGCCCAGCGCGTATCGTCCTACTACAGCGCCACCGTGAACGACCACAGCAGCTATCCGCAACTGCGCGGCACCGTACAGGCTGACGTGGCCATCATCGGTGGCGGCTTCACCGGTATCGCCACGGCGGTGGAGCTGGCCGAGCGGGGCCTGAAGGTCGCGCTCATCGAAACCCACCGCATCGGCTGGGGCGCCAGCGGCCGCAATGGCGGCCAGGTGACCGGCAGCCTGTCCGGCGACGAGGCCATGCGCGGGCAAATGCGCAGCCGCCTGGGCAGTGAGGTGGACGACTTCATCTGGCAGTTGCGCTGGCGCGGTCACCAGATCATCGAGCAGCGCGTGCAACGCTATGGCATTGCCTGCGACCTCAAGCACGGCCATTTGCACGCGGCGATGAAACCCTCGCACATGAACGAGCTACGCGGATTCCAGGCGGAGGCCGAACGCCGCGGCATGGGCGAGCAGGTGCAATTGCTCGACCGCAACGGGGTTGCCGAACACCTGCAGAGCCCGCTGTACCTGGGCGCCTTGAAGAACCTGCGCAACCTGCACCTGCACCCGTTGAACCTGTGCCTGGGTGAAGCACGCGCAGCCCATGCCCTGGGAGCGGGCCTGTTCGAGAACTCCGAGGTGCTGGACATCGTCCATGGCCCACGCCCTGCGGTGATCACCGCCCACGGTCGGGTCGAGGCGCGTCAGGTCATGCTGGCGGGCGATGTGTACCACAAGCTTGAGCAGAAACAACTCAAGGGCAAGATATTCCCGGCCATGGGCGGTATCGTCACCACCGCCCCACTGGGCGAACTGGCTGCGCAGATCAACCCGCAGGACCTGGCGGTGTACGACTGCCGCTTCGTGCTCGACTATTATCGGCTGACGGCTGACAAACGCCTGCTGTTCGGCGGCGGCGCCAACTATTCAGGCAAGGATTCACGCGATATCGAAGCCGAGTTGCGTCCATGCATCGAACGCACCTTCCCGGCGCTCAAGGGAGTGCCGATCGAGTTTCAATGGAGCTGCGCCATGGGCATCGTGGTCAACCGCATCCCGCAATTGGGCAAGCTCTCGGACAATGTCTGGTATTGCCAGGGCTACTCCGGGCATGGCATCGCCACCAGTCACATCATGGGCGAAATCATGGCCGAAGCGCTGACGGGGACGCTGGAGAAATTCGATACCTTCGCCCAATGCAAGCATGTGCAGGTACCGATGGGGGATTGGCTGGGCAATCCGTTGCTGGCTGCGGGAATGTGGTACTACCAGATGCTGGAAAAACTGCGCTGATCGGATTGGCTGCTGTGGGAGCGCCCGGGCGAGGCCGCTCCCACTCAGACCGTACAGGCCTGTGGATCAGGCGATCTTCTTCAGGCCCTGCTTCTTCAGCTCTTCGTCGCGCAGCTCGCGGCGCAGGATCTTGCCGACGTTGGTGGTCGGCAAGCCATCACGAAACTCGATGAAGCGCGGCACCTTGTAGCCAGTAACATTGGCGCGCATATGCTCCATCACCTGCTCTTTGGTCACGGTCATGCCTGGCTTGACCACGATGAACACCTTGATCACTTCCCCGGACTTCTCGTCCGGTACGCCGATGGCTGCACACTGCAGGACCCCAGGCAAGCCTGCCAGTACATCCTCCAGCTCGTTGGGGTACACGTTGAAGCCGGAAACCAGAATCATGTCCTTCTTGCGATCGACGATCCGCATGTAGCCGTCGGCCTGAATCAGCGCAATGTCACCAGTCTTCAACCAGCCTTCGCTGTCGAGGATCTCAGTGGTAGCATCCTCGCGTTGCCAGTAGCCCTTCATCACTTGTGGGCCTTTGACGCACAACTCGCCCACCTCGCCCAACGGCAACTCGTTGCCAGCATCGTCGATCACCTTGCACAAGGTCGAGGGCACGGGGATGCCGATGGTCCCGACCTGGTTGGCTTCCGACGGGTTGACCGCCGCCACAGGGCTGGTTTCGGTCATGCCGTAGCCTTCGCAGATCGCGCAGCCGGTGACGCTCTTCCAGCGCTCAGCGACGCTGAGCTGCAAGGCCATGCCGCCTGACAGGGTGATTTTCAAGGCCGAGAAATCCAGGGCGCGGAACGCCTCGTTATTGCACAAGGCGACGAACAAGGTGTTGAGGCCGACGAAGCCACTGAATTTCCATTTGCCCAGCTCCTTGACCATCGCCGGCAGATCGCGCGGGTTGCTGATCAGCACGTTGTGGTTGCCAATCAGCATCATCGCCATGCAATGGAAGGTAAAAGCGTAGATGTGGTACAGCGGCAGCGGCGTAATGAGGATTTCGCAGCCTTCCTGCAAGTTCGAGCCCATCAAGGCGCGGCACTGCAGCATGTTGGCGACCAGGTTACGGTGGGTCAGCATGGCGCCCTTGGCCACGCCGGTGGTGCCGCCGGTATATTGCAGCACGGCGACATCGTTGGCCTGGGGATTGGCTTCGGTGACCGGCTGGCCCTTGCCCAGGGCCAGGGTATCGTTGAAGCGTACGGCCTGCGGCAGGTGGTAGGCCGGGACCATCTTCTTCACGTACTTGATCACGCTGTTGATCAACAGGCGCTTGAGCGGCGGCAGCAGGTCGGCCACCTCGGTGACGATGACGTGCTTGACCTGGGTCTTGGGCACGACTTTTTCAGCCAGGTGCGCCATGTTGGCCAGGCATACCAAGGCCTTGGCACCAGAGTCGTTGAATTGGTGCTCCATCTCCCGCACGGTGTACAGCGGGTTGGTGTTGACCACGATCAGGCCGGCGCGCATGGCACCGAAGACCGCTACCGGGTACTGCAGGACGTTGGGCAGCTGGACGGCAATCCGATCACCGGGTTTGAGGTCGGTGTGCTGTTGCAGCCATGCGGCGAACGCACCGGAAAGCGCATAGAGCTCACCGTAGGTCAGGGTCTTGCCCAGGTTGCTAAAGGCCGGTTTGTCGGCAAAGCGTTGGCAGGATTGCTTGAGTACCGCCTGGATGTTGGGGAATTCGTCAGGATTGATCTCCGCCGTAATCCCGGCTGGGTACTTATCCTTCCAAAAATGTTCGATCATGGAAGCCCACTCCTTCAGCAACAGCGAAGTTCGATTTACGCGTCGATGCGTTTATTATTGATATGAGATGCCGGCTCGTTGCAAACCGAATCATCTGAAAGCGGGCCGAGAGTAACAGCTTTGATTGGGGTCGCCTAGAGCCTAAAGCGGGCTTTGCGGTCACAATAATGACTCAATGAACGCTTTAAGTCATATTTAGAGTATTTAACTTAAAGTTCCGAGTTTCCAGCGGCAAGCTGCACGTTAGAGCGGCTGTGCCGCTGATTCCTGCAGCTTGCGGCCGGATCTTTGCGGCGCGCTTCAGGCGATGTCGCGCAGTTCTCGGCGCAGGATCTTGCCAACCGGGGTCATGGGCAGGGACTCACGCACGACGATGTGCTTGGGCACCTTGTAACCGGTGAAGTTGGCTTTGCAGTAGGTTTTCAGGTCCTCCACACTCACCCCGCCTTCGCGGGCGACCACGAACAGTTTCACCGCCTCGCCCGAACGCTCGTCCGGGACACCGATGGCGGCGCAGCTGGCGACCTGGGGATGGGCCATGACGACCTCTTCGATCTCGTTGGGGTACACATTGAAGCCCGAGACGATGATCATGTCCTTTTTACGGTCGACGATTCGGGTGAAGCCGTCCGGGTCGATCACCGCGATATCGCCCGTCTTGAACCAGCCCTCGGCATCCAGCGCCTGCGCAGTGGCTTCAGGTTGCTGCCAGTAGCCTTTCATGACCTGCGGCCCCTTGATGCACAGTTCACCGCGCTCGCCCAGCGGCAGCGCGTTGCCGTCATCGTCGATGACCTTGAATGCCGTACCCGCCACCGGGATCCCCACCGTGCCCAGCCGCGCCAGTGAGCCGTAGGGGTTGGTGCTGGCGACCGGGGACGTCTCGGTCAGGCCATAGCCCTCGACGATGCGGCAGCCCGTCAACTGCTCCCAGCGTTCGGCGGTGGCCTTGACCAGCGCGGTGCCGCCGGAGTTGGTCACTTTCAGCGCCGAGAAGTCGAGCTGGCGAAAACCTGGATGGTCCATCAGGGCGACGAACAGGGTGTTCAAGCCCAGCAGCGCGGAAAACCGCCATTTGTTCAGCTCTTTGATGAAACCTGGTATGTCACGCGGATTGGTGATCAGCACGTTGTGATTGCCGGTGACCATCATGCACATGCAGTTCGCGGTGAAGGCATAGATGTGGTACAGCGGCAGCGGCGCAATCATGACCTCCTGACCTTCCTTGATCAGTTGCTGGCCATCAGGGCCATGCTGGGAAAAGCAGGCCAGCACCTGCAGCATGTTGGCCACCAGGTTGGCGTGGGTGAGCATGGCGCCCTTGGCCAGGCCCGTGGTGCCGCCGGTGTACTGCAGCACTGCGATGTCATCCAGCGTTAGCGCAACGGATTGCGCGGTGAGGCTGCGACCTGCGCGCAGCACGTGCTTGAAGGCATGGGCCTGGGGTAGATGGTAGGCCGGGACCATCTTCTTGAGCTTGTCGACCACGGTGTTGACCAACC
This sequence comes from Pseudomonas sp. SMSB3, assembly GCF_052041965.1. Taxonomy (NCBI): domain Bacteria; kingdom Pseudomonadati; phylum Pseudomonadota; class Gammaproteobacteria; order Pseudomonadales; family Pseudomonadaceae; genus Pseudomonas; species Pseudomonas sp. SMSB3. The sequence continues at coordinate 654,738 of NZ_JBKGGV010000001.1, read as the reverse complement.
AGCCCTTTGCCGCGGGCAGCAGGTCGCCCATCTTCGCTTCGATCAGGTACTCGATGCCGGTGTCGGGCAACACCTCCTGCACCCGCTTGCCGAACATGTTCAGGTACACCAGCGCACGCGCTCCGGAGTCCTTGAACTGGTGGCGCATCTCGCGCTCGGTGTACAGCGGGTTGGTATTGACCACGATCAGCCCGGCACGCAGGGCGCCGAACACCGCGATGGGGTACTGCAGCACATTGGGCATCTGCACCGCGATGCGATCACCCGGCTTGAGGTCGGTGTGCTGCTGCAGCCAGGCGGCAAAGGCCGCCGAGTGGCGCTCGAGTTCGGCGTAGGTCAGGGTGACGCCAAGGTTGCTGAACGCCGGACGGTCGGCAAAGCGCTTGCAGGAGCGCTCGAAGACCTCGACGACCGAAGCGTATGCGTGAATATCGATGGTGGAAGGCACGCCCGCGGGGCGTTTGTCGTTCCAGAAGTCGGCTTGCATTTATTATTGTTCCTCTGCCTGCGCCTGCACTGAGTCCTTGTCCTGGTTGCCTGACGGCAAACAGGCGTTGAACCGACGTTAGCAGGTAAGCCCGAGGTGGCCTATACGCCAAGCGCTGCCATTAACATTGTGAATCTTATTTCTGCCCTTGGCGCAATTTCACCGGCTGCCCATACACTGTCCGACGAGCAATGTGATGGCCGCCACTGGGCAGGCGTCTCACCCATCAGGCCGGCGCCCTGCGCGTACGGCACCCGAATCGAACCGTTACCGGGCGCCCTGCCGCCCGTTCAAGGAAGCCTAGATGACCCAGGTCAGCAACACGCCTTATGAAGCTCTGCAAGTCGGCCAGAAGGCCACTTACGAAAAATCCGTCGCAGAACGCGACATCCAGCTGTTCGCCGCCATGTCCGGTGACCATAACCCAGTGCACCTAGACGCCGAGTTCGCTGCCAAGAGCATGTTCCGCGAGCGCATTGCCCACGGCATGTTCAGCGGTGCCTTGATCAGCGCTGCGGTGGCCTGCACCCTGCCCGGCCCCGGGACCATCTACCTGGGCCAGAAGATGAGCTTCCAGAAGCCGGTGAAGATCGGTGACACCCTGACCGTGCGCCTGGAAATTCTCGAAAAACTGCCGAAATTCAAAGTCCGCATCGCCACCAACGTCTACAACCAGAACGACGAACTGGTGGTCGAAGGCGAGGCCGAGATCCTTGCGCCACGCAAGCAGCAGACGGTCGAGCTGGTATCACCACCGAACTTCATCGCCAGCTGATGGCGTTGCCGGCTCATTCGCCGGCCAGCACCTGCGCGTAGCGCTCGCGGTCCACGTTGGCACCACTCAGGATCACCGCCACGCGCTTGCCAGCCTGGCGTTCGCGCTCCTGCAACAAGGCCGCCAGCGCTGCGGCGCCGGCGCCTTCGGCAGTATTGTGAGTGGTTTCGTGATACAGGCGCATGGCCTGGGCGATCTCACTGTCGCTGACCCGCACGATGCGAGCGGCGTGCTCGTGCACCACCGCGAACGCCTCGGGGTGCGGCACCCGGCACGCCATACCGTCGGCGAAGGTGTCGGCGCTGGCAGTGGTAACGATGCGCCCCTGCTCGAAGCTCTGCGCATAGGCGTCGGCAGCGCTGGAAACGACGCCGACGATCTCGGTCTCCAGCCCCAACAGGTTGCGCGCCTGAATCAAGCCGCAGATGCCAGATCCCATGCCGATGGGCACGTACACGCAATCGAGTGCAGCCACCGCATCGAACAGCTCCAGCGCATAGGTGGCCACGCCGCGCACCAGCTCCGGGTGAAACGACGGCACCATGTCATAGCCCAGCTGCTGCGCCAGGCGCGCGGCCTCTTCGCGGGCGACGTCGAAATCGACACCGTGCTCGACCAGTTCGGCGCCCAGCGCGCGCATGGCGGCGTTCTTTTCTCGGGAGTTGCCCTCAGGCACCACGATCACCAGTGGCACGCCGGCCTGGCTGGCAGCGAGCGCCATGCTCTGGCCATGATTGCCGCGGGTGGCGGTGACCAGGCCGCGCGGCGGCTTGCCTGCGGCCAGCAGCGAGCGCACGTAGACCAGCCCTCCACGGACCTTGAAGGCGCCGGTCGGGTTGTGGTTTTCGTGCTTGACCCAGACCTCGCAGCCAGCCTTCTGGGCAAGCAGTGGCCAGATTCGCTGCGGCGTTGGCGGGACGTGCTGGTGTACGAAAGCGGCGGCTTCGCGCAGGGCGGCGAGGTCGAACATGACGATTGTCCTTGTCGGTAGGGTACATACCGATCCTAATCGCCTTGGTGGGTGCAGGTAAACGTGCGGGCCCTGTCAGCGCCTCAACGCGGTGCCAGGGCCCTGGCCCATCAGCCCTGTTGACAGCCTTCGCCCATGGCCCGGTATTGAATGGTGTGCACCTGGCCCTGATGGTCTTCATAGGTCATCGTGGCCGGAACCACTTCACACACATTGGGGATGGTCGACAGGTTGATCACCCGCTTGATGTCAAGGTTCATGGAGTAGTCGTACTGCTGGGCCGCAGGTGCGCCCGGTACTGACTTGGCCTCGTCGGCGAGCGCGAACGAGGACACACCGACCAATGCAAGAATCAGTAGTGATTTCATGTGTTATAGCCTTCAAATCTATCGAGCTGATCGCAAGACTTCTAATGCCGTCACTGGCGCGGAGAAGTTGTCATCAACCGCAAAGAGATGACACGAAGTACCGATCCCGCTTCATCGTACTGCCAGGGGAATGGTTAAAATTCTACGCTTGACCGGCAATAGTTGAACCCTGAAGTGGGATATTCACCCTTGCAGAATTTGCAACAGTCTGCGACAAAGCGCAGCGGCTGCCGCTCATGAACGATGATCGCTTGGACTCACAAGGCATGATGAGCATGACCAATCTGTGCTGCACCCTTCTCACAGGCCCGGAGCGGCGACTGCTCGAGCACTTCTACAAGCAACACGGCTCACGCATGCGCCCTGCCAATGATGGGCAGTGCTGGGTCGCCCGCAGCCCGCAGATCGTTGCTGGTCTGTGCCTGACGCCGATCGCCGATGGGCACTGGTTGACTGGGCTTTTCGTGGCGCCAGCGCAGCGTAGGGGAGGTATCGCCGCGCAGCTGGTCGAGGCTGCCCTGGCAGCTCACCACGGCCCGACCTGGCTGTTCTGCCAGCCGCAGCTTGTGGCGTACTACCAAAGGCTGGGGTTCAACAACACCCCGCACCTGCCTGAAGCCCTGGCATCGCGCCTGCAGCGCTACCTGCGCAGCAAGCCATTGCTCGCCATGGTCCGCGCTCAGTCGTCGCTGCTTTCAAGCCCCGGGAACAGCACGTCGGTATAACCGAACTTGGCGAAGTCCTGAATGCGCGATGGGTACAGGCGGCCGATCAAATGGTCGCACTCATGCTGCACTACCCGCGCATGGAAACCATCGGCAAATCGATTGATTGCCTGGCCCTGCGGATCGACGCCTTCGTAGCGGATATGCTTGAAGCGCGGCACTACGCCGCGCAAACCTGGCACGGACAGACACCCTTCCCAGCCTTCTTCGATTTCGCTGTTCAGCGCTGTGATCACGGGGTTGAGCAAGATGGTCTGGGGCACCGGCTCGGCGTCGGGATAGCGCTCGCTGCGCTCGAAGCCAAAGATCACCAGCTGCAAATCGATGCCGACCTGTGGAGCTGCAAGCCCCACCCCGCCCACGTGGTGCATGGTCTCGAACATATCGTCGATGATCTGCTGCAACTGGGCAGAACCGAACATGGCGTCGGGCACCGCCTGGGCAATGCGCAGCAAGCGTTCATCGCCCATTTTGATGATGTCGCGGATCATCGTGGCTGTGGCTCGGTGGGCTGCGGCTCGACCGGACGCTCATGCCCGAGCACGGTGTGGGTCTGTTTCGCCGGTTCATCTTCGAAGTCTTTCTCGCCCGGGTCCTTGCCTTCGGCCGACATGTGCTCGATCACCGCGTTCATTTCAGCGCCGAGCAGCAGCACTGCCGCCGAAATGTAGAAGTACAGCAGCAGCACGATGATCGCACCGATGCTGCCATACATGGCGTTGTAGTCGGCGAAGGTCTTGACGTAATAGGCAAAGCCCAGTGAAGCGATGATCCACACCACCACCGCCAGTACCGAGCCTGGGGTGATGAAACGGAATTTCTGTTTGACGTCAGGCATCACGTAGTACATCAGCGCCACCGCCACCATCATCAACAGGATGATCGCCGGCCAGCGCAGGATGGTCCAGACCACCACGATCATTTCTTCGAGGCCAACCTGGGCGGCGATCCATTCCATGACCTGCGGCCCGAGCACCATCAGCGCGGCTGACACCAACAGCATGCCGGCAATGCCGATGGTATAGACGATCGACAACGGAAAGAGCTTCCACACCGGCCGGCCTTCGGTGACGTCGTAGGCCGCGTTCATGGCGCTCATCATCAAGCGCACGCCCGCCGACGCCGTCCACAGGGCGATGACGATACCAATCGACAACAGGCCGCCCTTGGACTGCTGCAGCTGGTCGATCACCGGGTTGACCAGATCCAGCGCTTGCGGGGGCAATACCAGCTCCGATTGCAGGCGCAACCAGGAGAAGAAATCGGGGAGATGCAAGAAACCGATCAAGGCGATCAGGAACAACAGGAAGGGGAACAACGAGAACAGCATCTGGTAAGCCAGTGCCGAGGCGTAGGTCGACATCTCATCGTCGACGAACTCTTTGACGGTGCGTATCAGCACGCGGTGCAGAGGCAGGCCCTGCAGAGCGGGGAAAATCATAGCGTCTCCTTTCGCCGCTTGATTCTTGAGTACAACGAGCAAGTCTACTAGACCCTGACGGCGCTGCACTGATCCCAGCCATGCCTGAAGCGAAATCGACTCACCCGCACTGGCGGCAACCGGTGCGGGTGAGCATGGATCATGGCTTCTTCACAGCGTCTTTCACATCACCTTTGACCTGCTGGCCTTCACCCTTGATTTCCTGGGCTTTGCCTTCGGCACGCAGCTTGTCGTTGTCGGTCACTTTGCCGACGCCTTGCTTGACGTTGCCGACTGCTTCATTGGCCATACCTTTGATCTTGTCTTTGGTGCCGCTCATGGCAAATCTCCTGCAAAGGGGACACGTAACTGTGTCGACAGTAGGTGGACCCGCCGCTTGATGCAGGAGTTTCATCGATTTTTTTCGAACAAGCCAAACGGTTCTCTCCAGCGGATTTTCTGCCGTAATCCGCTGCGCTTGCCGAGCGGGGCGGCGGCATGTGTTGCCGGCCTTGGTGCAAGCCCGCACAATGCACGCCTAATCAAGCGTCAAACCCGCAGGAACCTGCATGAAACTCGATAAACCCGCTGCCATCGCCCGCCGCAATCAGGCGCTGGCCAATCCGGTGCTCACCAGCGCCAACACCCTGTTCGCCAGTCTCGACCGCAAGCGCAACCTGTGGTGGTTCGACGTACCGGTGGCGCTGCTGCGCAAAGGCCAGCCCGACTGGGTCAACCTGCTGCTGCATACGCCCGAAGGTGACGAGCTGCAGCATTTGAAGGTGCCGGTCAACTTTCTGCGCGCCCATCAGGAACAGATGGAGGTGCGTAACCCCGGCAAGCGCCGCTCGACCATCAGCCTGGCATTGAGCGCGGACCGCGACTCACTGCTGCGCGATACGCGCCCAGGTGGCGAGCAACTGGACTTCACCACCTTCGTGCAGCGCTGATCAGGCTTTCTCGATGCGATCGTCATGGATGACGATGCGGCCCTGCTTGAACAAGCCACCAATGGCTTTCTTGAAGTTGCCCTTGCTGACGTTGAACAGCTGGCTGATCACCTCTGGCGCGCTTTTGTCGCTCACTGCCAGCACGCCACCTTCGGCCTCCAGGCGCGTCATGATGCGCTCCTGAAGCTCGTCACCCAGGGCCTTGCCGATCGGCTGCAGGCTCAGGGAGATCTTGCCGTCGTGCCGCAGCTCCTTGATGAAGCCATCGACGTGCATGCCTGAACGCAGGAACTTGAACACCTCATTCTTGTGGATCAAGCCCCAGTGGCGGTTGTTGATGATGGCCTTGAAGCCCATGGGTGTCTCGCCGGCCACCAGCAATTGCACCGGCTGGCCGACCTGGTAGTTGGCCGGGCTGAGGTCGAGGTAGCGGTCCAGGCGCGAAGTGGCGGTGATGCGCCGGGTGCGTTTGTCCAGGTAAGCGTGCACCACGCAGTAATCGCCGATCTTCAGCGGCCGCGCTTCTTCGGAATAAGGCATCAGCAAGTCCTTGGACAGGCCCCAGTCGAGGAAGATACCGGCGCCATTGATATCCTTGACCTTGAGACTGGCGAACTCACCGACCTGCAGCTTGGGCTTTTCGGTGGTGGCGATCAGCTGGTCTTCGCTGTCCAGGTAGATGAACACGTTCAGCCAATCGTCGATTTCGGTTTCTGCGTCCTTTGGGATGTATCGCCCCGGCAGCAGAATCTCGCCATCGGCGCCGCCGTCCAGGTACAGGCCGAATTCCACGTGTTTAACGATTTGCAAACTGTTGTAACGCCCAAGCAGAGCCATTTCCGATGTTCCTCGTGACAAGGCGACTATTCTACACCTGAAGCCACCGCACTGCCCGGTCGCTGATTGGGTGGAACCGCTGGGCGCCCTCTCGCGTCTACCGACTGGCCAGCCATTGCAAGGACCCGCACATGCTCGCACGCCTGTCCAAAACGCTGCTCGTCCTCATCGCCTGCGCCCTGGCACTGAACGCCTGCAGCCGCATGGACCTGGCCTATCGCAACCTTGACCGACTGGTGCCGTGGTCGCTCGACGACTACCTGGCCATGAACCGCGAGCAGAAGACGCTGCTCGACGAACGGCTTAAACAGCACCTGGCATGGCACTGCAAAACCCAACTGCCGGGTTATCTCGAGTGGCTCGACCGCATCCGCGACATGGTCGCCCAGGACCAGGTGACCGACCAGGCCCTGCAGCAGCGCACCGTCGAAGCGCGTGAAGCGATCGGCCGGGTCGCCGCAGCGATCACGCCCTCGGCCATCGAGCTGCTGCGCGGCATGAATGATCAGCAAGTATCGGAAATGCGCGAAGCCTTTGCCGAAGACATCGCTGAGCGGCAGAAGAAATACGTCGATACCCCGCTGCCCAAGCAGATCGAGCGGCGCGCCGAACGCATGGAAAAACGTCTGAGCAGCTGGTTCGGCGAGCTTAGCCCGGCGCAACGCCAACGGGTGCAGGCGTGGTCGCAAGCGCTGGGTGAGCAGAACCGCGAATGGATCGCCAATCGCCAACACTGGCAGCAACAGTTGCTGTTGGCAATGTCTCAGCGCAACGACCCAAACTTCGACGGCCGCATGGCGACCTTGTTGCAGCACAAGGAAAGCCTGTGGACCCCTGCCTACCGCGCGGCCTTTCACAACACCGAGCAGCAGGCCCGCAGCTTGCTGATCGACCTGGTGCAATCGAGCACCCCGGCACAGCGTGACTATCTGCTCCAGCGCCTGGCCAAGGTGCGCAGCCAGTTCAGCCAGCTCAAGTGCCTCAATGGCTGATACGCGTGGGCGCTGAGCCTAGCCCTCAGCGCGCCTTGCGCCGGTAGGGGAAGACATCGATAACCTTGCCCTCGCCGATTGCGGTTTGCAGGCCCTGCCAATACCTGGCATCGAACAGCTCGCCATGCAAGCGGCTGAATAACTGCCGCTGCCCGCTATCGGCGAACAGGAAGGGCGGAAACTCCTCGGGGAAGACATCGTGCGGCCCAATCGAATACCAGGGCTCGCCGGACATTTCGTCTTCAGGGTAACGCGGCGGCGGAATGATTCGGAAGTTCACCTCGGTGAGCCAACAGATCTCGTCGTAGTCATAGAACACCACACGGCCATGACGGGTCACGCCGAAGTTTTTCAGCAGCATGTCTCCGGGAAAGATATTGGCCGCGGCCAATTGCTTGATGGCCAGCCCATAGTCGTCCAGTGCTTCGAGCACCTGCGCGTCGCTGGCCTGCTCCAGGTACAGGTTCAGCGGCGTCATGCGTCGTTCGGTCCAGCAGTGGCGGATCAGCACCGTGTCACCCTGTACCTCTACGGCGGAGGGCGCTACGTCGAGCAGTTCGGCCAGGCACTGCGGGTCGAATCTGTCGCGCGGAAAACGAAAGTCGGCGAATTCCTGGGTATCGGCCATGCGCCCGACCCGATCGACGCTTTTCACCAGCCGGTATTTGTCGATCACCGTGGCCCGGTCAACCGTTTTCACCGGCGAGAAACGGTCCTTGATGATCTTGAACACCGTGGTGAAGCCGGGCAGGGTAAACACGCTCATGACCATGCCGCGCACCCCCGCAGCCATGACGAAGCGGTCGTCGCTGCTGGCCAGATGATTGATCAAGGCGCGGTAGAACTCCGATTTACCCTGCTTGTAGAAGCCGATCGAGGTGTATAGCTCGGCGATGTGCTTGCTCGGCAGGATGGCCTTGAGAAAGTGCACGAATTGCGCGGGCACCGGGACGTCCGCCATGAAGTAGGAGCGGGTGAAGGAAAAGATGATCGACACCTGCGCCTCGTCGGTGATCGCCGCGTCCGCTTCGATGCCGTGGCCGTCTCGATGCAGCAGGGCGAGCACCAGTGGCCACTGTTCATCCACGGTGTACAGACGGCCGACCAGGTAAGCGCCTTTGTTGCGGTACAGCACCGGCACGAACAGCTCCACGGTCAAGGCCGGATCCTTGCACACCCAGTCGGGCAGGCATTCGCGCAACTGCGCTTCGAGCCGCGCCAGGTCGCCTTGCAGATCGCCATAGGGCGTGGCGAAGGGGTAGTCGGCAAGGATCGCGCGCAGCAGCGCCTGGAGGTCGGTCTGCAGCGTGTAGCTACGGGTCTGGGCAGCCCGTTCGCGCGCGGTGGCGGCGGGCCGGGTGGAGTGGATGAACATGCAGCGGTCGCTGATCAGATCGTGGCTGAACAAGCTGCAAAACAGCGAGTTGTACCAGGTCTCGGCCAGTTCATCGTCCAGACGCAGGTCGATCAGTTCGATATAGGCAGCCTTGACCTGGGGCCATTGCTCGACATCGAGCAGGCGTTCACGGGCGAATGCCTGGCGCAGTCTGCTGTTGACCTCGCCAACCTGGGCTTCGTAGAGATGGATGCGCGCGGCGGCAGCGTGCTGGCTGTCGTGCCAGCGCGCCTGCTCGAAACGCTCGCGTGCGCCTTGAGTGATCTGGCGAAACAGCTCGCGATAGCGGTCGAATCCGTCGAGGATCAGCCGGGCTATGTCGGTTGCGGGCCAAGGCGTGGACATGCAAATCACCTCCAGCGGATTGAGCCCTTGAGCTTAGCAGCGCAAGAAAGCACAAGAATCGCCCAGACCACTCACGTACACTCGCGCCCTGCCCTGTTCCCGGAGACCGTTGTGAGCCCCATCGCTTTTGCCCGCCTGCTGACCCTTGCTGCTGTCTGGGGTGCGAGCTTTCTGTTCATGCGCATCATCGCGCCAGAGTTGGGCACCGTGCCGACCGCGTTCTTTCGGGTCTCGATCGCCTGCCTGGGGTTGATTGCCATCCTGGCTGCCAGCGGTGTGCGCTGGGACTTTCAAGGCAAGCTCGGCGCCTGCCTGGTGCTTGGGATGATCAACTCGGGAATTCCGGCGACCTTCTATTCGGTGGCCGCGCAGTTGTTGCCCGCTGGCTATTCGGCGATCTTCAATGCCACGACCCCGCTAATGGGCGTGCTGATCGGCGCGCTGTTCTTCCGCGAGCCGATGACCCTGCCCAAGCTGGCCGGTATATTCCTCGGACTGTTGGGTGTCGGAATCTTGAGCGGCGCAGGCCCCGTGGCGCTGGACCGGGCGCTGGTGCAGGGCGCGCTGGCGTGCCTGGCGGCGACCACCTGCTACGGCTTCGCCGGCTACCTGGCAAGGCGCTGGATCAGCGGCCTGGACAGTCGCCTGTCGGCGTTGGGCAGCATGCTCGGCGCGACCCTGATGACCAGCCCGCTGTTTGCCTGGAGCGCGCTGACCCAGCCACCGGTCAGCTGGGGTGGTTGGCAGGTGTGGCTGTCGTTGCTGGGCCTGGGCCTGCTGTGCACAGCCTTCGCCTACATCCTCTATTTCCGTTTGCTGGCCGAGATTGGCCCGATCAAGGCCAGCACCGTGACCTTCATGATCCCGGTGTTCGGCGTGCTGTGGGGCGCCTGGCTGCTGGATGAACCGCTATCGCTGGCGCACTTGTATGGCGGGGTGTTGATCGGCCTGGCGCTGTGGCTGGTGCTGCGGCCAGCGCGGCGGTGAGGCGCCAGGGGTGAGCGGCTCGTTCAGAAAGATCCTGTTCCGTCTGGCCCAGGATGCCAGCGGCTATCCGCCCGCTTCGGTCGAAGGGCTCTGGGCGCACTCGGTACAGGGTGATGAATATCGCGTCGACAGTATCCCCTTTCACGTCTACGGCATTGCCCCAGGCGATCGGGTGAGCGTTAGCCACGAGGGCGAGCAGGCTTGGTTCGCCACGCTGCAAGCCAGCGCGGGGGCATCGGTGTTTCGCGTGCTGGTCAAGCCGCCGGAGACGGTCGAGCAGGTCCAGGCTGCGCTGGTCGAATTCGGTTGCATCTGCGAGCTGGAGAAAGCCATCAGGTTGCTGGCCGTCGCAGTGCCAGCCGAGCGGTCGGCCGACACCTTGATCTACTACCTGCTGACCCAACGCGAGGCGGGAACATTGGAGTTCGAGGAGGGTGTACTGCGCCACCCAATCCCCGCGGAGCTGCGCTAGGCGTTTTGCGTAGAAAAATCAGAACAGCCAGCGCACCAGCAGATAGGCCACCACGACCGCCAGGACCGGCCGCAGAACACGGTAGGCCTTGGGATTGGCACGCTTGAACTGTTTGACGTGAGTGCTGATCTTGTTGCTGAAGCGCTTGCTCCAGGCGTACGCCTGGTTGATTCCGCCCACGCGTTCGTCGTCGGTGTTCTGCGGCGCCGTGGCGCGGCCGAGGAAGGCGCTGACACTGCGGTTCAGGCGGGTCATCAAGCGGCTGCTCAACGGGCGTTCGATATCGCAGAACAGGATTACCCGGGTCACGTCGGTTTCGTTCTTGACCCAATGCACATAGGTCTCGTCGAACATCACGTCTTCACCGTCGCGCCAGGCATACTCCTGCCCATCGACATAGATGCGGCAGGCGTCGGAGTTGGGCGTCGACAGGCCCAGGTGATAGCGCAGCGAGCCGGCGAACGGGTCGCGGTGCGGATTCAGGTGGCTACCGCCAGGCAGCAACGCAAACATCGCGCCCTTGACGTTGGGAATGCGGCTGACCAGCTCGACGGTCCTGGGGCACAGTGCCTCGGCCGACGGCAGCGGCTTGTCGTACCACTTCAGGTAAAAGCGTTTCCAACCTTTCTTGAAGAATGAACCGAAGCCTGCGTCGTTGTCCTTTTCGGCGGCGCGGATATACCCCTCATCGAACAGGCGCATCGCCTCTTCACGAATCACCTGCCAGTTGTCCTTGAGCACGTCGAGTTCCGGAAAGCGCTGGCGGTCCAGGTAAGGCTTGGACGGCACCGCGGAGAACAGGTACATCAGGCTGTTATAAGGTGCGAACAGCGCCGAATGATTGACGAACTGACGCAACACCGGCAACCGCGCCTTACCGCGCAGGTGCACATAGAGCACGCTGAGGAAAAATACCAGCAGGACACCCGCCTTGGCGAGAAAGGAAAAGGTCATGCAACACTCCTAGGTGGGGCACAGTCCAGCGCTGCCCGCCCCGAAAAAATCATCCCGCCATCATAAGCCGCAAGCTGCGGGCTGCCTAGCGGCAAGCAAAAGCAAAAGCGCGTCCGCATGGGCCACGCCGTTGCTCTTACTTGAAGCTTGAAGCTTGAGGCTTGCCGCCAGGCAGCTCGTCGCTTCAGGGCTGGTTCTCCAGGTCGCTGAACAAGTCGCTGAAGAGCATGCTCGACAGGTAGCGTTCGCCCGAGTCGGGCAGGATGACGACGATGGTCTTGCCTTGCATTTCAGGCTTTTCCGCCAAGCGCACCGCCGCTGCCATCGCTGCACCGCATGAGATACCGCAGAGGATGCCCTCCTCCTGCATCAAGCGAATGGCCATCGCCTTCGATTCTTCGTCGGTGACGGTCTCGACCTGGTCGATGATCGACAGATCGAGGTTTTTCGGCACGAAGCCTGCGCCGATGCCCTGGATCTTGTGCGGGCTGGGTTGCAGTTCGTGGCCCGCCAGGGTCTGGCTGATCAGCGGCGATGCCAGCGGCTCCACTGCCACGGAAATGATCGACTTGCCCTGGGTATGCTTGATGTAGCGCGACACACCCGTGATGGTGCCGCCGGTACCGACGCCAGCGACCAGCACATCGACCGCACCGTCGGTGTCATTCCAGATTTCCGGGCCAGTGGTCTTTTCGTGGATGGCAGGGTTGGCCGGGTTCTCGAACTGGCCCGGCAGGAAGTACTGCTCCGGCGCGGCAGCCACGATTTCGTTGGCCTTTTCGATAGCCCCCTTCATGCCCTTGGCAGGGTCGGTGAGCACCAGCTCGGCGCCCAGCGCCTTGAGGACCTTGCGCCGCTCCAGGCTCATCGAAGCTGGCATGGTCAGCATCAGCTTGTAGCCACGGGCAGCGGCGACGAAGGCCAGGCCGATGCCGGTGTTGCCCGAGGTCGGCTCGACGATGGTCATGCCCGGCTTGAGCTTGCCGCTGCTTTCGGCGTCCCAGACCATGTTCGCGCCGATCCGGCACTTGACCGAATAGCCTGGATTGCGGCCTTCGATCTTGGCCAGAATCGTCACCCCGCGTGGCGCGATGCGATTGATCTGCACCAGCGGCGTGTTGCCGATGGAGTGGGCGTTGTCTGCAAAGATACGGCTCATGGCAGGGTCCTTGAACATGAAAAACAACAGGAAAGACCCCAAGGGTAAGCCCGCCTCGCTGGCCAGTAAAGCATTCGAACCGCAGGCCGCGGCCCGTGGTCAACCCACAATCGACCCTGGAGAGCCTTGCGATGAAAGCGCGATATCGCCGGCCGCTGATTGCCCTGGCCACCCTGGTGCTGCTGATAGTGGCGCTGCACCTGGCCTTGCCGCATCTGGTGCGCAATTACCTGAATGAAAAACTGGCCGACATGGGCGAATACCGTGGCCAGGTGACCGACGTGGATCTCGCCTGGTGGCGCGGTGCCTATCAGATACATGGCCTGAAAATCGTCAAGACTACCGGCAAAGTGCCAGTGCCGCTGCTCGATGCGCCATTGATCGACCTGTCGGTCAGTTGGTATGCCTTGATCCATGATCGCGCCGTGGTGGCCAAGGTGGTGTTCGATCGACCCGAACTCAACTTTGTCGATGGTGGCAGCAAACAGGCCTCGCAGACCGGCCAAGGCACCGACTGGCGCCAGCAGCTGGACAAACTGCTGCCCATCACCCTCAACGAGTTGCACATCGAAAACGGCACGCTGACCTTTCGCAACTTCAATTCCAAGCCGCCGGTCAACCTCAAGGCCACGCAATTGACCGCCGACATCCGCAACTTGACCAACGTGCGCGATCAGCAAGGCCGGCGCGATGCCAGTTTCGACGGCACCGCGCTGATTGCCGGGGATGCCAAGGTCGAAAGTCGTGCTACCTTCGACCCCTTCAGTGACTTCGACGATTTTGAATTCCGCTTGCGCGCTACCGGCATCGAGTTGCGCAGACTCAATGATTTCGCCAGTGCCTACGGCAAGTTCGACTTCAATGCAGGCCACGGCGACGTGGTGATCGAAGCCCAGGCCGAAAATGGTCGATTGCATGGCTACATCAAACCTTTGCTGCGCGATGTCGATGTGTTCGATTGGCAGCAGGACGTCGAAAACAAAGACAAGGGCTTGTTCCGCTCAATCTGGGAAGCGGTGGTCGGTGCTACAGAAACCGTGCTCAAGAACCAGCCGAAAAACCAGTTCGCAACCCGTGTCGAACTCAGTGGCAGCGTCCATCAGCAGAACATCAGCGGCTTCGAGGCGTTTCTGCAGATCCTGCGCAATGGCTTCGTGCAGGCCTTCAGCGCACGCTACGAGCAGCCGGCGCCTGATTCCGACTGAATGAACGTGACGGGCCATTCAGGGACTGAATACCCGGTCTGCGTTTTCAGCGCCGAAGCCGCGCGTTATAGTCCGGTGCACATCAATCAACTGTCGCTTGCGTCGGTCCTTGAGCTGCCTGCACCTGCAGGCCGGGACCTGTGACCCAGGCAGGCCTGCAGAGGAATGCGTCATGAAGTTCGAAGGCACCCGCGACTACGTCGCCACAGACGACCTGAAACTGGCGGTCAACGCGGCCATCACCCTCGAACGTCCGTTGCTGGTCAAGGGTGAGCCTGGCACTGGCAAGACCATGCTGGCCGAGCAGCTCGCCGCCTCGTTCGGCGCACGCCTGATCACCTGGCACATCAAATCCACCACCAAAGCCCACCAGGGTCTCTACGAGTATGACGCCGTAAGCCGCCTGCGCGATTCGCAGCTGGGCGTGGACAAGGTTCACGACGTGCGCAACTACCTGAAGAAAGGCAAGTTGTGGGAGGCTTTCGAGGCGCAGGAGCGTGTCATTCTGCTGATCGACGAAATCGACAAGGCCGATATCGAGTTCCCCAACGACCTGTTGCAGGAACTCGACAAGATGGAGTTCTACGTTTACGAAATCGATGAAACCATCAAGGCCAAGCAGCGCCCGATCATCATCATCACCTCGAACAACGAGAAGGAACTGCCCGACGCTTTCCTGCGCCGCTGCTTTTTCCACTACATCGCTTTCCCAGACCGCAACACCCTGCAGCAGATCGTCGATGTGCACTACCCCACTATCAGCCAGAGCCTGGTGAGCGAGGCATTGGACGTGTTCTTCGACGTGCGCAAGGTACCGGGCCTGAAGAAGAAGCCGTCCACGTCCGAGCTGGTCGACTGGCTGAAATTGCTGATGGCTGACAACATCGGCGAGGCGGTACTGCGTGAACGCGACCCGACCAAGGCCATACCGCCGCTGGCAGGCGCCCTGGTCAAGAACGAGCAGGATGTGCAGTTGCTCGAGCGCCTGGCCTTCATGAGCCGGCGCGCTAACCGCTGACAGGAGGCGGGCGATGCTGCTTAACCTGTTCAACGAAATGCGCGCGGCCAAGGTGCCGGTGTCGGTGCGCGAGCTGCTCGACCTGCACCATGCCCTGCAAAAGGGCGTGGTGTTCGCCGACATGGACGCGTTCTATTACCTGGCCCGGGCCATCCTGGTCAAGGACGAACGCCATTTCGACAAGTTCGACCGCGCCTTCGCCGCCTACTTCAAGGGCCTGGAAAACCTTGATCAGCAGATTGAGGCGATGATCCCGGAAGACTGGCTGCGCAAGGAATTCGAGCGCTCGCTGAGCGATGAGGAACGCGCGCAGATCCAGTCTCTGGGTGGCCTGGACAAGCTGATCGAGGCATTCAAGCAGCGCCTCGAAGAGCAGAAAGAGCGCCACGCCGGCGGTAATAAATGGATCGGTACCGGCGGCACCAGCCCGTTCGGCTCGGGCGGTTTCAACCCAGAGGGTATTCGCGTTGGCGAGGCTGGCAAGCGTCAGGGCAAGGCGGTCAAGGTCTGGGATCAGCGGGAATACAAGAACCTCGATGACCAGGTCGAGCTGGGCACGCGCAACATCAAGCTGGCGCTGCGTCGTCTGCGCAAGTTCGCCCGCGAAGGCGCCGCCGAGGAACTGGATATCGATGGCACCATCGATCACACCGCGCGTGACGCCGGCCTGCTGAACATCCAGATGCGCCCTGAGCGGCGCAACACCGTCAAACTGCTGTTGCTGTTCGACATTGGCGGCTCCATGGACGCGCATATCAAGGTCTGCGAGGAACTGTTTTCGGCCTGCAAGACCGAGTTCAAGCACCTGGAGTACTACTACTTCCACAACTTCGTGTACGAGTCAGTGTGGAAGAACAACCTGCGTCGTACCTCAGAGCGGTTTTCCACGTTCGATCTGCTGCACAAGTACGGGGACGACTACAAAGTGATCTTCGTCGGCGACGCGGCCATGGCGCCCTATGAGATCACTCAGCCAGGCGGTAGCGTCGAGCACTGGAACGAAGAAGCCGGGTATGTGTGGATGCAGCGCTTCATGGAGAAATTCAAGAAAATCATCTGGATCAACCCGTATCCCAAGCACGCCTGGGAATACACCGCCTCGACCCACCTGGTGCGCGACCTGATCGAGGACAGGATGTATCCGCTGACCCTGCAAGGCCTGGAAGAAGGGATGCGCTATCTGTCCAAGTGACGCTGCCGGGTGCAACGCTGCTCAGTAGCCCGTCAGGCGCTCGGCGCCTTCAACGCCAACGCTCCAAGTAGGCCTGGTGCTGTTGCCAGGCTTGCTCTTGTACCACCGGCCTGAAGCGGACCTTCGAACCCGGCATGCACTGCGCCAGCTGTGCCAGCGCCAACGGCGCCAATGCCCCCAGCCGCGGATACCCGCCGATGGTCTGTCGATCGTTGAGCAGCACGATGGGCTGCCCGTCGGGAGGCACCTGCACCGCGCCCAGCGCAATGCCTTCGGAAATCATGGGTGTGCCTTGGTAAACCAGCTCAGGGCCCAACAGGCGAATGCCCATGCGGTCGGCTCGGCTGTCCAAGGTCCAGTCACGATTGAACACGTCGAACACGCTGAGCCCGCTGAAATCACCAAGCTGTGCGCCCATCACCAGGTCGAGCACCGGCTTGGCCTCACAGCTTGGGCGCAGGGCCGCCGGGACTTCGCGCAGCGCAGGTGTACCACCCACGAAGCCAAGCCGCTGGCCCTTGCCTAACGCTGTACCCTGACCATCGACACCGCCCAAGGCTTCGCGCATCACCGTCGCACAACTGCCCAGCACTGATTCGGCCAGCCAACCCCCGGGGGCGGCCAGGTAGGCACGCACGCTTTGGCTGGGCTGCTTCAAGGTCAGGCGCTGACCGGCGCTGACCCTGAAACTGCGCCAAGGTCGCACGGGCTGGTCGTCGACATGCGCCTGCAGATCGGCGCCTGCCAGTGCCAGCACGCAATCATCCTCGGCCAGCAACGCGAAACCACCCAGTGCCACTTCGATCACCGGCACCGTCAACGCATTGCCAAGCAGCCAGTTGGCCCACTGCATGGCGACCCAATCCAGGGCGCCGCCTTGGGTAACCCCCAGGTGCCGCACACCGAATCGCCCGGCATCCTGCAATTGGCACAGCGCGGTGCTGGCCTCGACCTGCAATCGCTTCATGCCTGGGCCTCCACATCCCCACCCAACGCCACGAATTCGTCACGCGACACAGCCACGAACCGCACCCGATCGCCTGGCTGCAGCAAACTATAGTTCTCGCGGGCGCGGTCGAACAAACGCGCAGGCGTTCGCCCGATCAGGTTCCAGCCCCCCGGCGACGCCGCTGGATAAGCGGCCGTCTGCCGTTCAGCGATGCCCACGCTGCCGGCCGCCACGCGCTTGCGCGGGGTGCTCAGGCGCGGGCTGGCCAGGCGTTCGTCGACCAGCCCCATGAAGCCAAACCCGGGCGCGAAGCCCAGGGCGAACACCGGGTATTCGCGTTCAGTGTGCAGGCGCACCACCTGCGCCATGTCCAACCCGCTGCGAGCTGCCAGCAAGGGTAGTTCTGGCCCCACGCTTGGGTCATACCACACCGGGATTTCGTGACGACGCCCGCTGCTGCTGGCGTCGGGCTGCAGGTGTTGCAGCGCTGCGCCGATCAACGCCCTGGCTTGGCTTGGCGCAAGGTCAGACTGCAGCATCAGCGTGGTGTAGGAAGGCACCAGGTCGATCAGATGAGCGCCGAACGCGGCACGCAAGCGCTGGTTCGCCGCGAGGATCCAAGGCATGTTGGCTTCATCGATACGGTCGAACAAGCGCACCATCAGGCTGTCGATGGCGACGACTTCGATACGCATGTCCATCAGCTTTCCAGCGCATCGAGGGCTTGACGGATCTGCCGCACGGCCGCCACCGAGCTGTCGTTGTCGCCGTGCACGCAGAGGGTGCTGGCGGAAAGGTTCAGCGCACTGCCTTCGACTGCCACCAGTGCTTCCCCGCGGGCCAGGCGCAGCGCCTGCGCTACCACCAGGGCCGAGTCATGGTGCACCGCGCCGGGCAGGCGCCGCGAGAGCAGATGACCGCTGGCGGTATAGGCGCGATCGGCGAAGGCCTCGAACCACAGCGGCACCCCGATCTCATCGCCTAGCGCTTGGGCGGCGCTGTCGTCGGCAGTGGCCATCAGCATCAGTGGCAGACCGCTGCCGTAGCTGGCGACGGCCTCGAGCACGGTGCGCAGTTTCAACGGGTCAGCCATCATGTCGTTGTACAGCGCGCCATGGGGCTTCACATAGGCCACTTGGGCGCCCAGCACCTTGCTGATGCCATCCAGGGCGCCAATCTGGTAATGCAGCAGGTCGCGAATTTCGTCGGCGCTGCAGGCCATGGCGCGACGCCCGAAACCGACCAGGTCCGGGTAGGCGGGGTGCGCGCCGATGGTCACGCCGTGCTCCAGCGCCAGGGCCACCGTGCGACGCATGATGCTCGGGTCGCCGGCGTGATAGCCACAGGCGATGTTGGCGCAATCGATGTAGGGCATTACCTCGGCATCCAGGCCCATGCGCCAGCTGCCGTAGCTCTCGCCCATGTCGCAATTGAGTAGCAGGGGTTTCAACTGAACATGCTCCTGTGTCTGCGCCGGCAGGACCTTGGCGATCAGCGCCAGCTCTCTTTGACCGCCGCGCGGCGTCCGCCCAGTATCACCCAACCCAGCCCCAGCAGCAGGCTCTCGACCACAAGGGCCAGCACGAACCCTGTGCCGATACCCCAGGCGATGGCTTCGGGTACCAGCAGGATCTGGTAGCTGTAGGCGTTGAGGGTTTCTTCACGCAGTTGCCGATCCGGCTGTACCAGGACATGCCAGGTACGGCTCAACCAGCCGCCTTGCAGGGCCTGCCATTCGTCTTCGAGAAGCTGATTGCGGATCAGCAGGCTCTCGATGCTGTTAGCGTCGCTGTTGAAGACCGGGTCATCGCTGGTGCGGTAGTGACGCACCAGGGCTTGCAGGTCGCCGTTGAAGAAGCGCTCGGCGGTCTGCTTGAAGCCGTCGAGCGCCTGGCGCGACTCGAACAGGTGCGCCTCGACCCGCTGGCTGTAGTCCTTGACCAGCCCGGGCACCTGGATACCGGCCAACAGGCCGACCGTGAACAGCAGCAACCGCAGGTAACTTCTGAACATGCAGCATCCTTAGCTCTGGCCTTGCGAAACGCACTCTCCGTGGCGCCACAGGCCCCATTGGCCCGGTTCGTAGCGCCGCCAGGTCTCGTTCTCGGTCAAGGCCTCGGTGGCGATCACCGTCACCACATCATTGGGTGTGGTTTGGGTATGAAAATCAACGATCAGGTCGACATCCTTCAGGCGTGCCGGGCCGAACGGGGCGCGTCGGGTGATGTGAACCAGCTTGGTCGAGCAGAAGCAGAACAGCCAGTCGCCGTCTGACAGCAGGCAATTGAAGACGCCCTTGCTGCGGTAGCCGGCACAGGCTTCGACCAGCACCGGCAGCAGCTGTTCGACTTCAACAGGCTCGGGGAAGGCCGCGCGAATGCGGTTGAGCAAGTCGCAGAATGCCGCTTCGCTGTCAGTGTCGCCTACCGGGCGATAGAACGTCGCCTCGCCACTGAACGCACCAAGCTGGCCATTGTGCGCGAAGCACCAGTTGCGGCCCCACATCTCGCGCACGAACGGATGGGTATTGGACAGGCACACCCGGCCAACGTTGGCCTGGCGAATGTGCCCGATCACCACCTCGCTCTTGATCGGATAGCGCTGCACCAGGTTGGCCACTTCCGATTCGCTGCTGGCCGCCGGGTCCTGGAACAGACGCAGGCCGCGCCCCTCGTAGAAACCGATACCCCAACCGTCGCGGTGCGGGCCAGTGCGCCCGCCGCGCTGCATCAGCCCGGTGAAACTGAAGACGATGTCGGTGGGGACGTTGGCACTCATGCCCAGCAGTTCACACATGCGCTATCTCCGCTTACAAGCGTGGCTCGACCCGGCCGCCGACAGGCGCCGGAGCACTGCGGTAGCGATCCTGGCGCTCGGCCGCCAGCGGCGCATCGACCACCACCGCGTGGTCCTCGGCGGCGCGGCGCTGTGCGGCGGCGTCGGCCTGGGCGCGACGCTCGCGGGCGCGCTTTTCCAACGGCCAGCGAACCAGCACGAAGACGATATACAGGGCGAAGGCGATCATGCCGTACATGGCGATATCGGAGATCGCCCGCCAGGCATTGCTGCCGACCTTGAAGGCCAGATCCAGGGCAGTGATGGCGATGGCCGGGGCGAAGCTGTCCTTGACCGGGTCGACGATGGTCGGCGTCAGCAGCAGCACGGCAATGATCACTCGCAGCGGTTCGCGCAGCCAGCGCCACATCCACCCGGTGATTTTGAAGCCCACCAGCAGGCAGCCGAGCGCCGCGACTACATAAAGGCCCCAGGCGAAGGTGTATTCGTTCTCGATCATGGTGTTCGTGCAAGCCAGGCGAAGAGATGCCTATGATAAACACTTTTCAGGGCGCAGACAGCGTCTCCCTGTTCCGCTCAAGGATCCCCGATGCCTACCAAGCCCCAGCCTCCCCTCGCCCGCCAGGCCCAAGGCGCCGATCCCTACGCCTGGCTGCAACAGCGCGACAGCCCCGAGGTGCTCGAGTACCTGCACGCCGAGAACGCCTACCAGCAGGCCTGCCTGGCCGACCAGGCGCCGCTGCGCGAGCAGCTGTTCGAAGAGATCAAGGGCCGCATTCTCGAAACCGACCTGTCGCTGCCCACGCCTTGGGGCCCGTATCTGTACTACACGCGCACCACCGCGGGCGATGAGTACCCGCGTCACTATCGCTGCCCGCGCCCGAGCGATGACAGCAACGACGTCGACCCGCAGCAGGAACAGCTATTGCTCGACCCCAACGCCTTGGCAGGCGGCGGTTTCCTGTCGCTGGGGGCATTCAGCGTGAGCCCCGACCATCAGCTGCTGGCCTACAGCGTCGATAGCAGCGGCGATGAAATCTACACCCTCTATGTCAAGGACCTGACCAGCGGTGCCGTGACCGCCCTGCCCTTCGACGACTGCGACGGCAGCATGACCTGGGCCAACGACAGCCAGACGCTGTTCTTCGCCGAGCTCGACGATACTCATCGCCCGTGGCGCCTGCGCCGCCACACCCTGGCCCAGCAAGGCGCCGCCACGGTGTTCGAAGAGCCCGACGGGCGCTTTTTCCTGCATTGCTACCGCACCAGCTCCGAGCGCCAGCTAGTGCTGCTGCTGAGCAGCAAGACCACCAGCGAAGCCTGGGTGCTGGATGCGCACACGCCCCAGGCAGCGTTCACCTGCCTGGCGCCGCGGGTCGAGGACCATGAGTACTTTCCCGACCATGGTCAGCTCGACGGTGAGTGGCGCTGGTTCATCCGCAGTAACCAGGACGGCATCAACTTCGCCCTCTATCACGCACAGGCGACGCCCGTACCGAGCCGAGAGCACTGGCAAGTGCTGGTACCGCATCGCCACGACAGCATGCTCGAAGGCCTGAGCCTCAATGCCAGTGCCCTGACCCTGAGCCTGCGCGAAGGCGGCCTGCCGATCATCGAAGTGCGTCCGCAGGACCAGCCGAGCTACCGCGTGGAGTTGCCCGATGCAGCCTACAGCCTGTACGTGCAGGACAGCCTGGAATTCACCAGCACCCGTGTGCGCCTGCGCTACGAGGCCCTCAACCGCCCCGCCCAGGTGCGTCAGCTGGAGCTGGCCAGTGGCGCCCAGCAGGTGCTCAAGCAGACGCCGGTGCTCGGCGACTTCGACGCCGACGCCTACATCAGCGAGCGCTTGTGGGCGCGCGCGGCCGATGGCACGCAGGTGCCGATCAGCCTGGTCCGCCGTCGGCAAGACCAAGGCCGCTGCGTGCCGCTGTACCTGTACGGTTACGGCGCCTACGGCGAGAGCCTCGACCCGTGGTTCTCGCATGCACGCCTGAGCCTGCTCGAGCGTGGCGTGGCCTTCGCCATCGCCCACGTGCGCGGCGGCGGAGAGCTCGGCGAAGCCTGGTACCGGGCCGGTAAACAGGCGCACAAGGCCAACACGTTCAGCGACTTCATCGCCTGTGCCGAACACCTGATCGAGCAAGGCGTGACCACGCCAGAGCGCCTGGCCATCAGCGGTGGCAGCGCGGGCGGGCTGTTGATCGGCGCGGTCCTCAACCTGCGCCCGGCGCTGTTCCGCTGCGCCATTGCCGAGGTGCCGTTCGTCGATGTGCTCAACACCATGCTCGACCCCGAGCTGCCGTTGACCGTCACCGAATACGACGAATGGGGCAACCCTGAAGAGCCTGAAGTATACGAACGTATCAAGGCCTATGCGCCCTACGAGAACGTGAGCGCCCAGGCCTACCCGGCGATGCTGGTAGTGGCCGGCTACAACGACAGCCGCGTGCAGTACTGGGAAGCGGCCAAGTGGGTGGCTCGGCTGCGCACGCTCAAGACCGACGACAACCTGCTGCTGCTCAAGACCGAGATGGGTGCCGGGCATGGCGGCATGAGCGGGCGCTATCAGGGGCTCAAGGACGTGGCCCTGGAATACGCCTTCGTACTGGGCGAGCTGAACGCCTAGTCATCCTGCCCGACCGCCTTCGGCGCGTCCTGGCGCAGCCCGGGCAGCGGCTGGTCCCTGGGTGGACCGGGGCGCGGCATCGGCGGCAACAGCGGCGCGCCCGGATGGCGGTCGTAGGCCTTGGGTGGCGCGCTCGGGGTAATCTGCGGATACGGCGTGGGCGTGGCAGTGCCAGGTGCGCCGGGCACCGGGGTAGTGAGCCTGGGCGGCGCGTCGGCCGCCAGCGCC
Source organism: Pseudomonas sp. SMSB3 (assembly GCF_052041965.1). Lineage (NCBI taxonomy): Bacteria > Pseudomonadati > Pseudomonadota > Gammaproteobacteria > Pseudomonadales > Pseudomonadaceae > Pseudomonas > Pseudomonas sp. SMSB3. The sequence continues at coordinate 631,884 of NZ_JBKGGV010000001.1, read as the reverse complement.
CCAGGCGCAGCGGCGAGCAGCACGGCGGTGAGGAGCGCGTGATACATCGGCAACCTCCGGTCGAAAACCTCTGTACAGGCTACGCCGATATTCGTCTTTGCGCCTGTCCGCTGCCCCTGCAAGCGCGCTAGACTCGATGGCATAACCGTCACCTGCCTGATCAGAACAAAGGAAACACCATGAGTTCGTCTTCCTCCGCCGCGGCCACTGCCCGCCTCGACCGCATCCTCGCCGACGCCAAGCGCGACAAAGAGATGGGCTACCGCGACAAGGCCCTGAAGATGTACCCGCACGTCTGCGGCCGCTGCGCCCGCGAATTCGCCGGCAAGCGCCTGAGCGAGCTGACCGTGCACCACCGTGACCACAATCACGACAACAACCCGCAGGACGGCTCCAATTGGGAGCTGCTGTGCCTGTACTGCCACGACAACGAGCACTCGCGCTACACCGACCAGCAGTATTTCAGTGAAGGCTCGACCATCACCCCAAGCATCGCCAAGGCCACCCACAACCCGTTTGCCGGGCTCGCTGGGCTGCTGAAGAAAGACTGAGCCGCGATTGCTCACCCACCACTGCCGGCAAGCCCGTATAATCTCGGTTTTTTCGCCAAGGGCCCCGGTACGTGGCAAACAAACGATACAGCTGCATCGGCCTGTTCAACCCCAAGTCGGCCGAAAATGTCGGTTCGGTGATGCGCGCCGCGGGTTGCTATGGCGTCAGCTCGGTGTTCTATACCGGCAAGCGCTATGAACGGGCGCGCGATTTCGTCACCGACACCAAGCGCGTGCACTACGATATCCCGCTGATCGGCATCGACGACCTGCAGCGCATCATCCCACTGGGCTGCACGCCAGTGGCGGTGGAACTGGTGGACGGCGCAAGGCCGCTGCCTGACTACACCCACCCGGATCGGGCGATCTACATCTTTGGCCCTGAAGACGGTTCGCTGAGCGAAGAGGTCCGGGGATGGTGCGAAGAAACCATCTATATCCCCACCGAAGGGTGCATGAACCTTGCCGCCACGGTGAATGTGGTGCTGTACGACCGTATGGCCAAGGGCCTCAATACCCGCTCAGGGCCAAAATTCAAGTAGTCGCGCTACCCGACAAGACCTTCCAGTGCACTGGAGTGAACGCTGATCGCGGCAAGCAGGTCAGCTGCTTACATTCCATAAGGAGGGCTTGCCATGCTCGATAAACATCGCGCCACTGCGGCGCAGGAACACAATGTCCAGGGTCTGGAACGTGCCGGCTCGTTGGCCGGCGGTGCGCTGATGTTCACCAAAGGCCTGCGCCGCGGCGGCCTGATCGGGCTGGTGCAAATGGCGGTCGGTGGCCTGGCCGTGGTGCGCGGGGTCAAGGGCCACTGCGCGACCAAGGCCTGGCTGGAGCGCCATCGTCAGGAATACCAACGCCTGCGTACTGATATTCAACGCAGCGCCGCCGACCTGAAGGCGCTCAAATCCAGCGCGCAAGCGGCCACCGAAGGGGTGACCGTGACTGGTAAGGATCCGGTGACGGGCCTCTGAGACACCAGGCGTCGTACTGGTCAGCGCAGGACTTTGCTCTGTAGCACCTCGGACCTGCGCTCCAGTACGCTTTCACTGATCTGCACGAATTCTTCGGTGTTCACGCTCGGCAGGCGCATCAGCGCGCGCGTGACATCGTCCAGCGAACGCTTGGACTGGGTGTGAATGCGAATTTCCTTGTCCAGTGCCTGCAGCAGCAACACTGCCCGGGCCGTCTGCGCCCCAGTGGCATGCTCGGCGCGCAGTTGCGTCACCTTGCTGCCTTGCTTCTGCAGCCGTGCCTGCCATACCTCGTAGCGGTCGTCGCTGATGCCGCCAGCGCGGCGCAACAGCTCGGTCGCGTAATATTCGGTAAGGCTTTGCGCCAGCCAGTCGCTGTCATCACGCACGCGAATCTGTGCGAACAGTTGCACCAGTTCGCGCAGCAATGGGCTGCTCCCGCTCTCGCTGACCAGCGGCCGGCTGCTGTGCAGGTAGATCGAACCGTCGCCAGCCGTTACCCCACGGGCCATGCCGTCACGGGCGCCGACCAGCAGCAGTTTGCTTGGGTTTCTCGGGAATACCGCCTGCAGATGCGGCCAGACGAAGGTCAACAAGGTCAGGTTGTCCATGCGCCGCATGCCCTGCCCCACCGGCGCTGCCACAGTGACGTCGGTTTCACCCAGGCGCGCGCGGCGGCTGCCCAGTTCACCTGCCAGTATCCAACCGGTGGGGCGGTCGAACAGGCGCGATACATTGTCGATGCGAAACGTGTCTTTACCGATGCGCGGCCAGCGCGTCTCGACACTCTTCCAGCCTTCGGGCAGATCGACGCTCATGCGCGCGACCAGCTCGGTGCCATCCTGCTGGTCGAGGCGGGCCGGGGGCACCAGTTGATCACCCAGAAACAAGGCCCACTGGGGCGTGATACGCGAGGTGTAGGTGCCACTGCGCAATTGCTGGTCCAGCTTGACCCGGTAACTGAGGTGGGTCGTGCCGGCGGCGGGGCGCCATACCCCGCGCGCGCCCTGCTGCTGCCACTGGCCGTCGGCGTGAAAGCCGCTGTAGAGGCCGGCGCTGCCCAGGTCGAAGTCCAGGCTGCGCACGGCACTGCCCTCGGCCAGGGTCAAGCGCACCTCAGCCTGGCCCGTGGCGGGCAACAGGCGGACCTGGTAATCGAGGTCGACCTTCTTCGCCCACACCGGCGGGCACACGGCAACAGCGAGGAGCATCCACAATGGGCAACGCATACAGAAACTCCTTGTTCCTCAGAGGCGCCTGAGCCTGTGGTCAGCTGGCGCGAAAAATCAGGTGGTCTTCCCAGTCGTCTTCGTCGACGTCGAGCTCGCTGAGCATCCGCCCCGACTGCGAGATGCGCTGTTCATGCACCTGCTTGCGGTCGCCACAGACCAGCGGATGCCACTGTGGCAAGTCCTTGCCCTCGCTGACCAGGCGGTAGCCGCAGGTGCTGGGCAGCCACTTGAACTGATCGGCCTTGCCCGGGGTGAGCTGAATGCAGTCGGGCACCTGGGCAAAACGGTTGGGATAGTCGCTGCACTGGCAGGTGTTCAGGTCGAGCAGTTTGCAGGCGATGCGCGTGTAATAGACGCTGTTGTCGTCCTCATCCTCGAGTTTCTGCAGGCAGCACAGGCCGCAGCCGTCGCACAGCGACTCCCACTCGTGCGGGCTGAGTTGTTCGAGGGTCTTGCGCCGCCAGAACGGCGCACTGTCAGCGGTCATTACACAGGTTCCTGCTATCAATTTCATGCCACGGCGCGCGGCGGCGCCAGTCTAGAGCCTGGCCTGCGGCAATGCCAGACCGCTTGTCAGGGCCAGGCCGGTGCCGTCAATAGCCGCGCTGGAAATCCACTTCGCCGCGCAAGCCTTGCCCGCTCGCGTAGGCCCGCACGTTCTCGGCGAACAACTGCACCATCGCCAGCGGCGAGGTCGGCGCCGAACTGTGCCCGGTCAGCAGCAGGCCCCAGGCGGTCCAGAACGGGTGGCGCGGTGGCAGTGGTTCCTGGCGGCAGACATCGATCACCGCCCCGGCCAGATGACCGAGCTTGAGCGCCTCGACCAGGTCGGCATCGACCACCGCAGCGCCGCGACCGGCGTTGATGAACAGCGCCGTCGGCTGAAAGCGCTGAAACAGCGCAGCGTCGTAGAGATCATGGGTCGCTGGGGTGTCCGGCAGCAGGTTGAGCACATAATCCACCTCAGCCACCAGACGCGACAGCTCGGCCAGGCCCGCCACTTCAACGAACGGTGCCTGGGTACGGGCGCTGCTGGCGATGCCGTACAGCGTCACGCCGAACGGCACGAGCAGCTCGGCCACCCGCTGGCCGATGTCGCCGGTGCCGACGATCAGTACCTTGCGCCCTTGCAGGCTGCGCCCGGGGCGCTCGTCCCAGCGTCGTTCGACCTGGCTGACCAGGCGCGGCAGTACCTCGCGCTCATGGCCGAGCATGTAGGTCAGCATGTACTCGGCCATGACCTGACCAAAGATGCCCACGGCGCGGGTCAAGCGGTAGTCGCGTGGCAAGCCCGCTGCCAGCAATGGCGTGATGCCGGCCCAGGTCGACTGCATCCACTGCGGCGTGTGACCCTGGCGCAGCAGACTGGCCAGCAGGTCTGGCTGCCCAAGCCAGATATCGCATTGCGGCGCCTGGCGGGCCAGCACGGCAGAGTCGTCGCTGGTGAGCACAGACAGCTCGGGCAGGGTTTCGTGCAGGAGCTGGCAATAGCGAGCGTGGTCGTGCTCGGCGATCAGGACGCGCACGCTCAGGCCGGGTCGTTACGGCGGAGCAGTTCTTCAGGCAGATGCTCGATGTAGTCGTCATCCGGCGGCGGCATCTGCAGGTGGTAACCTTGCTTGTCGAGGTTGTCCAGGACCTTGACGATATCCTCGCGGGCCAGCTTGCGCTCGGGTGTCAGCACCAGGTCGAAGGCGTGGATCGGCGTGCCGAAAAACGGCAGCAGCGCTTCGGGCACCCGCTCCAGTCCTTCGGACTTGAGCACGTAGAGGTACATTTCGTTCTTGCGCGGGCTCTTGTAGATCGAGCAGATACGTTTCATTGCTTGTCTCCGGCGCCTGCCAGATCGTCCAGCAGGGCCTGGCCCATACGCTCACGGCGCCAGCCGCGCAGCGAATCGGGCAGTTTATAGGGGCCATTGGGATAGCCGCTCTTGAGCAGTGCTTCCAGGGCTTTCTTGCGCAGCATCAGTTCGGGGGCGATCCCCAGGCGCTCGCCTTCGGCCTGGCCGATCGCGCGCAGCCGCTTGAGCACGCCTGCGGCCTCGATCGGCAGCGGTTCGGGCAACGGCTCTGGCCATTGCTCGGGCGGCAGGCTGGCGGCGCGCTTGATCAATTCGAGCAGCGTGGCACCGTCCTGGCGAATGGTACGCGGGTGCATTTCATCGATCTTGGCCAGCGCCGTGAGGTTGTCGGGTTGGCTCTTGGCCATGGGCCACAGCGAGTGTTCCTTGAGGATACGGTTGCGCGGCACGTCGCGGCTGCGTGCTTCGCGTTCGCGCCAGGCACACAGCTCGCGCAACACGGCCAGTTGCTGGCGGCCGAGCTTCCAGGCGAGCTTGACGTCGCGGTACAGTGCCTGCGGCTCCACTTCGCGGCGCAGCGCGGCCACCAGCTCGGCGCCATCGTCGAGTACCCAAGCGTATTTGTCCTCGGATAGCCGCGGGCGCAGAGCGGCGAACAGCTCTGCCAAGTGCACGGCATCTTCGGCGGCATAGCTGACCTGGGTGTCGGACAACGGTCGTTGCAGCCAGTCGGAGCGCGTTTCACCTTTGGGCAGCTCGATCCCGAGCACCTCCTGGACCAGACGCGAATAGCCCATGGAGAAGCCCAGGTTCAGATAGCCGGCGGCCAACTGGGTGTCGAACAACGGCTGCGGCAGCTTGCCGGTCAGGCGCAGCAGCACCTCCAGGTCTTCGCTGCAGGCATGCAGCACCTTGACCACGCGCTTGTCCTCGAGCAAGTCAGCCAATGGCTGCCAGTTGCCGACCCGCAACGGATCGATCAGGAAAGCCCGCTGCCCGTCCCCGACCTGGATCAGGCCGGCCTTGGGGTAGAAGGTATCGACCCGCATGAATTCCGTGTCGAGTGCCACGAACGGCAATTCTCGCCAGCTGCGGCAATGCTCGGCCAGGGTCTGGTCGTCTAGGATCCAGTGAATGTCGATGGCCACAAGGCTCTCCCGCTAACGTTGGCGCGCAGTATATACGGCGCGGGCCTTGCGGGTGAAACCCGCACCCTGTATGTAGGAAATCAACCGCCTCAGCGCTGGGCAGCCAACCACGGCCGGCAGCTGGCGAACAGGTCCAGCGACGGCTGGTAGACCGCGCTGCGCACTTGCAGCAGGCCGAGCATGGAGTGAAACAGGTTGTCCTGAGACAGCGGCGCATCGCGCAGCTTGCCAAGGCAATCGGTGTCCACGGCGAAGTCGGCCTTGTAGCTGTCGGAGAACCACAGCAGCAAGGGCACATGCTTTTGCTGCTCAGGGGCGATGGCGTACGGCGTGCCGTGCAGGAACAGGTTGTACTCGCCCAGCGATTCGCCGTGGTCGGACAGGTAGATCAGCGCGGTATCGACCTCGGCCTGTTTGCTGCGCAAGGTGTCGATCAGCCCTGCCAGCACCTGGTCGGTGTAGGCCAGGGTGTTGTCGTAGCCATTGATGATCTGCTCCTCGCTGCACTGGTTCAGCGCATTGCTGCGGCACACCGGGGTGAAGCGCTCGCTGCCGGCCGGGTAGCGCTTGTAGTACTCAGGGCCGTGGCTGCCCATCTGGTGCAGCACCAGCACGGTGTCCTGGTCGAGGTGGTCGATCAATGCATCCAGGCCCTGCAGCAGAATTTCATCATGGCATTCGCCGCTGGCGCACCATTGCGCGTCCTTGAGCTTGCCGACATCGATGAACTGCACGCGGTCGCAGGTGCCTTTGCAGCCCGATTGGTTGTCACGCCACTGCACGGCAAGCCCTGCGCGCTGCAAGATATCCAGCAGCCCCTCGCGGTTCTTGGCCACTCGAGGGTCGTAATCCTTGCGCGGCATGCCGGAAAACATGCAAGGCACCGATACTGCGGTTTCGGTACCGCACGAATGCACATCGGTAAAGCTCAACAGGCCTTGTTCCTTGGCCAGATTCGGCGTGGTATCGCGGGTATAACCCAGCACGCCGAAATGATCGGCGCGGGCACTTTCACCCACCACCAGTACGGTCAAGGACTTGCGCTGATGTTTCTGCCAGGCCACATCGCGCTTGGCATCCTCGCCATAGGACTGGAACGGCCGCGCTGCCGTGCCGACCCGCTCACTGACATAACTGAACGAGGCACCGACGATATTGCTCGGCGTGAGCATCAAGCGCAGTTCGTGGTGATTGCGAAACAGCGACGATAACCCTTGATAATTGACCAGGGCCACCGAACCCACGGCAACCACACAGGCGCCGCCGACCACCAGCTTGCCGAGGATCTCGCGGTGCCAGGATCGGTAGGCGATAGGCGCCCGCCATAACAGCACCGAAGGCAGTACGCCGAGCAGCAAGAGATAGCCGGCAAACTTCAATGAGAGTAAATCGCGTACTTCCGCCAGATTGGTTTCAGCGATGTTTCTAAACATGCCGGCATCGATAAGTACGCCGTATTGATTCATGAAATAGGCCGCACTTGCACCGCTCATGAACAGCACAATCAATAGCGGTTTCAATACATAGCGAAAGGCAACCAGGGTTAACACCAAGTTGAACGCGAACAGCATGATCACCGCGAATGCCAGGACCAGCCAAAGCCCCGGCAGGCCGGGCGCAACCAGTTGTTCAAGGTGTTCCCACAAGAACACATTCAGGCCAAGTAGCAGGTACAAGCTGGCCAACAACGTGACCCATTCGGTCCGCAGCGGTTTTAAGGTGAGCATGGGCATTCGCAGTCGAAAATGAAGGTTAGCGCCGCAGGCAAATCAGCACCTGGGCAAGTTGGCGAGACTGTAAAAAGCGCGCCATCAATTTTTCGTGAAAAAGACGCTAACAAATTCGTGATAGCGCAGCTGTTTACAATTTTTCACCGGTCATTCAGCTGCCATTCAGTCGGCGCCAGAGAACAGCATGCATTTCAACCGGGGGCAAACAGGGCTATCCTCAGGGTCAGGCCTTTATCGATACCCCAACCGAGGTGAAGAAATGCCAGTTCCGCACGATTTACTCGCTGACCTGCACGTGACCGCCGAAAACTTTCAGGCGCTGATAGACAAGGACCAGACGCTGCACGCGCTGCACAAGGAGTACAACGCCAAGGACAAAGAGGTCCTGGCGGCAGAAGGCAACGGCACCAACGATGACACGGTCAACCGTCTGCGCAAGGAACGCTTGCTGATCAAGGACAAGATCGAACGGATCCTCCACCCCCCGAAAGCCTGATCCCCCCTGAATTCATCCGCCGTGCGGGCGTGCCGGACCACCGGCCGGCCCGCACGGCGCGCAGCGTCGCCGTCACTGCCCCGCCGCCGCCCGCAACGCACCGTCGAGGTCGTCGATCAGGTCGCGGTAGTCCTCAAGCCCCACCGACAGGCGCAGCAGGTTTTCGCTGATGCCCATCTCGCTTTTTTGCTGCGCGCTGAGCGAATTGTGCGACATGCTCCAGGAGTGGTTGATCATGCTCTCGACCCCGCCCAGCGAATCCGCCAGCACGAAGATCTGCAGGGCCTCGATCAGGCGGTTGAGCGCTGCGCGATCGCCATTTTTGACCTTCATCGCCACCACTGCCCCGCCACTGCGCATCTGCCGCTGGCACAGCGCATGCTGTGGATGGTTTTCGAGCCCCGGATAGAACACCTGCTCGACCTGTGGATGGCCTTGGAGAAAACGCGCCACGTGCAGGGCGTTGGCGCACTGGCGTTCCATGCGTACGTCCAGGGTCTTCAAGCCGCGCAGTGCCAGGTAGCAATCGAACGGCCCCTGGATCGCCCCTACGGCCATGCTGATCTTGCGCAGGCGCGCCAGCAACGCCTCGTTGGCCGCCACCACCACGCCACCGGTCAAGTCCGAATGGCCGCCGATGTACTTGCTCGCCGAGTGCATCACCAGGTCAACCCCGAGGGTGATCGGGCGTTGATTCCAAGGCGAGCAGAAGGTGTTGTCGATACAGGTGAGAATGCCGCGCTCGCGCGCCAAGTCGCACACTGCCTTGATATCGACCAGGTGCAGCAAGGGATTGGTCGGCGATTCGATCCAGATCAATTGGGTCTGGGCGGTGATCGCTGCCGCCACGGCCTCGGTATCATTGAGGTCGACGTAGGTGGTGGTCAGGCCCGAGGTCCGTGAGCGGTAGTCCTCGAGGAGACGAAACGTGCCGCCATACACCCCGTTCATCACCACCACGTGGGCGTCCTTGGGCAGCAGCTCCAGCACCGTGGCCGTGGCATTGACCCCCGAGGCACAGGCGACTGCGCCGACCCCCTCCTCCAGCGCAGCCACGCAGCTCTCGTAGGCATGTCGGGTCGGGTTGCCGACACGGCTGTAGGCATATTCCGGATGATCGTCGAGGCTGCGCTTGATATACGAGCTGGCGGTGTAGATGGGAGGAAAGATGGCGTTATCGGCGACACCGAACTGCTCGCCAGCGTGGATGGTGCGGGTGGCGAAGTTACGCGGCTTGTCGGACATGGGCGGGCCTATGGGCAGGATAGCGCGGGGTTTGGGCCTGCCACTATGGCAATAAACCCTGCGCGGCGGCAATGTCTGGCCATGAAGGAATAGTTTTCTAAAAGAGGTATAGTCCGGAGAAGATTTTTCCAAACGGTTCGCCTCTCGATGGACACCTTCGACCAGCACATCCTTACCCTGCTGCAGCGCGATGCCTCAATGTCGCTCAAAGACCTGGCTGAAGCCGTGAATCTCTCGACCACGCCGTGCTGGAAACGGGTCAAACGCCTCGAAGAAGACGGCTACATCATCGGCCGGGTGGCCCTACTGGACCCCGTAAGGCTGGGCCTGGGGCTGACGGTTTTCGTCCAGCTGAAAACCCAGCGCCACGACAGCACGTGGCTCGAGCAATTTGCCGCGACGGTCAACGGATTCGAAGAAGTCATGGAGTTCTATCGCATGTCGGGCGATTGGGACTACATGCTGCGGGTGGTAGTCGCTGACATCGCCGCTTACGACCGCTTCTACAAGAAGCTCATCACCCGAACAGAAGGGTTATCGAACATCACCTCGAGTTTCGCCATGGAGCAAATGAAATACACCACGGCGTTTCCGGTGCATCGAACCTGAGCGGGGCTGGACATGGCTGGCATTGACTACCCAGGACCAGCCCCGCTGCGGCTCAATCGCCAGCCTGCACCGCCTGGATGCGGTTGCCGGCTTTGGCTTTCTGTAACTTGATGGCGATGAATTTGGATGTCGGCGTGTACGTCCCTTCGCCATAACTCTCCAACGGCACCAGCGGATTGGTTTCCGGGTAATAGGCTGCCGCTTGCCCGTCCGGAATGTCGTAGGCGACCAGACGAAAGCCTGAGACGCGCCGTTCGATACCGTCTTCCCACAACGACACGATGTCCACCAGCTCATCAGGTTCGAAGCCCAGGCGACGGATGTCGGCTGCGCTCACGAACACCACCTCACGCAGGCCGAACACGCCACGATAGCGGTCATCGAGCCCATACAAGGTGGTGTTGTACTGATCGTGCGAACGCATGGTCTGCAAGATTAGATCCGGCTTGTCGCCGCGCTCCAGCACCTTGGCATTGATCAGCGTGTCCGGCAGCGTCAGCGGCATGAACCGAGCTTTGCCGGTGGCGGTGCGGAACTGCCGATCGGCGGCGCTGTTGCCCAGGTGGAAGCCACCGGGCTGTTGCAGGCGCTGGTTGAAGTCGGCGAAGCCGGGAATGACATCGGCGATCATGCTGCGGATGCGGTCGTAGTCGGCCACCGCGTACTCCCAGTCGATCGGCTGGTTACCCAGCACCGCCTTGGCCATGCCGGCAACGATCCATGGCTCCGAACGCATGTGCGGCGAGCGCGGGCGCAGCTGGCCATTGGAAATGTGCACCATGCTGAAGGTGTCTTCGACGGTGACGCCCTGCGGCCCCTCGGCTTGCAGATCGATCTCGGTACGGCCCAGGCACGGCAGTATCAGCGCATCGCGGCCGGTGACCAGGTGCGAGCGGTTGAGCTTGGTGGAGATTTGCACCGTCAGCGCGCAGTTACGCAGCGCCGCATGGGTGCGTGGCGTGTCAGGCGTGGCTTGGGCGAAGTTGCCGCCCAAGGCGATGAACACCTTGGCCAAGCCTTGCTCCATGGCCTTGATCGCCAGCACCGCGTTGTGCCCCTCGGCACGCGGTACGCGAAACTTGAAGCGTTTTTCCAGGGCATCGAGCAGCGCCGGCTTGGGCTTTTCATCGATGCCCATGGTGCGATCGCCCTGCACATTGCTGTGGCCGCGCACCGGCGACAACCCGGCCCCGGGTTTGCCGACATTGCCACGCAGCAACTGCAGGTTGACGATCTCCTGCACGATCGCCACCGAATGACGGTGTTGGGTAACGCCCATGGCCCAGCACATGATGACCCGCTCGGCCTTGCGATACATGCGCGCCGCCAACTCGATCTCGGCCAGGGTCAGCCCCGACTGTTCGACGATGTGCGCCCACGAGGTGGCATCCAGCGCCGCCAGGTAATCGTCCAGGCCACTGGTGTGCTCGGCGATGAAAGCGTGGTCGAACACCGCAGGTTCGCCGTTGGCCTGGGCCTCGCGTTCCCACTGCAGCAGATACTTGGCGATACCGCGCATGGCAGCAAGATCGCCGCCCAACGCTGGGCGGAAGTAGGCACTGGAGGTCGGTTCGGAGCCGTTGCTGAGCATTTCCAGCGGGTGCTGAGGGTGCTGGAAACGCTCCAGGCCGCGCTCCTTGAGCGGGTTGAAACACACCACCTGGGCGCCGCGCTTGACCGCTTCGCGAAGTGGTTCGAGCATGCGCGGGTGGTTGGTGCCAGGGTTCTGGCCGATCACGAAGATGGCATCGGCCAGCGCCAGGTCGTCATACACCACGGTGCCCTTGCCCACCCCCAGGGTCTGCGCCATGGCCACTCCGCTGGCTTCGTGGCACATGTTCGAGCAATCGGGGAAATTGTTGGTGCCATAGGCGCGCACGAACAACTGATAGAGGAACGCCGCTTCATTGCTGGCCCGCCCCGAGGTGTAGAATTCGGCCTGATCAGGTGAGTCGAGCGCACGCAGGTGCTGGGCGATCAACTCGAACGCTTGCTGCCAGGTGGTTTCGACGTAGTGATCGCTCGCTGCGTCATAACGCATCGGATGGGTTAGCCGACCTTGGTACTCAAGCCAGTAATCGGTCTGTTCGCGCAGCGCGCTGACGCTGTACCTGGCGAAGAATGCCGGATCCACCGAGCGCCCGGTGGCCTCCCAATTGACCGCCTTGGCGCCGTTCTCGCAGAACTTGACCATGTCGCTTTCCGACGACTCGCCCCATGCGCAGCCGGGGCAGTCGAAGCCGCCGTTCTGATTGGTCTTGAGCATGGCGCGCAGGTTCTTGAAGGCGTTGTCGCTGCCCAGCCAGCTCTTGGTCACGCTCTTGAGCGCACCCCAGCCGGCGGCCGGGCCTTTGTAGTCCCTGATATGTTCGTCCTGGCTCATGCGGTCACTCCTCACACTGCAGTGCTTTTTTAAAGCCTATGGAGCCTCGGGTAGAGCCGTCCAATCGATACGCCCTACACCTTGATAAGCGCCTTCGATGAGCGTTGGACCACAGGCGCCTGGATACGGTCAAACCCTTGTACCGGCGGCGCGAGGCCGTGATAGAGGGGATTGATCGGGCAGTCAGGTAAAGCGATTTGACGGCGTAGGCCACACCCTATAGCTTGATCCGATCGTCCCCCTTTCTTCGAGTGCCTACGTGGAACAGAACAGTCGGGCCCTGATCGACGGCTACAACCGGAAAATCGACTACCTGCGGATGTCGGTCACCGACCGCTGCGACTTCCGCTGCGTCTACTGCATGGCTGAAGACATGCAATTCCTGCCGCGTCAGCAGATCCTCAGCCTCGAAGAACTGTTCCAGGTGGCCGAACGCTTCGTGGCCCTGGGCACGCGCAAGATTCGCCTGACCGGCGGCGAACCACTGGTGCGCCAGGGCATCGTCGATCTGTGCGGGCGCATCGCCGCCCTGCCCGGGTTGCGCGAGCTGTGCATGACCAGCAATGGCTCACAGCTCGGGCGCCTGGCCCAGCCGCTGTTCGATGCCGGGCTCACCCGCCTGAACATCAGCCTCGACAGCCTCGATGCCGAGCGTTTCAAGCAACTGACCCGCACCGGCGATCTGGCCCAGGTGATCGCCGGCATCGACGCCGCGCGCCAGGCCGGGTTCAAGCGCACCAAGCTCAACTGCGTGGTGCTCAAGGGCCGCAACGACCATGAGCTGGTCGACCTGGTGCGTTTTGCCGTCGACCGTGAGCTGGATATCACCTTCATCGAAGAGATGCCGCTGGGGGTGATCGACGAACACGAGCGCGGCGAGTCGTTCTGCTCCAGCGAAGAGGTGCGTGAGCGCCTGGCCGAGCATTTCACCCTGGTCGAATCGACCGAGTCGTCCCAAGGGCCGGCACGCTACTGGCGCCTGGCCGAAGCCGCTGGCACTCGGGTAGGCTTCATCTCGCCGCACAGCCACAACTTCTGCGCCACTTGCAACCGCGTGCGGCTCACGGTCGAGGGCCGGCTGTTGCTGTGCCTGGGCAACGAGCACTCGGTGGACCTCAAGCAGGTATTGCGCGCCCACCCTGGCGACAGCGCCCGGCTGGAGCAGGCGATCCGCGATTCGCTGCACTTGAAGCCCTACCGTCATCACTTCGAGGTCGGTGGCGAGGTGCAGATCCTGCGCTTCATGAACATGACCGGCGGCTGACCGCGCCGTTTCGAGATTGCCATGATCGTCCACCCCCGCCCTGACGTGTTGCGCGTGCTGTTCACCCTCAAGGGCTCGATCATCAAGCGCATCGCCTTGCGCTGCCTGATGGTGACGGTGCTGGCCGCGTTGATCGTGCTGGTCGAGCGGCATTTCCCGGCGTTCTTCTATCCCGTCAGCGCCACCCCGTTCACCCTGCTGGGGCTGTCGCTGTCGATCTTCATGAGCTTTCGCAACAACGCCTGCTACGACCGCTGGTGGGAGGGTCGCAAGGCATGGGGCACGTTGATCATCGAAACCCGCTCGTTCATTCGCCAAAGCGTGGCGATTGCCGATGCGCCGTTGCGTGCCGAACTGCTGCGCAGCCTCTGCGCCTTCGCCCATGGCCTGAATGCGCGGCTGCGCAACGAGTGCGAGTCGAATGCCACCCGGGCATGGCTGAGCCAGGCCGCACCCGTGGCCGCGCACAATGTCTGCAATGGCATCCTGGACAGCATCGGTAGCCAGTGTTCGCAACTGGCGCAGCAGGGGCAGATCAGTGAGTGGCGCTATACCTTGCTGGAGCAGCGCCTGGCCGGCTTGACGCAAGTGCAGGCGACCTGCGAACGGATCAAGGGGTCGCCGCTGCCGTTTCCCTACACCCTGCTGCTGCACCGCACCATCTATATCTTCTGCCTGCTGCTGCCGTTCGCCCTTGCCGAGCCGCTGGGCTGGCTGGCGCCGCTGTTCACGACCTTGGTCAGCTATACGTTCTTCGGGCTCGATGCGATCGGCAACGAGCTGGAAGATCCGTTCGGGCGCGATGAGAATGACCTGCCAATGGATGCCCTGGTGCGCACCGTCGAGCGCGATGTGCTGGCGGCGCTGGGGGTCGAGCCACTGCCGCCGGCCTTGCTCCCGGTCGATTACGTGTTGAGCTGAACGGCGTGGCGAACACTAGCCGCGGCTGGGGCAGGCCTGGATCGGTTTCAGATGCTTGACGAAATTACACGGCCGGTGCCGCGCATCGAGTTGCTCGACCAGGATGCCTTCCCAGGCAGTGCGGCAAGCGCCTGTGGAACCGGGCATGCAACACACCAAGGTGCCGTTGGATATCCCGGCCAGTGCCCGGCTTTGCAGGGTCGAACTGCCCACATCGAGAATCGACAACGCGCGAAACAGCTCACCGAAGCCATCGACGCTACGCTCGAGCAGACACTGCACTGCCTCGGGCGTGTTATCGCGCGCAGTGAAGCCGGTGCCGCCGGTGATCAGCACCACCTGTACGGCGTCATCGGCGATCCAGGTCGCCACCTGGGCGCGGATCTTGTACAGATCGTCCTTCAGCAGGGCACGCGCTACCAGGCGATGGCCGACGTCCACCGCACGGCTGGCCAGCAAGGCCCCGGAGGTATCGGTATCGAAACTGCGGGTATCGCTGACCGTCAGTACAGCAATATTGAGCGGTACGAAGACTGCGTCGGGTTGCACGCGCACGGCAAGGGCTCCTTGAATGACCTGCGCGTCACGCTAGAGCCAAGCCTGGCAGGCGTCCAATCGAAATGCCGATTCGGTCGATCAATGACATCTATCGCCGACGTGGGTTAAGGTCTGCACAACCGAACGCCAGGCACCCCCATGGACATCAAGCAGCTCAAGTTCCTCATCGCCCTCGACCAAACCCGCCACTTCGGCCAGGCCGCAGCGCTGTGCCATATCACCCAACCGACCCTGTCGATGCGCCTGCGCAACCTCGAAGATGAACTGGACCTGGTGCTGGTCAAGCGCGGGCAGCGCTTCGAGGGTTTCACCGAAGCCGGTGAGCGCATCCTGGCCTGGGCGCGCACCCTGTTGGCCGCTCACGATGGCCTACAGGCCGAGGCCGCCAGCTGCCGGGGCCAGGTGGTCGGTAGCCTGCGCCTGGGCACGGTGCCGCTGGCCAGCTTCAACCCCATGCACCTGCTGTTGCCACTGCGCGAGAAATACCCCGAGCTGCACTTTCAGCTCAGCTCGCACAGCACCGAGCAGATCATGGACGGCCTGAGCCGCAATCAGCTGGACCTGGGCATCTGCTACCTGGACCAGGTCAACGCCAATTTCTTCGAAGTGATCGAGCTGGGGACTACCACCATGGGCCTGTTGTTCGACACGCAACATTTTCAGTTCGACGTCGACAGCCTGCGCTGGGATGCGCTGGGCGATATTCCCCTGGGCTTGTTGAGCAAGGGCATGCACTACCGCCAGTCGTTGGATCTGAGCTTGCGCAGCCGTGGCCTGGCGCCGAACGCGGTGCTGGAAAGCGACTCGACATTCCAGCTGATCCAGGCCATCAACGCCGGCGTGTGCTGCGCGATCATGCCGCTGGGATGCGGCCTGGAAGGCCTCAGCGAGCACATGCGCATCATCCCCATTGCCGAAGCCAGCATCCTCAGCCCGGTGGGTCTGCTGCTGCGACGCAGCGAGCCCCGCTCGGCCATCGCCGAACAGTGCTTCGACGAAGCGCGCGCCCTGTTCGGCAGAGACTGACCGGCTGCGGGTCGGGCTGGATCAGCGGTAACGCTCGAGCCAGTGGGCATACGGCGCCGGCAGGGTCCACGAAGCCTTGTCCACGCCCAGTTCCTTGGCGGCGAAGTACGCCCAGTGTGGATCGGCCAGGTGCGCGCGACCTACCGAGACCAGATCGAGCTGATTGGCTTGCAGCGCTTGCTCGGCCAGCTGCGGCGTACCAAAGCCCCAGGCCGAGGTTACCGGCAAGCCCGCCTCGCGGCGCACGCGCTCGGCGACCGGCCCCATGAAGGCCGGGCCCCATGGGATGTTGGTTTGCGGGATAGTAAAGCCGACGCTGACGCTCAGCAGGTCCAGGCCGCCGGCCTTGAAACGACGCGCCAGCTCGATCGACTCTTCCAACGTCTGCTCATCACGGCCGTCATACTCGATCACGCCGAAACGCGCGGTCAGTGGCAGATTTTCCGGCCAGACCTCGCGCACCGCCGCCAGGGTTTCGAGCAGGAAGCGGCTACGGTTGTCGAAGCTGCCACCATAGGCATCGGTGCGCTTGTTGGAATGCTCGGAGAAGAAGCTCTGGCCCAGGTAACCGTGGGCGAAGTGCAGCTCGATCCATTCGAAACCGGCATCACGTGCGCGACGCGCCGCATCGACGAAGTCCTGCTTGACCCGGGCGATGTCGTCCAGGGTCATGGCACGTGGCACCTTGGGCAGGTGCTCACCAAAGGCGATGGCCGACGGTGCGATGGTTTCCCAGCCGCGGGCATCGTCGCTGGCGATATGGTCATCCCCTTCCCACGGGCGATTGGCGCTGGCCTTGCGCCCGGCATGGGCGATCTGGATGCCTGGCACGGAGCCGGCCGCCTTGATCGCCTGCACCACGGGCACGAAAGCCTGGGCATGGGCGTCGCTCCAGATCCCCGCGCAGCCGGGGGTGATGCGGCCTTCCGGTGCCACGGCAGTGGCCTCGACCACCAGCAACCCGGCACCGCCGCGTGCCATGCTGGCCAGGTGCACGTGATGCCAGTCGTTGATCATGCCGTCTTCGGCCGAGTACTGGCACATTGGCGGAATGGCGATGCGGTTACGCAAGGTAATGTCTTTGAGCGTATACGGTTGGAACAAGGCAGCCATGGGTCACTCCAGATCAGTTGGAATACGATTGTTCGATCATAATCGAACTATGGCAATTAGTGAAACCCTCGTTATCATGTGCGTTATGCGAGCCTACTCACACCCCAACGCTGAAGACCTGATCCTTGAACGCCTGCTCTATGCGCTGAGCGACCCCGTGCGCCTGGGTATCGTCCGCCACCTGGCCGGCGTGACCGAGGCCAGTTGCGGCGAGCTTGACGGCGGCCGCCCCAAGTCGAGCATGTCCCATCACTTTCGCGTGTTGCGCGACGCCGGCCTGGTGTACACCCGCAATGTCGGCACCACGCACATGAATTCGCTGCGCAGCCAGATGCTCGCCGAGCGTTTTCCTGGCCTGCTGGACTGCATCCTCAGTCAAGATTGACCGCGCCTGGCGTAGCAGCGTTCGATCGGCCAAAAAAAACCACGGGGCAGCCCGTGGTTTTTTTGTGACAACCCTGGCCGCTTACAGCGCCATGTCGTTCTCTGGCTTGCTTTCCACTGCCTGGCTCGGCGCCACGGTGCTTTCGACGCTTTCATCGATCACCGGCGGCTTGGCCAGCTGCAGCACCTCGGCGGTGTAGTTCCACTCTTTCTGGGTGGCCGCTGCCGAGTCATTGAGCTTGGTGCCGTAGCTAGGCACGATTTCCTTGATCTTGGCCTGCCACTCAGGGGTAGCGACCTTCTCCTTGAATACCGTTTCCAGCACGTTGAGCATGATCGGCGCCGCAGTCGAAGCACCCGGCGAGGCGCCCAGCAGACCGGCGATGGTGCGGTCCTGCGATGCAACCACTTCGGTACCCAGCTTCAGTACGCCGCCCTTGTCTTCGTCGCGCTTGATGATCTGCACGCGCTGACCGGCCTGCCACAGTTTCCAGTCTTCCTTCTTGGCGTTCGGGAAGTAGGTACGCAGGGCTTCGAAGCGATCGTCATCCGACAGCATCAGCTGGCCGGCGAGGTACTCGACCAGTGGGTACTGATCGATACCAACCTTGGTCATCGGCCACACGTTGTGGGTCGTGGTGCTGCTCAGCAGGTCCAGGTACGAGCCGTTCTTCAGGAACTTGGTCGAGAAGGTGGCGAATGGGCCAAACAGGATCACGCGCTTGCCGTCCAGCACGCGGGTATCCAGGTGCGGAACAGACATGGGCGGTGCACCCGTGGAGGCAATGCCGTAGGCTTTGGCCATGTGCTGCATGGCAACGGTCGGGTTCTCGGTCACCAGGAACGAGCCACCCACCGGGAAGCCTGCGTATTCCTTGGCTTCCGGAATGCCGGACTTCTGCAGCAGCTTCAGCGCACCACCACCTGCACCGATGAACAGGAACTTGGCGTCGGTCGCCGACGTGCTGCCGTCCTTGAGGTTCTTGTACTCGACGTGCCAGGAGCCGTCTTCGTTGCGGCTGATGTCCTGGACTTCGCTCGACAGCTTCAGGTCGAAGCCTTGCTGGGTCTGCAGGTGGCCAACGAACTGACGGGTGATTTCGCCGAAGTTGACGTCGGTGCCGATCGGCGTCCAAGTGACCGCAAGCTTCTGGCTCGGATCACGGCCTTCCATCATCAGCGGGACCCACTTGGCGATCTGCGCGTGGTCCTCGGAGTACTGCATAGGACGGAACAGCGGGCTTGCCTGCAGTGCCTCGTAGCGCTTCTTGAGGAACTTGATGTTGTCATCGCCCCAGACGAAGCTCATGTGCGGGGTGGTGTTGATGAACGAGTGCGGGTTCTTCAGCACGCCCTGACGAACCTGCCACGACCAGAACTGACGGGAGATCTGGAAGGCTTCGTTGATTTCGATGGCCTTGGAGATGTTGATGTTGCCGTCTTTGTCTTCCGGGGTGTAGTTCAGCTCAGCCAGCGCAGAGTGGCCGGTACCGGCGTTGTTCCAGCCGTTGGAGCTTTCCTCGGCGACGCCGTCCAGGCGCTCGACCATTTCCATCGACCAGCTTGGCTCCAGCTCATGCAGCCACACGGCCAGGGTCGAGCTCATGATGCCGCCGCCGACCAGCAGCACATCGACTTTCTTGGTTTCTGCGGCGTGCGCTTGCATGAAGCTCGCAGCGACAGCCAGACCCAGCAAGGTCTTGCCAGCTTTCTTGAACATTGATCAATTCCAGTGTGTAGAACGGAGGTGGGGCCTGTGGCTGGCCCAGGTGTATCGTGTTCTTGCGCGCGGGCTTGTTGTGATCATTGTTCAGCGGCCAGAGAACCAGAAAACGACTCAGGCTTTTGTCGAATTGACCGACAAGGCTGAATCGTTTCGCTGATTGTAACCGAAATGCCAGCACAAACAAATTGCCCGGAACCGGTCAACGTGGTGGGTTGTCTCAGGGCGCCGACGAAGGGTTGATCGCGCTGGAGTGCTCAGCGCAAGTCAATGTGCTCGGCTGCAGAGTTGGGAGGCGTTGAGGTCGGCGCAAACAAAAAACCCCTGACTCTGTGAAGAATCAGGGGTTTTTGCATTACATGTATGGCGGAGAGATAGGGATTTGAACCCTAGGTACTGTTGCCAGTACAACGGATTTCGAATCCGTCCCGTTCGACCACTCCGGCATCTCTCCAATGCCGCGCATCATACCAGCGTTTTCCTGAAAGGCAAATCTTTTTTCAAAAAAACTCGCGTGGTATCAGGCGCTTGCGTGCGCGTGCAGCTTACAGCGGCACGCCTAGGCGCTTGGCAACTTCTTCGTAGGCTTCGATCACGTCGCCCAGACCCTGACGGAAGCGGTCCTTGTCCATCTTCTTGCGGGTTTCCTTGTCCCACAGGCGGCAGCCGTCCGGGCTGAATTCATCGCCCAGGACGATCTGGCCGTGGAACACGCCGAATTCCAGCTTGAAGTCGACCAGCAGCAGGCCGGCGTCGTCGAACAGCTTGCTCAGCACTTCGTTGACTTTCAGCGACAGCTTCTTCATCTCGACCAGCTGCTCGGCGGTGCCCCAGCCGAACGCAACAACGTGGGATTCGTTGATGAAGGGGTCGCCCTTCTCGTCGTTCTTCAGGAACAGCTCGAAGGTGGACGGCTCCAGTTTGATGCCCTCCTCCACGCCCAAACGCTTGACCAGGCTGCCAGCGGCGTAGTTGCGCACGACGCACTCGACCGGGATCATGTCGAGCTTCTTGACCAGGCACTCGTTGTCGCCCAGCAGCTTGTCGAACTGGGTCGGCACGCCGGCTTCCTCGAGCTTCTGCATGATGAAGGCGTTGAACTTGTTGTTGACCATGCCTTTGCGGTCGAGCTGTTCGATGCGCTTGCCGTCGAACGCCGAAGTGTCGTTACGGAACAGCAGGATCAAGCGGTCGGCGTCGTCGGTCTGGTAAACCGATTTGGCCTTGCCGCGGTAGAGTTCGTCGCGTTTTTCCATGATTGGGCTCCGCTTGCTTGAGGTGTTGGGCTAGGCGATTTCGCGCCAGTCGAGCCCGTGTTCCTGATTCGCCACCTGGAGCCAGTCCGGGTCGCACCCAAGGGTGTCGACGAAGCACTGGCGGGCCACGTGTGGCAGGTTGTTCTTGCTGCTGAGGTGGGCCAGCACCAGGTGCTGCAGGTTGTTCCAGCCCAGCTCTTGTACCAGGCGCGCGGCCTGGTGGTTGTTCAAATGCCCGCGCATGCCGCCCACGCGCTGTTTCAAGAAGGCCGGGTAGTGACCGCGGGCCAGCAGGTCACGGCAGTGATTGGCCTCGATCAGCAGTGCGTCCAGGCCCTGGTAGCGCTCCAGCAGCAACGCATCGTACGAGCCCAGGTCGGTGAGCATGCCGAAGCGCCGCTGGCCGTCGCTGAACACGTACTGCAGCGGCTCGAAGGCATCGTGCTCGACACGCGCGGCGCATACTTGCAGATTGCCGAGCTGCAAACGCTCGCCACAAGCGAGAAAACCGGCCGCCTCAACCGGCTTGCGCATGCCGCGCAAGGTCCCTTGGCTGAGGTAGACCGGTACATTGTAGCGCCGTGACAGCAACCCCACCCCATGCACGTGATCGGCATGTTCATGGGTGACCAGCACCGCGCTCAGCTGTGCTGCTGAAACCCCGAGCAGCGCCAGGCGCCGTTCGGTTTCACGCAGGGAAAAGCCGCAGTCGACCAGGATGAAAGTGTCACCACTGGCGATCAGCGTGCCATTTCCCTGGCTCCCGCTTCCGAGTACTGCGAAACGCACTTAACCCAGGTTGTCCTGAATGGCGCTCAGCACGCGGCGGGCGACATCGGCCGGGGCCACGGTGTTGATGTTCTTCTCGACGGTGACCTGCACGCTCTCGCCGACCTTGCTCAGGCGCACCTGGTAACGCTCGGCACGCGCTTCGCGTTCTTCCTTGGTCGGTTCGCTGCCGAACATGCGGCCGAAGAAGCCGGGCTCGTTGTGCTTGTCTTCAGGCTTTTCCGACAGGTTGATGTAGTAAAGGCCAAGGCTGCGGTTGATGTCCTCGACGCGCCACTCGCCACCCTGCTCCAGGGCACGGCCTACGCCAGACCAGGCGCGGTCCAGGTCGGCGCCAAGGAACAGCACCGGGTTACCGCTGCCGTCTTCGCTCAGGCTGACGCGGCTTGGCGCATCGAAGTCGCGCGCGGCCAGCAGCGATACCGAACCGCCTTTCTCGGCGCTGCGGTTCATGCTGGCGAGCATTTCGTCGACCAGCAGGGCATCGGCACCGCTGTTCACCGACGATGCCGGGAACGCCGTGTCGGCGCTGCTGCCGGCCGGGCGCTCGACGCTGACGATGTACACCTCGGAGGTGTTGCGCTGCACGCCTGGCTCGATGCGTACACGCACGCGCACTTCGCTATCGCCGCTGCTGGCGGTGCTCGCCAGGCGCTGGCCCAGCGAGGCCGAGAGCTCATCGAAACGCTGCCAGGTGGTGTTGAATTCGCCGGTCTGCGGACGCTCTTCGGCGATCCGGAAGCCGTTGTCCTCGAAGAACTGACGCGCTACCGGCCAGACTTCGGCCGGTGCGTGCTGAGCCATGACCCAGCGGCTGTTGCCGCTGCGCTGCAGGCTGTAGTCGCTGGCCTGGACGCCGGCCGCCAGCGGCTGCGGGCGCGGCACTTCGAACTCGCCAGTGGCGCTGTCGTCGGCGACGTTGCGTGGAATCGGCAGCAATGGGTCAAGGCGCTTGGCGCTGCTGGCATCGGCCGGCAGTTGCATGGGCGCAGTCGGGTGAGCTTGCAGGTAATCGCTGCCGCGGTCACGGAAATAGCCATCTTCGCCCCACAGCCAGCCACACCCACTGGTGCTGGAGATAATCAGGGCGAGTGCGGAAAGACCAGCCAGTCGCTTCATGCGGTGTACTTCCTCTTAAACCAGTACGCCGGACTGGCGCAAGGCAGTACGGACTTTATCGTGGCACCCTTCGCTCAACCAGGTGAGCGGCAGGCGAATCCCTCTGTGCATCAGGCCCATTTCCACCAACGCCCATTTCACAGGGATCGGGTTGGCTTCGCAGAACAGGTCTTTGTGCAGCGGCATGAGTTTGTCGTTGATCGCGCGGGCCTTCTCGGCATTGCCCGCAAGGGCGGCCTCGCACAGATCGGCCATTTCGCGCGGGGCGACGTTGGCGGTGACGGAAATATTGCCCTTGCCGCCCATGAGGATCAGCTCGACGGCGGTCGGGTCGTCGCCGGACATGACGATGAAGTCTGGGTCGACGCCGTCCAGGATGGCCTTGGCACGGACCAGGTCGCCGGTGGCTTCCTTGATACCGATGATGTTCTTCACGGTCGACAGACGGATCACGGTCTCGGCCTGCATGTCGCACGAGGTGCGGCCCGGCACGTTATAGAGGATCTGCGGAATGTCGACGGCTTCGGCAATGTGCTTGAAGTGCTGGTACAGGCCTTCCTGGGTCGGCTTGTTGTAGTACGGGACGACCAGCAGGCAGGCATCGGCACCGGCGTTCTTGGCGTTTTGCGTCAGGTGCACGGCTTCGGCAGTGGAGTTGGCGCCGGTGCCGGCGATGACCGGGATCGGCTTCTTGCTGTGCTTGACACGCTCGACCACGTGCTTGATGACCAGGATGTGTTCTTCGACATCCAGCGTGGCCGACTCACCGGTGGTGCCAACAGCGACGATCGCGTGGGTGCCGTTTTCCAGGTGGAAGTCTACAAGTTTGTCGAGGCTTGCCCAATCAAGACGCCCTTGTGCATCCATGGGTGTGACCAACGCCACCATACTGCCCGCAATCATGTAACTGCTCCTGCCGGAAAAAGAGAGCGGTAATGGTACTGGGGGCATCGACCTTGCACAAGCGAAGCAGGCGGGCGGAGCATTCCCCTCGGCGGCTTATTTCGCTACCCTTGATCCTTTGATCGGTGCAGCACGGCCCGCCGGGCCGCCGACCCTGCTCCACGGCCAGCGTCCACGTCCTCGCATGCGAGCCCAGGGCCCTGCCGACAGGAGGCTTTCGCCTGTCCTGCACCGACCGCTCATCGCTTTAGGAATGCTGCATGTCCACCCCCACCGTCCGCGAACAATTCCTTGTCATCAGCGCCCTGGGTCCAAACCCGATGGAGCTGGCCAACGTGCTCAGCCGCGCTGCTTTCGAAAACCGCTGCGCCGTGGTCACCTCGCGCCTGAGCCGCCACGGCGAGACCAGCGCCCTGGTGCTGCAGGTCGGTGGCAGCTGGGACGCCCTGGCGCGCCTCGAAGCCACCCTGCCTGGCCTGGGCAAGAAGCATGGCCTGACCCTCGATGTGGTGCGCAGCGCCGACCAGGAAGTCCGCCCCCAGGCCCTGCCCTACGTGGCCTACGTCAGCGCCGCCTACCGCCCGGACATCATCAGCGAGCTGTGCCAGTTCTTCCTCGACCACCGCGTCGAACTCGACGCCATGACCTGCGACACCTACCTGGCGCCGCAAACCGGCAGCAGCATGCTCAATGCTCAATTCACCGTCATCCTGCCGGCCGGCACCCAGATCAGCTGGTTGCGTGACCAGTTCCTGGACTTCGCCGACGCGTTGAACCTCGACGCCCTGATCGAACCGTGGCGCCCGCAGAATCCCGTATAAGGAGCCGACCATGGCTGTAGCAATCGACCAACCGGT
Organism: Pseudomonas sp. SMSB3; assembly: GCF_052041965.1. NCBI lineage: Bacteria > Pseudomonadati > Pseudomonadota > Gammaproteobacteria > Pseudomonadales > Pseudomonadaceae > Pseudomonas > Pseudomonas sp. SMSB3. Next base: position 607,796 of record NZ_JBKGGV010000001.1, on the reverse strand, counting down.
CGCCGACTTCCAGGCCCAGGCCACCAACGGCCAGACCGTCAGCCTGAGCGCGCTCAAGGGCCAGCAGGTGGTACTGTACTTCTACCCCAAGGACAGCACCCCGGGTTGCACCACCCAAGGCCAGGGCTTTCGCGACCAGCAGCCAGCTTTCGCCGCTGCCAATACCGTGGTCTTCGGCATTTCGCGCGACGGCATCAAGTCGCACGAGAACTTCAAGGCCAAGCAGGGCTTCACCTTCGAGTTGATCAGCGACAAGGACGAAGCCTTGTGCCAACTGTTCGATGTAATCAAGTTGAAGAAGCTGTACGGCAAGGAGTACCTGGGCGTTGACCGCAGCACCTTCCTGATCGACAAGGACGGTGTACTGCGTCAGGAATGGCGTGGAGTGAAGGTGCCGGGGCATGTGGATGCCGTGCTGGCGGCTGCGCAAAGCCTCAACAAGGCTTGAGCTTGCCCCCAGAGCGGCCTTGATCACGCTAAAGCAGCGGCGAGACGCTGGGCTCCTGGCGCGGCCAGGCGTCCAGTACGGCCTTGATCAGGGTCGCCAGCGGAATGGCGAAAAAGATGCCCCAAAAGCCCCACAGGCCGCCGAATAGCAGAACCGCGCAGATGATCGCCACCGGGTGCAGGCTCACCGCTTCGGAGAACAGCAGCGGGACCAGCACGTTGCCGTCCAGCGCCTGAATGATTGCATACACGGTCATCAGGTAAATGAACTGATCGCCCCAGCCCCACTGGAACAGCGCGATCAGTGTCACCGGTACGGTCACCACCACAGCGCCGACATAAGGCACCACCACCGACAAGCCGACCAGCAATGCCAGCAACGCAGCGTAGTTGAGGCCCAAGGTGATGAAGGCGATGTAGGTCGCGATGCCGCAGATCAGAATCTCGATGCCCTTGCCGCGTATGTAATTGGCGATCTGCCGGTTCATCTCGTTGCCCACCCGATTGAGCAAGGTACGTTGGCGCGGCAAGTAGCCGCTAACCCAGCGCCCGATCAACTCGCGGTCCTTGAGAAAGAAGAACACCAGGATCGGCACCAGCACCAGGTAGATCATGGCGTTGACCAGCAGCGGCAGGCTCGACAGCGAGAACGTCAGCGCCCATTGGCCGAACTTGCCGATCTCGCCCCGCACCGATTCGATCGCATGCAGCACCTGCTCGTCCGACACCAGGTGTGGGTAGCGCTCGGGCAACAGCAGCAACAGCGACTGCCACTTGCCGAGCATGCCTGGCAGCTCGTTGAACAGGGTGATGAGCTGGTGCCACAGCAGCGGCACCAGCACCAGCAGAAACACTGCCAGTGCCCCCATGAACAAGGCGAACACCACGAACACTGCCAAGCGGGTCGGTACCCGCAGGCGCTCCAACGCATTGACCAGCCCTTGCATCAGGAACGCCAGGACCATGCCCGCGAGCACCGGTGCAAGCATACCACCGAGGGTAAGCACGACCGTGAAGGCCAGGAACAGCAAGACCGCCAGCACCACCGCCTGCTCATCGGAGAAGTAGCGTTGCATCCAGTCGCGAAGCACTTTGAACATTGACGATCCTTGGACAGACTCAGGCTTTGCGCAGCCAGTAGGTATAGGTGCCGGCCTCGGCCGTCTCGTGCAGCAGCGTGTGACCTGCCAGCTGGGCGAACGTGCGGAAGTCGCGTTGCGAACCTGCGTCGGTGGCGACGATCTTCAGGACCGCGCCGCTGGCCAGGCGGTTGAGTTCCATCTTGGCCTTGAGCAGCGGCAGCGGGCAGTTCAGCCCTTTGGCATCGAGTTCGGCGTCGCAGGTCAGGGTGTCACTCATCAGGCGCATCTCCGGGCGAGGCGAAAAGTCTGGGAAAAGCCCGCTAGCATACCGCCACTGGTCGGCATCGCGCGACCCGGCTACAGTAAGCCTTTTTGACCGACGTGAGCCTGTGCATGAATCTACTGCGCCCTACTCTGCTGACGCTGGCCTGCCTGATGGCCCTGCCCAGCCACGCCGACGACCTGCCGTCACTGGGCGATGCCAGCTCCGCGATCGTCTCGCCCCAGCAGGAACACCAGCTTGGCCGCGCCTGGCTGAGCCTGCTGCGTGGCCAGGTCAATCAGCTCAACGACCCGCAACTCAAGGATTACGTCGAGACCACGGTGTACCGCCTGGCCGAAACCAGCCAGCTGCAGGACCGGCGTCTTGAATTCATCCTCATCGACAGCCGTGAACTCAATGCCTTCGCCGCACCCGGCGGCATCGTCGGGGTCAACGGCGGACTGTTCCTCAATGCCCAGACCGAAGGCGAGTATGCCTCGGTACTGGCGCACGAACTGGCGCACTTGTCGCAACGCCACTTCGCCCGCGGGATCGAAGCCCAGCAACGCATGCAACTGCCGATGATGGCGGCGCTGCTGGCCGGTATCGTGCTGGCCGCAGGCGGAGCTGGCGATGCGGGCATCGGCATGATCGCCGGCACCCAGGCGGCAGCGATCCAGGAACAGCGCCGCTTTTCCCGGCAGAACGAACAGGAAGCCGACCGTGTGGGCATCCAGAACCTGGAAAAGGCTGGATACGACCCGCGCAACATGCCGACCATGTTCGAGCGGCTGGCGCGCCAGTACCGCTTCGACGCCAAGCCACCGGAATTTCTGCTGACGCACCCGGTGACCGAATCGCGTATCGCCGATACCCGCAACCGTGCCGAGCAAGCACCCAAGGGCGGGGTCGAGGACAGCCAGCGTTATCAGCTGATCCGCGCCCGTGTCGCCCTCACCTACGAAGGCACGCCGGGCCTTGCCGCCAAGCGCTTTCGCGCCCAGCTTGACGAAGACCCCAAGCTCGATGCCGCACGCTACGGCCTGGCCCTGGCGCAGATCAAGGGCGGGCAGCTCAACGACGCACGGGAAAACCTCAAGCCGCTGCTGGCCAAGGCGCCGAACGACATCACCTACAACCTCGCGCAGATCGACCTGGACATCACCAACAACCGCCTGGCCGATGCGCAACAGCGCGCCGAGCGCATGCAGGGGCTGTATCCGGGCAACTACCCGCTGAAACAGGTGCGCGCCGATCTGCTGGTCAAGCAGAACAAGCCGGCCGAAGCGGAAAAGGTCCTCAACGACTTGCTCAAGAGCCGTCCCGATGATCCGGACGTCTGGTATGACATGGCTGAAGTGCGTGGCCTCTCAGGCAATACCATCGGCCTGCACCGGGCACGGGCAGAGTACTTCACCTTGGTGGGGGATTTCGATCAGGCGATCCAGCAGCTCGACTACGCCAAGCGCCGAGCCGGCAGCAACTTCCCGCTGGCCTCGCAGATCGACCAACGCCAGCGCGAGATCATGGAGCAGAAGCGCATGGTGCAGGACATGATGGGGCGCTGATGCTGCTGGGGCCGCTGTTGCGGCCCCGCTCAGTTCAAGCGTTACCGGACAGCTTCAGGCGCGCAGCCTGGGTGAAGTCCAACATGCGGTTCAACGGCTTGAGCGCCTTGGGCACCAGCGCCGGGTCGACGAAGATCTCGTTGCTACCGCTGCGCAGGCAATCGAGCACCCGCTCCAGGGTGTTCATCGCCATCCACGGGCAGTGGGCGCAACTGCGGCAGGCAGCGCCATTACCGGCCGTGGGTGCTTCGACGAATTCCTTGTCAGGGCACAACTGCTGCATCTTGTAGAAGATGCCGCGGTCGGTGGCGACGATGAAGGTCTTGTTCGGCAAGGTTTGCGCAGCCTTGATCAGCTGACTGGTGGAGCCCACCGCGTCGGCCAGCGCGATCACCGCTTCAGGCGATTCAGGGTGCACCAGGATCGCAGCGTCCGGGTACAGGGCCTTCATGTCGGCCAATTGGCGCGACTTGAACTCCTCATGGACGATGCAGGCACCATCCCACAGCAGCATGTCGGCGCCGGTCTGCTTCTGGATGTAGCGACCCAGGTGCTGATCCGGCCCCCAGATGATCGTCTCGCCGTTGTCCATCAGGCTTTCGACGATTTCCAGTGCGCAGCTTGAGGTCACTACCCAGTCGGCGCGCGCCTTCACCGCCGCCGAGGTGTTGGCGTACACCACCACGGTGCGTTCCGGATGCTGGTCGCAGAACGCCGAGAACGCTTCGACCGGGCAGCCCAGGTCGAGCGAGCAGGTTGCCTCGAGGGTCGGCATCAGCACGCGCTTGTGTGGGGTGAGAATCTTCGCGGTTTCGCCCATGAAGCGCACACCGGCGACGATCACCGTCTCGGCTGGGTGGTTCTTGCCGAAGCGCGCCATTTCCAGCGAATCAGACACGCACCCGCCGGTTTCTTCAGCCAGCGCCTGGATCACCGGGTCGCAGTAATAATGCGCCACCAGCACCGCATTCTGGGCGTTGAGCTCGGCAGCGATGGCCGCACGGTATTCAGCCTCCTGCTCGGCGGACAGCGGGTTGGGCTGAATGGCATCGAGGTGGGCCTGAACCAACAGGCGTTCGGAAATCTGGGTCATGATCGCTGGACCTGCAGGCGCGCACGCGCATCGAATCGAGTGTATCACCCGGCCCTGACAGATCGGCTAAGGGTGCCGGACGGCAAGCCGCCACGGCCTCTGCGGGCGCGGATTATTATCGGATGGCGAAGGCTACAGACAATCCCGGCAATTCAAAAGCGCTTTTTGCGCTGGCTGAGCGGCCTGTTCGCCATCAGCTTGAGTGGCGAACAGGCGCATGCCTATCAGCCGCTCAACCCTGCGGCTGCAACGCGGCGAACTGCATGCCCAAAAACAGCGCAAACTGCTCCACAGTCATTTGTTTGCCGTTGAAATCGACCATGCCATTGGCATAGTGCAAGCTCGACACCACGTCGTTGCCTTGCACGGTGGCCAAGCCGCTTTGCACGGCCATCAGGCCGACCATCTCACCAGCCTGGCCCGATTGCGAGGCAATCGCCTGGGCATCGGTCTGTCCTTCGAGCAAGGCTTGCAGCGTCGCCAGATCGCCAATCATCGGCTTGGACAGCGACAGCTTGCTCTTCACCTGGCTGATCACCTGCTGGCTCAGTTGATCGGCCGGCAGGTCAAAGGAAGTCGGGGCAGTGAAATCCATCGACAGGTCGAAGCGGCTCTCGCCGTTGGCGGTACGCAATGCCAGGTTCTCGATGGCAAGCTTGGGCTTGGCCGCCAGCAACTGCTGCAGCGCCTGCTGGAATCTGGCTTTCTCCGCCGCGTCCATCTGAATCTGCGGCACCGGCTGGCCTTCAGCCTGGGCCGCCTCGAACTCAGGCAGATGCGCCTGGTACCACTGCGACAGCCACTGCAGCGCCGGCGCGTCGAGGGATTTCACGCTGACACCCATCTGCGCGCTGCCCACTGCCCGCCCATCCCAAGTGATATCGGCGACCCGGTAGTCTGCACGGGCACCGACCGTGTCGGCTCCGTCGAGGGTCTGCAAGGTGCTCTGCTCGACCCCTTTGAGTAGCAGCACTTGCTGACGCGGCCCCAGGGTCGCCTTGACTTCGGCCAGGAGCAGATCGACATTGCCGACGTAAACAGCCTCATGCTTGCTCTGGGCAAGGTTGCCGCCAATCTTCAGGCCAGACAGCTCGAGGCCCAAAGGAGGCTGATCGGTCTCGACCAGCTTCATCGCGAAGCGATCGGCGCTGCCATGGAATGTCGAATGCTTGCCGCCTTCGTCACCACTGACCTCCAGGGTCATACCGGAAAAATCGAAGCGGCTGCCGTCGTCCTGGATGTACTTAAGCGGCGCGACACTGATCAAGCTGTCGACGTTGCCGGTCAAGCCCAGGCTGGTGTGCGCACGAATCGGCGCTTGCTCTGCGGCTGCGGCGAACCACGGCGCCGTGACCGAATCCTTGTCCAGCGCGCTGTTACTGGCGGCCAGCACCGGCATCAATTTCAAGGCCTTGACCCGCGACCAGGGAAACGGACCATGCTCGATATGATCGGTCACGCCAAGGGCGAAGCTCAGCAGCTCGTCGGATCCAAGGTTGATGTCCCGGGCCTTGAGCCGATAACGCGCTGTGCTGCTGAAGAAGTGCCGGTCGAGCGATACCAGCTCCACTGTCATGCTGCCGCCGTAGCTGTCGACCGCTTTTTTCAGCTGCTGATTGCTGGCACCGATGGCGTCGTCCAGCTGGGCAGGCAGTTGTTCGCCGATGTACCAGGCGCCAGCGGTGGTGGCAACGGCGATGGCGACGGCCAAGCCGCCGAGGATGCTTACTGATTTCTTCATGAATAGAACCGAACGATGTCCATATGGGCGGGGTGGCGGCAGGCGCCGCGCGTGGCTGGGAAGAATATCACCCCACGCCTGGCGAGGTGATGGCCGCCGCAGGCGAGCACAGAGATTTGGGAACCGTCCTACACAATCCCTCTGCATTTCTGTCGTTAATTTTTACGGACATTTAGGTCGACTCAATACAGCTAAAGCCCCTGTCCCGGTCGAGTAAGTGCCTTGCGGAATCGATAAATGTTTCGAATCAGACACATCTTGTCATGTTTAACTTGACACCTTCCTATGCATCGTTTTTTATTTTCATCACCTCGCTCAGCGCCCGATCCACGAAGAAGAAAAGTCGCGCCGTCATGATGCTCGGATGCCCCTGCCTGCACGCTTCACTCTCCTCACCAAGGCACTGCCAGCCTGAAGCCGGCGCCTGATACGCGCCTTCTATCGCTCCTAACAACAACGGTGAACAACATGGAGCCACACTTGCATGCAGCCTGACTCGAACGCCCCCGGCAGCGGCCAATTCCGCAAATCCCTGCGCCTCTGGCATGTGGTGATCATCGGCCTGGCGTATCTCACGCCCATGACCGTGTTCGACACCTTCGGCATCGTCTCTGGCATCACCTCCGGGCATGTGCCCAGCGCCTACCTGCTGGCCCTGGCCGGCGTGCTGTTCACGGCGGTGAGCTACGGCACCCTGGTGCGCCGCTTCCCGCAGTCCGGCTCGGCCTATACCTACACGCAACGGGCCATCAACCCGCATGTCGGCTTTCTGGTGGGCTGGTCGTCACTGCTCGACTACTTGTTGCTGCCGATGGTCAACGCCTTGCTGGCCAAGCTGTACCTGTCGGCAATGTTCCCTGAGGTGCCGGCATGGGTCTGGGTGGCCAGCTTCGTTGGCCTGATCAGCCTGATCAACATGCGCAGCATCAACTTGGTCGCCCACTTCAACCTGCTGTTCGTGCTGGTGCAATTGGCGATCATGTCGGTATTCATCTACCTGTGCGTGCGCGGCCTGGGCCATGGCGAGGGGCTGGGCACCACGTGGAGCCTGACGCCATTCGGCGATGAGCACACGCAGCTTGGCGCGCTGGCTGCCGGCGCGACGATTCTGTGCTTCTCGTTCCTGGGGTTCGACGCGGTCACTTGCCTGTCGGAAGAAACCAAGGACCCTGGCAAGACCATTCCGCGAGCGATCTTCCTCACCGCGCTGATTGGCGGCGTGGTGTTCATCCTGGTGTCGTACTTCATGCAGGCGTACTTCCCCAGCAATGCACGCTTTCATGATCCGGAAGCGGCGCTGCCGGAAATCGCGCTGTATGTCGGCGGCAAGTTGTTCCAGTCGATCTTCATCGCCTGTACGGTAATCAACACCATCGCTTCGGGCCTGGCGTCGCAAACCAGCGTGTCGCGTCTGCTGTATGTGATGGGCCGCGACAATGTCATCCCCGGTGGCGTGTTCGCCCGCCTGCACGCACGCTACAAGACGCCGGTGGTGAACATCGCCGTGGTCGGCGTGATCGCCCTATCGGCGATCTTCTTCGACCTGGTCACCGCCACCTCGATCATCAACTTCGGTGCCTTGGTGGCGTTCAGCTTCGTCAACCTGTCGGTGATCAGCCACTGCTACATGCGCGAAGGCAAGCGCCAGGGGCTGGCGAACAAGGTCAAGTACCTGGTATTGCCGACCATCGGCTTCTGCATCATCGCCAAGCTCTGGCTCGACCTCAATGAACACTCGCTGATCTTCGGCGGCATCTGGGCATTGCTGGGGTTGCTGCACCTGGTCTGGCTGACCAAGGCGTTCCGCGTCGCGCCACCGAACTATATTGCTGAATGACACTGGCCATCGATAACGCCCGCGCTTGAACGCGGGCGTTGTCTTGCTTGAAAGGAAATTCCAGATGCCGCTGCGCCGCCTTTCCATCCAATGGAAGATCACCCTGCTTGCCGGACTGTGCCTGCTGGCCATTGTCGCGTTGTTGGTCGTCACCTCATTGACCCAGGCGCGTCGCAGCGCCGTGCTGGTCAGCCAGGCCAGCAGCGAGATGCTCGACCACAGCGCCCGCCTACGCCTGCAAGCCCAGGCCGAAACCCAGACCTTGCGCATCCAGCGCTATTTCATGGATGCCTACCAATACGGCAACGGCTTCGCTCGCCTGGTGCAGGTGCTCAAGGCCAGGGGCGGCAGCGATGTGCGCGACGAACTGACTCGTCAGGCACGCGCGAGCCTGGCTGGCAACCCGAACGTGATCGGCTTGTACCTGGTGTTCGAGCCTGATGCCCTGGACCAGCAGGATCAGCAGTTCATTGGCCAGCAAGCCAAGGCGAGCAACGACAGTGGGCGGTTTTCGCTGTACTGGTCGCAATCGACTCCCGGCACCCTGGAGTTGGAGGCGATGCCCGAGTCGATGCTCGGCGACGCGACCCCCGGCAGCAACGGCCTGGCCAAGAACCGCTGGCTCACCTGCCCGCAGCAAACCGCCAAGGCCTGTGTGCTGGAGCCTTACCTGGATGACGTCAACGGGCATCAGGTGTTGATGACCAGCATTGCCTTGCCGCTGTTGCAAGACGGCAAGGTGATCGGCGTGATCGGGTTGGATATCGGGCTCGACAACCTGCAGCAGCTGAGCCTCGACAGCCGCCAGGAGCTGTTTGACGGCCAGGGCCAGGTCAGCATCGTCAGCACCACCGGCCTACTCGCCGGGCACAGCCGCGACCCGAGCAAGCTGGGTCAGCCGCTGGACGCACAGGTCGCCGAAGGCATGCTCAGGGTCTCACGCCCCTTCAGCCCCATCCCCGATGCCGCGCCCTGGCAGGTGCAGCTGGAGCTGCCAGAGGCCGTGCTGCAAGCTCCTGCACTGGCCCTCAATCAACGCCTCGACGCCCACAGCCAGCGCGCCAACCTCACCGGCTTGCTGATCGGTATTGCGGCGGCCGTGCTTGGCCTGTTGCTGGTGTGGCTGACCGCGCGTGGCGTCACTCGCCCGATCCTCGCCGTGGCGGCTCGCCTGAAGGACATCGCCAGCGGCGAAGGCGACCTGACTCGCCGCCTGGATTACGCCCGCGAAGATGAACTCGGCCAACTGACTGGCTGGTTCAATCGCTTCCTCGACAAGCTGCAACCGGTGATCGCCCAGGTCAAGGACTGCGTGCTCGATGCGCGTGGCACAGCCGACCAATCGGCGTTGATCGCCAGCCAGACCAGCGCCGGCATGCAACAGCAGCAGCGCGAAATCGAGCAGGTCGCCACCGCTGCCAACGAAATGAGCGCAACCGCCCAGGATGTCGCCCACAATGCTGCCCAGGCCGCGCAAGCGGCGCGCGGCGCCGATCAGGCCAGCCAGGAAGGCCTGCAACTGATCGCCACTACGCGCCAGAGCATCGACCAGTTGGCCGCCGGCATGGACACGGCGATGGACGAGGCCCGTGCCCTGGAACAACGCAGCGAGCAGATCGGCTCGGTACTGGAGGTGATCCGCGCGATCGCCGAGCAGACCAACCTGCTGGCCCTCAATGCCGCGATCGAAGCGGCGCGTGCTGGCGAAGCCGGGCGTGGCTTCGCCGTGGTTGCCGACGAAGTACGCAGCCTGGCGCAGCGGACCCAGGTCTCGGTGGAAGAGATCCGCCAGGTCATCGAGGGTTTGCAACAAGGTACCCAGGATGTGGTCGGCGCCATGCATGAAGGTCAGCGCCAGGCGCAGTCCAGCGCGACGCGCATGGAGCAGGCATTGCCGGCGCTGGAGCGGATCGGCCAAGCGGTTGCCGTGATCAGCGACATGAACCTGCAGATCGCCTCGGCCGCCGAGGAGCAAAGTGCCGTCGCCGAAGAGGTCAACCGTAACGTGGCGGGCATACGCGATGTCACCGAATCGCTTTCCGGCCAAGCCGAGGAGTCGGCGCGCATCAGCCAGGCGCTGAACAACCTGGCCAACCAGCAGCAGGCGTTGATGGCGCAATTTCGCGTGTAGCCGCGCAAGCCTGCAGACAGTTATCTTGCTTCGACTGAGTTCATTCCATGAAATCCCAGCACACCCCATCGTTCTTCGACCTCACCAGCGAACAGGGCCTGTTGCGCACTTCGATCGCCGTCACCTTGTTCATCGCCGTCATCGGCATCGCGTTCGGCTTGGCCTCAGGCTCGTTCTCCATCGTATTCGATGGCGTGTACTCGCTGGTTGACGCCAGCATGAGTGGCCTGTCGCTGGTGGTGGTCAAGCTGATAACATCGCATGCCACCAGCCTGCAGCTCTCGCGCAAGCTGCGAGAGCGCTTCACCATGGGTTTCTGGCATCTGGAACCGATGGTACTGGCCCTGAACGGGATTCTACTGAGCGGCGTGGCGGTCTATGCGCTGATCAATGCGGTGAGCAGCGTACTGGAGGGCGGTCGGCACCTGGAGTTCGGTATCGCCATGGTCTACGCCGTGCTCACGGTGATCGCCTGCGCCACCATTGCGGTAGTCGAGGCGCGGGCCAATCGCACGTTGAATTCGGATTTCGTGCGCATGGATGTCAAAGGCTGGGTGATGTCGGCCAGCATCACCGCCGCATTGCTCATCGCCTTCGGCTTCGGCTTCGCCGTGCAGGGCACACAATGGCAATGGCTGTCGCCGTACATCGACCCGACTGTGCTCGCACTGGTATGCCTGGTCATCATCCCCCTGCCGCTATCGGTCGTACGCCAAGCGCTAGGCGAGATCTTCCTGGTGACACCTGGCGATTTGAAGCTGCACGTAGATGCCGTCGCCCAGGCCTTCGTGACCAAGCACGGCCTGCAGTCATACCGGGCGTATGTGGCCAAGGTCGGGCGCTCCCGCGAGATCGAGCTGTACTTCATCGTGCCCAAGCACATGCCGGCCAAAACCATCGAACAATGGGACGCGTGGCGCAATGAAATTGGTGAGGCCGTCGGCGGCGAAGGGCCGGACCGCTGGATCACCGTCGTATTCACTGGCGACCCCGAATGGGCCGAATAGCCAGCCAGCAGGCCTGCTAACATAGCGCCGGTATTCGGGAGACGGACAACCACATGTTCACAGTATTCAAGGAAAGGCAGTTCAAGAACGCTTTTCGCCAATTGGGCGGCAAGGCAGCGGGCGGGCGTGAAACCTTCAGCTCCCGAGCCAGCGTCACGGTCGAACAGGGCGTCAGCCTTGGGCACATTCGGATCGAGTCGCCCTCTCTTTCCATTGGTGCACATACCTACATCAGAAGCGGGGCGACACTCTCGGTGGTCGCCAAGATTGGGCGCTTCTGCTCGATTGGCTCGGACTGCACGGTGGGCCAGGAAAAACATACGCATCCCACCAGCTGGGTCAGCACGCACCCCTTTCAGTACGAAAATGGACCTTTGTCCTACACACCACCGGTCAGCTGGGCCAGCGTCGGCCACGATGTGTGGATGGGTCATGGGGCGACCGTGCTCGAAGGCGTGACCGTGGGCACAGGCGCCATTATCGCCACGCGGGCGCTGGTGACGCGGGATGTACCGCCTTATGCGATCGTCGGCGGAAACCCGGCGAAGATCATCAGGTACCGCCACAGCGCCGAGATCATCCAGCGCCTGCTGGACAGCCAATGGTGGAACCTTGACTGCGATTTCCTGAGAAGCCTACCGCTCAACGAGCCTGAAGCCTTTGTGCAACTCATCGAAAGCCATCAGCACACACCTCAAGCGGTGTATCCGCAGCTCAAAGTGCACAAGCGTGCAGCCAGCTGGATGCGCGAGACGCGCCAAGCGCTTTAGCCGGGCAGCTGTTCGAGCAGATACGAAAAAGCCCGCTGATAGGCGGGCTTTTTCGTTGAGCGGCTGCCTGCGCTGAGCTGGCAACCGCTTGAAGGTATGGTGGGTCGTGTAGGATTCGAACCTACGACCAATTGGTTAAAAGCCAACTGCTCTACCAACTGAGCTAACGACCCGCTGGATGGCGCGTATAATACTGATTTCTAACGAGAAATCAACACTCCATCAGGTTTTTTTCAAGCGTAACGGGTCGGGTCGGCAACGCCAGCCGCGTTGAAACCGTCAGCACGCAGGCGGCAGCTGTCGCATTTACCGCAGGCGCGACCGTCATCGTCGGCCTGGTAGCACGAAACGGTCAGGCTGTAGTCAACGCCCCGGGACATGCCCGCTTGAACGATCTGCGCCTTGCTCATGTTCTGCAATGGCGCCTGAATGCGAAAGCCCTGTCCTTCTACGCCCGCCTTGGTCGCGAGATTGGCCATGCGCTCGAACGCTTCGACGAACTCGGGGCGGCAATCCGGGTAACCGGAGTAATCCACGGCATTGACGCCAATGAAAATGTCACGGGCCTCGATCACCTCGGCCCAGCCCAGGGCCAGCGCCAGGAATACCGTGTTACGGGCCGGCACGTAGGTGACGGGAATGCCCTCACCGGGGGTTTCCGGTACATCGATGCTGGTGTCGGTCAACGCCGAGCCGCCAATACCGTCGAGGTTCAGGCCAATGACCTTGTGCTCGACCACGCCCAGATCGCGGGCAACGCGTGCCGCTGCGTTCAGCTCGGCGCGGTGGCGCTGGCCGTAGTCGAAACTCATGGTGTAGCAGCTGTAGCCTTCGGCCTTGGCCATCGCCACCACGGTCGCGGAGTCGAGCCCGCCAGAAAGCAGAATTACCGCACGTTTATCAGTCATGTTGTGTGCTCCTCAGCGTCCAGGTTCGTCGTTCCACAGCAGCTTGTGCAGCTGCATCTGAAAGCGTACGGGCAGGTTGTCGGCAACGATCCAGTCGGCCAGGTCGCTGGCACTCACCTGGTGATGGCTGGGCGAAAAAAGAACTTCGCCAGCCCGCTCGGCCAGGTTGTACTGGATCAACTTGGACACCGCCCAGTCGTAGTCTTCACGGGAACAAATGACGAACTTGACCTGATCGTTACGGGTCAGCAGCTCGATGTTCTCATAGCGGTTACGGTGCGATTCTTCCGAGCCTGGGGTTTTGAGGTCCAGCACGCGACTGACGCGCGGGTCGGTGGTGGAAATGTCGAGCGCTCCGCTGGTTTCCAGCGACACTTCGTAGCCGGCATCGCACAGGCGCTGCAACAGCGGCACCGCGTTGGGCTGGGCCAACGGCTCGCCGCCCGTCACGCAGACATAACGCGGCTTGAAGCCGGCTACCTGCTCAAGCAGTGAATCCAGGGTACGCAGGGTGCCGCCGGTAAAGGCGTAGGCACTGTCGCAGTATTGGCAGCGCAGGGGACAACCGGTCAGGCGCACGAAAACCGTGGGCAGCCCAGCCGTTCGTGTTTCACCCTGCAAAGAGTAAAAGACTTCGGTGATGCGTAATGTGTCTTGCATGCTCGCCACGGGCGTGACAGCTAAACAGGCTGTCCGCCTCCGTCAGGCACTGTCGCGGACTCGACATGGCGTTATCCGCTACAGCGTATTTGTAAAAGGGCAGCGATTGTAACGAAAAAACCCGCGACTGGCGCGGGTTTTTCGTACGCGTGCAGCTTAAAGCTTCTGCAGATCACGCTGCGCGAGTTGCGCTGCGGAGGTGCCAGGATACTGGGTGATGACTTGCTGCAAAATGCCCTTGACCTTGTCGGTATGGCCCATGCGGCGCTCGACATCAGCCAGCTTGTAGAGCGAATCCGGCACCTTGCTGTGCTTCGGATATTTCTGGCTGACCTGGGCAAAAGCCTGGCTGGCAGCGGGCAAGTCACCCTTGGCCAAGTTCACCTCACCCAACCAGTATTGAGCATTACCGGCATACTGGCTATTAGGGTACTTGCGCAGGAAGGCAGTGAATGCCTGGCTGGCCTTATCGAAGTCTTTCTGCTTGATCAGGTCGAAAGCGGCATCGTAGTAGAGCTTTTCTTTCGCCGGATCACCCGGCTCGCTACTGGCGGCCGGTTGTTGTGCAGCAGCGCCAGCGGCACCTGCTGCGGCACCGGCAGTGGCATTGGCTGCACCACCGGCTGAGGAATTGTCAGGCGACGCGCCAGGCGCGGCGGCACTGTTGATGCGGCGATCAAGGTCCTGGTAACGCTCCAGGTTTTCCTGCTTCATGCGCGACACATCGTTTTGCAGCTCTTCGATGATGCCTTGCTGGCGGGAGATTTGATCCTGCATCTGTTGCAGTTGCATGAACAGCTGGCCCTGTGCCGAGGCAGGGGTCGATGCCCCTGCGCCGGCATAGGCGCCGCTCGTGCCATAACCGGAAGGTGCATAGGCACCCCCGTTGTCATCAACTACAGGAACCGCAGCCCACGCCGAAAGCGGCAGGCTGAGTGCGAGGACGGTTACAGCACGACGGCACATACGCATAGGAACTTACTTACGCAGTTCTACGCGACGGTTCTGAGCCCAGGACTGCTCGTCGTTGCCGGTGGCAACTGGACGCTCTTCGCCGTAGGAGACCAGTTCCAGCTGAGCAGGGGAAACGCCCTGCAGAACCAGGTAGCGCTGAACGGCTTTCGCACGACGCTCACCCAGAGCCATGTTGTACTCGCGGGTGCCGCGCTCGTCGGTGTTACCTTCCAGAACAACACGGTTGCCGTTGGCTTTCAGGTCCTTGGCGTGAACGTCCAGAGCGCGCATGGCTTCTGGCTTCAGGTCCGAGCTGTCGTATTCGAAGTAGAAGGTGGTGATTGCGCGCAGGGCGGCTTCTTCGCTCAGGGAGCCGTCGACAGCGCCAGTGTTAGCGTTGGCACCGTAGCCAGCGTTAGGATCGACAGCGCCTTCACCAGCGTTGTCACCGCCTTTGGAGGAGCAACCTACAGCTACGGCCATGGCCAGAGCCAGCGCAGCAAATTTACCAAACTTCAGCATTTCCATCGTGAAACTCCTAATGAAACCCCAGTGTGTTAAGCAAAACGTGTTACGCCGCAATCAGTTCAGGTAAGGGGACCAGGACGGTTCTCTGACTTCGCCTTGAGCGGTAGGAAGTGGGAGCCTCACACGGCCGTTAAGCGACACGAGCATCAAGACTCCCCGGCCCTGCTGGCGGGTGGCGTAGATTAGCATGGTGCCGTTGGGCGCAACAGTGGGCGACTCATCAAGACTTGTTTCCGAGAGAATCTTTACACTTCCGCGCTGCAAGTCTTGCGCCGCCACTTTGAAGTTGGTGAAGCCCTGCTGACGATGAATCATTACCAGGGTCTTTTCGTCCGCCGAAAGTTTCGGGTTGGCATTGTAGTTACCCACGAATGTCACACGCTCGGCGCTGCCACCGCTGACCGACTGCTTGTAGATTTGCGGCTTGCCGCCACGGTCGGAGGTGAAGTACAGGGTGTTGCCATCCTTGCCCCAGAACGGCTCGGTGTTGATGCCAGGGCCTGCGGTAACCCGGCTGATCTGGCGCGAGGCGACGTTCATGACATAGATGTCCGGATTGCCATCCTTGGACAGCACGAATGCCAGACGCGAGCCATCCGGCGACCAGGCTGGTGCACCGTTCAGGCCTTCGAAGTTGGTCACCTGCTCACGGCGACCGGTATCGATGTGCTGGATGAAGATACGTGGACGCTTCTGCTCGAACGACACATAGGCGATGCGCTTGCCGTCGGGTGCGAAGCGGGGCGACAGGATCGGCTCGCGCGACTGCAACAGGGTCACCGCACGCGCGCCGTCATAATCCGAACGCTGCAGCGTGTAACGGGTATTGTTGGTCGAGAAGCGTTCGGCGGTCACGTACAGCATGCGCGTGGAGAACGCGCCTTTGATCCCGGTGAGCTTTTCGAACGACTGGTCGGCGATGTAGTGCGACATGTCGCGCAGTTGATCGACGCTGCCCGCGACGCTGCCGGTCAGTACTTGCTGCTCGGTGGCGACGTTGAACAGGGCGTACTGCACCTGAAGACGTCCACCGGACGGCACGATGCTGCCGACCATGACGTACTGCGCACCCAAAGCTTTCCAGTCGCGGAAGATGACTTCGCTGCCCTGGCTGGGCTGGCTGATCATGTTCTGCCGCGGAATCGGCGAGTAGTAGCCCGAGTTGCGCAGATCGTTGCCGATGATGTCGGCCATGTCTTCCGGCAGCACGCTGCCACCCTGCAGACCGAACGGCACTACGGCGATGGGCGTGGCCCGATCGCTGCCGCTGGTGACCAGGATGTTCTTTTCCTCTGCCATGGCCATGCCAGCCACGCAGCAGAGCATGACCAGCATTCCTCGAAGGAGTTTAATCACAACGCTAGATCCTCAGGTGTAAATGTCATCTTGAACGAACGATATCGGTTGAAATCGCTCGGCTTCATACCCTGCATCTCGGTCAGACGACCGATGTTCTTCACCGCCGCAACGGCCGAATTGTCAAACGGACCGTCGCCGCTGGAGCGGGTGACGGTAACACCGGTGATAGTGCCGTCGGGCAACATGTTCACCTGCAACGTCACTGTCATGCCTTTACGTGCAGACGGCGGACGGGCCCAACCTTCGGCTGCGCGCATACGGATCAGGTCGTCGAAATCGCCGGCCACCTGGTCGCCCTGCTCGTCAGCCAGCGCCTGCTGGCGCTCGGTGGAGTCAGACAAGAGCTCGGCCAAGGCCTGGGCTTTCTTGTCTTCGGCCGACTTGCGTGCAGCTTCCTGCGCCTTTTTCTTCTGGGCATCTGCAGCGGCCTTTTTCTTCGCCTCTTCAGCTGCCTTCTTCTTCGCCTCCTCGGCCGCCGCTTTCTTCTTGGCGTCCTCGGCTGCTTTTTTCTTGGCGTCTTCAGCGGCCTTTTTCTTGGCCTCTTCGGCTGCCTGTTTCTTGGCTTCTTCCTCGGCCTGCTTCTTGGCCTCTTCCTCGGCCTTCTTCTTGGCGATGTCGGCCTGCTGTTTCTCGGCAGCCTTCTTCGCCTCCTCGGCCTTCTTGGACTCGGCGGCCTTCTTCGCTTCAGCAGCCTTGGCAGCTTCCTCGGCCTTTTTCGCCTCGGCAGCTTCGCGTGCCTGTTCGGCCTTTTGAGCGGCGTCGGCTTTCTTTTGTTCCGCGGCCTTGATGGCCTCCTGTTCGACTTTCTTCTGTTCCAGCTGTTCGACTTCGGTCTGGCGCGCGGCGGTTTTCTTCGCTTCCCCGGCAATCTTCTGGTTGGTCTGGGTCGTCGCCTGACTCTTGGACTTCAGCTGATACAACGTAGCCTGAACGATCGGCTTGGAAGGCGGCAGTTCAGGCGTCATGGCAAAGCTGACGAACAGCATGGCAAAGACCAGCACATGCAGGCCAATGGCCCAGACACTGGGCCAGAAGTAGCTTTCCGAGGCAGATGGCTCTCGCTGTTGCATCAGGGCGCCTCGGTGATCAGGCCAACGTTACCGACACCGGCCTTCTGCAACCCGCCCATGGCGCCCATCACGGCGCCGTAGTCGACAGCCTTGTCGCCACGAATGAAGACCTGGGTCTGTTTGCCCTGGTCACGACCGGCAGCAATGATCTTGGTCACCGCGCTGGTCATGTCGGGCAAGGTCATGGCCTTGTCCATCTGCTTGTCGGTGTCGACTTCACTGCCAAGGTTCCAGTAGTAGGTCTTGTCGGCCTTGATCGAAATGGTGAGGATCTGGACGTTGTTGTCCTGCGGCAGGGCTTCGCTGGAAACCTTGGGCAGGTCGACCTTGACGCCCTGGTTGAGCATCGGCGCGGTCACCATGAAGATGACCAGCAGCACCAGCATCACGTCGATGTAGGGCACCACGTTCATCTCGGCGACGGGCTTGCGTTTGTGGCGAACTCGGGCCATGGGCTTGTACCTGATTACTCTTCGCTGGTGTGCACTTTGCGGTGCAGGATCGCCTGGAACTCGTCGGCGAAGGTGTAGTAACGACCGATCAGTACTTCGCTGCGCGCGGCGAACCGGTTGTAGGCGATGACTGCGGGGATGGCCGCGAACAGGCCGATCGCGGTGGCGATCAGCGCCTCGGCGATGCCGGGGGCCACGGTGGCCAGGGTCGCTTGCTGGGCGCTGGCCAGGCCACGGAAGGAGTTCATGATGCCCCACACGGTACCGAACAGGCCGATGTAGGGGCTGGTCGAACCCACGGTAGCCAGGAACGGCAGGCTCTGCTCGAGTTTTTCTTCTTCACGCGAGATGGCCACGCGCATGGCCCGACCTACGCCTTCCATTACCGCATCGGGATCCACGCCCGGCTGCTGACGCAGACGCGAGAATTCCTTGAAACCTGCGCGGAATACCTGCTCTACCCCGGAGTCCGGGTCTGGGTTGCTGCCTGCCTGACGGTACAGCTTGGACAGGTCGATACCCGACCAGAAGCGTTCCTCGAAGGCATCCAGCGCACGACGACCGGCGCGCAGCATGGTGCTGCGCTGAAAAATCATGATCCATGAAGTGACCGAGGCGGCCACCAGGGTCAGCATAACCAGCTGCACCACCACGCTGGCATTGCTGACCAGACTCCACATGGAGGTATGGTCGACGACGTTAGCTTCCACGCTTATTCTCCTGCAATCGATTGAGTACCCGAGCCGTCTGCCGCAAAGGCGTCGCGCAGCTGGGGAGGTATGGCTCGGGGTTTGAAAGTATCGGCGCGCACGGCAGCCACCAGAAACTGCCCTTCGCAGAGCAGCGTGTCATCCTGTTCTCGCCAGACCTGCTGCACGAAGCGCAGGCTGGCGCGATTGAGTTCAATTACGTGCGCGGTGACCCGCAGCGCGTCGTCCAGGCGGGCCGGCGCGTGGTAGCGCGCCTCGCTGGAATGGACCACGAACAGCAGGTTGTCCTCGGCCAGTTGCGACTGGGAAAAGCCCAGGTGCCGCAAGCGTTCGGTACGCGCGCGCTCCATGAATTTCAAGTAATTGACGTAGTACACCACGCCGCCAGCATCGGTATCTTCGTAATAGACGCGACAACGGTGTGCAAACGGTTCCAGGGCATTTTGCGCGCGCATACTCTAGTGCTTACTCCTCAGCTTGCCAATCCGCCTCGGCAACTGTTTTTGCTACATTAATGCCGTTATGCCAGCGCACTGTCTGCATGCCAGCGGTAGGACCACGAAAAGCCCATTTCGATCTGTCATTCATCGCCTGGATCGGAAAATTCGCTAGCGCCGCCCAGGCTCCCCGGCACGTTGAGGCCGAAATGCAGGTAGGCGTGACGGGTGACCACACGCCCGCGAGGCGTACGCATGATGTAGCCCTGTTGAATCAGGTACGGCTCGAGGACGTCCTCGATGGTGTGACGCTCTTCGCTGATGGCTGCGGCCAGGTTGTCGACACCGACCGGACCACCGTCGAACTTCTCGATCATGGTCAGCAGCAGGCGCCGGTCGGAGTGATCGAAGCCGCGCTCGTCGACGTCCAGCAGGTTCAGCGCCATGTCCGCCACGGCCTTGGTGATCTGGCCCTTGCCGCGCACCTCGGCGTAGTCGCGTACGCGGCGCAGCAGCCGGTTGGCGATGCGTGGCGTGCCGCGGGCGCGGCGGGCGATTTCGTAGGCACCCTGGTCCTCGATGGCAAGGCCGAGGATGTTGGCCGAGCGGCTGACGATGGTGGCCAGGTCCTTGTCGCTGTAGAACTCCAGGCGCTGCACGATACCGAAGCGGTCGCGCAGTGGATTGGTAAGCATGCCGGCACGCGTGGTGGCACCGACCAGGGTGAATGGCGGCAGATCGAGCTTGATCGAGCGCGCAGCGGGGCCTTCGCCGATCATGATGTCGAGCTGGAAGTCTTCCATCGCCGGGTAGAGTACCTCTTCGACGACCGGTGACAGGCGATGGATCTCATCGATGAACAGCACGTCGTGCGGCTCGAGGTTGGTCAGCATCGCGGCCAGATCGCCCGGACGCTCGAGGATCGGCCCTGAGGTACTCTTGACCGACACGCCCATTTCCTGGGCGATGATGTTGGCCAAGGTGGTCTTGCCCAGGCCCGGCGGCCCGAAGATCAGCGTATGGTCGAGCGACTCGCCACGCCCTCGCGCAGCCTGGATGAACAGCGCCATCTGTTCGCGCACCACCGGCTGACCAATGTATTCGTCAAGGCGCAGCGGGCGGATCGCGCGGTCTTGCACTTCTTCGCGGTCGCGGCCGCTGGCGGCGATCAGGCGGTCGGCTTCGATCACTTGGAAATCATCCCTTTAAGGCTGCGGCGAATCAGCTCTTCGCTGCTCAGGCCGGCCTTGTCCTTGATCGCGGCGATGGCCTTGCTGGCCTCTTGCGGCTTGTAGCCTAGCGAGACCAGGGCGCTGACCGCGTCGGCCTCGGCCGTGGATTCGCTGGCCGCCGGCAGCGGGCCGTCGGACACGAGCGTGAACATCGCAGGAGACGTTTCCCAGGCCTTGAAGCGGTCTTTGAGCTCGACCAGCAGACGCTCGGCAGTCTTCTTGCCCACGCCTGGCACTCGCACCAGCGCAGAAGTGTCCTGGGCCTGTACGCAACGCACCAGTTCGTCGACCTCAAGGCCCGACATCAGCGCCAGCGCCAGTTTCGGCCCCACGCCATTGAGCCGGATCAGCTCGCGAAACAGCTCACGCTCGCGTTTTTCGGCGAAGCCGTACAGCAGATGGGCATCTTCGCGCACCACCAGATGGGTATGCACCGTCACCGGCTCACCGACTTTCGGCAGCCGATACAGCGTGGTCATCGGCACTTCCAGCTCATAGCCGACGCCGTTGACATCGATAATCAGGTGCGGCGGCTGTTTTTCCGCCAGGGTGCCGCGCAAACGTCCAATCACGTTCCGTTCCTTCCTCTCGGGGAGCCGGTCGAAGACCGCTCAACCCTATCAGCAAATGCGCCCGGTGAACGGTTCCCCCGGACAAAATATGTATCAGCGCATGAAGCGCTCAAAGACGCAAGCGCCCGCCGCGCCGCCGCGCCGTGGACAAGCCATGGGGCACCAGACTGGAGCGGGTATGGGCATGGCACAGGGCGATGGCCAGGGCATCGGAAGCATCGATCTGGGGCTTCTGGGTCAACTTGAGCAAGTGCATGACCATCAGCATGACCTGTTCCTTATTGGCTCCACCACTGCCTGCAACGGCCTGCTTGACCTGGCTGGCACTGTATTCGGCGATCTCGAGCCCCGCCTCGGCAGCGGCGACGATGGCCGCCCCGCGCGCCTGGCCAAGCTTGAGCGCAGAATCGGCGTTGCGCGCCATGAACACCCGCTCGATACCCATGGTGACCGGGCCATGCTGGGCGATTATTTCTGCAACCCCGCGAAAGACGATCTGCAGGCGTTCGTGCAGCTCGCCGCTGCCGGTGCGGATGCAACCCGACGCCACGTACTCGCAGCCGCGGGCGGATTGGCGAACAACGCCGTAGCCGGTGATGCGCGAGCCGGGGTCGATACCAAGAATCAGAGTCATAAGGCCTGTTTATTCAATAAGCACTGGCCTGGAGCGACCTTAGCCGAGTTGTTCCATGATTTCGTCGCTGATCTGAGCATTGGAGTAGACGTTTTGCACATCGTCCAGGTCTTCCAGCATGTCGATCAGCTTGAGCACCTTTTCAGCACCGTCCTGATCAAGCTCGGCACTGGTGGTCGGCTGCATGACGATCTCTGCGTCGGCGGCCTTGAAACCTGCCTCCTCCAGCGCATTGCGCACGGCATAAAAGCTGTTGAACGAGGTGAACACCTCGAACGAGCCATCGTCGTTGCCCACCACGTCGTCGGCATCGGCCTCCATCGCAGCTTCCATCAGCGCATCTTCGTCGACGCCTGGGGCAAAACTGATCTGACCCTTGCGCTCGAACAGGTAGGCAACCGAGCCATCGGTACCCAGATTACCACCGCATTTGGAGAAGGCATGACGCACGGCGGCGGCAGTACGGTTGCGGTTATCGGTCATGGCTTCGACCATGATCGCTACGCCCCCCGGACCGTAGCCTTCGTAGCTGAGCTCCTCGACGTTGTCGCTCTCGTTGGTCCCCGCGCCCCGGGCCACGGCGCGGTCGATGATGTCGCGGCTCATGTTGGCGCCCAGGGCCTTGTCCAGCGCCAGGCGCAGCCGCGGGTTGGAGGCAGGATCGGCGCCGCCCTGCTTGGCGGCGACGGTCAGTTCACGGATCCACTTGGTGAAGATCTTGCCTCTCTTGGCATCCTGGCGCTCTTTGCGGTGCTTGATGTTCGCCCACTTGGAATGACCAGCCATAACGACTCCAAATTCTTGCAACAGAAACAGGTTCCGCCCCGAAGGGCGGAACGTGGGAAGACTGCGCCGTAGCGCCGAGACGCACCCGGCGGATGCGCCCGCAGCCGATTACTCGACCTTGGTCTGCTCGCGCAGTCGGATGTGCAGCTCGCGCAGGGCCTTGGCGTCGACCTGACCTGGGGCCTGGGTCATCACGTCGGCAGCGCTCTGGGTTTTCGGGAAGGCGATCACTTCGCGGATCGACTGGGCGCCGGTCATCAACATGACCAGACGGTCCAGGCCGAAGGCCAGACCACCGTGCGGTGGCGCACCGAACTTCAGGGCGTCGAGCAGGAAGCCGAATTTCTCTTCCTGTTCCTCTGCCTCGATGCCCAGCAGACGGAATACTGCTTGCTGCATCTCTTTGCGGTGGATACGGATCGAGCCACCACCGAGTTCGGTACCGTTGAGCACCATGTCGTAAGCGCGCGACAGGGCAGTGGCCGGGCTGGCCTCAAGCTCCTGCGGCGTGCACTTGGGTGCGGTGAACGGGTGGTGCAGCGCGCTGAAACTGCCGTCTTCGCTTTCTTCGAACATCGGGAAGTCGACGACCCACATCGGTGCCCACTCGCAGGTCAGCAGCTCGAAGTCGTGACCCAGGCGGATACGCAGAGCGCCCAGCGCCTCGCTGACGACCTTGAACTTGTCGGCACCGAAGAACACGATGTCACCGTCCACGGCGCCCACGCGGTCAAGGATGGTGTTGAGGTTGGCTTCAGGGATGTTCTTGACGATCGGCGACTGCAGACCCTCGACGCCCTTGGCACGCTCGTTGACCTTGATGTAGGCCAGGCCACGGGCGCCATAGATACCGACGAATTTGGTGTACTCGTCGATCTTGCTGCGCGGCATGCTGGCGCCGCCTGGCAGGCGCAGCGCGGTGACGCGGCACTTGGGATCGTTGGCCGGGCCGGCAAAGACCTTGAAGTCGACGTCCTTGAGCTGGTCGGCAACGTCGACCAGTTCCAGCGGGTTGCGCAGGTCAGGCTTGTCGGAGCCGTAACGGCGCATGGCTTCTTCGAAGGTCATGTGCGGGAATTCGCCGAATTCCAGGTCCAGCACTTCCTTGAACAGCTTGCGGATCATGCCTTCGGTCAGGCCCATGATCTCGGCTTCGTCGAGGAAGCTGGTCTCGATGTCGATCTGGGTGAATTCGGGCTGGCGGTCAGCACGCAGGTCTTCGTCGCGGAAGCACTTGGCGATCTGGTAGTAGCGGTCGAAACCGGCGACCATCAGCAGCTGCTTGAACAGCTGTGGCGACTGCGGCAAGGCGAAGAAGCTGCCGGCGTGGGTGCGGCTTGGCACTAGGTAGTCACGCGCGCCTTCAGGCGTGGCACGGGTAAGGATCGGCGTTTCCACGTCGAGGAAGCCGTTTTCGTCGAGGAAGCGGCGGATGCTGCTGGTGATGCGCGAGCGCAGGCGCAGCTTGTCGGCCATTTCCGGGCGACGCAGATCGATGAAACGGTAGCGCAGGCGGGTTTCCTCGCCGACGTCGGAGTATTCGTTGAGCGGGAACGGTGGCGTTTCCGCTTCGTTGAGCACATTGAGCTGATAGCCGAGGATCTCGATGGCACCGGACGCCATGTTGGCGTTCACCGCGCCGTCCGGACGCCTGCGAACCTTGCCGGTGATCTGCACGACGTACTCGCTGCGCACGCGGTCGGCGGCAGCGAAGGTTTCAGCGCGATCGGGATCGAACACGACCTGGGCCATGCCTTCGCGGTCACGGATGTCGAGGAAGATCACCCCGCCGTGGTCGCGGCGACGATGGACCCAGCCGCATAGGGTGACTTCCTGGCCGTCCAGGCTCTCGTTCAGTTGGCCGCAATAATGGCTGCGCATCATGATGGTGGTTTCGCTTCTCGTGATTCGTGTATTCGATGGAGGCCTTGACCGCCCAGAGGGCTAATACTGCAAGACCCGGCTACTGCAATTCAACTCAGTCGGCCTTGTCGCCGCCTGCCAGGTTCTTTTTTGCCCCGGTCTTGAAGTCGGTTTCGTACCAGCCCGTGCCGCTGAGGCGAAAGCCTGGGACCGACAACAGTTTCTTCAATGCCGGCGCTTGGCAAGCCGGGCAATCGATCAGCGGCGCGGCGCTGATCTTCTGCAATGCCTCCAGCCGGTGATCGCAGGAAGCACATTGGTAGTCATAAAGGGGCATGAACGTCTCTCGTCAACCACAACGCAGGCTGCCTGGGCAGCAAAAAGCGCGATTATATATGGTTAACCAGCACTGCGCAGCACACGGGGCGATCAGCGTGCTGCGGGCGGATCGAGCAGCCAGGCGACACAGATCACCCGGATCAGCCCGCTGAAGTTGCGCACCCCGCCCTGGCGCAGGTGCACTTCGCGATCGACGTAGGACAATACCGCACTCACCGAACAGCGATTGGCGGCTGCGATTTGCTCGAGGATACCCCAATACACCGCCTCAAGCCGCAGGCAAGTGGAAAAACCGTTCAACCGAACCGAGCGCGACACCGGTTGAATCTGCTGCATATCGAAATCGGCCCGAAACGGGTCGATGCATTGCTTGCCAGGCCAGCGCCCCAGCGCCGTCGCACGCTTGACTGCTTGCATCACGCACCTCATCAGCTCAATAAACCGAGCGTTCATGAAGCGCTGACCGACGCATTGGAAGCAGCGGCAAAGCCTTCCTGCACAAATGAAAACGCCCGGCTGAAAGCTTCAGCCGGGCGTCCGGGTGGGCCACTGGGCATTGCCGATCATTTACCGTCGAGCAGAACCCGCAGCATCCACGCGGTCTTTTCGTGCACCTGCATACGCTGGGTCAGCAAGTCGGCCGTCGGCTCGTCGCTGACCTTGTCCACCACCGGGAAAATACTCCGGGCGGTGCGGACCACAGCCTCTTGGCCCTGGACCAGCTGGCGGATCATCTCGTCGGCCGCTGGCACGCCCTCTTCCTCCTCGATCGAGGAATGACGGGCATAGAAGGCATAGGAACCCGGTGCCGGGAAGCCCAGCGCCCGAATGCGTTCGGCAATCGAGTCGACCGCCAGCGCCAGCTCGTTGTACTGCTCCTCGAACATCAAGTGCAGGGTTCGGAACGACGGCCCGGTGACATTCCAATGGAAGTTATGGGTTTTCAGGTACAGCACGTAGGTGTCTGACAACAGGCGGGACAGCCCATCGACGATGGACTTGCGATCTTCTTCACTGATACCGATATCGATTGCCATGAAGTGCTCCTTTTGGCTGAAGGACTGATGATCAAACAGGTCTTGCACACTGTATCAACAGTTGCTGCGGTATGCCCATCGCCTGACGCAGGTCATCGGCATCGAGCGCCTGCGGTTTGAGAAGCCCCGGGGTTTGCGGTTAAATAGGCACCGTGCCACCCGTGCGGACTGCTATTGCCGGGTGCATAGGCTGGCTTTGCCGTGTTCGCGCTCTACACCTCATGCGCACCGTGCCGCCAGCTCTTCCTGTGATCGGCCTTATCAACTGTGAGCCAACCCATGTTCAAGATCGTCCACCTGGTGACGGGCGTTGCGGCTTTGCTGCTGTCGTTCATGCCCAGCCTGAAAACCGATGCTTCACCCTTCCTGCAGCAACCTGACGCGGTCTACCTGGCCTTGCTCGGCCTGCTCAACCTGCTGCTGGCCCCGGTCGTGCCGCTGTATTACCGCGGCGCGCGGCAACAGCTGCAGTACCTGGCCTGCGCTTTGCTGGTCGTCGCCGTCGTGCTGCAAACCCTGACACTGCTGGCACGCCCGGAAATGGGCAACCTGGCGGCACTGGTCTGCGCCGCGCTGGCCGTGGCCCTGCACCTGCTGGCCAGCTTCGCCCGCAGTGGCAAGAAAGCGCGCGCCAGTCAGGGCATCCCCGGGGAAGCAGGCAAACGCGATACCGGTACCGTGAAGTGGTTCAACACCTCCAAAGGCTTCGGCTTCATTTCCCGCGACTCGGGCGATGATATCTTCGTGCACTTTCGCGCGATTCGAGGCGAAGGCCACCGCATACTGGTCGAGGGCCAGCGCGTGGAGTTCTCGGTGATGCACCGGGACAAAGGCCTGCAGGCCGAGGATGTGGTTGCCGTCAACCGCCGCTGAACGGGTCGCCCCGCTGCAACGGCGGGGCGAATCTTGTCTCAATAATGCGGCGGCGGCGCCTCTTCGCCTTCATTGCCGTACTGCCCGACCATTTCTTCGTAACGTTTGATCAGCTCGGCCATCTGCAACTGCAGACGCTCGATCACCCGCCCCTGCTCGACAACCACATCGTTCAGTGCCTGAATGGTGTCGTCCTGGAAGGCCTGGCGAGTTTCCAACTCGATGATACGCCTATCTGCCGACATCTCAGGCCTCCTGAAAGTCGTGGGTCAACCGCGTGCGCAGCCGCTGGCGAATGCCTTGCACCTGCTCGGCCGTATAGGCTGTCGCCGGCACCCTGCCCCACACCGGCGCAGGCCAGGCAGCATCGCCCTGGTGCCGGACGATGACATGCATATGCAGCTGGCTGACCATGTTGCCCAGCGTGGCGACGTTCATCTTGTCCGCGGCAAACTCGATACTCAGTGCCTCAGCCAGGTAGGTGGTTTCTTTCCATAGCTGCGCCTGATCCTGCTCGCTGAGGTCGAACAGCTCGCTGACGCCTGCGCGCCTTGGCACCAGGATGAACCACGGAAAATTGGCGTCTTTGCTAAGCAGCAACCGACACAGCGCAAAGTCACCCAGCAGCAGGGCGTCCTGTTGCAAACGCGAATCCATTTCAAACACGGTGAGTCTCCCGTCACTCGACATATGCGCCTAGGATACCGCGACCAAGGCCGGCCGGCATGCGGCAACGCCGCCCTGCACGCTTTAAGTTCATTCAATGCCGGCATTTGCACCGCAGCGGTAACACCGCGCTACTTTTCGCACCAAAATGACGCCTACCCAAGGGGCCGCACTACGCTTCTACCCACGGTAACGATTCAGGATCAACTGTCGGCGGTAACACATTGACTTTTATGACAGCTTCATAAGCTCGATATAGGCAGAGTCCTGGCACACCATCAGACAACGCCCAGCCTTTATTTCCGGCGTTTTCACGGGCATTGCGCCAGCATTTGTGAAAATTTCATGAATGGCCGACAGATTTGAGCACGCTTGTTGCATTCTCCTTGCGGGAAGTCGGCACGACACCTGCATTGGCAGGATGACGCGACAAATAACAACAGCGAGATGGGATACACCAGGGAGTCCGCTTAGCCTGCAACTGTAATTACACAATTGTGACGGCAACAGCACAGCGCTGGCGTTGTACGGCCCGCCAACCCGGGACGTGATTTGCGACATGGAAATACCTGTAAGCGGCATGCGCATAAAGTTCCCGAAAGGATCATTTTTGCCATATCGCCAACAACAGTCAGCGTGCTATACCTTCCGCCGACATAACAAGAAAGAGCTGTACCCATATAACTAAATAACTTGGGCGCAGCGGTACTCTTCCTAAAACCAAAGGAGCAAATCACGATGCGCGTGATGAAGTGGAGCATGATCGCCCTGGCCGTTTCGGCAGGGACCTCGCAACTGGCCTTCGCCTCGGCCCAGGACGAATCCAAAGGTTTCATCGAAGACAGCAAGCTGAATGTCAAGACTCGCATGCTGTACTTCAGCCGTGATGCTCGGAACAACGATCGCGACCCGATCACCGGCGATCGCAAAAGCCGTTCGGAAGAAACTGGCCTGGGCTTCCTGGGCACCTTCGAGTCCGGCTTCACCCAAGGCACCGTAGGCTTCGGCGTCGATGCCATCGGCATGCTCGGGCTGAAACTTGACAGTGGTAAAGGCCGCGCTGGCACCGGCCTGTTCCCAACTGGCTCCGATGGTCGCTCGCAGGATGACTACTCCGAAGCCGGTGGCGCCGTTAAACTGCGCATCTCCAACACTGTGCTCAAATACGGCAACCAGTTCACGGCCCTGCCAGTGTTCGCCACCGATGACAGCCGCTTGCTGCCTGAAGTTGCCGAAGGCGCGCTGATCACCAGCAATGAAATTGAAAACCTGACGCTGCACGCCGGTCACTTCACCGGGATGAACGCGCAGGCACAAACGTTCCGCGACAGCTTGCGTCTGACCGAAGCCAACGTGGTCGGTGGTACTTACCTTTTCAATGAAAGCCTCAGCACCAGCCTCTACTACTCCAAGGTAGAAGACTACTGGCGCAAGTACTACGGCAACGTGAACTGGGCCGTACCGCTTTCCGAGAAACAAGGTCTGGTGTTCGACTTCAACATCTATGACACCAAGAGCGAGGGCAGCGCCAAATACCGAGCGTATGACGGCGACAAGCTGGACAACACCGCCTTCAGCCTGTCGGCTGCCTGGAACATCGGCGCCCACACCTTCACCCTCGTGCACCAGCGCGTACACGGTGATGGCGACTATGGCTATGGCGTAGACGGCGGCGGCACCGTATTCCTCGGCAACTCCGTGGCCCGTTCGGACTTCAACGCCGAAGACGAGAAATCCTGGCAGGCTCGCTACGACCTGAACTTCGCCGAATTCGGCATCCCCGGCCTGACCTTCATGACCCGTTACGTGCGTGGTACCGACGCCAACGTCGCTGGCACCAGCAACGGCAAGGAATGGGAACGCGACATCGACATCAAGTACGTGCTGCAAGAAGGCCCGGCCAAGGACCTCAGCTTCCGCGTGCGTCAAGCCACCTACCGCTCTTCCGATGGTGTCTACTATGGTTCGCCCTCGCTGGACGAGCTGCGCCTGATCGTCGAGTACCCGCTGAGCATCCTGTAAGCCTGGCTTACCGTGCAAAGCACCTGAAACAGCCCGGCATGCACGCCGGGCTTTTTCTTGGCTGACAACAGCCACGCCCTGGGGCATTCTGTACGCCTTCGTTTCGCCCCCGTACAATGCGGGGCTATTTCAATGTCTTAGGCAATCGACACGGCTAACCATGCGCACCAGTCAATATTTGCTCGCCACTCAGAAAGAAACCCCTGCCGATGCAGTGGTCATC
Organism: Pseudomonas sp. SMSB3; assembly: GCF_052041965.1. Classification (NCBI taxonomy): domain Bacteria; kingdom Pseudomonadati; phylum Pseudomonadota; class Gammaproteobacteria; order Pseudomonadales; family Pseudomonadaceae; genus Pseudomonas; species Pseudomonas sp. SMSB3. Next base: position 578,533 of record NZ_JBKGGV010000001.1, on the reverse strand, counting down.
AGCCATCAGCTCATGCTGCGGGCCGGCATGATCCGCAAGCTGGCCTCCGGCTTGTACACCTGGCTGCCGATGGGCCTGCGAGTGATGCGCAAGGTCGAAAACGTTGTGCGCGAGGAAATGAACGCTGCCGGCGCCCTGGAAGTGCTGATGCCAAGCATCCAGCCGGCCGAGCTGTGGCAGGAATCTGGCCGTTGGGAGCAATACGGTCCGGAGCTGCTGCGCCTCAAGGACCGCCACCAGCGCGACTTCTGCGTCGGCCCGACCCACGAAGAGGTCATCACCGACCTGGCGCGCAACGAGCTGTCCAGCTATAAACAGCTGCCGCTCAACATGTACCAGATCCAGACCAAATTCCGTGACGAGATCCGTCCACGCTTCGGCTTGATGCGCGGCCGCGAATTCATCATGAAGGACGCCTACTCGTTCCATGCCGACCAGGGTTCGCTGCAGGAAACCTACGACCGCATGCACCAGGCATACACCAACATCTTCACCCGCCTGGGCCTGGACTTCCGCCCTGTGCAAGCCGACACCGGCTCCATCGGTGGCAGCTATTCCCACGAATTCCACGTCTTGGCCGAGTCGGGCGAAGACGACGTCATCTTCAGCGACAGCTCCGATTACGCCGCCAATATCGAGAAAGCCGAAGCCGTACCGCGTGAAACCGTGCGCCCTGCCCCGACCGAAGAGCTGCGCCTGGTCGATACCCCGCAGGCCAAGACCATCGCCCAGCTCGTCGAAAACCACGGCCTGCCGATCGAAAAGACTGTCAAGACCCTGATCGTGCGCGGTGCCGAAGAGGGCAAGCTGATCGCCCTGATCGTGCGCGGCGACCACGAGCTCAACGAAATCAAGGCTGCCAAGCTGGAACAGGTGGCTGACCCGCTGGTCATGGCCACCGATGCCGAACTGCGCGACGCCATCGGCGCTGGCGCCGGCTCTCTTGGCCCACTGAACCTGCCTTTAGAAATCGTCATCGACCGCTCGGTCGCCCTGATGAGCGACTTCGGCATCGGCGCCAACATCGACGACAAGCACTACTTTGGCGTCAACTGGGAGCGTGACCTGCCCGTGCCACAGGTGGCCGACCTGCGCAATGTCGTCGAGGGCGATCCAAGCCCGGACGGCCAGGGCACCCTGGTCATCAAGCGCGGTATCGAGGTAGGTCACATCTTCCAGCTCGGCACCAAGTACAGCGAAGCGCTCAAGTGCCAGGTACTGGGCGAAAACGGCAAGCCAGTGGTGTTGTCGATGGGCTGCTACGGGATTGGCGTGTCACGCGTGGTGGCTGCCGCCATCGAGCAGAGCTACGACGACAAGGGCATCATCTGGAACGATGCCCTGGCACCCTTCCAGATCGCCCTGGTACCGCTGCGCTACGAAACCGAGGTGGTTCGCGAGGCGACCGACAAGCTGTACGCCGAATTGACCGCAGCCGGCTTCGAGGTGCTGCTCGATGACCGCGACAAGAAGACCAGCCCCGGCATCAAATTTGCCGACATGGAGCTGATCGGCATTCCGCACCGCATCGTCGTCAGCGACCGCGGCCTGGCCGATGGCAACCTGGAGTACAAGCATCGCACCGAGCAGGACGCCCAGCCGCTGCCGCTCAACGAGGTGCTGACCTTCCTGCAGGCGCGCGTTCGCCGCTGATAAACAATGCACGAGTGATCATGTCCAAGCGAAGTACCTTTACCCTGGGGGGCGCCGCGTTGAGCGGCGCCCTGCTCGTCAGCGGTTGCGCCAACCAGATGTCCCAGCGCAGCGACCATGAAGAGCGCGTCGAGCGCAAACTGCTCGAGCATACCCTGCAGATCGATGTCGGCGAGCCGAAGGTGATGGAGCTTCCGCAACGGCGTGTGCGCATCCATGAGCAGAAGCGCTTCGAAGTCACCGAGTACGAGGTCACCCGCAGCTACGACCGCTATACGCCCTACCAGCCCTGGCGGGAAATCTACGAGATACCGCTGGGTGCGATCGCCGTGGTGGCCGGCATCGGCGCCAACGTGGTCAACGTCTTCGCCCTGGGCAATCTGCCCCCGAGCGTGACCCACGACTGGCTCAGCTATGGCATTGATGGCCTCAACCCGTTCATGAATGCGGCGTCGAACGGCCGTGCCCAGCAGAACCTGGCAAGTATCAGCGAGGTCCAGAAAGACCAGCGCGAGGACTTCACCAGCATGCCCTGGAGCGAGCGCCTGGTCGAAGTCAAAGCGGGCAAGAAAACCCATGAACTGACTACCGACAGGAACGGTGTATTGCGCCTGAACCTGCTGGACAGCCCGTTCTCTGAGCAGCACTTGAACAACGTCGGCACCCTGCACTTGCAGGTGGTCGATGAAGACTATGGTGTGCGCGGCGATGCCAGCCTGCTGGTCAGTGCAACCTTGCGCAACAAGTTGCGCGAGGCCCATGAGCTGATCTTCGATGACCTCGAAGATGACGACGTCGGTCAGTGGGTGCACCGGGTCAAGCGCTTGTCCGAGCTGGGCCTGGAAGAGGAAGCCAGTGAGATGGAGCAGAGCTTGATCGAACTGACCCGCAACGATCCAGAGCTGCAAGAGGACTTCCTGCGCGCATTGACCAAGGCCACCGGCCGACTGGTCGCCGATCCAGGCGCGCAATAGCGATCGCGCAATGCCGTCATGCAAGGGCCGTTCACGGCCCTTTTTTCATGGGCCGGGAAACAACTCCAGCTGTTCATGGGCGCCGCGCAGGTCGCGCAGCCTTACCCCGACGCCCAGCAGACGCACCGGTTTGCCACCCCGGGCAAAGGCCTGGCGCAGCAACTGTCGGTAGCTTTCCAGGTCGCGGCCTGCCCCGGCCTGTTCCAGGGTGGTCTGGCTGAAATCATGGAACTTGACCTTGACGAACGGTTTGTCTGGCCTGTAGCTGCTGTCCATTCGTTCGATGCGGGTGTTAAGGCTCTGCAGCAGCTCGGGCAAGCGCTCAAGGCAGCTGGCCAGATCCGGCAAGTCGTTGTCGTAGGTATTTTCGACACTGACCGACTGCCTGCGGCTATCGTTGTGCACCGCACGGTCGTCGATGCCGCGCGCCAACCCCCAGAGGCGCTCGCCAAAAGTGCCGAACTCGCGCGCCAGGGCTAGCCGCGACCATTCGCGCAGGTCCAGGCAGGTGTCGATACCCAGGCGGTTGAGCTTCTCGGCAGTGACCTTGCCGACACCATGCAGCTTGGCCACGGGCAGCGCCGCCACGAAGGCCTCGACCTGATCAGGGGTGATCACGAAGATGCCGTTGGGCTTGCGCCAGTCGCTGGCGATCTTGGCTAGGAACTTGTTCGGCGCCACGCCGGCCGAGACGGTGATATGCAGAGTGCGCGCGACCCGTCGACGAATATCTTCAGCGATGCGGGTCGCACTGCCGCCGTGCCATTGGCTGTCGCTGACATCCAGATAAGCCTCATCCAGCGACAGCGGCTCGATCAATTCGGTGTAGTCGCGAAAAATCGCGTGAATGTCGCGTGAGGCTTCGCGGTAGGCTTCGAAGCGCGGCTTGACGATCTCAAGGTCGGGGCACAGCTTCAGCGCGTGGCGTGACGACATGGCCGAGCGCACCCCGTAAGCGCGCGCTTCATAATTACAGGTAGCGATGACCCCACGACGGTCCGCTGACCCACCGACAGCCATGGGGCGCCCAGCCAGGCGCGGATCATCGCGCATCTCGATGGCGGCGTAAAAGCAGTCACAGTCAATGTGGATGATTTTGCGCAAGGACATGAACGACCGTCAGTACTGTAAATTCATACAGATATTAGCGCATACGGCTTCGCGGATTACAGCCCGCGCTGATAATCGGCCTGTAACCCACGCCGCGCCTGGCCCACAGCTCCATCGCCCGTGCTAAGCGGTTGAACCGTCAGGGCTTTTTGTAGATAAGTACTTGACACCTGTACAGAAATCCGTAGAATTCGATCTCACAGGCGCGGGATGGAGCAGCCTGGTAGCTCGTCGGGCTCATAACCCGAAGGTCGTCGGTTCAAATCCGGCTCCCGCAACCAGATTCGAGAAAAGGCCACTGTTCGCGCAGTGGCCTTTTTCTTTGCGCGTTCAAAAACAGCTAATCGTAAAAACTTTCGCTAAATCAAGGATTAGCGTTTGACACATCGTCATATAGCTGTAGAATTCGCCCCACTGACGCGGGATGGAGCAGCCTGGTAGCTCGTCGGGCTCATAACCCGAAGGTCGTCGGTTCAAATCCGGCTCCCGCAACCATATTCGTCAGAATGAACCCCGCCTGTGTAACAGCAGCGCGGGGTTTGTTGTTTTTACGTGCCTATACGCCGCTGTCGTAAAACTTTGCAAATCAACGGTTAATGATTGACAACGCGCCGCATGGCTGTAGAATGCGCCCCACTGACGCGGGATGGAGCAGCCTGGTAGCTCGTCGGGCTCATAACCCGAAGGTCGTCGGTTCAAATCCGGCTCCCGCAACCATATTCGTCAGAACGAACCCCGCCTGTGTAACAGCAGCGCGGGGTTTGTTGCATTCAAGCATCTGAAAACCTGCAACCTTCCCTGCTTGAGCCGCCGCCTCAAGGATGAACTATCTTTAACCCTCTCGGACGACTGCAAGTCATGTTGCCCGGAGTAATATCTGGATACGTTTATCAAAGGGATTTCCACTTGGCCGCCGCTCTCCCCTTCCTCGCGCACCTGGCACGAGGTAACTCATGACTTCCCAGACTCCAGAACCCCAAGCGCCGCTAGCTTCGGCGCTGCCCGCTGCTGCCCAACGCCTGCCTTGGCTGGAACGCATCAGCCGTTACCGTCAGCCCATCGGGCTGGCCGTGACGCTGTTGTTGTTTACCCTGGCGCTGATCGCCTGCCGGCACTTGCTGAGCGAACTGGACATCTACGCCCTGCACGATGCCATGCTGGAAGTCCCGGCGCAGTCACTGCTTGGTGCAGTAATGGCCACGGTACTCGGGTTCGTCATCCTGCTGGGCTACGAGTGGTCTGCCAGCCGTTACGCCTCCGTCAAACTGCCGGGCCGCACCTTGATCATGGGCGGCTTCAGTGCCTTTGCCATTGGCAATGCGATCGGCTTGTCGATGCTGTCCGGGGGCTCGGTGCGTTATCGTCTATACGCCCGCCAGGGGATAGGGGCCAGCGAAGTCGCGCGCATGACCGTGTTCGCCAGCCTGTCCCTGGGCTGCGCGTTGCCACCGCTGGCGGCTGTGGCCACCTTGAGCAACCTGCCGGCAGCGGCCACTGCACTGCGCCTGCCCCCCTCGTTGCTGGCCGCGATCGCCGCCGGTGTCCTGCTGGTGACCGCGATGCTGGTGATCGGGCTGTATCGCCGGCGCCTGGCCGAACAACCGTTGGCCGACAGCTTGCTGGTGCAACTGGGGCGACGCACCCTGCGCCTGCCTAATGGTCGCCTCGCGGCCCTGCAACTGCTCATCACGGCGCTGGACGTTGCCGCAGCCGCCACCGTGCTTTACCTGCTGCTGCCGCAAGCCCCGCCCTTCGGCGCCTTCGTGCTGGTCTACCTGCTGGCCCTGGCTGCCGGGGTACTGAGCCACGTGCCCGGCGGCGTTGGCGTGTTCGAAGCGATCTTGCTGGCCGCGTTCGCCGATCAGCTGGGCGCCGCTCCGCTGGCTGCGGCCCTGCTGCTGTATCGATTGATCTACGTCGTGCTGCCTTTGTTGGTAGCCTGTGTGCTGCTGCTGGCCAATGAAGCCAAGCGACTGCTGTTCGCGCAACACGCCATCAGGGCCGCTTCGGGGCTGGCTGCACCGATCCTGGCCATCCTGGTGTTTCTCTCTGGTGTGGTGCTGCTGTTTTCCGGAGCCACCCCGGAGATCGACACGCGCCTGGAACACATGGGCTTTCTGGTTCCACACCGACTGATCGATGCCTCGCACTTTGGCGCCAGCCTGATCGGCGTACTGTGCCTGCTGTTGGCCCAGGGCCTGCGCCGGCGCCTGTCGGCGGCGTGGCTCCTGACCACGGTGCTGCTGCTGGTCGGCGCGCTGCTGTCGCTGCTCAAAGGCTTCGACTGGGAAGAGGCCTGCCTGTTGACCTTCACCGCCGCGCTGCTGGCCGTGTTCCGCCGCTCGTTCTACCGACCGAGCCGGCTGCTCGAACTGCCGTTCTCCCCGGTGTACCTGGTGGCCAGCGCCTGCGTGCTTGGCGCCTCGGTGTGGCTGCTGCTGTTCGCCTACCAGGACGTTCCGTACAGCCACCAACTGTGGTGGCAGTTCACCCTCGACGCTGACGCACCACGCGGCTTGCGCGCCGCCATGGGCAGCGCGGTGCTGCTGGTGATCGTAGCGCTGACCTGGCTGCTGCGTACCGCACGCCCGGTCATTCACCTGCCGGATGAACAGGAGCTGCAACAGGCTCACCGTATCCTGCTGGCGTCCGACCAACCCGACGGCGGCCTGGCACTGACCGGGGACAAGGCGCTGCTGTTCCACCCCAACGGCAATGCCTTCCTGATGTACGCCCGCCGTGGTCGCAGCCTGGTGGCCTTGTACGATCCGATCGGCCCGGCCCAGGAACGCGCCGAGATGATCTGGCAGTTCCGCGACCTGTGCGACTTGCATCACGCGCGCCCGGTTTTTTACCAGGTGCGTGCGGAGAACCTGCCGTTCTACATGGACATCGGCCTGACCGCGCTCAAGCTTGGCGAGGAAGCGCGGGTCGACCTGCGGCGCTTCGACATCGAGGCCAAAGGCAAAGAGATGAAGGACCTGCGTTACACCTGGAACCGCGGCGGTCGCGACGGCCTGAGCCTGGAGATCCACGAACCCGGCCAAGCGCCACTGGCCGAGCTCAAGGGCATTTCCGATGCCTGGCTCGGCGGCAAGAACGTGCGCGAAAAAGGCTTCTCGCTGGGCCGCTTCAGCCCTGAGTACCTGCAGCATTTTCGCATTGCCCTGATCCGCTTTCAGGGCCGGCCGGTGGCCTTTGCCAACCTGCTGGAAACCCATGGCAACGAATTGGCCAGCCTCGACCTGATGCGCGCGCACCCAGAGGCACCGAAACTGACCATGGAGTACCTGATGGTGGGTTTGATCCTGCACTACAAAAGCCATGACTACGGGCGCTTCAGCCTGGGCATGGTGCCGCTTTCCGGCCTGCAGCCACGGCGCGGCGCGCCCTTGACCCAGCGCCTGGGCTCGATGGTGTTCCGCCGCGGTGAGCAGCTCTACAACTTCCAGGGTCTGCGCCGTTTCAAGGACAAGTTCCAGCCAGACTGGGAACCTCGCTACATGGCCGTGCCGGCCGGGCTCGACCCGCTGGTGGCACTGGCTGATACCGCCGCCCTGATTGCAGGCGGCTTGACTGGATTGGTGAAACGTTGATGATCCGACGCTATTGGCTGTATGTGTTGATTCCCCTGCTTTTCGTCGCCTTGGCCGGCGCTGGTGCCTTCTGGCTGTGGACCCGCCCGGCGCCGCAGGCGCGCCTTGAGCAGCTGACGCTTGAGTCCACCCACCTGACCCGCGTCACCCCAGGCGTCCATGCCAAGGCGCGGGTGGCGATCGGCGTCCCTGAAGATCAGGCGCTGACCGCCAAACAACTGCTGGACCTGAGCCAGGCCGGCGAGGCGCAATTGGTGCAGGTCATCCTACCGCCTGGCGACTGCGGCAAGCAGCGACAGGCCATGAGCCAAGCCCTGAGCCAGCTCTCAGACACGCCCACTGTGGTCGCAGGCATCGGGCCAGGTGCCGCCCAGGCTTGGCGCTGGCTGGCGGGCCAAAGCAATGACAAGGCACGCGCAATCTCGGTGGGCTTCAGCGTGGAACAGCCCGGCTGCGGCGATGCCCTGCCCAAGTCCGCCGCCCATGGCCACTGGAACGTCGCCTGGAACGACAACCCTGACGATGCCAGCGCGGCGTTCGTACGCGATCAGGGCAACGCCGAAACCAGCATCAGCGACTATGACATTCACCTGCCGCAGGTGCTCAAGGCGCAACTGACCCAGGCCCTGGTTGGCCATGACGGCAATGCCCTGGCCATTCCCGTGGTGGAGGTGCCCGCCGGGCAGACTACCGACACCGTTACCCTGTTTCTCTCCGGTGACGGCGGCTGGCGTGACCTGGACCGTGACGTGGCCGGCGAGATGGCCAAGCTCGGCTACCCCGTGGTGGGCATCGATACCCTGCGTTATTACTGGCAGCACAAGTCAGCCGAGCAAAGCGCAGCAGACCTGTCGGAACTGATGCAGCACTACCGGCAGAAATGGGGCACCAAACGTTTCGTGCTGACCGGCTATTCGTTCGGCGCCGACGTTTTGCCGGCGATCTACAACCGCCTGCCGGCTGAAGACCAGCAGCGCATCGATGCCGTGATGTTGCTGGCGTTCGCCCGCAGCGGCAGCTTCGAGATCGAGGTCGAAGGCTGGCTGGGCAAAGAGGGCCAGGAGGCGCCGACCGGGCCTGAGATGGCCAAGCTGCCAGCAGCCAAAGTGGTGTGCATCTATGGCGTCGAGGAAGCCGACGAGAGCGGCTGCACCGCACAAACTGCGGTGGGCGAGCGCATGAAGTTGCCCGGCGGGCATCACTTCGATGAAAACTATCCGGCATTGGCCAAGCGTCTGATCGATGAGATCGAGACGCGTCAAGGCAAGTCCAGCGTGGCGGCCCAGCAATAAGTGCAGATTGCCGGGGCTGTCAGGCAGCCCCGGCATCGATCGCTAGATTTCCACCTGCGTGCCCAATTCGATCACCCTGTTCAGCGGCAGATTGAAAAAGCGCAGGTTACCGTTGGCATTCTTCAGCAGGAACGCGAACAGGTTGCCGCGCCAGCGTGACATGCCTTCCAGGCGCGAGGCGATCACCGTTTCCCGGCTGAGGAAGTACGTGGTGCGCATCGGGCTGAAGTCCAGCTGGTCCAGATGGCACAGGCGCAACGCCGCCGGCACGTCCGGCTCATCCATGAAGCCGAAATGCAGCAGCACGCGGAAGAAGCCATCGCCATAGGCCTCGACCTCGAAGCGTTCATGCTCCGGCACCCGCGGACGGTCTTCGCTGACCACGGTCAGCAACACCACCTGGCTGTGCAGGACCTGGTTGTGCAACAGGTTGTGCAGCAGCGCATGGGGCACGGCGTCAGCCCGCGCGGTGAGAAACACCGCGGTACCCTCGACGCGATGCGGCGGCTGCACGCGGATGCTGGCGATGAACACCGGCAGCGGCAACGCCCCCTCGTCGATACGCTCGACCAGGATCTGCTTGCCACGCTTCCAGGTGCTCATCAGCAGGAACAACACGCCACCGGCCAGCACCGGGAAGGCGCCGCCCTCGACGATCTTGGGCACGTTGGCGGCGAAGAACAGGCCGTCGACCAGCAGGAACCCGAGCAGAATCGGCACCGCCAGCAGCGGTGGCCATTTCCACAACAGCAACATCACCGACGCCACCAGAATGGTCGTCATCAACATGGTCCCGGTCACCGCTACGCCGTAGGCCGCTGCCAGGGCGCCGGAGGATTCGAAACCGATCACCAGCAGCACCACACCGATCATCAGCGTCCAGTTCACCGCACCGATGTAGATCTGCCCCTGCTCGTCACTGGAGGTGTGCTGGATGTGCATGCGCGGAATGTAGCCGAGCTGGATGGCCTGCCGTGTCAGCGAGAAAGCGCCGGAGATCACCGCCTGGGAGGCGATCACCGTGGCCATGGTCGCCAGGCCCACCATCGGCAACAGTGCCCAGGCTGGTGCGAGCAGATAGAACGGGTTGCGTGCCGCTTCGGGGTTCTGCAGCAGCAACGCGCCCTGACCAAAATAGTTGAGCACCAAGGCTGGCAGCACCAGGGCGAACCAGGCGCGGGCAATCGGTTTGCGGCCAAAGTGGCCCATGTCGGCGTACAGCGCCTCGGCACCGGTCAACGCCAGCACCACAGCGCCGAGAATGGCAACGCCCATGCCGGGATGGACGACGAAGAAATTCACCGCCCAGCCTGGATTGAACGCCCTGAGCACTTCCGGGCTCTGCACGATCCCGTGTACCCCCAGCGCGGCCAGGGCGATGAACCACAACACCATGATCGGGCCGAACAGCTTGCCGATCTTGTCGGTGCCGTGTTTCTGCACCAGGAACAAGGCCACCAAGACTACTAGGGAAATCGGCACCACCCAGTGGTCGATGCCATCGAACGCCAGACCCATGCCTTCCACCGCCGAGAGCACCGACACTGCCGGGGTGATCATGCTGTCGCCGTAGAACAACGAGGCGCCGATCAGCCCGCAGATCACCATCAGTGTACGTAACCTCGGGTGCGCCGCCGTAGCCCGCCGCGCCAGTGCGGTCAACGCCATGGTGCCACCCTCGCCCTGGTTGTCGGCGCGCAGGATGAACATGACGTACTTGAACGACACGACCCACAACAGCGACCAGAGGATCAGCGACAGGATGCCCAGCACCCCATCATGGTTGACCGGCACACCATAGCCGCCGGAAAAGACTTCCTTGAGGGTATACAGCGGGCTGGTCCCGATATCGCCATAAACCACGCCGACCGCCGCCACCAGCACGCCCAGCGAGCGCGATGCGCCCTGCTTGCTCGTGTGCCCGCCCTCGGCGTGACTGCTTGCCTGAACCATCGAACACTCCTGCAAACGGCCCCTGGGGCCAATAGAATTCACGCCTGCGCCAGGGCCCTCCAGCAGCCCAGGCACAATGGCGCGAAGCATAGCGCAGCGTTCGTCGCTTTTGTGCTGGTCAATCGACCTTGCGCTCGCTAGAATTGCGCACTTTTTGATCAGAGGCGCGCCAAGCGCCCGTCAGATCGCCCCCGTCAGCGGCCGGGCGAACGGCATTCAATACCGAGGTTAGTCATGTCCACCACTCCCGCCATCCCCAAGGTTGGTTTCGTCAGCCTGGGCTGCCCCAAGGCCCTGGTCGATTCCGAGCGCATCCTGACCCAGCTGCGCATGGAAGGCTATGAAGTCGTGCCCACCTACGAGGATGCCGATGTCGTGGTGGTCAACACCTGCGGTTTCATCGACAGCGCCAAGGCCGAATCGTTGGAAGTGATCGGTGAAGCGATCAAGGAAAACGGCAAGGTCATCGTCACCGGCTGCATGGGTGTCGAAGAAGGCAGCATCCGCGATGTGCACCCAAGCGTGCTGTCGGTCACCGGCCCGCAGCAGTACGAGCAGGTGGTCAACGCCGTGCACGAAGTAGTGCCACCGCGTCAGGACCACAACCCGCTCATCGACCTGGTACCGCCCCAGGGCGTCAAGCTGACGCCGCGCCACTACGCCTACCTGAAAATTTCCGAGGGCTGCAATCACAGCTGCAGCTTCTGCATCATCCCATCGATGCGCGGCAAGCTGGTCAGCCGTCCGGTCGGCGAGGTGCTGAGCGAGGCCGAGCGCCTGGTCAAGGCGGGCGTCAAGGAGATTCTGGTGATATCCCAGGACACCAGCGCCTATGGCGTCGACGTCAAGTACAAGACCGACTTCTGGAACGGGCGGCCGGTCAAGACGCGCATGCTCGAGTTGTGCGAAGCCTTGAGCAGCCTGGGCGCATGGGTGCGCCTGCATTATGTATACCCCTACCCTAACGTCGACGACGTGATCCCACTGATGGCGGCCGGCAAGCTCCTGCCATACCTGGACATTCCGTTCCAGCACGCCAGCCCCAAGGTGCTCAAGTCGATGAAACGCCCGGCGTTCGAAGACCGTACCCTGGCGCGCATCAAGCAGTGGCGCGAGCAGTGCCCTGAGCTGGTGATCCGCTCGACGTTCATCGTCGGTTTCCCCGGCGAAACCGAGGAAGACTTCCAGTACCTGCTCGACTGGCTCACCGAAGCCCAGCTCGACCGCGTTGGCTGCTTCCAGTACTCGCCGGTCGAAGGCGCCCCCGCCAACGAGCTGGGCCTCGATGAGGTGCCAGACGACGTCAAGCAGGCGCGCTGGGACCGCTTCATGGCGCACCAGCAGGCGATCAGCGCCGCGCGTCTGCAACAGCGTATCGGCAAGGAAATCGAAGTACTGATCGACGAAGTCGAAGAGCAGGGTTCGGTGGGCCGCAGCTTCTTCGATGCCCCGGAAATCGACGGTAGCGTGTTCATCGACGGCAATCATGGCTTCAAGCCAGGCGACAAGGTGCGCTGCCGTATCGTGGATGCCGACGAATACGACATGTGGGCCGAGCCGCTCTAAGCGCTCGAACGACGATAAGCCCTGCTCACTTGCAGGGCTTTTTTTATTGCTCTGAGCGGTAGTTGCGCCGTTGAGCGCGCGCGACACGACACCCCGCCCCATCACTGATCGGTAACGACCGGCAGCGAAAATGACGCGTTTGCCACAGATTGCGCTCATCAACCCTGCCCAGGCAGGTACAATGCACCTCTTTACCTGCCCCGCGAAGTGCCCCATGTCCGAACCCGTCCGCCTGTCCAAACGCCTCATCGAACAGCTTGGCTGTTCCCGCCGTGATGCCGAGCTGTACATCGAGGGGGGTTGGGTCACGGTCGATGGCGTGGTGGTCGAGCAACCGCAGTTCAAAGTCGAGCAGCAGCGCGTCGAATTGCTGCCCGGCGCCCGTGCCGAAGCGCTGGAGCCGGTCACCTTGCTGATGCATCAGCCAGCTGGCAGCGACAGTGAAAGCGCACGTGCCAGTCTCAACATGGGCAATCTCAGTGATGCCCATCGCGAAGGCGTACGGCCGCTGCACGGGCACTTTGCCCGGCTGACCTGCCTGGCACCGCTGGAGCGCGGCGCCAGCGGCTTGCAGGTGTTCACCCAGGACTGGCGGGTGACCCGCAAGATCGACGCCGACCTGCGCCGCATGGAGCAGGAATACATCATCGAAGTGCGCGGCGAAACCACCCCGCAAGCCCTTGAACGCCTGGCCCGTGGTGCCACCCGCAACGACCGCGAGCTGCCCAAGGCCAAGGCCAGTTGGCAGAACGAAACCCACCTGCGCATGGTCGTGAAAAACCCCCAGCCTGGCCAGCTCAGCGAGCTGTGCGCCTACCTGCGCCTGGAGGTGCTGGGTATGCGCCGTATTCGCCTGGGAGGCGTGTCGATGGGCAAGCTGCCGGTCGGGCACTGGCGCTACGTCGCCGCCACAGAACGTTTCTAAGCAATGCGCCACGCCCTGGCGTGGCTCACAAACAGGATTTTTGCAGCAATGAACCACAACGATGTCCTGCGCAGCCTGCGCTACATGCTCAAGGTGAACGACGCCAAGATGGCCGAGATCATTGCGCTGTCCGGCCTCGAGGTTAACCCCATCGTGCTTGCCACGTACCTGAAGAAAGAAGACGAGGCAGGCTTCGTGCGCTGCCCCGAGCGGGTCATGGCGCATTTTCTCGATGGCCTGGTGACGCTGCGCCGCGGCAAGGATGACAGCCGCCCCGCACAGCCGGTCGAGCTGCCGGTGACCAACAACACCATCCTGAAAAAGCTGCGGGTAGCCTTCGAACTCAAGGAAGAAGACCTGCATGCCATTCTCAAGTCGGTCAACTTCCCGGTGTCCAAGCCGGAGCTCAGCGCGTTGTTTCGCAAAGTCGGGCACGACAACTACCGGCCCTGCGGCGACCAGTTGCTGCGCAATTTCCTCAAGGGCTTGACCCTGCGCGTGCGTGGCTGAGCCAGCATGCAGCATACGGTGACACCGGTCGGCATCGTCCGCTCCTGCTTCAAGGAAAAGTTCGCCATTCCGCGCCAGCCTCAGCTGGCGCCGGCAGCGCGGGCCGTGCTGGAGCTGCTGCCGCCGTTCGATCAAGGCGATGCCGTAGCGGGCCTGGAGCAGGTCAGCCACGTCTGGCTGCTGTTTCTGTTCCATCAGGCCCTTGAGGACAAGCCACGCTTGAAGGTCCGCCCGCCGCGCCTGGGCGGTAACAAGAGCATGGGTGTATTCGCCACCCGCGCCACCCATCGTCCGAACGGGATCGGTCAGTCGGTCGTGCGGCTGGAGGGCGTTGAAGCGGGGCGTTTGCTGCTGTCAGGGGTGGATCTGCTCGACGGTACGCCAGTGCTGGATATCAAGCCCTACGTGCCCTACGCCGATAGCCTCAGCGAAGCGACCAACACCATGGCCAGCGCTGCGCCGCCAGCGATCGCCGTGCACTGGAGCGACAGCGCCCTGCCCCAGGCCCGCGAACACGCGCTGCGCTTGCAGCAGCCACTGGTTGAGCTGATCGAGCAATGCCTGGCGCAGGATCCGCGCCCGGCTTATCAGGTGCCGCCCGCAGAGCGGGTGTATGGGGTGAAGCTTTGGGACGTGCAAGTGCGCTGGCACTACCCGCACCCCGAGCAGATTCGCGTGCTCGAAGTGGTCGCGGCCGACTGAGCCGACCCAGCCCCTTGAATGACCCACAAACAAACGCGGACCTGAGTCCGCGTTTGTTTGTGCTGCCTGCTGGATCACTTTTCGACGAAAGCACGCTCGATCAGGTAGTCGCCTGGCTCGCGCATGCGCGGGGACACCTTCAGGCCGAAGCTGTCGAGCACTTCGCTGGTTTCGTCGAGCATGCTCGGGCTGCCGCAGATCATCGCGCGGTCGTCCTCGGGGTTGATCGGCGGCAGGCCGATGTCGCTGAACAGCTTGCCACTGCGCATCAGGTCGGTCAGACGGCCCTGATTCTCGAACGGCTCGCGGGTCACGGTTGGGTAGTAGATCAGCTTGTCACGCACCGACTCACCGAAGAACTCGTTTTGCGGCAGGTGCTCGGTGATGAACTCGCGATAGGCGACTTCATTGACGTAACGCACGCCGTGAACCAGGATCACCTTTTCGAAACGCTCGTAGGTCTCCGGGTCCTGGATGACACTCATGAACGGTGCCAGGCCGGTGCCGGTGCTCAGCAGATACAGGTGCTTGCCGGGTTTGAGGTCATCGAGCACCAGCGTACCGGTAGGCTTTTTGCTGATGATGATCTCGTCGCCTTCCTTCAAGTGCTGCAGCTGCGAAGTCAGCGGGCCATCCGGCACCTTGATGCTGAAGAACTCCAGGTGCTCTTCCCAGTTGGGCGAGGCGATGGAATAGGCGCGCATGAGCGGACGGCCGTTGTCTTGTTGCAGGCCGATCATCACGAACTGACCGTTCTCGAAGCGCAGGCCCGGGTCGCGGGTGCACTTGAAGCTGAACAGGGTGTCGTTCCAGTGATGCACACTGAGGACACGTTCGTGGTTCATGTTGCTCATCGATGGGGCTCCTGAAAAAAACGCAGCGCGCAAGACGCGCAGTTGCGCGATAGTTTAGGGGCAGCGAGAATATCTGTTAACTGAATTATCAAGATATGTGTTATCGGTTATATAGATATGCGATTTACACTTCGTCAGCTCCAAGTATTCGTCGCCGTTGCCCAGCACCAGAGCGTGTCGCGGGCCGCCAGTGTCCTGGCGCTTTCGCAGTCGGCGGCCAGTACTTCCATTACCGAGTTGGAGCGTCAGTCCAGCTGCCAGCTGTTCGACCGGGCCGGCAAGCGCCTGGCACTGAATGCGCTCGGCCACCAGTTGCTGCCCCAGGCAGTGGCCCTGCTTGACCAGGCCAAGGAAATCGAAGACCTGCTCAACGGCAAGTCCGGCTTCGGCTCGCTGGCGGTGGGTGCCACCCTGACCATCGGCAATTACCTGGCAACGCTGCTGATCGGCAGTTTCATGCAGGTTCACCCGGAAAGCCAGGTCAAGCTGCATGTGCAGAATACCGCGCATATCGTGCATCAAGTCGCGCACTACGAAATTGATCTGGGTCTGATCGAGGGTGACTGCAGCCACCCGGACCTGGAAGTCCAACCGTGGGTTGAGGACGAGCTGGTGGTGTTCTGCGCGCCGCAGCACCCGCTGGCCACTGCCGGACGCGCCGACATCGAGGCGTTGTCCCAGGAAGCCTGGATTTTGCGCGAGCAGGGCTCGGGCACACGCCTGACCTTCGATCAGGCCATGCGTCATCACCGCACCAGCTTGAACATCCGTCTGGAGCTGGAGCACACCGAGGCGATCAAACGTGCGGTGGAGTCGGGCCTGGGCATTGGTTGCATCTCGCGCCTGGCCCTGCGTGATGCCTTTCGTCGTGGCAGCCTGGTTGCGGTCGAGACCCCGGAGCTGGACCTCATGCGCCAGTTCTACTTCATCTGGCACAAGCAGAAGTACCAGACTTCGGCGATGCGCGAGTTCCTTGAGCTATGCCGTAACTTCACTGCAGGGTTTACCCGCAGCGACGAAATCGTCCTGCCGCCCATCGCTTAGAGCAGAATCACCCCCCAGACCAGCGCGACCATGGTCAACGCCACGAACTGCGCGGCGCTGCCCATGTCCTTGGCGTTCTTGGATAACGGATGACGCTCCAGCGAGATGCGGTCGATGGTCGCCTCCACCGCCGAGTTGAACAACTCGACGATCAGGCCCAGCAGGCACACGGCGATCATGATCGCCCGTTCGGCGCGGCTGACCGGTAACCAGAAGGCGATCGGGATCAACAGCACGTTGAGCAGCACCAGCTGGCGGAACGCCGCTTCACCCTTGAACGCGGCGCGCAGCCCGTCCAGCGAGTAGCCTGCGGCGTTGAAAATGCGTTTCAGGCCAGTCTGGCCTTTGAATGGCGAAGGTGTCATGAGCATCACTTACCGACAAAAAAGGCCAGCAGACTAGTGCGGCAAGGGTCAAAAAAGCGTGAAGCGCGGGCGGTTCAGCTGCTGGCAACCGATTCAAGTTGTTGCAGAAGCAACGCGGCCTGGGTTCGGGTGCGCACGCCCAGCTTGCGGAAGATCGCCGTCACATGGGCCTTGATGGTCGCTTCAGACACATTCAGCTCGTAGGCGATCTGCTTGTTGAGCAAGCCTTCGCAGACCATGGTCAGCACGCGGAACTGCTGCGGCGTAAGGCTGGCCAGGCCTTCGCTGGCGGCCTTGGCTTCGGCAGAGACATCGACCTTCTCGAACGCCTGCGGTGGCCACCAGACTTCGCCATCGAGCACCTTGCGCACCGCGTCCTGGATCGTCTCCAGACCACTGGACTTGGGGATGAAGCCGCTGGCGCCGAACTCGCGGGATTTCACCACGACGGCCGCCTCCTCCTGAGCCGAGACCATCACCACCGGAATCTGCGGGTATTGCCCGCGCAGCAGCACCAGCCCGGAGAAGCCGTAGGCGCCTGGCATGTTGAGGTCGAGCAGGACCAGGTCCCAGTCGGCTTTTTCGCTCAGGCGGGTTTCCAGTTCGGCGATGCTCGCCACTTCGACCAGGCGCACATCGGCGCCCAGGCCCAGGGTCACGGCCTGGCGCAAGGCGCTGCGAAACAGCGGGTGGTCATCGGCAATCAGGACTTCGTATGTGGCCATCGATCTGTGGATCCTGTTCTATCCCAGGCGCATGCAGGGGTTCAGCGCCTGGCGGGGAATCGGCGCCAAGGATGCCGAGCACGGCCGCCGGTGGTCAAGCCAACCACTCGCCGTCTCGCCCACCCTGGCCAGCAGCCCGATCATTATGGCGCAAAGCCGCGCGCCTGCCCCTTGGACTATAGGAAGGTATGCAACCGTTGGTGGGTGGCATCCTGCTCATCGAGGGGCAGGCGCCGCTTGCCGCTCAGGTAGTGCAGACTGAAGACGTCCAGGTAGGCGTCCAGGGCCTGCGACGCTGTACTGTCGCCAGCCAGGTCCAGGCACATGGCCGCCACCTCGGCGGTGCAGAAGTGGTCGTCGCGTTTGGAACGACGCAAGCGATAGCGCGACATCTGCTCGGCCTGCAGGCTCAGTACCGGAAAGCGATCCAGATACGGGCTCTTGCGAAACATCTTGCGCGCTTCGGTCCAGGTGGCGTCCAGCAGAATGAACAGCGGGCGTTTGCCCGGCTGGCGGATCACCTCGGTGACCACCCGCTCCTGGGCGACGAATTCGCCTGGAAAGACGATAAAAGGCTGCCACTGCGGATCATCGAGCAGCGCCAGCAAGCGCTCGTCCACTGAGGTACGCAGCCAACCGAATGCCGAGGTGTCTTCGATCAGGTCGGCGATCAGCCAGCCGGTATTGGTCGGCTTCAATGGCTCGGTGTCGTGCATGAGCAGGCACACGCCGGCGTCGGCTTGCACCTTGGGCTTCCACTGGCACAGGCAGTGGGTGGCAATCACCCGGCAGTCGCTGCAGCGTTCGGCGCGCGAACCACGGGCGACAAAAGGTTTGATGCTACGGGCCAGACGCTCGGCGCGCAGGCGAGCTACTGCGTGGCTCATGCGGGCAAGCCTGGGGACGAATTGAACGTGGGCACTGCAAGGACTCGGCAGATACAAAGCGCCAGTCTACCAGAGCAAGGGCCATTTGACCGTGCAGCCCACTCGCCCAATCCCTATAATCGCTGGCAGCGGCCGCCGTGAACCGGCCTGTACCGCTGCGGTTTTCACGGAACGCCCGGCGCCGGCACATGTCGAAGCGCCAGTCATTGAACCAGGAGAGATTCATGCTGCGTGTTATCGTTCCGGCCCTGAGCCTGTTGCTCACCCTGCCACTGGCAGCCCAGGCGGCCTCCAAGCAGGAGTTCGAGCTCAACAAGATGCTGCAGAAGGTGGCCACGCAAAGCAGTGTCGGTACGCCACGCGCCATCAACGAAGACATTCTCGACCAGGGTTACACCGTCGAAGGCAAGGCGCTGGTCAATCACCTGAGCGTGCGCCCCGAACACGCCGCGCGCATGCAGGACAATCCGGCCCAGGTGCGCAGCCAGCTGGGTGACAGCGTATGCCGCAACAGCGGTTTTCGTAACTTGATGTCCAAAGGCGCGGTGATGGTCTACCGCTTCACGGTCTACAAGACCAATGAGCCCGTGATGGACCAGGCATTCGATGCCGCCAGCTGCACGGCCGGCAACAGCAAGAAGTGATCAGCTGACGCGCTCTCGCTCGGCGCGCCGGCTTTGTTCGTCGGCGCGCATTTCAGCCAGCAAGACCTGCAGGTAGTGTGACTGACATTGCAGCACTGCCAGCCTGCGCCGGCATTCAGCCTCCAGGCTCACATGATGGACCTGGGCGGCACTCTCCAACTGCTGATAGAGCTGCCCGTCCACTTCGATCACCAAGCGATGCATGACGCTACCTCGCGCATCGACACGTTTCGCTTTACCAGTTAACCAAACTCAACGCGCCCCAGGCGGCCGGCCGACGAGCGGCCAAGCGTTGCGCGTCTGCACGATCACCCGCAACGGTCTAGATTGATAGCGAAGACGCGGAAAAAAAAATGATGGACTGACACCTGCACCAAGGCCTTGCAGGCCTACTGCACTGCTCGAGACGCCTACTCGGGCCAGGCAGCCAGCGACACATGCAGTGTCGCGGCCGAGCCCCACCATCGGCTCGGTCAGAGGTTTTGCTGCAGAAGGAGACGCTTAATGCCCCATCAATCGAACGAACACTTGTTCAATCATTTCAAAGAGCACGGCATCGACCTGGCGGCGGTCGATCAACAGCTGCAACTGGTGGCCCCCGGCAGCCCGAACCTGCCGTTGTACCGCGATATGCTGCTGACGGTGCTGCGCATGGCACACGATGACAGCGACCGCTGGAGCGCCAAGATCACCCTGCAGGCCCTGCGCGAGCTGGACCATGCGTTCCGCACCCTGCAACGTTACCGCGGGCGGCGCAAGGTCACCGTGTTCGGCTCAGCGCGCACCCCCATGGAGCACCCGATGTACGCGTTGGCGCGCGAGCTTGGCGCGGCCTTGGCGCACGCCGAGCTGATGGTCATCACCGGCGCCGGGGGCGGGATCATGGCCGCCGCCCACGAGGGCGCTGGCAGCGATCATAGCCTGGGGTTCAATATCACCCTGCCCTTCGAGCAGCATGCCAATGCCACGGTCGATGGCACCGACCGCCTGCTGCCGTTTCATTTCTTCTTCATTCGCAAACTGTTTTTCGTCAAGGAGGCCGATGCCCTGGTGCTCTGCCCAGGCGGCTTTGGCACGCTGGATGAAGCCCTTGAAGTGCTGACGCTGATCCAGACCGGCAAAAGCCCGCTGGTGCCCGTGGTGCTGCTGGATTCGCCAGGCGGCACATTCTGGCAGGATTGTCTGGCCTTTATCAGCCGCCAACTGGAAGAGAATCGCTACATTCTCCCGAGCGACCTGAAGCTGGTACGGCTGGTCCACAGCGCCGACGACGCGGTCGAGGAAATCAATCAGTTCTACCGCAACTACCATTCCAGCCGCTGGCTGAACAATCAGTTCGTGATCCGCATGCAGCACCGGCTCAGCGAAGCCGCACTCGTCGATATCGAAGAAAACTTCGCCGACCTGCGCTTGAGTGGGCATTTCCAGCAACACGCCGACAGTGGCGCAGAACACGAAACCGGCAGCTATAGCCACCTGACCCGACTGACCTTTGCCTTCACCGGCCGCGATCAGGGGCGTTTGCGGGAGTTGATCGACTTCATCAACCTTTCGGAGAACTGGGCTAACCGCGAGCCCACGCACAGCACCCAGCGGGCGCGTGAGGCGCTGAAAGCCAGCTGAGATTGCGCAGGCAAAAAAATGGCCCCATGCCGTGTGAACGGCATTGGGGCCATTTACTGACGCGTCGTCTGGCTAATCGTCTAGATCGCGGCCGCTGAGCAGCCGCCCGATTAAATCCATAGGGAAGCCACGATAGGCCAGAAACCGGGTTTGCTGAGCGCGGCTCTTGGGATCGTGCGGGTACTGCCCAGCGAACTTGCGCTGCCACGTTTCTCGTAACAGCGCAGCCCAATCCAAGCCGCTTTCAGTCAGCGCCTGTGCGATGTCAGCGCGATCCAGACCCCGCTGACCAAGCTCTTCGCGAATGCGCGCTGGACCATACCCAGCGTTGGCGCGATAGCGAATGAAGCTTTCCAGATAGCGCGCCTCGCTAAGCAGCCCCTCCTCGGCCAGCCGATCGAGCGCAGGCTCGATCAACTCGTCCGGGGCGCCACGCTGACGCAGCTTGCGGGTCAGCTCGACGCGACCATGCTCGCGTCGCGCGAGCAGGTCCATGGCGGTCCGCCGGACAGCGACGGGAGTGTCGAGGACGACGGACATACCAACAGCTATCAGACGCCGGCTTCGGCGTCAGCCTTGTCTTCGGCTCCTGCCTCAGCGGCAGCAGCTTTGCCTGCAGCAGCGACGGCGCCCGAGTTCAGCAGCTTCTCGCGAATCTGGCGCTCGATCTCTGTGCCGATGGCCGGGTTTTCCTGCAGGTACTTGGCCGCGTTGGCTTTACCTTGGCCAATTTTGTTGCCTTGGTAGCTGTACCAGGCGCCGGATTTCTCGACCAGGCCCTGAGCCACGCCCAGGTCGATGATCTCGCCATTGCGGTAGATGCCTTTGCCGTAAAGAATCTGGAACTCGGCCTGACGGAACGGCGGCGAGACCTTGTTCTTGACGATTTTGACACGGGTTTCGCTACCCACCACCTCGTCGCCTTCTTTCACCGCGCCGGTACGACGGATGTCCAGACGAACCGAGGCATAGAACTTCAGCGCGTTACCACCGGTGGTGGTTTCCGGGCTGCCGAACATAACGCCGATCTTCATACGGATCTGGTTGATGAAGATGACCAGGCAGTTGGCGTTCTTGATGTTACCAGTGATCTTGCGCAGCGCCTGGGACATCAGGCGGGCCTGCAGGCCGACGTGCATGTCGCCCATCTCGCCTTCGATTTCCGCCTTGGGCACCAGGGCGGCCACGGAGTCGACGATGATCACATCGACAGCGTTGGAGCGCACCAGCATGTCGGTGATTTCCAGTGCCTGTTCGCCAGTGTCCGGCTGCGACACCAGCAGATCGTCGACGTTGACGCCCAGCTTGCCGGCGTACTCTGGATCGAGGGCGTGCTCGGCGTCGACGAAGGCGCAGGTGGCGCCGCTCTTCTGGGCTTCGGCGATGACCGACAGGGTCAGCGTGGTTTTACCCGAAGATTCCGGACCGTAGATTTCCACGATACGGCCTTTAGGCAAACCGCCAATACCCAAAGCAATGTCCAGGCCCAACGAGCCGGTGGAGATGGCAGGGATGGCCTGACGCTCATGGTCACCCATGCGCATGACAGCGCCTTTACCGAATTGGCGTTCGATTTGACCCAGGGCCGCAGCCAAGGCGCGCTTCTTGTTGTCGTCCATTGAAATCCTCACGTGTTCGACTTGGCCCTGATGGCCGGGAATACCTGTATAAGTAGCCAGTATTATTCCACAGGCAGGCGCGCGAGCAAACCCCTGTCGTCGATTTACTCGATGCCCAGGTGTAACAAGCCTTCTAATGCCGCGATCACCGTCTGCCGTCGCACCGCCTCGCGGTCACCGTCGAAGTGCCGGCGCTCGGCATGCACCTGCGGGCCATCGGCCCAGGCCAGCCAGACCGTGCCCACCGGCTTGGCGGGCGAGCCACCATCGGGCCCGGCAACGCCGCTGACCGCCACGGCAAAACGTGCGCCGCTGGCGGCCTGGGCGCCGCGGGCCATGGCTTCGACCACCTCGCGGCTGACCGCGCCCACCTCGGCGAATAGCGCGTGCGGTACCTGCAACTGGCGGGTCTTCTGCGCATTGGAATAGGTCACGTAGCCTGCCTCGAACCAGGCCGAACTGCCCGGCACACGGGTAATGGCCTCGGCGATCCCACCGCCGGTGCAGGATTCGGCGGTGGTTACCTGGGCATCGCGCTCGCGCAGATGCGCGCCCAGACGGGTGGAAAGGACGGTAATCGGGTCCATGGACGGTTCCTTGGGCTGGTCCTGGGGTGGGTGCAGACACCGTAGCATCAGTGTGCAGGAAGGGGGATAGCCGCCAGCGTGCTGCAGCTGCAGTCAGTGCCTGACGCCACTCACCTGCTGCACATACGCCTGGCAGGCGCGCAGCGCGATCAGTCCGCGGTCGCCTTCATCGGTGATGGCGATAATGCGTCGAGCATGCGCCGGCTCAAGTCCGGCACGTACGGTTGCATGATCCAGGCCGGTGGTGGCGGTGGCGGCAGGCACTGCACTGCAGAGGGCGCTGCGGTCGACCAGGACCGACAGGCGCAGATCGGCAGTAGCCAGGCGATCACGCAGGCGAGCCTGAGTCTGTTGCGCATCGGCGAGCTCCTTGAAATGACGGGTTTCGCTGTCTTGCAGGCGTTGCGCGAGGGCCTCGCGCTGGGTCTGGTCGGCACCCAGGCGGGCTGCCTGGGCAGCGGCCTGGGCCTGGGCCTGCTGCGCCAGCCGCTGTCCGTAGCGCCAATCCTGCAGGCGCCAGGTGAGGGCCACGCAAACGCCCAGCAAAAGCGCCATCAGGCCAGCGTGCACGCGGCTCAACACAGCACCTCGCGAGCCCGTGCCCACAGTTTCAGGCGCTCCTCCAGGCCGTTGAGACCGCCGTTGATGTGCCGCGTGATGCGGTTGAACGCGCCTTGGTCCGCCAGGGCATTGAGCCCGCGCGAATGCCAGAACCAGGCCGCTGACTCACAGGCCCAGCGCGGCTGCTCGAGCAATTGCGGTTGCGCGAGCAGGCGTTCGTCGCCGAACAGCGCGCGGCTGCAGGCCTGGTAGTTGTTGCGCCCGGTGACCTGGATCAGGCCACGCCCGCAATAGCGCTGACCATCGCCATCGGCTTGCGGTGTATTGCCCAGCCGCACGGCCAGCGGGCCTGTATCGTAGCGCGCCAGGTAACGGTCGCTGCCCAGCTCCTTGAGGTAACGGAACTGGGCGGACTCATGACCGACCTGGGCGATGAAGGCTGCCACGCGCCTGGGGTTGTCGATCTCCCAACGCGGCAATGTGGCGTTGAGTGCAGCCACGAAAACGCCCGCGACGGGGCGGGCGTTCGGCAGAATCTGCAGCAATTGCGTTTCGCTTAGCATGGGGTTACTCCTTCATGGCCCGCTCAACGGGCTTTGATCACCGCCTGGCCCGTTTGGGCTGCGCCTTTGGCGTTGGCCTTGCCGGCTTTGCCGCCGTTGGCTTGCACGGTAGTGGTCCAGCCCGAGCCGGTGAACAGTTGCTCGACCGAGTCGATCTGGTACTGCCCGTCCACGCCGGCAACGAACCCTTGCAAGTCGATGCTGCGTTCGGCGAACAGGTCGGTGCGTCCCGGCATGACCAGGCGCAACTGGGCGGTGTCGCGATTGAAGCTGGCCAGACGCGCCCGTGCGGCCTGCTCGGCGGCTGCGCGGTTGGGATACAGATGAGGGTCGGTGTGCACTGGGCGCTGGCCTTCGGCCGCCGCCTCATCGAGCAGTTCGACCGTTTTGCATTCGCCGCTGGCAGGGTCCTGATGACGAGTCCGCACAGCGCGGCGCGCCGCTTTGTCGTCCAGCCGCAGGTGCCACTGACTCACAGCGCTATGCTCGATGACCAGCACATCCAGCGGCTGACCGCTGGCGCTTTGCCCGCCCTGGCGCGGCAGCACCAGCAAGCGGCCCTCAGCGAGCTTGGCGGTACAGTCGTACTGACGCGCCAGGCGGGTGATGAAGTTGAAATCCGACTCATTGAGCTGATCGATCCGTGGCACCGGCGTCAGGACCGGGCAAGCCGCCTGCCAGCCATTGCGCGCGGCGATGTCGTTGACGATGCGTTGCAGCGGCTGCGCCTCCCAGCTGCCGCTGCGGATGCTTCTGCCCGTGCCGCGCAGGTCGCTGGCCTTGCCACGGATCACCAACGTGTCGGGCGGGCCCGAGAGTTCGACCTCATCGACCGTATAGCGCCCCAGGCGGGTCAGCGACTGGTCGGCGTAGCCCATGTGCAGCTCGATCAGCGCGCCGCGGGCGGGCAGTGCCAGCACCGCGTCGCGGGCATCGATGCGCAGTTCAAAGTCATCCGATTGCATGCCCGGTTTGTCGGTGGTGCGCAGCAGCAACAAGCGGTCGTTGATCAGCGCGGTGATTTCGCGGCCGTTGGCGTGAATGCGAAATTGCGGTCGCATGGCCTCAGTCCCACAGCTGCACGACGTTGGCCTGCGCCCGCGCCATGACCGGTAAGCGGATGCTCACGCCGGCGCGAAACGGCTGCGCTTGGTCAGCCAGGCCCTGATTGGCTTGCAGCACAGCCTCGACGCTACCGTCCAGGTGGCCGTAGTAGTGGTGGCAGAGGGTGTCGAGCAGATCGCCCTCAGACGTCTTGCAGGTCTTGTCCATAACTGACGAACTCCAGTGTGAAACCTTGTTTACGGGGAATGCCGCCAGCCAGCAGGGCACCCTGCTCTTCTTCGATGCTGGTCAGGCACCAGGTGCCCAGTACCTCGCCGTAGCCGGTGGTCAGGGTCAGGGGCAACAGCTGGCGGCCGACGCCGCGCAGCGCCTGCAGTTGACCCAAGCCCCCTTTGAAACCGGGGAATATGGCGCCGCGCAGGGTGATGGTTTCTTCGCCCAGGCTGACCGCTTGCTGCGCATTTTCCCGGCTCAGACGCTCTTGCCCGGCCCAGCGAAAGCGGGTTTGCCGGCGCAACTGGTCGAAGGCGGCGGTGTCGAGGTTGAAGTAATACGGCGCCGCGTTGGCGGCCAGCGGCTGCAGCACCAACAGGTGCGCATACGGCGTGACGGCCTCGGCGACAGGTGTTGCCAGCGGCGCCAAGCCCAGCGCCGAGAGCGCGCCGTTGGCCACCGCACGGGCATCGCCGAGCACCCGCCTCATGGCCGCGCCGACCTTGCCCAAATGCTCGGCAAAGACATTGACCCGGTCGCGTACCTTGCGCACCACTTCCACGGTCTGGTCGTACTTGCCGATCACGCGGTCGACACGCTGCTTGGCCGCGTCGATGGCGCGCAGGGTGCGTTGCAAACGCTGACCGATTTGTGGCCCGATCCAAGGCAGTGCCTCAAGTTCGCTGGCGGCCTCGCGGACATGGCCGACGGCCTGGTTCATCGGGCCGAGCATGGCATCGGCACGCCGACGCCCCTCCTCGCCTGCCCTGACCAGCGCATGCAAGCCGCCCTGCAGCTGTTCCAGGTAAGTCATGGCACCTCCTCATGGCTGTGGTTGATCGACCATCTGCACCGAGCGCGCCTGGCGCATGAGCTCATCGAGCACCCGCCGGACCGTCGCCTCCAGTTGCTGCACGGTGCCTGGATCATCGAGACTGTTGTTGAAGGTCACCGGCATGTTGGCGGTGAAGGTGAATTGCTGGTTGATGGTGGGCGGGTGGGTCGGCAGTGACTGATTGCTGGCAGGCAGTGCCGGCGCATAGGCAGGTAGCGCGTCCGTACCTGCAGCGGCGCTGCCGACTGCGCGTGCATCGGCCTGCGTTATGGCCGTGGCGGTTGCGCTTGCATGGGGTGTGGCAGTGGAAGTTGCGCTAGCGCTTGACGCGGGCAGACGACCGCTATCGACGGGGATCGGCAGCGCCGGCGTTGGCGTGCCGGATCGCTGTTGGGTCACCGCCGAAGGCTCACCACCGTGTACGGCCACCGCCCGGCCCAACCAGCTGCCAGCGGCTTCACCGCCCATGCTGCCCAACACCCCGCCGACGATGCCGCCCAGGGCCGTGCCGATTACCGGCAGCACCGCCGAGCCAATCGCCGCACCCGCCGCTGCACCGGCCAAGCTGCCACTCAGACCGCCGCCAGCACTGGCGTAACGTTCGATTTTCTCAGCGCGTGGGGCGTCGCTGTCATAGGTATCGAGCACCTCTAGGGAGGTGCCCACTACAGCAGCGAGAGGGACCCGCTTGAGCACACCGCCTGCGCCTGGAACCACCGAGCCGGCCAGGGCCAGCGCCTCCTGAGCCAGAGCGCTTTCGGCCGCGGGCTGTTGAACAGCGGGCGGCGCCACGCGTGCTTGCGGCGCCGCCTGACTGGCGATGCCTGGCTCAGCAGCACCCTGTTCGTCCTGCTGTGAGGGCGCAGGCGTGCTGGCCGGCGCAGTGGCCAATTTGAACAGGCCCGCACCGCCCAGGCCGCCCAGCGCTTCGCCTAGATACGCACCGACGTCGGCACCGTATTTCCGGGCCGCGCGGCTCTTGGTCAGGCGTGGCAACGCGGCGCCCAACAGTCGCCCGGCCATCTCGCCCAGCGCAGCGCCCACGCCCTGCGCACGCTCTTCGCCATCCTCTGCGGTGATCGACGCCTTGCCGACCTTGCCCAGCGTATCGACGCGGTGCGCCTGCCACTGTTCACGGGTGACCTTGGACAGGCGTCGGCGCGTGTTGCGCGGCAGGCCTTGCCCTTTGCGGTAAGCGGCAACCCCCGCCACGGTCAGGGCACCGGCGACCACACCCGCAGCCGCCCCGGTCGAGGTGGCTGATCGCTGCGGCGCTGGCGCAGCGCTGGGCATTGCATCGGCAGCGGTTGCAACATCATCGACAGGCACGCCCTGAGGATTGGGCTGCACATCGACGGGCGCGGTTACCCAGCCGTACAACATCCGCGCCGTTCGGGTTCCAAGCGCCTCGCCAAGATGGGCGCCAAGGGTGGCGCCGTGTCTTCGGGCGAAGCGATTCCTGCTCAACAAGGGCAGCGCGGCCCCCAGCACGCTGCCACCGATTTCACCGGCCGCAGCGCCGACGCCTTGGGCTCGCGCCTGGCCGTCCTCTCCTTCCAATAAAGCCTTGGCCGCCTTGCCAAGGGCGTCGACGCGGTGGGTGCGCCAGCTTGCACCTGCCACCCTGGCCATGCGTCGCTGGGTGGCGACGGGTTGCCGCTCGAGCACATGACGCGCACCTCTACGCACGCCATAGGTGGCAAGGCCAAGCCCCGCGACGGCAACCGCTCCTCGCCCCAGCAGCGCTGGCAAGGCAGCGGGCTGCGTGGCGACCGCCGCCGGCGCAGCTGCGTGGGCGGCAGCGACCGTGGTAGTGGCAGTGGCGGCCTGGGCAGAGGCTGACGTTGCATACGCGCGCCAGACCTCCACTGTAAGCCGTGCGTGCAACGGTTTGAGTTGCGCCAGACCGGCAATGACGCGGTCCAGCCTCTGATAATGCTGACGTAGGCGTTCGATTTGCGTGAGCTGTTCACGCAGTGGCTTGACCTGCGTCTGCTCGTGCGGCTGGCGCTCTGGATCCGCCGCTTGTTCGACCTGGTCCAGCTTGCCGAGCGCTACCCCCAAGTGCGCCACCTCGCCGATCAGCCTGCCGAGCCGGGTGCCCTCGGCTTGCCTGCGCAAGCGTTCGACATCCCGGCGCAGCAGCGCGATGGCATGGCCTAGCGGGTTGATCAGGGTGACGCCGAGCCCGAGCGGGAACACCAGTGTGTTCGCCATGGGTTTCTCCTGGTCACGGCGCGAGCCACCAGACCATGTCGCTGTACGACATGGTCATGATTTCGCTCGCGGAAAAGTTCAGCTCCTTGGCCAGCCGCCTTGCAGCGGCCTTTTGCCGAGCCGGATCAAAGTTCGTCGTCCTGCACCAGGCGAAAATAGCCGTTTTGCAAACGGCTGTAGTCTTTCAGTGCCAGGGCCTCGAGGTCCTTGATGCCGACTTCGGCCAGGGAGGCGAACAGGTTCAGTTCACGGGTTTCGTCATCACCGCCCGCACCGGCCTGGGCACTGCGAATATCGCGCACGGTCGGGGCGCGCAATGACAGGCTGTCGACCTGCACGCCATTGGCCTGGCTGGGACGCGACAGGCGCACGGTCACGCGGTCGGCGCCGAGGGTCAGCCACTGCGGTTGTTGCTTCGCTTGAGCCATGTTCATCTCCTCACAAACCCAGTGCCGCACGCTGGCTGGCCAACTGGTCGACGCCGTCGATGACCCGGCGCATGCCCAACGCATCGATCTCGTAGATCACCCGGCCATCGACTTCGAGCTTGTAGTAGCTGAGCCCGACGCTGTGCTTGATCTCGGCCTTGTCACCGGATTTCCAGTCGCCCATGTCGATCTCCTTGAGGGTGCCGCGCAGGGTGACCACCACTGGGTTGATCTTGCCTTTGAGGCCTTTGAAGGCACCGCGGAAGGTGCCGTTGAAGCCACTGCCATCGGCCAGGCCGAAAAACTTCAGCGCTTCGCGGCGCACACCGCTGGTGGTGAAGGCCGCTTCCTGTTTTTCCATGCCCAAGTCCATTTCCACGGGCATGTCCATGCCACCAGGACGGTGCTCTTCCATCTTCAGGGTGAGTTTGGGCAGGGTCAGGCTCGGTACATCGCCCTGGAAGCTGACGCCGTCGACGAACAGGTTCAGGTTGGCCAGGGTTTCGGGGATCATTGCCATGTGGTTGCGCTCCTCAAGCGGCGGAATCGAGAACTTCGGTCAGCCACTGGTTAGTGACTTCAACGCGGAAATTGGGGTTTTCGGCAGGCGGCACGTCGGTGAAACGAATGTTCCAGTACACCTTGCCCTGGTCCAGTTGGCTGGCGGTGTTCAGCTCGGTGTCGGCGAACACCTCGAAGTTGATGATCGCGCCCTGGTTCTTGAGGTCGCGCATGAACGCTTGCAGGCCCTCGGTGACGTCCTTGACGTAGGTGGCGGTGATGGCGCGGTCGACGGCCCATTTGTGGCCGTAGAGGATGGCGTCCATGACGATGTCCAGGGTGCGCACGCGGGTGACGAAGGCCCATTTCGGGTCGCTGGACAAGGTGCGGTTGCCCCACAGGCGGAAACCGTCGTCGCGGATGATGGTGGCGATGTTGGCGTTGTTCAGCAGGTTGGCGCGGCAGCTGTCGTCGCCATCGAGGAACTCCACAGGGCGGGTGGTCCCGGTAATACCGACGAACTCTTTGTTCGACGGCGAGGCCCAGAAGCCGTACTCGCTGTCGGTCCAGGCGAACAGGCCTGCGACCCAGGCCGAGGCCGGTGCATCGACGGTGGCCTCTTCAGCGTTGTCCCAGTACCGCACGCCTGGGTCGACCAGGAAGGCGCGCTTGGCGCCGAAGCCTGCTGCATAGGCAAGCGCTGCATCGTCCGTCGTGCGGGGTCCATCGAGAATCGCAACACCTCGCAGTTTGTCAGCCAGCGTAATGAGGGCAGTGCCAACGGCTTGGATAGAGCTGTAGCCAGGTGTGATCAGCAAGCGGGGCTGCGCATTGAAACGGCTTTTCCCGTCGAGCAACGCTTGAAGGCCAGTGCGCTTACCATCAGCCAGGACGCCGCCGATGATCGCCGAAGCTTGTTCCGCAGGGTCATCGTGCTTCTGGACACCACAAGCTACGATAACCGCTTTGCTGCGTACATAAATGGCCCGACAAGCTTTGGTTATCGCTGCTTCAGCGCCAAATGCATTAACGGCATCGCGTTCGCTGGTAATGAGGACCAGATCATCAACACCAGCTGTTACATCAGCACGGGGCTCAAATGTGTCCACAAGTCCGATGATCGAAGACGAGGGCAAAGCGATGTTGCGGGATCCGTTATTGACGTTGGTCACGGTAACGCCATGAAAAAAACCACTCATAAAGCCAATCTCCAGATGTGAGAAGGCCCCGCGTGCGGGGCCGTATGATATGAACGAGGTGTTAGGCGGGGCTTAGCGAATCTGTCCGCCAAGCCAGACTGCCAAAGCTTCATCATTGGGACTTGATGGCCATCGCAAATCGTTGGGCGCCAATGAGGCGATGCTCAAGCGATTCAATTCCACTCGATACAGCTTCCAAGCCTCTAATGCGGAGTTATCTGCCTCCGTGGCTACTCCAAGATCAGTGGCATCCTGCAGGGTGCTGATGCGCGCCAAGGCGTACTGATCGCTCAACGCTTGTCTGCTGTAGGCAACCTGACGGGCTGCTTTGGCGCGCAAGACCTCATCGGTTACCCATTGATCGACTACCCAATGGTCGAACGCCGACGTCGGTGCTTTCGTGGTGTAGCCGTCAGGCAATTCACCTAGATGCTCCCATCGTCGCGGCGTACCGTCATCAGTGCTGTATACGGTGGCGCCGCGGTGATCACGCGCCCACCGCCATTCTTGGCTTTCCAGATCGAGTATCGAGGCGAAGTGCTCGCGCACCTGGGGTGGGGCAACTCGGTGGCTAAAGGCAGGAAACAGCCATACACCGGGTTCTAACGGGCTTGGATCAGCCTGTGAAACGCAGAGATATTCCCCGGTCTCGCGATGGACGTTGCACAACGTAGGAGGTTCGATACCCGGCTCAAGCCACCAAGGCACAGGTTCCGATTGGGTTTCAAGGGCAGACGTGCCAAGAGCTTCTTCACATATATCAGTCATGGTTTCCTCAGTACTTGATGCAGGCCAGATAGGCTCGGTTAGCCATGCGTACCTCGTTGCCACCGCTTGGGTTGATGGTGAGGGTGTGGGTGTGGTTTCCTGAAACCGAAGTGGTCAGATTTTGCGTACCGTCGCTGAGTTGGTCGCCGAAGACCGCGTTGCCCCCCTCCGTCACGAACCCTGCGGTTATGCGCTCTCGGATGAATGTAGTGGTATGCGAATGCGCCCCGCCGCTGTTGGCGATACCGGCATGGGTATGCGATTCGTTCTGGCCAACTTGAGATGAAAAAAGTGTGCGCCCGGCATCAGCCGCATTGAGCCCGTCCGACCACGCACGATCAATAAGCTCCCGGTCATCAGGCAAGTTGAACGTAGTAGCACCGTCGCCGGCGCCGAACTGAGTGCCAATAACGGCAAACAAAGCCGAGTAGGTAGTGCGAGATACCAAGGCGCCATTGCGCTTAAGCCATCCTGCCGGCGGCGTGCTGCGCGCAAAATGAGCGACTTGCCCGACCAGGGCGGCCATCTGGACTTTCTTGTTGACCCACAACGTTGAGGCTGCGCGAGAGCTATTGTCATCATCGGGTGGCGATAACACCGAGGCACCCTGGCTCATGATGACAGCGCCAGTCGCCATATTGATCTGGAAAGGGCGAAGACTATTGAAATTGCCCGTCGCATTGCCGGCGTCGGTGAGCAGAATGTAATAGTTGGAATTGTCCACGCGCTGGATAACGCCGTAATTCCCGGCAGCATGGATGAATCGCTGAATATTATCTCCGCTGAATGAAGCTTCGCCTGTGAAACCTGGCGAGTCAGTACTCGCCAGGCTTTTCCAATTGCCCCAATTTCCCGCCGCCATGCGTCGGAAATAAACCGTGTCCAGCGCAGCACCCACCAGTGAGGGGATGAACATCTGTGCGCAGTACGTGCTGCCATCCATATATTGGAACGACAGCAAGTAACCGTTGGCAGATGACTGCCCTGAGGTCCCCACTGGACTGTTAATGGGGTTGATGCAATAGGCGATACCGCCTTGGGTTAGGGTATTGATGTCGATACCCGATTTGACATTGTAACCACCTATGCCAAATGACGACATCGCATCGGATACGACTTTACCTATCTCATTCAGCGTACCGCGCTGATTGATGAAGTAGTTCGTGGTTGACGCCTGTAATTCCATCCATTCGCCAGTTTGCAACAAAGCAGACGTGACGGTGTTGTTCTTCTCAAAGATCTTGCCTCCCGTCGGTGCATGGATGGTCACTACCCCTGCGCTGACATTACGGACCACATACGTTCCCCCCGAACCGGCCTCACTAGCGGGGGGCAAAGTCAAGGTTACTGGTGCGGTCACGTTGAAGGCGCTACCGGTCTGCGACCCAGACAAGCCGATATCTGCCCCTACCCCAATCACGTTTCCACCGTAACTGCGCTTGGATGCAGCGATTGCCTGCATCAGAGCGGCCATCGTGGCGATTTGCGCGGAGTTGGTACCCAGGGCAGCAGTCGGGGCAGTAGGTGTGCCCGTCAGCGAAGGCGACTCCAAGCGTCCTACCTGCTGCCATTGGCTCCACACCCCTGCCGCCTTGGTCCGCCAAAACAGGCGTGCGTTGCCAATGTTGCTGCTGCAACTGGCGGCAAGTTGGAAGCAGCCTGTCTGATTGAACTGAAGATGCAGCAGCGTCATCGAGGCAGCAGGAAAAGGCGAGTTGAACGCTGTACCTTCAGCTCTGTACATGCCGGTTTGATCAACCGTATTGAAATCATTAACGCCAACGCCGATGGTCGTTCCTAACCCAAACGCCTGCAGTGCAGCCTGTACAGCAGCCATCGTGGCAAGCTGGGTCGTGTTGATGCCTACAGGTGGTGTAGGCGCAGTAGGAGCGCCAATGAAACTCGGCGAATCCAACTCAGCAGTCTCTTTCAACTTGCCCCGCGCAACCACGAACCAAGCGGCGCCCGAAGAAGCCAGCTCGGCCCATTCGAACGGTTTTAGCGCAAGGCTGGAGGAGGTCGTTCCAGCGTCTACGATTGAACCACCTGAGGCCACGACAATCGTCTGCGTTGCGCCAGCCGATGGATTGCGCAACATCACCGACGCTCCATTACCGACGTCTGCGACTGCTGGTAGCGTCAAGGTAACCGGGCCTGTATTGAACTGCACAGCATTGCCGGTCTGTGCGGCGGTTAACGTCAAATTGCCGCCGACGCCGATGATCGCCGTTTTGAAATGCCGGGAGGCCGTCGATACTGCAGTCGCCAGTGCGCTCATGTTCGCCACTTGCAAGCCGGTACTGGCGGGGGAAGGCGTTGGTACTTCAGGCGCCCCTGAAAATTTCGGCGACGCTAACGTCGCTTTCTTCGCCAACTCGTTAACCATCGTGGTGGCGAAGTTTGGATCGTTGCCTATCGCAGCGGCCAGTTCCTTTAATGTATCCAGTGCGCTTGGGGCAGCATCCACTAAGCCGGATACAGCACTGGCAACGGCACCACTAATCGCTT
Organism: Pseudomonas sp. SMSB3; assembly: GCF_052041965.1. Lineage (NCBI taxonomy): Bacteria > Pseudomonadati > Pseudomonadota > Gammaproteobacteria > Pseudomonadales > Pseudomonadaceae > Pseudomonas > Pseudomonas sp. SMSB3. The sequence goes on along the minus strand of NZ_JBKGGV010000001.1, from coordinate 545,046 downwards.
GCGTGATCTCAGCCCGGCTATAAGTCTCCGCTTTAGTGAAGACGTCTGTCAGGCCATACCCCGCGACTGTTGTCGGGTTGGTCGCCGCCACCACACGTCCGTACTTATCGACTTGCACGCTCCGGTATGTAGCGGCAGCAACTCCAGTGCGCCCGAAAGCCATTTCAAAAGTGAGCCCGGTTACTCCCAGGCTGATCGGACCATCCGTTACCAGCTGCCAAGCGCTGTCACCGTTGACCGCACCTTTTTCAATCAATACCAGTAATCCAGGTGTCACCTTGGCGTTAGTGTTGGCATCGGCACTACGTGTCCAAGCACCTCCGGACACTACGGTATAAAGACCGTTTTCCTTGGCCGTAGCTTGGTTCTTCACCAGTACGCGAGCGCCGGCGCTTAGTGCTACACCGTCGATGGTTTGAAGGCCACTTAAGTTGATGCCAGCCGTAGTGGCGGCCAGCACGGAATGTTTGAAATCTTGACGAGCCAACTCTTCGGTTATCCACTCCCGAGTTGCCAACACGACGCTGGGATCAATTTTCAGGCTAATGGAAGCGGCGTTACTCACTACCAGACTCATGCGTAATACTTGGGTACGACCTGAGCCCTGCGAAAGCTTCGGTTTATAAGTAGGGGCGCAGTTTGCTACTGCAATCAGGTCGCCTGCTTCGTCGTAAAGACCAATCTCACGAATCCACTTGCCGCCAACATCAGCGGGGATGACTTGTTCAGCCACGATGATTGCTGGATTATTATCGTCCACTTTTAGCTGATTGAGCGGCGCTCTGCGCCACTCGTTGATCAAGCGCGTTTGGTTGGAATCGGGCGTAGGATCACCTCCGTTGCCGTCGCCTACACCCATTTGAGTGATATTCCAGGCAACGCCCAAGGCATCAGCATTGGCTTGCTTGGCGGCGCCCACGTTCGTGAGAATTGCGTAGAACTGCGTGTTCTGGTCAACCATGTGCAATTTCCAAAGTGTCGATAGTCGTTTCCCGGCCACCGCGTCCGATGACGCCGATGACCCGAATGTCGAGCAGTGCGGGGGGATATACCTCCAAGGTGTCACCCTCGCTCAAACTCACGCCCAGATAAAAACGGCCTGCTGCCTGCAGGCTGATTTGCAGGCCCACCATGTGCCGACTCACCGGCCGGGCGTCATCGAGCAAGGCTGAGAGTTCACGGTAAGTGTCTTCACTGATCCCGGTAGTCGACACACCAACCGTTAACGCGAAGGTCCCTGGTAGGCCTTGTGGCGCCATCCGCCACCACTCGACGGTTTCAATCAGATAGCCAAACGGCTCCACCACTCGGCGCAGCGCCCCGATGGTGCCCTTGTGCGCATGTACGAAAAACGCCGAGCGAATCACCGAGCGCTTGATCTCCTCGCTCCAGCTGTCTTCCCAGCGGTCCACCGACCAGGCCCAGGCGAGGTGATACAGCAGGTGCGCCGGGCAGTCGTCGGGGTTGTAGAGCAAGCGCAGGCTGGCCTTGAGATCTTCGTCGGCGGCCGCTTCGATGGCGCGCTCCAGCGCGGTGCGGTTGAGGGGCAGCAGGCTTTGCATGTCAGCTACCCCGCTTGAGGGTGAAGCCTTCGCACCAGGCCGCCTGGGCCTTGCTCGGGCGGATGTCGCTCCAGCCGCTGAGTTCGACGCGGCTGACCCCGTCGATGTGCAACTGCGCATCGATGCCCGAACGCGATACCTCCACGCCCAGTCGGCGACGCGGGTTGATCCAGGCCTGCAGACGGCGCTGACATTCGGCCAGGATCGCCTCGTATTCAGGGCCGTTGTCGGCCAGGTACAGCACGGCGTCGATGCGGTAAGGCAGGACCTGAGCACTGCGCACATTGAGGCGGTCGGCAACCGGGCGGATGTCGTCATCGTTAAGGTAGGCGGCGACCTGGGCCAGCAGTTCGGCACTGGCCTGGCCGTCGCCCTCCAGGCCCAGCACGGTGACATCCACCACTGCCGGCGACGGGCTTTCGGCGGTGGCGTCAGCCACCTGCCCCGAAGCGTTGCGGGCATGCAGGATGTAACTGTTGCGCGGACCTGCGGTGGTCAGGCCTTCATAGACCAACTGCACGCGCTCGCGCAGGGCATCGTCGGATTCCAGCATGGCCGGCACCGGCGGCACGCGGGTCAGGTCTTCGGCCTGAATCACCAGGCGCCGCACGCTGACGTTGGCGGCCAGTTGGTCAAGATCGGTGCCCTGGGCGTAGGCCAGCAGCAAGGCCTTGGCTGCATCGTTGATACGTGCCCGATTGAGCAGTTTGCGATAGGCGCCGACCTCGAGCAGCTTGGTCACCGGGTCGCTTTCCAGATCGGCCGTCCAGGCCTCGCCCAGGTACTGGCGAAAGGTCTGCAGATCGGCCGCATACAGGGTTTCGAAATCCACGTCCTCGAGCAACTGCGGGGCCGGTAGATTCGACAGGTCGACCTGGCTCATACGCTCACCTCCATGAGCGCTTGATCACCCAGGTAACGGCCGCTCAGGGCCAGACTGACCTGGCCATCGAGCACGGCGACGACCTTGACGCGTTGCAGTTGCAAACGCGGCTCCCAGCGGCCCAGCGCACGCGCTACCTCAGCCTGCACGGCGCTTTTCCAGCCGTCGGTGACGGGCAGGTCGACGAAACGGCGCAACTGGCTGCCATAGTCTGGTCGCATGCGCCGGCTGCCCAGCGGCGTGGTGAGAATGTCTTCGATGGACTGGCGCAGATGCTCGATGCCGGCCAGGGGCTGGCCGGTACGGCGGTCCATGCCGATCATGGTGCGCCTCCTGGGTCATGGCTATGCATGGCACTCTCCTGATGAAAAAAGAGCCCTTACGGGCTCGTTTCAATGTTTGTGATTAGCGGTGTTTCCGGCCGTGTCGACGATCCGCCCCGCGCCATGGATATCGCCGCTGACCTGCAGCGGCCCGTCGATGGCGACCTTGCCGGCAAGGCTGATCGCCGCCGCCTGCAGGCTGATTGCAGCGTCGCTGACCTGCACGGTGCTGGCGCCGACGGTAATGGTGGCGCTGCCGCCGGGCAGCTGGATGGCATAGTGGCTGGCCTGCCAGTCGTAGCTGAGCGACCCGCCATCGGCAAAACGCCAGACTTCGACGTGCTCGCGGTTGTCCGGCGCGTTGCCTGCAGTGCCATACAGGCCCGGCAGAAAGGTGCCCTGGGCCGGCTCTCCACTGGGGCTGAGCAGCACGCCCTGCTCGCCCAGACCGGGCGCTCGCCAATGCCGTGCCGGGCCTGCAGCCTGGGCATGCCAGCGCAGCCAGGCGCTGGTCCAGCCGCTGCCATCGGAGACCCGCACCCTGGCGGCGGCGAGGTCCACCGCCACCACCCGGCACGGAATCACCATGCACGCCAACATGCGGTCGTGCATGGCGCTGACGTAGCTCATGACAGCGCCTCGGGAGCGACGTAGTGCGTTTCATTGCCCAAGCCGATGTCCGGCGCAAAGCCCAGCACCAAACTGCCCGGGGGTTGATCCGGCCAGCTCCAGCGCGCATCGCCAAGCAGCACCGGCTGGTCCCAGCGCACGGTCCAGGCGCTGCCTTCGAATTGCGCCTGCACGTTGCGGCTGGCCTCGACGAAGTCCAGCGCCCAATGCTGCTGGCGCAGCAGGTCCATCAACTGTGCAGCGAGCAGGCTGCCCTGCAAGCGTGCTTCAGGGTTGGCACTGTCGGCGCTGATGTCGGCCTCGAATGTGGCAATCAGTACCGAACGCCCATCACGCGGCGCCGCATCGGCCGTCATGCGCACGATGCCATGGCGCAAGGCCGGGCGTTCAGGGGCGCTTCCTACAGCTGTGTAGGCATCAACCGATGCCAGCTCAGGAATCGCCTCGCGAATGGTGGCGGTCACTGCGGTGTGCAAGGTGGCCAATTCACTCATGCTCATACTCCTTTTCGTTCGTCGTCAGCCGCGTTGTCACGCAGCCCCAGGCGGCGGATCGCCCAGCGCTCATAAAGCCGCATGGCCACGTCGGCACCGCCAACGGCGGTCATGCAGCCCAGTGCACTGGCCGCCCAGATCGACACGCCGCCGGCATACAGCAACATCACTGTCGATACGCCGCAGGCCATGCAGGCCCCTGAGCGCAGCGCCAGCCTGCGCAGCAGCGACCAACCGGTGGCGCCGGCCTCGTCGGCTCGCCACATTTCACCGCTCAGGCCGCCCAGCAATGCCAGGACGATTACCAGCCAGAGCGGCATCTCCAGTAACGCTTGTTGCTCGGTCGTCACTGTCCTGTCTCCTGTGTGATGCCTGCTGGGGTGGCCTGCAGGCAGGTGGTGGGGGTATTGGCACGACTGTCTGCGTGCAGCAACTCGGCATTCCAAAAAGCCCGGCTTGCCAGGCTTTTCAGTAATGCGTGGTTCAACCGCCGGCCACGACTGGTGACGCCGCGCGGTTACGCTTCAAATTGATGACTCCGACCGCGGCTGCCTGCCCGCCAGATAACTGATCGTGGTGCTTTACGCTGCACACCCGGGCCAGTTGCCAACCCTCTGGACAGTTGAGGCCTGTCCATCGCTGCCTGTGTAACAACCGGTTTCTGTCCGGCTTGAGACACAGGCTATGCACTCATGCATATGCAGTCAATGCATTTTTTCATGTTTCTATGCGTTTTATTTTACTGATATGCATGCAGGCTATGCACACCGCGGTTTGTAGGAGTTTTCTGGGGACGAAAAAAAACCCGCCTTGGCGGGTGATGACGGTTACTTTTAGGGGGTAAGTAGGTTCGCCTTGGGCTGTGCAGCGCCTGCGCGATCGAGCGCCGCCCGCGCGGCGCATCGCGAGCTCTGCTCGCTCCTACGTTTGTTTGCGGCCAATTATCCTGTGCGATTTGCGCGCGTACGCCTTGGCGCATGGCGCGATATCGCGTCGTACTAACAAAGCGGTCGCGGCGCCTGTCACAAACGTTATTGGCCTGAAACAAACGGTAGGAGCGAGCGCAGCTCGCGATGCGCCGCGCGGGCGGCGCTCGATCGCCCAGACGCCCAATATGTCAAGCCATACCCTGATGCCCATACCCCCCAACCAACTGGCATCAACACAGGATCAACGGGCGTACATCCCCCACCAGAACACATGGCCAAGCAGACTGATCTGCTCGTCCTGCATTTGCTGGAAGCTGTAGTCTTCATCAGGGTGTTCGTCGCGATTGAAACTGCGCAGGCGAATGCCAGTGGGCAAACGATAAACCTGCTTCACACGCAATTGGCCATTGTGATTGATCGCATACAGGTCGCCATCGATGATGTCGCCGATCGAGCACTTGCCGGTATTGACCCCAACCGTTGCGCCATCGCGCAGCACCGGCAGCATGCTGTTGCCGCGCACCGTGACGCACTTGGCCTGGTCGAATTGCACCCCGTTATGACGCAGGCTCCGTTTGCCGAAGCGCAACCGTGCACGCTCGCTTTCTTCGATGACGAATCTTCCTGATCCAGCTGCCAATTCAACCTCGCGAAGAAAGGGTACCGACACCTCGTCATCCTCGACGGGGGTTTCGTCGTCCCACAGGCTGATGTCGCTGAGATGCGCATGACCTTGGACCTGCGCTGCAGGCTCGCGCGATTCGCCCAGTTCGGCGCGCCCGCGCAACTGCTCGGTACTGACAGCGAAATAGTCGGCGATCTTCGAGACATGTTTATCCGAAGGGTCGACGATCTTGCCGCTCAAGATGCGCGACAGCGTGGATTGAGGGATACCCGTACGCCGGTGCAGCTCTGTCGGCGACAGGCCGTGGCGATCGAGCAATGCTCTGAGGACGGAGGCTACGTTGCGTTTTTGCATAACGTGCATAATGCAGAGTTGCGTCAGCAAATGCAATACGTCTGCGCGCCTGCATCCGCGGCAAAAAGCCTGTACCATTGCCGGTTTCGAAATCGCCAACCAGATCCCCCCTGTAAGGCCCTGAATGTCTGATCTTTCCGCACACACTCCAATGATGCAGCAGTACTGGAAGCTGAAGAACCAGCACCCGGACCAGCTGATGTTCTACCGCATGGGCGACTTCTACGAAATCTTCTACGAAGATGCGAAGAAAGCCGCAAAACTGCTGGACATCACGCTGACCGCGCGCGGTCAGTCGGCCGGCCAGTCCATCCCCATGTGCGGAATTCCGTTCCATTCCTTGGAGGGCTACCTGGCCAAGCTGGTCAAGCTGGGCGAATCGGTGGTGATCTGCGAGCAGATCGGCGACCCGGCAACCAGCAAGGGCCCGGTCGAGCGGCAGGTGGTGAGGATCATCACGCCAGGCACGGTCAGTGACGAAGCACTGCTCGATGAACGACGCGACAACCTGATCGCCGCCCTGTTGGGCGATGAGCGCCTGTTCGGCCTGGCGGTGCTGGACATCACCAGCGGTAACTTCAGCGTGCAGGAAATCAAAGGCTGGGAAAGCCTGCTGGCCGAGCTCGAGCGGCTGAACCCGGTCGAGCTGCTGATCCCCGACGACTGGCCGCGCGACCTGCCCGCCGAGAAACGGCCCGGCGCACGCCGCCGCGCGCCGTGGGACTTTGACCGCGACTCTGCACGCAAAGCGCTATGCCAGCAGTTTGCGACCAAGGACCTCAAGGGCTTTGGCTGTGACAAGCTGACCCTGGCCATCGGCGCCGCCGGATGCCTGCTGACTTATGCCAAGGAAACCCAGCGCACTGCCCTGCCGCATCTGCGCAGCCTGCGCCACGAGCGCCTGGACGACACAGTGATCCTCGACGGCGCCAGCCGTCGCAACCTGGAACTGGACATCAACCTGGCCGGCGGCCGCGACAACACCCTGCAATCGGTCGTCGACCGCTGCCAGACCGCGATGGCCAGCCGCTTGCTGAGCCGTTGGCTGAATCGGCCGTTGCGCGACCTCAAGGTGCTGCAGGCCCGCCAGGACTCGATTCGCTGCCTGCTCGATGGCTATCGCTTCGAGAAACTGCAGCCGCAGCTCAAGGAAATCGGTGACATCGAGCGCATCCTGGCGCGTATCGGCCTGCGCAATGCCCGCCCGCGCGATCTGGCGCGGCTGCGCGATGCCTTGGGTGCCCTGCCCGAGCTGCAGAACGCCATGACCGAACTGGAGGCGCCGCACCTGGCGCGTCTGGCCGCCATCACCGGCACCTACCCTGAGCTCGCCAGCCTGCTCGAGCGCGCCATCATCGACAATCCGCCTGCGGTCATCCGCGATGGCGGCGTGCTCAAGGCTGGCTACGACAACGACCTGGACGATCTACTGGCGATCAGCGAGAACGCCGGGCAATTCCTGATCGACCTGGAAGCGCGAGAAAAAGCCCGCACCGGCCTGGCCAACCTCAAGGTCGGCTACAACCGCGTGCATGGCTACTTCATCGAGCTGCCGACCAAGCAGGCCGAACAGGCGCCTGGCGACTACATTCGCCGCCAGACCCTCAAAGGCGCCGAACGCTTCATCACGCCAGAGCTCAAGGCTTTCGAGGACAAGGCCTTGTCGGCCAAGAGCCGTGCCCTGGCGCGGGAAAAGATGCTCTACGATGCGCTGCTCGAAACCCTCATCAGTCATCTGGCGCCGCTGCAAGACAGTGCCGCCGCGCTGGCCGAGCTGGATGTGCTGAGCAACCTGGCCGAACGTGCGCTCAACCTGGATCTGAACTGCCCGCGCTTCACCGATGAGCCATGCCTGCGTATCGAGCAGGGCCGCCACCCGGTGGTCGAGCAGGTGCTGACCACGCCATTCGTGGCCAACGACCTAAGTCTGGACAACAGCACGCGCATGCTGATCATCACCGGTCCGAACATGGGCGGTAAGTCCACGTACATGCGCCAGACCGCACTGATCGTGCTGCTGGCACACATCGGCAGCTTCGTGCCTGCTGCCAGCTGCGAGCTGTCGCTGGTCGATCGCATTTTCACCCGGATCGGATCGAGCGATGACTTGGCAGGCGGGCGCTCGACGTTCATGGTCGAGATGAGCGAGACCGCCAACATCCTGCACAATGCCACCGATCGCAGCCTGGTGCTGATGGACGAAGTCGGCCGCGGCACCAGCACCTTCGACGGTCTGTCGCTGGCCTGGGCAGCTGCCGAGCGCTTGGCCCAGGTGCGCGCCTACACGCTGTTCGCCACCCACTACTTCGAACTCACCGTGCTGCCTGAGAGCGAGCCGCTGGTAGCCAACGTGCACCTCAACGCCACCGAACACGACGAACGCATCGTCTTCCTGCACCACGTGCTGCCTGGCCCTGCCAGCCAGAGTTACGGCCTGGCGGTGGCGCAACTGGCCGGTGTGCCGGCAGCGGTGATCCTGCGCGCGCGCGAGCATCTGGGCCGTCTGGAAACCACCAGCCTGCCCCGTGAAGCACCGGTGACCAAAAAAACCAAGGACGAGCCCCTGGTACCGCATCAAAGCGACTTGTTCGCCAGCCTGCCGCATCCCGCCATCGACACCTTGGGCAAGCTCAATCTCGATGACATGACCCCGCGTCAAGCTATCGAAATGCTATATCAACTAAAGAACCTGTTATAACGGCGCCCACAACAAGCTGTTAGAATCCGCCGCGGTTTGCTGGTGCTGCAGGTTATTAGCCTGGCCTGCAGCCACTTACCCGTAAACCGCGCGGCCCCGAGAGGAAGGGCCGCCGCCGTCGCCTGAGGAGAGAACTAGAAATGACCTTCGTCGTCACCGACAACTGCATCAAATGCAAATACACCGACTGCGTGGAAGTCTGTCCGGTGGACTGCTTCTACGAAGGCCCGAACTTCCTGGTGATTCACCCGGACGAGTGCATCGACTGCGCACTGTGCGAGCCTGAATGCCCAGCCCAGGCGATTTTCTCGGAAGACGAGATTCCGGCTGGCATGGAAAACTTCATCGAGCTTAATGCCGAGCTGGCTGAGATCTGGCCAAACATCACCGAGCGTAAGGACGCCCTGCCCGACGCAGAAGAGTGGGATGGCAAGCCAGGCAAGATTGCCGACCTGCAGCGCTAAGCGCCCAGATACAGAAAAGGCCCGCAACGGGCCTTTTTCCTTTTCGTGCAGGCAAAAAAAAGGGGCGGTTTGACCCGCCCACATTTTTTCCGTAGTCCCTGCTTGTCCCAAACATCGTCCTGATGAAATCGCGTCGTGCGATGTCCCTGGCTTTCTCCCTGAAGGCCTGTGCATGTCCGTGTGCACAGTTCGAATACTAGCGAGTTCCCCGTGGCTGGCAAACCTACAGATCTCACAAGATATTGCCAGGAACACATTTCCACATATCCAAAATAGCTAGCATTTTCAATATGATACGAATATCTAACAGATGGGAACGGCTTTTATTTACTGCTAGTTACACTGATGGCTTACAACATTCGTAAGCAATGGCTTACATGCAATGCATCAGCGGTAGCGCTGTTCACAGTACGCGGTTCTCTCGCAACAGCGCGCGATGACAGGCTCAGATCCCAGAAACAACAACGCCCCGTCTGTACGGGGCGTTTGGCGCTGCGAGACAAACCGCTATTGGAACAGCGACTCGCTGGACAAGCCGTTCTTCTCGAGGATCTCACGCAGACGCTTGAGGCCCTCGACCTGGATCTGCCGCACGCGTTCACGGGTCAGGCCAATCTCAAGCCCTACGTCCTCCAACGTGCTGCTTTCATGCCCGCGCAGGCCGAAGCGGCGCACTACCACCTCACGTTGCTTGTCGGTCAGCTCACCCAGCCACTGGTCGATGCTCTGGGACAGGTCATCGTCTTGCAGCAACTCGCAGGGATCGGTTGGGCGATCATCAGTCAAGGTGTCGAGCAGCGTCTTGTCGGAGTCCGGGCCGAGCGATACATCCACCGAAGAGACGCGTTCATTGAGGCCGAGCATGCGCTTGACCTCGGCGACGGGCTTTTCCAGCAGTGTGGCGATTTCTTCCGGAGACGGCTCGTGATCGAGCTTCTGAGTCAGCTCGCGGGCTGCGCGCAGGTAAACGTTCAGTTCCTTGACCACGTGAATCGGTAGGCGGATGGTGCGGGTCTGGTTCATGATCGCCCGCTCGATGGTCTGGCGAATCCACCAGGTCGCATAGGTCGAGAAGCGGAAACCGCGTTCGGGGTCAAATTTTTCGACTGCGCGGATCAGGCCCAAATTGCCTTCTTCGATCAGATCGAGCAGGGACAGGCCGCGGTTGACGTAGCGACGTGCGATTTTCACTACCAGGCGCAGGTTGCTTTCGATCATGCGCTTGCGACCGGCAGGATCACCCTTCTGCGACAAGCGGGCGAAATGCACTTCCTCCTCGGGAGAAAGCAGCGGCGAGAAGCCGATTTCGTTGAGGTACAGCTGCGTGGCGTCCAGCGCCCGACTGTAATCGATATACTTGTGTTGCTTGAGCGAAGAGCCCGATTTGGCTCTGGTCCGAACCGAAGGTACAGCAGGTTCGTCTGACACCACATCCGTTTCCAAAACGATGCCCGTCTCCATCAGGAGGACGTCATCGTCGATGTCAAACTCCGGCGCTTCTTTATTGAGAGCCATTGTTATAGTCCTTTGCTGAGTTCGAACTCAGACTCTTGCGACGCCTGGATCCCTGGCAGCGCAGAAGCCTGTCCCCTCTACGTCCGAGGAACAGGCGGGTACAACGATCAACGACGTGGCAGGAACTGGAGCGGATCGACGGGTTTGCCCTGGCGGCGAATCTCGAAATGCAACTTCACCCGATCAGTGCCCGTGGACCCCATTTCAGCAATCGACTGCCCTGCTTTGACCTGCTGCCCCTCCCGAACCAACAGCCTGCGGTTGTGACCGTAGGCACTGACGTAGGTATCGCTGTGCTTGATGATGATCAGTTCGCCGTAGCCCCTCAAGCCACTCCCGGCGTAGACCACTGTACCACCTGACGCAGCAAAAACAGGCTGTCCCAAATCACCGGCGATATCAATGCCTTTATTCAAACTACCGTTTGAAGCGAATTTTCCAATCAGCACCCCATTGGCAGGCCATGTCCAACCGCCCACCGCCCGCTCTGCGGCGGGCACCGTGGTAACCACCGTAGTAGGCGCTGCGGGTGAAGTTGACGCCGGCTTCGTGCCGCTGGCGGGGGTGCCGATAGCCGTTCCTGCCGGGCGACGAGTGACCGTGGTCTTGCTCGACGACGATGGGCTGGAGACGACCGTGGTGGTGCCGGTCGAACCGCTGCTGAAACGAATCGCCTGGCCTGGACGAATGGTGTATGGAGCACCTATGCCATTGCGGGCAGCCAGCTCCTTGTAATCCCAGCCATAGCGAAAGGCGATCGAGAACAAGGTGTCGCCAGGTTTGACGATGTACTGACCGGAAGTCACTGTCGGGCGCTTGGGCGTTGCGCTGCGGTCGACCACGCGCGCGCCGCTGGAGCCTGTGCTGGAGCAGCCTGTAAGCAGCGTACCCATGGCGAACACAATCACCAGAAGCTTGAAAGCCCAGCGATCTTTGCGCTGCCCAATGACTGTATGCCCCACCCGCGCTCCCCTCATGGTGCCGAAAACGAAAAGACGATCTAATGCAATATTGTTGCATTATAACCAAGCCAGACGGCATTGGCAGGGCCAGGGCCCCGCCAGATAGACCGGGCCTTGGCGCAGGAATTCGTTACAGCTGAAAATTTCCTGGACGATCAGGCCAGCGGGCCGTTCAGCAGAGGTACGAAACGCACCGCGCCCAGCACCCGCCGCGAGAAGCCATGCTCCTCGCGTACGATCAGCATCAGCTGCTGCACCTCACCGGCGGGGCCGACTGGAATCACCATGCGGCCACCTGGGGCCAGCTGGTCGAGCAGCGCCTGCGGCACCTCGGCGGCTACCGCAGTGACGATGATGCCGTTGTACGGCGCCAGGGCCTGCCAGCCGTCGCAGCCATCGCCCCAGCGAAACACCACGTTGCGCAGGTTCAATTCGACCAGGCGCTCCTTGGCGCGATCCTGCAGGACCTTGATCCGCTCCACCGAGAACACGCGCTCGACCAGCTGGGCCAGAATCGCGGTCTGGTAGCCGGAGCCAGTACCAATCTCCAGCACCTTGTCCAACGGCCCTGCTTCAAGCAGCAGCTCGCTCATGTGCGCCACCATGAACGGCTGGGAGATCGTCTGGTTGTGCCCGATGGGCAGCGCGGTGTCTTCGTAGGCGCGATGGGCCAGCGCTTCGTCGACGAACAGGTGACGCGGCGTCCGGCGAATGACGTCGAGCACCTTGGGGTTCGATACCCCTTCTTCGCACAGGCGCTGGATCAAGCGCTCGCGGGTCCGTTGGGAAGTCATGCCGATGCCACCACGGCGCTGCAGATCGTCCTGGTCACGCATCAGAGCAGGCCCTCCAGCCAACCGTCGAGCTGCTCGAAGGCGTCGTTGAAGGTGCGGTCGAGCTGCAACGGCGTGATCGACACGTAGCCCTGCATGACCGCGTGGAAATCGGTGCCCGGCCCGCCATCCTCGGCATCGCCAGCCACCGCGATCCAGTAACCTTCCTTGCCGCGCGGGTTGACCACCTTGGTCGGCGCCGCCGCCCGGGCGCGGTGGCCGAGACGGGTGAGCTGGATGCCGCGGATATGGGCCAGCGGCAAGTTGGGAATATTGACGTTGAGCACGGTGCGCGGCGGCAGGTGCAGGCGCGGCAGGGCTTCGACCAATCGACGCGCAATGTGGGCAGCGCTGGGCAGGTTGTCGGGCGAGCGTGACACCAGCGAGAACGCCAGTGAGGTGTCGCCGAGAAAACGCCCCTCCAATGCAGCGGCGACCGTGCCGGAGTAAATCACGTCGTCCCCGAGGTTGGCCCCCAGGTTGATGCCCGACACCACCAGGTCGATCGGGTCCGGCAATAGGCCGTTGAGCCCCAGGTGCACGCAATCGGTCGGCGTGCCATTGAGGCTGATGAAGCCGTTGGCAAGCGTCTGCGGGTGCAGCGGCCGATCCAGCGTCAGCGAGCTGCCGGCGCCGCTCTTGTCTTGGTCCGGGGCGATCACCACGCACTCGGCATAATCCTTCAGCGCACCGTGCAGCGCGGCGAGGCCCGGTGCTGTCACACCGTCGTCATTTGAAATCAGAATACGCATGGGCTGTCCGTCTGCCCTGCCGGCACCAGATCGACGAGTTCGCGCACCACCACGGTGGCGAAGCATCCGGCCGGAAGGACGAATTCCAGTTGCAGGATATCAGGCTCAGGATAATGCCACGTCAGCCCGCCAATAGGGAGCCGCAGGATGCGCCGTTCGTGACTCATGCCCGCATACGCGAGCCAGTCGCACAATGCCTGGTTGCGTGCACCGATCGCGGTTTCCAGTGCCAAGGTCGCGCCGCCAGCGGGCGACGGGCCTTCGCCCCACATCGGACCGGTGGGGTGCAAATCGAGAATTCCCAGGCGCGGATCAGAACACTCCTGCTCACCTGCCGGGAAAAAACTACGGCTGTCGGTGAATGCCAAGAGGTCGCCGACCTGCGCCCGCTGCCAGCTGCCGTCGGCCACGCGCGCAGCCAGCAGCTGGTTGAATACATAGCTGCGGGCCGCCGAGAGCAGACGCGAGCGCACGTTGCGTTGTTCGGGCAGTGCCTTGCGCGTGGCCCAGTCGAGCGCATCGTGGACGTTGCCGCCCAGGTGGCCAAAGCGCTGACTGCCGAAATAGTTGGGCACGCCGTGCTGCTTGAGCGATTCAAGGCGCTGGTCGAGGGCCTTGTGATCGGCGCCAAGGCCGGTCAAGCGCAGGGTAAAACCGTTGGCCGAATGGGCACCGCGTTGCAGCTTGCGCTGGTGACGCACCTGCTTGAGTACCCGCAAGGTGGCATCCTCGGCGCGCGACAGGTCGGGGTCGGCCTTGCCCGGCAGGTGCAGGCTGAACCATTGCCGGGTCAGGGCCTGACGGTCCTTGAGCCCGGCATAGCTGATGGCGCGCACCGGCACGCCGGCAGCGCGCGCCAGGCGCCGAGCAGCTTCCTCGGTATTGAGGTCGCGCTTTTCCACCCATAGCCACAGATGCTCGCCCTGGCCTGAAAGCGGGATGTCCAGCACTTCGTCGACCTGAAAGTCGTCGGCCACGGCTTTGAGCACGGCCGTGCCCAATGCCTCGCCCGATGCCCGTGGGCCCAGCAGTTCCTGTTCGGTCATGCTGTGAGCAGCAGGGCGACAGCGTGCACGGCGATGCCCTCCTCCCGGCCGGTGAAGCCGAGCTTCTCGGTGGTGGTGGCCTTGACGTTGACCTGGTCGAGCTCGACCTGCAGGTCCTGGGCAATCAGCTGCCGCATGGTGTCGATATGCGGCGCCATCTTGGGGGCCTGGGCGACGATGGTGGCGTCGACGTTGCCCACGCGCCAGCCCTTGGCGTGGATGATGCCGATGACATGGCGCAGCAGCACGCGGCTGTCGGCGCCCTCGAACTGTGGGTCGGTGTCGGGAAAATGCTTGCCGATGTCCCCCAGCGCCGCAGCGCCGAGCAAGGCATCGCTCAACGCGTGCAGCAGCACGTCGCCATCGGAATGGGCCAGCAGGCCGTATTTATGGGAAATTCGCACCCCACCCAGGGTAATGAAATCACCGTCGCAGAAACGGTGCACATCGTAGCCGTGGCCAATACGCATAAAAAAAGCCCTGATTGAGACAGGGCCTGATTCTACCTGCATTTGCAGCTGCAAGCTGCAAGGCGAGCTGCAAGCTAGAAGCTAGAAGTAAAAGCGGATCTGATTCCACTTGCAGCTTGTAGCATGCGGCTTGCAGCTTGCCACCTCCTAGAGCCGGCCGAGCGCCATGGCGTGATGGCGCAGGTGTTCATCGATGAAACTGGCGATGAAGTAATAGCTATGGTCGTAGCCCGGCTGCAGGCGCAGAGTCAGCTCGTGGCCGCCTTTACGGGCGGCCTGTTCCAGCGCCTCGGGTTTGAGCTGCTTCTCCAGGAAATCATCGCGGTCGCCCTGGTCGACCAACAGCGGCGGGCAGGCGCCCGATGCAGTCTCGGCGAGCAACACGCTGGCATCCCACTCGCGCCAGCGGGCGCGATCTTCACCGAGGAAGCGACTGAAGGCCTTCTCGCCCCACGGGCAATCCATCGGGTTGCTGATCGGCGAGAACGCCGACACCGAGCGATAGCGACCGGGGTTGCGCAAAGCGCACACCAATGCACCATGGCCGCCCATGGAGTGGCCGCTGATACTGCGCTGCTCCGAGGCCGGGAAGTGCGCCTCGATCAACGCCGGCAACTCTTGCACTACATAGTCATGCATCCGGTAGTGCTGCGCCCACGGCTGTTGCGTGGCATTGAGATAGAACCCGGCGCCGAGGCCGAAGTCCCACGCGCCATCCGGATCGCCCGGCACCTGCTCGCCACGCGGGCTGGTGTCGGGCGCGACGATGATCAGGCCAAGCTCGGCAGCCAGGCGCTGGGCGCCGGCCTTCTGCATGAAATTCTCATCGGTACAGGTCAGCCCGCTCAGCCAGTACAGCACCGGCAGCTTGGCGCCCTGCTCGGCCTGTGGAGGCAGATAGACCGCGAACACCATGTCACAACCCAGCACCTTGGAGTGATGCCGGTAACGCTTGTGCCAGCCACCGAAACTTTTCTGGCAGGAGATGTTATCCAGGCTCATGGCAACCTCAGAAATGGATGACGCTACGAATGCTCTGGCCTTCATGCATCAGGTCGAATGCCTTGTTGATGTCTTCCAGGCCCATGGTATGGGTGATGAAGGTATCCAGCGGGATCTCGCCCTTCTCCGACATTTCCACATAGCTCGGCAGCTCGCTGCGCCCGCGCACACCGCCGAACGCCGAACCCCGCCAGACGCGACCGGTGACCAGCTGGAACGGACGGGTGGCGATTTCCTGGCCGGCACCGGCAACACCGATGATCACCGACTCGCCCCAGCCCTTGTGGCAGCATTCCAGGGCAGCGCGCATCAACTGCACGTTGCCGATACATTCGAACGAGAAGTCCACGCCGCCATCGGTCAGGTCGACGATCACTTCCTGAATCGGGCGGTCGTAGTCCTTCGGGTTGATGCAGTCGGTGGCGCCGAGCTGACGGGCGATTTCGAACTTGGCTGGGTTGATGTCGATGGCGATGATGCGCGCAGCCTTGGCCTTGACCGCACCGATCACCGCCGACAAGCCGATGCCGCCCAGGCCGAAGATGGCGACGGTGTCACCTGGCTTGACCTTGGCCGTGTTGAGCACCGCGCCAATCCCTGTCGTTACGCCACAGCCCAGCAGACACACTTTCTCCAGCGGTGCTTCCTTCTGAATCTTGGCAACCGAGATCTCCGGCAGCACGGTGTATTCGGAGAAGGTCGAGGTACCCATGTAGTGGAACAACTGCTGGCCTTCGTAAGAGAAGCGCGTGGTGCCGTCAGGCATCAGCCCCTTGCCCTGGGTCGCACGAATGGCCTGGCACAGGTTGGTCTTGCCGGACAGGCAGAATTTGCACTTGCCGCACTCTGGGGTGTACAGCGGAATGACGTGATCGCCGACAGCCACCGACGTCACCCCTTCGCCCACGGCTTCGACGATCGCACCGCCTTCATGCCCGAGGATCGAGGGGAAGATGCCCTCTGGGTCCGCACCGGACAGGGTGTAGGCATCGGTGTGGCAGACACCGCTGGCGACCACGCGCAGCAGCACTTCACCGGCCTTGGGCATGGCGACGTCGACTTCGACGATTTCCAGGGGTTTCTTGGCCTCGAAGGCAACGGCAGCGCGGGACTTGATCATCACGGGGGTCTCCAATTGGACAACATTTGGATCTGCAGTGTAATCCAGGCACATTTGATGAATAATCAGGCCAAAGCCAAAACATTATTGCCGTACAGGGATAATCAATGAGTCACCGATGGGAGGGTATCGATGAGTTTGTGGCGGTCGCCGAGTCTGGCCAGTTCACCGCAGCAGCCGAGCGCTTGGGCGTGTCGTCATCGCACATCAGCCGGCAGATCGCCCGGCTTGAAGAGCGCCTGCAAACCCGACTGCTCTATCGCAGCACCCGGCGCGTAACCCTGAGCGAAGCCGGGCAGACTTTTCTTCAGCACTGCCAACGGTTGCAGGACGGTCGCGAGGAAGCGCTGCGGGCGATGGGCGATCTGGCCAGTGAACCCAAGGGGCTGTTGCGCATGACTTGCGCCGTGGCCTACGGCGAGCGCTTCATCGTGCCACTGGTAACGCGCTTCATGGCGCTGTATCCGCAGTTGCGCGTCGAGGTCGAACTGAGTAACCGGACCTTGGACTTGCTGCACGAGGGCATGGACCTGGCTATTCGCCTCGGCCGCCTGGCCGATTCGCGACTGGTGGCATCACGTCTTGCCCCCCGGCGCATGTACGTGTGCGCATCGCCCGCCTACCTGGAACGTTACGGGCGCCCTCACAGCCTGTCGGAGCTGGCCCGTCACAACTGCCTGATCGGGAGCTCGGACTTATGGGCCTTGCAACAGGACGGCCGCGAGATCAGTCAACGGGTGCAGGGCAACTGGCGCTGCAACAGCGGCCAGGCAGTGCTGGACGCGGCGCTGCTGGGCATGGGCTTGTGTCAGTTGCCGGATTACTACGTGCGTGAGCACCTGCGCAGCGGCGCTTTGGTGTCGCTGCTGGAAAGCCATCAGCCGCCGAACACAGCGGTGTGGGCGCTGTATCCGCAACAGCGGCACCTGTCGCCGAAAGTCAGGCGCCTGGTGGACTACCTCAAGGAAGGCCTGGCGGGCTTACCCGAATATCGCCAGGCTTGAACTGCAAGCATCGTTGGCAGGCGCACAGAACCTCAGCGGCGCCCCGTCCAGCGTTGGCGCAACCAGTCCAGGTCTTCCGGGCGGGTGACCTTGATATTGTCGCTGCGCCCTTCGACAAGCCTGGGTGCTTGACCCGACCACTCGATGGCCGAAGCCTCGTCGGTGACCGTCACATCGGACACCAGGCTCTCGGCAAGCGCCCGGTGCAACGCGCCCAGACGAAACATCTGCGGCGTGAACGCTTGCCAGATGGTGCTGCGGTCGACGGTGGCCGCGACGCGGCCGCTGGCATCGGCGCGTTTGAGCGTATCGCGCGCGGGGACCGCCAACAGGCCGCCAACCGGATCGTCGGCCAGCTCCAGCAGCAGCTTGTCCAGGTCGCTGCGCGCCAGGTTCGGCCGCGCGGCATCATGCACCAGGACCCAGTCGCTGTCATCGGCACCCTGGGCATGCAGGAGCAACAAGGCATTGAGCACCGAATCGGCACGCTCTGCGCCACCGGCGGCCCGCTGGATGCGCACATCCCTAGCACAGGGCAAGGTGGCCCAGTAGGGATCGTGTTCGGCCACGCTCACCACAACACCCTTGAGCGCAGGGTGATCGAGAAAACAATCGAGGCTGTGTTCGAGAATGGTCTGCCCGGCCAGCTCCAGGTACTGTTTGGGGCGGTCGGCAGCCATGCGGGCACCGATGCCCGCAGCAGGAATGACGGCCCAGAAGGCCGGTAGGGTTTCACTCATTTTTGCGGCAGCTGGAAGAGGGTCTCGCCCTCTTTGACCATCCCCAGTTCATGTCGAGCCCGCTCTTCGACGGTCTCCATACCTTTTTTCAACTCCAGCACCTCGGCATCGAGCACGCGATTACGCTCCAGCAGCCGCTCGTTCTCGGCATGCTGTTCGTCGATCTGCTGCTTGAGCTCGGCCACCTGCGCCAGGCTGCCGTTACCCACCCAGAGGCGGTACTGCAGGCCAGCCAGCAACAGAAGCAGGACAAGGAACAACCAATAGGGACTGCGCATCGAGGTATCCAGGTTAAAGACAGCCGCAGGTGGGCGTCATATAGCACGAAGCCTGGCCGAGGCCAGGCTTCGTCGACAGAAACCCGCATGAAGGGACGAACATTTCAGCGTGAAAGTTCCGCCCGCCTCGGCTGCTGTCTTTTTACCATCTCTTGCTTAGCCGCGAAACTCGGCACGACCACGGTAAACCGCCTTGGCACCCAGCTGCTCTTCGATACGCAGCAGTTGGTTGTACTTGGAAACGCGGTCAGAGCGGCACAGCGAGCCGGTCTTGATCTGGCCCGCAGCGGTACCCACCGCCAGGTCGGCAATGGTCGAGTCTTCGGTTTCACCGGAACGGTGCGAGATCACCGCGGTGTAGCCTGCAGCCTTGGCCATCTGGATGGCTTCCAGGGTCTCGGTCAGCGAACCGATCTGGTTGAACTTGATCAGGATCGAGTTACCGATGCCCTTCTCGATGCCTTCCTTGAGGATCTTGGTGTTGGTGACGAACAGGTCGTCGCCGACCAGTTGCACCTTCTCGCCGATCTTGTCGGTGAGGATCTTCCAACCGGCCCAGTCGGACTCGTCCAGGCCATCTTCGATCGAGATGATCGGGAAGCGCTCGGTCAGGCCCTTGAGGTAGTCGGCGAAGCCTTCGGCGTCGAACGACTTGCCTTCACCGGACAGGCTGTACTTGCCGTCTTCGTAGAATTCGGACGCGGCGCAGTCCAGCGCCAGGGTCACGTCGGTGCCGAGCTTGTAACCGGCTTTCTCGACCGCCTCGGCGATGGCGCCCAGGGCATCCTCGTTGGACGCCAGGTTAGGCGCGAAACCACCTTCGTCACCGACTGCGGTGTTCAGGCCACGGGCCTTGAGCACGGCTTTGAGGTGATGGAAGATTTCCGTGCCCATGCGCAGGCCGTCGGAGAAGGTCTTGGCGCCAACAGGCTGAACCATGAATTCCTGGATGTCGACGTTGTTGTCGGCATGCTCGCCACCGTTGATGATGTTCATCATCGGGACCGGCATCGAGTACTGGCCCGGGGTGCCGTTGAGGTTGGCGATGTGCGCGTACAGCGGCAGGTCCTGGTCCTGAGCAGCAGCCTTGGCGGCAGCCAGCGACACCGCCAGGATGGCGTTGGCGCCCAGCTTGGCCTTGTTCTCGGTACCGTCCAGCTCGATCATGGCACGGTCCAGGGCCTTCTGGTCGGAAGGATCCTTGCCCAGCAGCAGGTCGCGGATCGGGCCGTTGATGTTGCCGACGGCTTTGAGCACGCCCTTGCCCAGGTAACGGCTCTTGTCGCCATCACGCAGCTCCAGCGCTTCGCGCGAGCCGGTGGAAGCACCGGACGGCGCGCAAGCGCTGCCGATGATGCCGTTGTCGAGCAGAACATCGGCTTCCACGGTGGGGTTGCCACGCGAATCGAGAACTTCACGACCTTTGATGTCGACGATTTTTGCCATTGTTGTAAGCACTCCAGAATTGACGAAAACAACGCAGCTTAGGGAATTCTTGTCGTTCACCAGGCGGGAACGCAGCGGGCAGGCCTGGCAGCAGCAACCCCTGACCGAGCGGTCAGGGGTAGATCGGGGCGTACTTTACCCGAGAAATGAGCTTCGCGCGGCTTTAACCGTCGGAAAGCTCGGCAAAGACCGGAAATAATCAGGCCTTGTTCTTCTGCGCCAGCGCCGCCTTGACGAAACCGCTGAACAGCGGATGACCGTCACGTGGGGTCGAGGTGAACTCCGGGTGGAACTGGCAGGCCACGAACCACGGATGATCCTTGGATTCGACCACTTCGACCAGCGCACCGTCCTCGGAGCGGCCGGAGACCAGCAGGCCGGCATCGACCAGCTGTGGCAGCAGGTTGTTGTTGACCTCGTAGCGGTGACGGTGACGCTCGGTGATCACGTCCTTGCCATAGCAATCGTGGACCTTGGAGCCGGCCGCCAGCTGGCAATCCTGCGCACCCAGACGCATGGTGCCGCCCAGGTCAGAGGCTTCGGTACGGGTTTCGACGGCACCGGTGGCGTCAGCCCATTCGGTGATCAGGCCCACTACCGGGTGGCCGCTGTTGCGGTCGAACTCGGTGGAGTTAGCGTCTTTCCAGCCCATCACGTTACGGGCGAACTCGATTACCGCGACCTGCATGCCCAGGCAGATACCCAGGTATGGCACCTTGTTTTCGCGGGCATATTGCACCGCGGTGATCTTGCCTTCGACACCGCGCAGGCCGAAACCACCCGGCACCAGGATGGCATCGGCGCCTTCGAGCAGGCTGGTACCCTGGTTTTCGATGTCTTCGGAGTCGATGTAGCGCAGGTTGACCTTGGTACGGTTGGTGATGCCGGCATGGCTCATCGCTTCGATCAGCGACTTGTAGGCATCGAGCAGCTCCATGTACTTGCCGACCATGGCGATGGTGACTTCCTGCTCAGGGTTGAGCTTGGCGTCCACCACCTTGTCCCACTCGGACAAGTCGGCGCTGTTGCATTGCAGGCCGAAGCGCTCGACGACGAAGTCGTCAAGGCCCTGGGCATGCAGCACGCCTGGGATCTTGTAGATGGTGTCGACGTCTTCCAGCGAAATCACCGCACGCTCTTCGACGTTGGTGAACAGCGCGATCTTGCGCCGGGAGGAGGCATCGACCGGGTGGTCGGAGCGGCAGATCAGCACATCGGGCTGCAGGCCGATCGAACGCAGCTCCTTCACCGAGTGCTGGGTCGGCTTGGTCTTGGTCTCGCCTGCGGTGGCGATGTACGGCACCAGGGTCAGGTGCATCAGCATGGCGCGCTTGGAACCGACTTCGACGCGCAGCTGGCGGATCGCCTCGAGGAATGGCTGCGATTCGATGTCGCCCACGGTACCGCCGATCTCTACCAGGGCCACGTCGGCATCGCCGGCGCCCTTGATGATGCGACGCTTGATCTCGTCGGTGATGTGCGGAATGACCTGGATGGTTGCGCCCAGGTAATCACCCCGGCGCTCCTTGCGCAGCACGTGCTCGTAGATACGGCCGGTGGTGAAGTTGTTGTTCTGGGTCATGGTGGTGCGGATGAACCGCTCGTAGTGACCCAGGTCGAGGTCGGTCTCGGCACCATCGTGGGTGACGAACACTTCACCGTGCTGGAACGGGCTCATGGTGCCCGGATCGACGTTGATGTACGGATCCAGCTTGAGCATGGTGACCTTCAGGCCCCGCGCTTCCAGGATGGCCGCCAGGGAAGCCGAGGCAATGCCTTTCCCCAATGAAGAAACAACACCGCCCGTGACGAATATGTAGCGCGTCATGAAAAACCCTAGAAGTCTGCGTTAAGGCGGTCAGCGCCGCCGGAGAAAGCGAAGGAAGGCCGAAGCCCCCGATCACCTGCGTCAATCACAGTGCATCTCGAAAAACTGCCGCGTCTGTACAGACCAGGGTATCCCCGGCATGGAGCTCGCTCGTCATTTTCAGAATCAGCCCAGCAAAAAACTGCTTGGTAATCGGCAACTGCTGTGTTTCCGGAGGAAGCCACAGAAGCTGTATCAAGAAGGGAGGGTAGTCTACCCGAATGTACCCTTCAGCTCAAACCTTGCGCGTTCGTCGGCGGATCCCAACGGAGCTGGCAATCGGCCTGACCCAGCGCCGGCAGATTGGCCACCGCCAGCAGGCGCTCGCCCTGGTAGAGCAATGGCAGCCGCGGGCGCACGAAGTGCGGCACCTGCAGTTCGTTGAGCAGCCGCTTCAGGTCGCGCCGGCCACGGCCCGGGACGTCCAGCACCTCACCGCCCTGGCGGTAGGCGATGTGCAAGGGGCGCAGGGACTGGCCAGCGATGACGCGCACCTGGCCATTGCCTGGCAAACCCAGCGGCGTGCCGGGGTCGACCCAGGCGTGGCTGCCGCCGACCGGTGACAACCAATCGCCGCTGAGCCACCAGACCCGCCCCTGGCTGCGCACCAGTTGGCCATCGGCCAGGCGCCAGATCGGCTGGGCGTCACCCGCGGCGGCGCACAGGCTTGCCCATCCCGCCCAGTGCCGAGTGTCCGGCAGACGTGAACGCTGGCTCAGCCAATACTGCAAGGCATTGCGTTGACGCGCCGCCGACAAGGCTTTGAGCACGTCCAGGTCCAGCGAATCGATACCCGCCCAGCGCAGCGCGGCGCCCTGCTCTGCCGCAGCCAGGTCGCCCATGGCCAATTCATCGAGCAGGCCGAGCGCTTCGCCAAGGTGCTGGGCACTGCGCGCCAGATTCTGGCTCGCCTGGGGCCAGCGCTGCTGCAGGCGCGGCATCACCTCGCGGCGCAGGTAATTGCGATCGAAACCAAGATCGGCGTTGCTTGGATCCTCGATCCACTGCAATCGATGCGCGCAGGCGTAGTCGTGCAGGCGCTGGCGAGAAGTATCCAGCAATGGCCGGGCCAGATACCCCTGCCCCAAGCTGCGTTGCCCAGGCATTGACGACAGACCTCGCAAGCCAGCTCCGCGCAGCAGCCGCAGGAGCACGGTTTCGGCTTGATCGTCACGGTGCTGGGCGGTGAACAGCACATCACCGGGGCCGAGCAGTTGCTTGAAGGCGGCATAGCGGGCATCGCGCGCAGCCTGTTCACGGCTGGCGCCCGGCCCGACGCGCACAGGAATGACCTGCAGCTCGATGCCGAGCGGGTCACAGATAGCCTGGCAATGCGCGGGCCAGGCATCAGCCGCCGATTGCAGCCCATGATGGATGTGCACGGCGCGCAGCGGGGGTGTTGGGTGATTGCGGGCGTGGTCGGCCAGAAGGTGCAGAAGGACGGTGGAGTCAAGGCCCCCGGAGAAGGCGATGTACCAGGCGGGGGCATGAAGCCAGGGGGTGAGGTTGATCATTGACGCCTCACTTGGCGGCAGCTTGCCGGGGGCCGCGTGCGACCCCCGCGATCTATCAGAGACCGTAGCTCATCAGGCGGTCGTAACGACGGGTCAACAACGTGTCGTGGTCGAGCTTGCCGAGCATGTCGAGCTGCTCCACCAGGTCGGCACGAATGCTTGCCGACATCTGTGCCGGGTCACGGTGGGCTCCGCCCAGCGGCTCCTGGATGACCTTGTCGACGATGTTCAGGCTCTTGAGGCGTTCGGCGGTGATGCCCATCGCCTCGGCGGCATCGGCGGCCTTGTCGGCGGTCTTCCACAGGATCGAGGCGCAACCCTCAGGCGAGATCACCGAATAGGTGGAGTACTGCAGCATGTTCAGCTGGTCGCATACGCCGATGGCCAGCGCACCGCCCGAACCACCCTCACCGATCACCGTGGCGATGATCGGGGTTTTCAGGCGCGCCATGACGCGCAGGTTCCAGGCGATCGCCTCGCTCTGGTTGCGCTCTTCGGCGTCGATGCCAGGGTAGGCGCCAGGGGTGTCGATGAAGGTCAGGATCGGCATCTTGAAACGCTCGGCCATTTCCATCAGGCGGCAGGCCTTGCGATAGCCTTCCGGGCGCGGCATGCCGAAGTTGCGGCGAACCTTCTCACGCACTTCGCGGCCCTTTTGGTGGCCGATGACCATCACTGGCTTGCCATCCAGGCGCGCGGTACCACCGACGATGGCGGCGTCGTCGGAGAAGTGGCGATCGCCGTGCAACTCTTCGAACTCGGTGAAGATGTGCTCCAGGTAGTCCAGGGTGTAGGGACGACGTGGGTGACGGGCCAGGCGGGCGATCTGCCAGCTGGTCAGGTTGCCGAAGATGCTTTCGGTCAGGGTGTTGCTCTTGTCCTGCAGACGGGAAATTTCATCGCTGATGTTCAGCGAATTGTCGTTGCCTACCAGGCGCAGGCCTTCGATCTTGGCTTGCAGGTCGGCAATCGGCTGTTCGAAATCGAGAAAATTCGGGTTCATAGTCATCCGTCTTGGGTCTACGGCCAGGCGGCCGGCCGGTTGATCCGTTTGGCGCCATACCTTAAGGGATCAGGCGCATAGAGGTCGAGATTAAATTTCGTCGGTTCAACGATATTGCAGGAAGACGTTCTCACGTCCGAACTGGTCACGCAGCGCCTGAATCAGCCCATCGGCGGGGTCGATCGCCCACTGCTCGCCGAACTGCAACATGGCCTTGGCATCGCTGCCGGTGTATTCCAGAGTAATCGGGCAGGCGCCGCGGTGACGGGTGATCAGTTCGCCCAGCCATTTCAGGCGATCGCCCTTGAGCGCCTCGTGCGCGACTTTCAGCCGCAGGCTTTCGGCCAGCTTGGTCCGGGCGTCCTCCAGGGTCATCACGGTTTTCACTCGCAGGCGCAGGCCGCCGGAGAAATCATCGTTACTGACCTCGCCTTCGACCACCACCATGGCGTCGGTCTGCAGCAATGCCTGCGCTGCCATGAAAGCATCGGCGAACAGCGATGCTTCGATGCGCCCGGAGCGGTCATCGAGGGTGACGAAGCCCATCTTGTCGCCTTTCTTGTTCTTCATCACCCGCAGGGCGATGATCATCCCGGCGATGGTCTGGGTGTCGCGCGCTGGCTTGAGGTCGACGATGCGCTGGCGGGCGAAACGACGGATTTCGGCTTCGTACTCATCGATCGGGTGACCGGTCAGGTACAGGCCCAGGGTATCCTTTTCGCCCTTGAGGCGCTCCTTGAGGGTCAGCGGGCGGACCTTGCGGTGGTTGGCGTAGACATCCACGTCGGCGGCGTCGAACATCCCGCCGAACAGGTCGACGTGGCCACTGTCGGCGGTATGGGCAGCCTGCTCGGCAGCCTTGATGGCTTCGCCGAGGGCCGACAACAGAGTCGCCCGGTTGCGGTCGATATTGGCGTGGTAAGCCTTGATCTCGTCATGGAAGTGCGGACCGAGGCGGTCCAGTGCGCCGCTGCGCACCAGCGCATCGAGGGTGCGCTTGTTGACCCGCTTGAGGTCGATGCGCTCGCAGAAATCGAACAGGTCCTTGAACGGGCCGCCCTGGGCCCGCGCTTCGACGATCGCCTCAACCGGCCCCTCGCCGACGCCCTTGATCGCACCCAGGCCATAGACGATGCGCCCATCATTGTTGACGGTGAATTTGAAGTCGGAAAAGTTGACGTCCGGTGCATCCAGGCGCAGCTTCATGCTGCGCACTTCCTCGACCAGCACCACCACCTTGTCGGTGTTGTGCATGTCTGCCGAGAGCACCGCAGCCATGAACGGCGCCGGATAATGGGTCTTCAGCCAGGCGGTCTGGTACGACACCAGGCCATAGGCGGCCGAGTGGGATTTGTTGAAGCCGTAGCCGGCAAACTTTTCCACCAGGTCGAAGATGTTGCCCGCCAGATCCGCATCGATATTGTTGGCCACGCAGCCTTCGATGAAACCGCCGCGCTGCTTGGCCATCTCCTCGGGCTTTTTCTTACCCATCGCACGACGCAGCATGTCGGCGCCGCCGAGGGTATAGCCGGCCATGACCTGGGCAATCTGCATCACCTGTTCTTGATACAGAATGATGCCGTAGGTCGGTGCCAGCACCGGCTTCAGGCCCTCGTACTGGTAGTCGGAGTGCGGATAGGCAAGCTCGGCGCGGCCGTGCTTGCGGTTGATGAAGTCATCGACCATACCGGACTGCAACGGGCCCGGGCGGAACAACGCCACCAGGGCGATGAGGTCTTCCAGGCAGTCGGGCTTGAGCTTTTTGATCAGCTCCTTCATGCCCCGCGATTCGAGCTGGAATACCGCCGTGGTTTCGGCTTTCTGCAGCAGCTCGTAGGTCTTGCGATCATCGAGCGGAATGAAGTCGATATTGAGGTCGGGCAGGCCGCTCTTGGCCTGCTCGCGGTTGATGATCTCCATCGCCCACTTGATGATGGTCAGGGTGCGCAGGCCGAGGAAGTCGAACTTCACCAGGCCGGCGGCCTCGACGTCGTCCTTGTCGAACTGGGTCACCAGGCCGCCGCCCTCTTCATCGCAGGCGATGGGCGAGAAGTCGGTCAACTTGGTCGGGGCGATGACCACGCCGCCGGCGTGCTTGCCGGTACCACGGGTGACGCCTTCGAGCTTGAGCGCCATGTCCCAGATCTCGCGGGCGTCCTCGTCACCCTTGAGGAAATCGCGCAGGATCTCTTCCTGCTCGAAGGCCTTCTCCAGGGTCATGCCCACTTCGAACGGAATCATCTTCGACAGCCGGTCGGCCAGACCATACGACTTGCCCTGCACCCGCGCCACATCGCGCACCACCGCCTTGGCCGCCATGGTACCGAACGTGATGATCTGGCTTACCGCATTGCGCCCGTAGGCTTCGGCCACGTAATCGATCACCCGGTCACGGCCGTCCATGCAGAAGTCGACGTCGAAGTCGGGCATGGAAACCCGTTCCGGGTTGAGGAAGCGCTCGAACAGCAGGTCATAGGCCAGCGGGTCGAGGTCGGTGATCTTCAGCACGTAGGCCACCAGCGAGCCTGCACCCGACCCCCGGCCCGGGCCGACCGGCACGTCGTTGTTCTTGGCCCACTTGATGAAGTCCATCACGATCAGGAAGTAGCCGGGAAAGCCCATCTGGATGATGATATCCAGCTCGAACTTCAAGCGATCCAGGTACACCTGGCGCTTTTCTTCGTAATTGGGCGTCGTTTCCTTCGGCCACAGGACTGCCAGGCGCTCCTCGAGGCCCTCATGGGAAACATGGCGCAGGTAATCGTCGATGCCCATGCCGTTAGGCGTCGGGAAGTCCGGCAGGAAGTACTTGCCCAGCTGCACTTGAATGTTGCAGCGCTTGGCGATCTCGACGGTGTTGGCCAGGGCATCGGGCAGGTCGCTGAACAGTTCGGCCATTTCCTCGGCCGATTTCAGGTACTGCTGGTCGCTGTAGTTGCGCGGCCGCCGTGGGTCGTCCAACGTCCAGCCTTCACCGATGCACACTCGGGTTTCGTGGGCATCGAAGTCGGACTGCTTGATGAAACGCACATCGTTGGTCGCCACCAGTGGCGCGTCGAAACGATCGGCCAGGGCCACGGCCGCATGCACATAGTCTTCATCGCGCGCACGATTGGTGCGCTGCACTTCGACGTAGAAGCGCTCGGGGAACATGTCCATCCAGTCGCGCAGCAACACTTCGGCTTCGCGCTCGCGGCCGGCCAGCAGGGCCATGCCGATGTCCCCCTCCTTGCCCGCCGACAGGGCGATCAGGCCTTCGCTGGCCGGGGCGATCCAGTCGCGCTGAATCACCACCAGACCGTTGCGCTGGCCCTCGGTCCAGCCTCGGGAAATCAACTCGGTCAGGTTACGGTAGCCCTGCGGATTCATGGCCAGGAAGCAGATGCGCGACAACGGCGCATCGGCATCGCTGCCTGCCAGCCACAGGTCGGCGCCGCTGATCGGTTTGATCCCAGCGCCCATGGCGGTCTTGTAGAACTTGACCAACGAGCACATGTTGCTCTGGTCGGTGATCGCCACCGCCGGCATGTTCAGCCCCGCCAACGCCTTGGCCAGCGGCTTGATCCGCACCAGGCCGTCGACCAGCGAGAATTCGGAGTGGACGCGCAGGTGAACGAAGGGAACCGACATGGAAAGTCCTGTAGCAGTGCTGAACGACAAGCGCGGGATTGTACCGTAAATGCGCGGGGGATTTGCGCCCGCTTGGCCGCCAGGAGCACGCAGGCGGCCGATGACGGCTCAGAGCAAGGAGGCGGTGATGCTGTCGCGCGCTTCCCAGGCCGCCCGCACCGGTGCGAACGAGCGCCGATGAATCGGGGTAGGACCAAGCCGCGCCAGGGCCTCGAGATGCACGGGGGTCGGATAGCCCTTGTGCCCGCCCATGCCATAACCGGGATAGATCAGCTCGAATGCGCTCATCTCCCGGTCGCGCGTGACCTTGGCCAGGATCGACGCCGCAGCGATTGCCGGCACCTTGGCATCGCCCTGCACGACCGGCGCCGATGGCACCGCGAGCGCCGGGCAGCGGTTGCCATCGATCAGTGCCAGCTTGGGCGTGATGTGCAACCCATGTACCGCACGCTGCATCGCCAGCATGGTGGCATGCAGGATGTTCAGCTGGTCGATCTCCTCGACCTCGGCGCGGGCAATACAGAAGCTCAAGGCCTTGGCACAGATTTCCTCGAACAGCGCTTCGCGCTTGGCCTCGGTGAGTTTCTTCGAGTCGTTGAGCCCCAGGATCGGCCGGCTCGGGTCGAGAATCACCGCGGCTGTCACCACGGCCCCACACAATGGGCCACGGCCGACTTCATCGACCCCGGCGACCAGGTCTTGCACCAGATTGAAGTCCAGTCCCATCTGCATCTCAGCGGCCCTCGAGCAATGCCAGCACCGCCTCGGCCGCCTGGTTGGAGGCGTCCCGGCGCAGGGTGCGGTGGATCTCGTCGAAACGCTCGGTCTGGCCACTGCCATCAATGACCAGCGGCGCCAGGGTGCGCGCCAGCGCTTCAGGGGTGGCAGCATCCTGCAGCAACTCGGGCACCAGCTCGCGCTGGGCCAACAGGTTGGGCAACGACACGTAGGGGCTTTTGACCAGGCGCTTGAGAATCCAGTAGGTCACGGGCGCCAGGCGATACGCTACCACCATCGGCCGCTTGTACAGCAAGGCCTCCAGTGTGGCGGTTCCCGAGGCGATCAGTACCGCGTCACAGGCGGCCAGGGCCTGGTGGGACTGGCCATCGAGCAAGGTCAGTGGCAGGTCGCGGCCTTCGAGCATCTGTTCGACCTGGGCGCGGCGCGCGGCATTGGCACAGGGCAACACGAAGCGCACCCCGGGCACCTGCTCGCGCAGGCGCTCGGCGGCGTCGAGGAACAACGCGCCCAGGCGCCCGACTTCACCGCCGCGGCTACCTGGCATCAAGGCCACCAGTGGTCCACTTAGCAGGCCCAGCGCGGCGCGCGCGGCCTGGCGATCGGCGCTCAACTCGATGGTGTCGGCCAGCGGGTGGCCGACGAAACGCACTGGCACGCCCTGCTCTTCGTAGAACCGCGCCTCGAAGGGCAACAGGGTGAGCATCAGGTCACAGCCTTGGCGAATCTTCAGCACGCGCTTTTGCCGCCAGGCCCAGACCGATGGGCTGACATAATGCACGGTCTTGATCCCGGCCTGGCGCAACTTCAACTCGATATTGAGGGTGAAATCCGGGGCATCGATACCGATGAAAACATCCGGTTTTTCGACCAGCAGGGTCTGGATCAGGTCTTTGCGCCGCTTGAGCAGCTCGCGCAGCCGGCCCAGCACTTCGACCAGGCCCATCACTGCCAGGCGCTCCATCGGGAAGTACGACTGCAGGCCTTCGGCCTCCATCAACGGACCGCCAACACCGATGAAACGCACATCCGGGTGGCGCGCCTTGAGCGCACGCATCAGGCCGGAACCAAGGATATCGCCGCTGGCCTCACCCGCGACCAGGGCTACGCAAAGCCGAGCCATGTCAGCGCGTGATGCCGCGAGCAGAGTTCACGATCGACTTGCGGAACACATCGACCTGCGGGTGCTTGGTGGCCAGCTCGTCCAGTTCCTTGATCGCTTCTTCCACGGTCAGCCCCTGGCGGTAGACGATTTTGTAGGAGCGACGCAAGGCATGGATGACTTCGTCGCTGAAACCGCGACGACGCATACCTTCGAAATTCATGCTGCGAGCCTCGGCGGGGCTACCGAAGACCGTGACGAATGCAGGCACATCCTTGCCAATGGCCGTGCCCATGCCGGAAAACGCGTGGGCGCCAATGTGGCAGTACTGGTGCACCAGGGTAAAACCGGACAGGATCGCCCAATCGCCCACATGCACGTGCCCGGCCAGAGCGGTGTTGTTGACCAGGATGCAATGGTTGCCGATGACGCTGTCGTGGCCAATATGGGCGTAGGCCATGATCAGGTTGTGATCACCCAAGGTGGTTTCAGCGCGGTCCTGAATGGTGCCGCGGTGAATGGTCACGCCTTCGCGGATCACGTTGTGATCGCCAATGACCAGGCGCGTCGGCTCGCCCTTGTACTTGAGGTCAGGGGTATCTTCGCCAATAGATGAAAACTGATAGATGCGGTTGTGCTTGCCTATGCGCGTCGGCCCCTTGAGCACGACATGCGGACCGATGACGGTGCCCTCGCCGATCTCGACGTCAGGGCCGACGATCGACCACGGGCCAACCTCGACGCCGTCAGCCAGCTTGGCCGACGGATCGATGATCGCCCGTGGATCAATCGAACTCATAGGGAGCGTTCCGCGCAGGTGATCTCAGCCGAACACACCGGCTTGCCGTCGACCAGGGCGCGGCATTCGAACTTCCAGATCATGCTCTTGCGGCTAAGAAACTTGGCTTCGAGTACCAGCTGGTCGCCCGGCAGTACTGGCTGACGGAAACGCAGCTTGTCGGAGCCTACGAAGTAGTACAGGGTGCCGTCGGCCGGTTTGGCGTCGAGCATCTTGAAACCGAGGATGCCGGCGGCTTGCGCCATGGCTTCGATGATGAGAACGCCCGGCATGATCGGGTGCGCCGGGAAATGACCGTTGAAGAACGGCTCGTTGATGCTGACATTCTTGTAGGCACGAATGCTCTGGGCCTCGAAGTCCAGATCCGTCACGCGATCTACCAGCAGAAACGGGTAGCGGTGAGGCAGGTATTCGCGAATCTCGTTGATGTCCATCATTTCGGGGGGAAGCCTGTAATAAGAATAGGGAGCGCAGGTGCTGACCACACGCTCCTTTTGCAATCCAAAGAGGAGCCAGCTAGCGACGGTTCACTCTTGCTCAGAAATGGTATCAGCCTTCTGATGTCGGCTGGCCACCTGAGGTCACGGTATCGACACGTTTTTCCAGCTGTTGGAGACGCTTGGCCATGTCATCGAGCTGACGAATACGTGCGGCGCTCTTGCGCCAATCCGCCAACGGCTGCATCGCCGTACCGGATGAGTAGGAACCCGGTTCGGTAATCGATCGGGTCACCATGGTCATGCCGGAGATGAATACGTTATCGCAGATATCGATATGCCCCACCAGGCCTACGCCGCCGGCCAGCATGCAGTGCTTGCCGATACGCGCACTGCCGGAAATGCCCACGCACGCCGCCATGGCGGTGTGATCACCGATCTGCACGTTGTGGGCGATCTGGATCTGGTTATCGAGCTTGACGCCGTTGCCAATCCGCGTGTCGGACAGCGCGCCGCGGTCGACTGCAGTGTTGACCCCGATTTCGACGTCGTCACCGATCGTCACCCCACCGATCTGGGCGATCTTGCGCCATACGCCCTTCTCGTTGGCGAAGCCGAAGCCCTCACCGCCGATCACCGCACCGGACTGAATGACCACGCGCTTGCCAATGATGACGTCGTGATACAGCGTCACCCGCGGCGCCAGCCAGCCGCCCTCGCCCACCACGCAACGGGCACCGATGAAGCAGTGCGCACCGACGCTGACATTGGCTTCGATGCGCGCGCCGCTTTCGATCACTGCGAAGGGACCGATACTGGCACTAACGTCGACCTGTGCATCCTCCGCCACCACGGCGCTGGGATGAATTCCCGCTACAGCCTTGGGCTTGGGATCGAACAGGTGGGAGATACGCGCGTAGGCCTGGTAAGGATCGGCGACGATCAGGGCGTTGCCTTCGAAGCTTTCGGCATCGGCAGCCTTGAGCAACACCGCTTCAGCCTGGCAGGTGTCCAGGTACTTGCGGTACTGCGGATTGGCGAGGAAGCTCAATTGACCAGGGCCGGCCTCCTGCAAGGTGGCCAGCCCGGTGATGTGCAGTGCCTCGGAGCCTTTTAAAGTGGCACCGAGGGCCTCAGCCAGCTGGCCGAGCGTCATGGTCACGGTCATATCAACGAGCGTTCATACGCTTGATGACCTCGCCAGTGATGTCGTAGCTCTGCTTGACATCCACGACCGCGCCACGCTCGAGCACCAAGTCGTATTTACCATCAGTGATAACCTGCTGAACGGCGTTATCCAGCTTTGGCTTGAGCTGCTTGAGCATGTCTCGATCGGCAACGGCCTTGGCTTCGTTCAATTCCTTGGACTGGAACTGGAAGTCACGGGCTTTCTGCTTGAATTCCAGCTCAAGTCGCTCGCGCTCTGGCTGCTGCATCTTGTCGCCGCCCTTGATCAGGCGATCCTGGATGCCTTTGGCGCTGCTTTCCAGGCTTTTCAGCTTGGTCAGCTGCGGGCCAAATTTCTTCTCGGCATCGACCGCGTATTTCTTGGCGGCGTCGGATTCGAGCAGCGCCATCTGATAGTTCAGCACGGCAATTTTCATTTCAGCGAAAGCCGGGGTGGCGACCAGCGCCGCGGCCACTACGGCCAGTTGAGCCAATTTACGCACGATGCACTCCTGGATAAACCGTTGTCGTTAAACGAGGGCCGACCTTAGAAGGTCTGGCCCAGAGAGAATTGGAACACCTGGGTATCGGCATCGTCCGGCTTCTTCACCGGCATCGCCAGGCTGAAGCTCAACGGGCCCAGGGCGGTGATCCAGGTCACACCCAGGCCGACCGAACTGGCCATACCCGAGAAACCGACCTTCTGGCAATCGGGCTTGCTGCCGCAATTGGTGTCGAACACGTTACCCACATCCCAGAACACGGAAGTGCGCAGCGAACGCTGATCCTTGACGAACGGCAAGGGGAACAGCAGCTCTACACCACCCTGCACCAACACGTTACCACCGAACGGCAGCGGATCCTGATCCGGGTCGGCGATGGTGCCAGGCTTGCCGCCTGGGTTGCCTTCCCCACGGCTCGGCGTACTGCGTGGACCGAGGCTGCTGTCCTTGAAGCCACGCACGGAGTTGAAGCCACCCGCGTAGTAGTTCTCGTAGAACGGCAGACCCGAGGTGCCACCGAAGCCGTCACCATAGCCAAGCTCGGTGTGCAGACGCAGGGTGTAGTTGCTGGTGATTGGCTTGAACAGCTGGCCACGGTAGTCGAGCTTGTAGAACGACAGGTCGCTGCCAGGAATGGTGCTTTCCAGGGTCAGGCTCTGGGAGTGACCACGGGTTGCCAGCACACCTTTGTTCAGGGTCGATTCGGACCAACCGATCGAGGCCTTGAAGTTGGTGAAGTTGTCGCCTTCCTTGTCGAGGAAGTCGAAGATCTCGTCAACGGTGTATTTACCGGTCTTGATCTTGTCTTGCTGCACGCTCAGGCCGTAGGTCAGGCGCGAGGTTTCGCTGATCGGGTAGCCCAGGCTGACACCGGCGCCCAGGCTGTCCACCGCATAGCTGGCCACGTCGACGTCGAGGTCGTCGTAGTCGGTGCTGCGGTAGAAGGCGTTATAGCCCAGGCTCACACCGTCTGCGGTGAAGTAGGGGTCAACGAAACCGAAGTTGTAGCGGGTCTGGTATTCCGAGCGAGTCAGGCCGACCGAGACCTTGTTACCGGTACCGAGGAAGTTGCTCTGGCTGATCGAGCCGCCGAGGATCAGACCAGCGCTCTGGGCGAAGCCGACACTGGCGGTGATCGAACCGGAAGCCTGCTCTTCGACGCTGTAGTTGACGTCGACCTGGTCATCGGTACCTGGTACCGCTGGCGTCTCGACGTTGACTTCCTTGAAGAAGCCCAGGCGCTCCAGGCGAGTCTTGGACTGGTCGATCAGGTAGGTCGAAGCCCAGCCGCCTTCCATCTGGCGCATTTCGCGGCGCAGCACTTCGTCTTCGGTCTTGGTGTTGCCGCGGTAGTTGATGCGGTTGACGTAGGCACGCTTGCCCGGATCGACGACGAACATGATGTCGACGGTGTGATCCTGGTCGTTCGGTTGCGGTACGCCGTTGACGTTGGCGAAGGTATAGCCTTCGTTGCCCAGGCGACGGGTGATCAACTCGGAGCTGGTGGTCATCACCTTGCGCGAGAACACCTGGCCGGGCTGCACCAGCAGCAGCGACTTGACCTGGTCTTCAGGCACCTTCAGGTCGCCGGACAGCTTGACGTCGCGAACGGTGTACTTCTCACCTTCGTTGATGTTGACGGTGATGTAGACGTGCTTCTTGTCCGGGGTGATCGACACCTGAGTGGAGGCGATGTCCATGTTGATGTAGCCGCGGTCCAGGTAATAGGAACGCAGGCGCTCGAGGTCACCGGAGAGCTTTTCACGGGCGTACTTGTCGTCATTCTTGAAGAACGACAGCCAGTTGGTGGTTTTCAGCTCGAACAGCTGGGACAGCTCGTCATCGTCGAAGACGTTGTTGCCGACCACGTTGATGTGCTGGATGGCAGCGACAGTACCTTCGTTGATCTTGATTTTCAGGGCAACGCGGTTGCGCGGCTGCGGCACGACCTCGGCGTCGACTTCAGCCGAGTAGCGACCCTGGGCCACGTACTGGCGCTGCAGCTCGTTACGCACACCCTCGAGGGTGGCGCGCTGGAAGATCTCGCCTTCGGCCAGACCCGATTGTTTCAGGCCTTTCATCAAGTCGTCAGTGCTGATCGCCTTGTTGCCTTCGATCTCGATGCTCGACACCGACGGACGCTCGACCACGTTGATGATAAGCACGTTGCCATCACGGTTCAGCTGAATGTCCTGGAAGAAGCCGGTCTTGAACAGCGAACGGGTCGAATCCACCAGACGGCGGTCGTCGGCCTGATCACCCACGTTCAGGGGCAAGGCGCCGAACACGCTGCCAGCGGATACCCGCTGCAGGCCGTTGACACGAATATCGGAGATGGTGAAGGACTCGGCGTGAACTTCAGCGATCATCAGTGCGGACATGACCGCAGTTAGCAGCAGACGTTTCATGAAGTCCTTTTATTCCAACTGGCAATAAACAACCCGCCGCACGAAGGCAGCAGGTTCGCAATTGAGCGAATCTTTTATAGTCGACCCAGATCGTTGATCAGGGCGAGCAACATCACCCCTACGACCAAACTGATACCGATCTGGACCCCCCAACCTTGCACCCGATCCGACAGCGGACGACCGCGCGCCCACTCGACCAGATAAAACAGCAAATGCCCCCCATCCAATACCGGGATGGGCAACAGGTTAAGAACCCCCAGGCTTATGCTCAGGTAGGCCAGGAAATTCAGGAAATCCCCCACGCCGGACTGGGCTGAAGCGCCCGCCACTTTAGCAATGGTTATCGGTCCACTCAAGTTTTTTACCGAGAGCTCGCCGAACAACATTTTCTTCAGCGACTCAAGGGTCAGCACGCTCATGTTCCAGGTCCGCGAGAGCCCTTCGCCGACTGCGTCGAGCGGGCCGTAGCTGACCTCGCGGAGCATGCTGGCAGGCCACTGGCCGCCTTTCACGCCCGCCCCAAGGTAGCCTCCGGCGGCCTTGCCCTCGCCCTTTCTGGCCAAGGTAACCGGCACCTCCAGGGCTGCGCCATCGCGCTCGACGCGCAGCACGACCTGGGCGTCGGGACGCGCGCGTACGCGGTCTACCACCTGTTGCCAGTCGCTGAGAACGGCGCCGTCGAGTGCCAGCAGCTTGTCGCCGGACTTCAGACCAGCGGCAGCGGCCGGGCCTTTGGGATCGATCTCGGCCAACACCGGCGCCACCGCTGGGCGCCATGGGCGCAGCCCGAGGGACTGAATCGGATCGGGCTCGTCAGCCCCTTTGAGCCACTGGTCGAGTTTCACCTGCAGCACGCGCTCGGCGCTGGCGCCTTCGTCGCGCACGCCCACCTGCAGGGTGCCGCTCTCACCCAGGCGGCGGACCAGTTGCAGGTTCACCGCCGACCAACCGCTGGTCGCTTTGCCATCAATGGAAACAATTTCCTGCCCCGCAGCCAAACCGGCCGAGGCCGCGAGGCTCGCAGGTTCCACGGCGCCGATCACCGGGCGCACCTGCTGGGTGCCCAACATGGCGAGCAGCCAAAAGAACACGATGGCCAGCAAAAAGTTGGCGATCGGCCCAGCCGCGACAATGGCGATGCGCTGGCGCACCGATTTGCGGTTGAAGGACTGATGAGCCAGCGCTGCTGGCACATCACCCTCGCGCTCGTCGAGCATCTTGACGTAGCCGCCCAGAGGGATGGCCGCTACCACGAACTCAGTACCCTGCCGGTCATGCCAACGCAGCAGTGGCGTACCAAAGCCTACGGAGAAACGCAGTACCTTCACGCCGCAGCGGCGAGCCACCCAGAAGTGGCCGAATTCGTGAAAGGTCACCAGCACACCCAGGGCCACCAGGGTGCCGACAATCATGTAGAGCGCGGTCATATCTTTCTCCGAATGACGTTCAGCAGAACCCTGGACATGCGCACGACCTCAACGGCCGTGGCGCCTCAACCACTCGCGCGCCAGCTCGCGGGCACGTTGGTCGGCAGCGAACACGGCGTCCAGCGAAGGCACCGGCACCACCGGTTCCTGGCTGAGCACCTGCTCGATCATACCCGCGATCTCTGGAAAACGGATACGCCGCTCAAGAAATGCCTCGACAGCAATCTCATTGGCCGCGTTGAGCACGGCAGGCGCGCTGTTGCCGGCTTGCGCCGCCTCGCGCGCCAGGCGCAGGCAAGGAAAGCGCTGTTCGTCAGGCGCCTGGAAATCCAGGCGGGCAATGGCGAACAGGTCCAACGGTGCCACCCCGGAGTCAATCCGCTCAGGCCAGGCCAGGGCGTTGGCGATCGGCGTGCGCATGTCCGGGTTACCTAGCTGCGCAAGCACCGAGCCATCCACGTAGTCGACCAGCGAGTGGATCACGCTTTGCGGATGCACCACCACCTCGACCTTGGCCGGCGCCGCATCGAACAGCCAACACGCCTCGATCAGCTCCAGGCCTTTGTTCATCATGCTGGCCGAGTCGACGGAAATCTTGCGCCCCATCGACCAGTTGGGATGGGCGCAGGCCTGCTCGGGCGTGACGTCGTGCAAGGCTGCGCTTGGTGTCTCGCGGAACGGCCCGCCCGAGGCGGTCAGCAGGATGCGACGAACGCCAACGTGGCGCAGGCCGCGAGCATAATCACCCGGCAGGCACTGGAAGATCGCATTGTGCTCACTGTCGATTGGCAGCAATACCGCACCACTGCGCCGCACCGCCTCCATGAACAGTGCGCCGGACATCACCAACGCTTCTTTGTTGGCCAGCAGCACTTTCTTGCCGGCTTCGACGGCGGCCAAGGTAGGACGCAAGCCGGCAGCCCCGACGATGGCCGCCATGACTGCATCCACTGCAGGCGCCGCGGCCACTTCACACAACCCTGCCTCGCCTTCGAGGACCTGGGTCGTGCAGCCCGCATGGGCCAGGCCATCGCGCAAGCGCGCAGCGGCGTCGGCAGTGGGCACTACGGCGTACTGCGGGGCGTGCCGCACACAGAGCGCCAGCAGCTGGTCGACGCGCGAGTAGCCGCTCAAGGCAAATACCTGGTAACGCTCGGGATGGCGGGCAATCACATCCAGCGTGCTCAGGCCGATCGAGCCCGTCGCACCCAGCACGGTTATGCGTTGCATATCGCTCACATGACACCCCATTCGGCAGCCCAAAGCAGCACGGCGAACACTGGAATGGCCGCCGTCAGGCTGTCGATGCGGTCAAGTACGCCACCGTGACCTGGCAACAGATTGCTGCTGTCCTTGATGCCGGCGCGGCGCTTGAACATGCTTTCGGTCAGATCACCGATCACCGACGACATGACCACCAAGGCAGCACCCAGCAGGCCCAGCAGGATCTGCCCGACACTCCAGTGGCGGGTGATGCCCACCACCAGGGTGATCAGCAGGCTGACCGCCAGACCACCGTAAACGCCTTCCCAGCTTTTGCCAGGGCTGACCTGCGGCGCCAGCTTGCGCTTACCGAAGGCGCGGCCGGAGAAATAGGCGCCGATGTCAGCCGCCCAGACCAGCACCATGACCGAGAGGATCAGCCAGTTGCCCAACTGCCAGTGCTTGAGCAGCAGCAGGCCCTGCCAGGCCGGCAGCAGGATCAACAGCCCGATCAGCAGCTTGCAGGCAGCGCTGGCCCACAGCTCGCTGCTACGTGGGTAGGTCAGTACCAACCAGGTCGCCAGCCCCCACCAGATCACCGCGGCCCCGAGCACCCAGGGCGCAAGGTCGGGCATCAGGTAGAGCACCATCAGCGCGCCGGCCACCAACGCGGCGTAGGCGATGCGCAACGGCTGGGCCATCAGCCCGGCCAGGCGCGCCCACTCCCAGGCACCGAGGGTCACCACGAAGCCGATGAACAGGGCAAAATCCCCGCCATTGAGCAGGAAGAAGCCGCCCAATGCCACCGGCAGCAGGATCAGCGCAGTAATGATGCGTTGTTTAAGCATTAAGCACGAGCTCCAGCCTCGACCTGCTCGCTGGTCTTACCAAAGCGGCGCTGGCGCGAAGCGAAATCGGCCAGGGCTTTGCGCATGGCCTCGTGTTTGAAATCCGGCCAGTACAGGTCGGAGAAATACAACTCGGCATACGCCAGTTGCCACAACAGGAAGTTGCTGATGCGGTGCTCGCCACCGGTGCGGATGCACAGGTCGGGCAATGGCAACTCGCCCGTGGCCAGGCAGGTCTGCAGCAAGCCCGGGGTGATGTCATCGGGACGCAGGTGACCGGCTTGCACCTCTCGCGCCAGGCGCTGGGCGGCCTGAGCGATATCCCACTGGCCACCGTAGTTGGCGGCGATCTGCAGGATGAAGCGGTTGTTGCCCGCCGTCAGCGACTCGGCCTCGCGCATGGCAGCCTGCAGCTCGGGATGAAAGCGTGAACGGTCACCGATGATACGCAGGCTGATGTTGTTGTCGTTGAGGCGCCGCGCTTCGCGGCGCAACGCCGAAAAGAACAGCTCCATCAACGCGCCTACCTCATCGGCCGGGCGCTGCCAGTTCTCGCTGGAGAAGGCGAACAGGGTCAACACCTCGACCCCGGCCTCGGCGCACACTTCAATCACCGCGCGCACAGCATCGACGCCCGCCTTGTGCCCGGCGACGCCAGGCAGCAAGCGTTTCTTCGCCCAGCGGTTGTTGCCATCCATGATGATCGCGACATGACGCGGCACCGAGGACGGTGCCGCCAGCTTGGACTTTTCCATTGAAAAACCCCGGCCTTAGACGGCCATCAGGTCCTTTTCCTTGGCTTCCAGCGCCTTGTCGATCTCGGCGATGTACTTGTCGGTCAGCTTCTGCAGCTCGTCACCAGCACGACGCTCTTCGTCTTCGCTGATTGCCTTGTCCTTGGACAGCTTTTTCAAGTCGGTCATGGCATCACGCCGCACGTTACGCACCGCCACCTTGCCGTCTTCTGCAACGCCACGCGCCTGCTTGGTATAGCCTTTACGGGTTTCTTCGGTCAGCGCCGGCATCGGTACGCGGATGGTGGTACCGGCACTGGAAGGGTTCAGACCTAGATCAGAAGTCAGGATGGCTTTTTCGATGGCCGCGCTGAGGTTCTTGTCGTGGGCGACGATCTTCAGGGTACGGGCGTCTTCGACGGTGATCGCTGCCACCTGGTTCAGCGGCATCTCGCTGCCCCAGGCAGTGACCTTGACGGTATCCAGGATGCTTGGGTGAGCGCGGCCGGTGCGGATGGCCGCCAGGTTGCGACCCAGGGCTTCCAGCGACTTGGTCATGCGCTCCTGCGCGTCTTTCTTGATGTCGTTGATCATGCTTGGCCTTCCTCGATCAGAGTACCTTCAGCGCCGCCCACCACGATGTTCAGCAGGGCGCCAGGCTTGTTCATGTTGAATACCCGCAATGGCATCTTGTGGTCACGGCACAGGCAGATTGCGGTCAGGTCCATCACACCCAGCTTGCGATCCAGGACCTCGTCGTAGGTCAGGCGATCGAACTTCTCGGCATGCGGATCCTTGAATGGGTCGGCAGTGTACACGCCATCGACCTTGGTCGCCTTCAGCACCACGTCGGCATCGATCTCGATGGCGCGCAGGCAGGCTGCGGAATCGGTGGTGAAGAACGGGTTGCCGGTACCGGCAGAGAAAATTACCACATCCCCGGAGTTGAGGTGGCGAATCGCTTTGCGGCGATCGTAATGGTCGGTGACGCCCACCATGGAAATGGCCGACATGACCAGGGCCGGGATGTTCGAGCGCTCCAGCGCATCGCGCATGGCCAGGCCGTTCATCACGGTGGCCAGCATGCCCATGTGGTCGCCGGTGACACGATCCATGCCAGCTGCGCTGAGTGCAGCGCCGCGGAACAGGTTGCCGCCACCGATCACCAGGCCGACCTGGACACCGATCCCTACCAACTGGCCAACTTCGAGGGCCATGCGATCGAGCACCTTCGGGTCGATCCCGAAGTCTTCCGAGCCCATCAGGGCCTCGCCGCTAAGTTTGAGCAAAATGCGTTTATAGCGAGGTTGGCGACCACTCACCTGCTGAGCCATTGCGAGTCTCTCCTGCGGCGTACTTAGAAAATTCGTGCGAGCCGGTTTCGGCACGCTAACTGTAGCGTGGCACCGTTCGGGTGCCAGCGGCGCCAGGTTGGGTAAACCTTTTGCCGTTTTGACAAAGAGGCTGCGCGCGTGAGCGGGCAGCCTCTTCGGGGCGACAGACGGGCTGTCTTACTGCTTGGCAGCTGCTACCTGAGCGGCAACTTCAGCAGCGAAGTCGTCGACTGGCTTCTCGATGCCTTCGCCAACCTTGAAGTAGGTGAAGGATACGATTTCAGCGCCGGCTTTCTTGGCCAGTTCGCCCACTTTGACTTCCGGGTTCATGACGAAAGCTTGCTCTTTGAGCGAGGCTTCGGCTTTGAACTTGGTGATACGACCGTTGATCATGTTCTCAACGATGTTCTCTGGCTTGCCAGCGATCTTGTCAGCGTTCAGCTGCAGGAAGACGCCCTTCTCGCGCTCGATGGCTTCGGCGGAGATTTCCGACGAGTCCAGGAACTCTGGGTTCGAAGCAGCGACGTGCATGGCGATGTTCTTCGCCAGCTCGACATCACCGCCTTTCAGGACGACGGCTGCGCCGATCTTGTTGCCGTGCAGGTAGGCGCCGACCACGTCGCCTTCGACGCGCACCAGGCGACGGATGTTGACGTTCTCGCCGCACTTGGCGACCAGGGCTTCACGTGCAGCTTCACGCGAGGCGATCAGCGGCGCTGCGTCGGTGAGCTTCTGGGCGAAGGCTTCTTCCAGGCTTTCGGCAACGAACGTTTTGAAGTCGTCTTGCAGGGCCAGGAAGTCGGTCTGCGAGTTCACTTCCAGCAGGACGGCGGTTTTACCGTCGGTCTTGACGGCGATAGCGCCTTCAGCAGCGACGTTGCCAGCCTTCTTGGCGGCCTTGATGGCGCCCGAGGCACGCATGTCGTCAATGGCTTTTTCGATGTCGCCGCCGGCCTTTTCCAGGGCCTTTTTGCAATCCATCATGCCTTCGCCGGTACGCTCGCGCAGTTCTTTGACCAGCGCCGCAGTAATTGCTGCCATTTCAAAATCCTCTTGGAAAGTTTTTCAACCATTCCACCCGCTCGTCACGGGCGTTAAATTCTGCAAATCGCTGCCTTTATATCAGCTCGCCCATGATGATGGGGCGTTGCTGACAGCAGGATTTCAAGGTGGCAAAAAGGGGGCAAAGCCCCCTTTTCGCGTGCCAAGTAGACGCTAGGGTCTATTACTCGGCAGCCGGTGCAGCCGCTTCTTCAGCGTAGACTTCAGTGCCGCCGGCAACGTTGTTGCGGCCGCGGATGATGGCGTCAGCCATCGAAGTCATGTACAGCTCGATAGCGCGAATGGCGTCATCGTTACCTGGGATCACGTAGTCAACGCCTTCTGGGCTGCTGTTGGTATCGACAACGCCGATGACCGGGATGCCCAGCTTGTTGGCTTCGGTGATGGCAATGCGCTCGTGGTCAACGTCGATCACGAACAGGGCATCAGGCAGGCCGCCCATGTCCTTGATACCACCCAGGCTGCGGTCCAGTTTTTCCAGATCGCGCGAACGCATCAGGGCTTCTTTCTTGGTCAGCTTGGCAAAGGTGCCGTCTTCGGCCTGGGTTTCCAGGTCGCGCAGACGCTTGATCGAGGCGCGGATGGTCTTGTAGTTGGTCAGCATGCCGCCCAACCAACGGTGATCAACGTATGGCGAACCTGCGCGAGCAGCTTGCTCGGCAACGATCTTGCCGGCGGAACGCTTGGTGCCGACGAACATGATCTTGTTCTTGCCCTGGGCCAGACGCTCTACGAAAGCCAGCGCTTCGTTGAACATTGGCAGGGTTTTTTCCAGGTTGATGATGTGGATCTTGTTACGCGCGCCGAAAATGTACTTGCCCATTTTCGGGTTCCAGTAACGGGTCTGGTGGCCGAAGTGCACACCGGCCTTCAGCATATCGCGCATGTTGACTTGGGACATGATAGTTCCTTGATAAGTCGGGTTGGGCCTCCACGCGTCCCAATGACCAACCCGCGAATTCATGAATTCGGGGCACCCAGGCCATCGTGTCGACACGTGTGTGGGTTTAAGCTTGCGGGGACGTCCCCGAAAGCGGCGCATGTTATACCACAGACCGCAAGCGAACGGAACCTGCGAAAGCGCTGCAAGTTTCAGGCTGCAAGCTGCAAGGAAAAGCGGGCCGCAGGCGACCCCCTTCTTCCTGGAGCTTGCAGCTTGATCCTTGACGCTCTGATAGAATAGGGGCTTTCCCGTTTGTTCGCGCCGTTCGCGGCGCCGTAGAGAGCCTGTAATGACCGTTACCATCAAGACCGCAGAAGACATCGAAAAGATGCGCATCGCCGGCCGCCTGGCCGCCGAAGTGCTGGAGATGATCGAAGAGCACGTCAAGCCTGGCGTCACCACCGAAGCGCTCGATCGCCTGTGCCACGACTACATCGTCAACGTCCAGCAGGCTATCCCGGCGCCGCTCAACTACAAGGGCTACCCGAAGTCGATCTGCACCTCGATCAACCACGTGGTGTGTCATGGCATTCCCAATGACAAGCCACTCAAGGACGGCGATACGCTGAACATCGACGTCACCGTGATCAAGGACGGCTATCACGGCGACACCAGCCGCATGTTTCATGTCGGCACCGTGCCGGTCTGGGCCGAGCGCCTGTCCAAGGTCACCCAGGAATGCATGTACAAGGCCATCGAGCTGGTCAAGCCGGGCTGCCGCCTGGGCGACATCGGCGAGGTGATCCAGAAGCACGCCGAAAAGAACGGCTTCTCCGTGGTGCGTGAGTTCTGCGGCCATGGTATCGGCAAGGTGTTCCACGAGGAGCCGCAGATCCTGCACTATGGCCGCGCCGGCACCGGCATGGAGCTCAAGGAAGGCATGACCTTCACCATCGAGCCGATGATCAACCAGGGCAAGGCCGACACCAAGGTGCTGGGCGACGGCTGGACCGCCATCACCAAGGACCGCAAGCTCTCGGCGCAGTGGGAACATACCCTGGTGGTGACTGCCACGGGCTACGAGATCTTCACCCTGCGCAAGGACGACACCATCCCGCGCACCTCGGCCTGATAGCAGCCAAGGGCAACCCTCATACAGGAACGCGACGCGATGCCCCAGGTGGATCCCGAGCTGTTCGACCGCGGCCAGTTCCAAGCGGAACTGGCCCTCAAGGCGAGCCCCATTGCCGCCTTCAAGAAAGCCATCCGCCAGGCCGGCGAGGTGCTCGACAAGCGTTTTCGCGCAGGTGGCGAGATCCGCCCGCTGATCCAGGCGCGCGCGTGGCTGGTCGACAACATCCTGCAACAGGCCTGGAACCAGTTCGACTGGGGCGAGCCAAGC
Source organism: Pseudomonas sp. SMSB3 (assembly GCF_052041965.1). Taxonomy (NCBI): domain Bacteria; kingdom Pseudomonadati; phylum Pseudomonadota; class Gammaproteobacteria; order Pseudomonadales; family Pseudomonadaceae; genus Pseudomonas; species Pseudomonas sp. SMSB3. The sequence goes on along the minus strand of NZ_JBKGGV010000001.1, from coordinate 500,855 downwards.
GGTATCGCCCTGGTCGCGGTCGGCGGCTATGGCCGTGGCGAGCTGCATCCGCACTCGGACATCGACCTGTTGATTCTGCTCGGCGCTGCCGAACACGAGCTGTACCGCGAAGCGATCGAACGCTTCCTGACCCTGCTCTGGGACATTGGCCTTGAAGTCGGGCAAAGCGTGCGCACGGTCGATGAGTGCGGCGAACAGGCCCGCGCCGACCTGACGGTGATCACCAACCTGATGGAAAGCCGCACCATCGCCGGCCCCGAGGCGCTGCGTCAGCGCATGCTCGAGGCGACCAGCACCGCGCACATGTGGCCGAGCAAGGAATTCTTCCTGGCCAAGCGCGCCGAGCTGAAGGCCCGCCATCACAAGTACAACGACACCGAATACAACCTCGAGCCCAACGTCAAGGGTTCGCCTGGCGGCCTGCGCGATATCCAGACCGTGCTGTGGGTGGCACGCCGTCAGTACGGCACGTTGAACCTGCACGCCCTGGCCGGCGAGGGCTTCCTGCTGGAAAGCGAGAACGAGCTGCTGGCGTCCTCCCAGGACTTCCTGTGGAAGGTGCGCTATGCCCTGCATATGCTCGCCGGGCGCGCCGAGGACCGCCTGCTGTTCGACCACCAGCGCAGCATCGCCGACCTGCTCGGCTACTGCGACGACAATCCCAAGCGCGCCATCGAGCAGTTCATGCAGCAGTACTACCGGGTGGTGATGAGCATCAGCCAGCTGTGCGATCTGATCATCCAGCACTTCGAAGAAGTCATTCTGGCAGACGACGACAGCGGTGCCACCCAGCCGCTCAACACGCGCTTTCGCCTGCACGATGGCTACATCGAAGCGGTCAAGCCGAACGTCTTCAAGCGCACGCCCTTCGCCATGCTGGAGATCTTCGTGCTGATGGCCCAGCACCCGGAGATCAAGGGCGTGCGTGCCGATACCGTGCGCCTGCTGCGTGAGCACCGGCACCTGATCGACGACAGCTTCCGCAACGACATCCGCAACACCAGCCTGTTCATCGAGCTGTTCAAGTGCGAGATCGGCATCCACCGCAACCTGCGGCGCATGAACCGCTACGGCATCCTGGGCCGCTACCTGCCGGAGTTCGGCTTGATCGTCGGGCAGATGCAGCACGACCTGTTCCATATCTACACCGTCGATGCGCACACCCTGAACCTGATCAAGCACCTGCGCAAATTGCAGTACACCCCGGTGTCGGAAAAATTCCCATTGGCCAGCAAGCTCATGGGTCGCCTGCCCAAACCCGAACTGATCTACCTGGCTGGCCTGTACCACGACATCGGCAAGGGCCGTCAGGGCGATCATTCCGAGATTGGCGCAGTGGATGCGCAGAAGTTCTGCGAGCGCCACCAATTGCCCGCCTGGGACAGCCGCCTGATCGTCTGGCTGGTGCAAAATCACCTGGTGATGTCGACCACCGCCCAGCGCAAAGACCTCTCCGACCCACAGGTGATCAACGACTTTGCTCTGCACGTGGGCGACGAGACGCGCCTGGACTACCTCTATGTGCTGACCGTGGCCGACATCAACGCCACCAATCCCAGCTTGTGGAATTCCTGGCGCGCCAGCCTGCTGCGCCAGCTTTATTCGGAAACCAAGCGCGCGCTGCGCCGAGGCCTGGAAAACCCACTGGATCGCGAGGAGCAGATCCGCCAGACGCAATCGGCGGCGCTGGACATTCTGGTGCGCGGCGGCACCGACCCAGACGACGTCGAACAGCTATGGTCGCAACTGGGCGATGACTACTTCCTCAAGCACGATGCGGCCGATGTGGCCTGGCACAGCGATGCCATCTTGCAGCAGCCGGCCGATGGCGGGCCGCTGGTGCTGATCAAGGAAACCACCCAGCGCGAATTCGAAGGCGGCACGCAGATCTTCATCTACGCCCCCGACCAGCACGATTTCTTCGCCGTGACCGTGGCGGCCATGTCGCAGCTGAACCTGAACATTCACGATGCGCGGATCATCACCTCCAGCAGCCAGTTCACCCTCGACACCTACATCGTGCTCGATAACGATGGCGGCTCGATCGGCGACAACCCGCAGCGGGTCAAGCAGATTCGGGACGGCCTGACCGAGGCACTGCGCACACCGGAGGACTACCCGACGATCATCCAGCGCCGGGTGCCGCGCCAGCTCAAGCACTTCACCTTCCCACCGCAGGTGACCATCCTCAACGATGCGCAGCGCGCCGTGACCATTCTCGAGATCACCGCACCCGACCGCCCCGGCCTGCTGGCGCGGCTTGGGCGAATTTTCCTGGAGTTCGACCTGTCGCTGCAGAATGCCAAGATCGCCACCCTCGGCGAACGCGTGGAAGACGTGTTCTTCATCACCGATGCCGACAACCAGCCGCTGTCCGATCCGCAGCTGTGCAGCCGCCTGCAGGAAGCCATCGTGCAGCAGTTGCAGGCCGGCCAGGCCAGTGAAGCCAGCCCGACCCGCCTGACTATTTAACGATTAGACGATTGACGAGACCTTGCGCCGATGAACCATGCCCTGACCCAGCTTCAGCCCTACCCGTTCGAGAAACTGCGCGCCCTGCTGGGCTGCGTGAAGCCTGCGGCCGACAAGCGTGCCATCGCCCTGTCGATCGGCGAGCCGAAGCACCAGTCGCCGGCTTTCGTCGCCCAGGCCATGGCCGATAACCTCGACAAGCTGGCGGTGTACCCGAGCACCCTGGGGCTGCCCGCCTTGCGCCAGGCGATCGGTCAATGGTGCGAGCGGCGCTTTGCCGTGCCGGCCGGCTGGCTGGACGCCGAGCGCCATATTCTGCCGGTCAATGGCACCCGCGAGGCGCTGTTCGCCTTCACCCAGGCCGTGGTCAATCGCGCTGATGACGGTTTGGTGGTCAGTCCTAATCCGTTCTACCAGATCTACGAGGGTGCAGCCCTGCTGGCCGGCGCCACGCCACATTACCTGCCGTGCCTGGAAGACAACGGTTTCAACCCCGACTTCGACGCCGTGCCGGCCGAAATCTGGCGGCGCTGTCAGGTTCTTTTCCTGTGCTCGCCAGGCAACCCCACCGGCGCCCTGGTGCCGATGGACACCTTGAAGAAACTGATCGCCCTGGCCGACGAGCACGACTTCGTGATCGCCGCCGATGAATGCTACAGCGAGCTGTATTTCGACGAAGACGCGCCGCCACCTGGCCTGTTGAGCGCCTGCGCTGAGCTTGGCCGCCGCGATTTCGCCCGCTGCGTGGTGTTCCACAGCCTGTCCAAACGCTCCAACCTGCCAGGCCTGCGCTCGGGCTTCGTGGCAGGCGATGCCAGCATCATCAAGCCGTTCCTGCTGTATCGCACCTACCACGGCTGCGCCATGCCGGTGCAAACCCAGCTGGCCAGCATCGCGGCCTGGCAGGACGAAGCGCATGTGCGCGACAACCGCGATCAGTACCGTGCCAAGTACGATGCGGTGCTGGACATCCTGCAACCGGTACTCGACGTGCAGCGTCCAGATGGCAGCTTCTACCTGTGGGCCAAGGTGCCGGGCGATGATGCGGCGTTCACCCGCGATCTGTATGAAACCCAGCACGTGACCGTGGTGCCAGGCTCGTTCCTGTCGCGGGAAGTCGGCGGCGTCAACCCCGGCGCTGGGCGCGTGCGCATGGCCCTGGTCGCGCCGCTGGCCGAATGCATCGAGGCGGCGGAACGGATCCGCGCGTTCCTGCAAGGCCGTTGATGGACGCGGGGCGCGCACAGCGCCCCGCTGGCAGCGACCCCTGCGCTACCTGCCCTGCCCCAGGTTGGCCTCGGCCATGTCCAACTCGCCCAGCACCTTGCGCACGACTTCATCACCGACCCGATGCCTGCGGTGCAGCTCGTAGAGCTCCAGACGCTGGGCCCGCAGCGCCTTCAAGCGCAGGCGCCGCTCAAGCTGATCCATTTGCTGGGCCAGTGCGCGCGCCTCATCGGTGTCGTCGAAACTCTCCAGTGCTTCGCGGTACTCGGCCATCAAGCGTGCCTTGAGCTCGGTCGCCAGGGTTGCCTGCGCGGCATCTGGCGCCGTACCAGCGTCGATGACCTCTTCGGCTTCCAAGGCATGGATGGCCGCTTCGGCGGTCAGCTTGCGCGCCGCGTCGACTTCCTGCTGCAGGCGCTCATCGGGGCTCTTGTCGACACCGCGCAGCAACAGCGGCAGGGCCACGCAGGCGCCGATCAGCGACAGCAGGATCACCCCTGCGGCGATGAAGATGAGCAGGTCGCGCTCTGGAAATGCGCCGCCAGGGGCGATCAACAAAGGCACCGACATGACCCCTGCCAAGGTCACCGCGCCACGCACGCCGCCGAGGGTCAGCAACCAGCAGGAACGGGCCGTGGGTACCAGCACCAACGCCGGCTTGCCGCGCCAGCGGCGAATCATCCCGATGCTGCGCCAGATGCTCTGCACCCAGACGAAGCGCAGCACGATGAGCACGGCGAAGATCGCCAACACATCGAAACAGCGATAGGCCAGGGTCGGCCACAAGGAAGTTTCGTGGCTGGCCACCGCCTTGACGATGTCCGGCAACTGCAAGCCCAGCAGCAGGAAGATCAGCCCGTTGAAGGCAAACTCTAGCAACGACCACACGCTGCGGTTGAGCAAGCGGGTGCTGGTCTGGCGCGGCAGCAAGTCGAGCCAGCTCTGCATCATGCCAGCGGCCACTGCAGAGAGAATCCCCGAGGCGCCCAGGCGCTCGGCCAGCACGTAGGCAGCGAATGGCAGCAGGAGCATGAATACGACGTGGGTCGCTGGGTCGTCCCAGCCCCGGGCGATCATCCACATGCGCAAGCGGCCCAGCAGCCAGCTCAAGGCAACGCCCAGGGCCAGCCCGCCCAGCGCGACCAGGGCGAAGGTGAGGCTGGCGTCGGCCAGGGAGAACACACCGGTGATGGCCGCGGCCAGGGCGAACTTGAAGGTCACCAGACCCGACGCGTCATTGAGCAGCGCCTCACCTTGCAGCATGTGCATCAAAGGCGTCGGCAGCCGGCCCTGGGTGATGGCCGACACCGCCACGGCATCGGTCGGCGACAGCACTGCCGCCAAGGCGAAGGCCACCGGCAACGGGATATCGGGCAGGATCCAGTGAATGAAATAACCGGCGCCGATCACCGTGAACAGCACCAGCCCCACCGCCAACGCCACCACTGGTCCGCGCAGGCGCCACAGCTCGCGCTTGGGGATGCGCCAGCCATCGGCGAACAGCAGCGGCGGCAAGAAGAGAAAGAGAAACAGCTCAGGGTTGAGGGTGACGTGAAAACCCAGGGTCGGCCAGGCCAGCAGCGCGCCGGCGCCAATTTGCACCAACGGCAACGGCACCGGAAGCACCCTCCCGACCAGCTTGGAGACGCTCACCAGCATCAGCAGGATGAGAACGGTATAAGCGGACTGCATACGGCGAGGTTTCCTCTGAATCCAGTAACAACGCGACAGGCGTCTGGCGACACCTGGGCGATTCCAATCGACATGTTAAGACACAACCTTTGCAACAAGCCGCTGCACAAAAGTCGCAGCTGCTCGCCCCGCGCTCGCAGTGGGCAACTACTGCACCGGCTTGCGCCGCGTGCGAAAGGCAACGTCGGCCCACGCCCGGTCGCTTGCGACGGCCACAGCCGTGGCGCTCGGGCAGTCGTTCCCGCATAATCGCGCGACTGACATCGACAACGGAGAATTGAGGCAGCCTGTGGCCTCAATGTGCACAATGACCTACACGCTTTACGGCATCAAAGCCTGCGACACCATGAAGAAGGCACGTACCTGGCTAGAAGGCCAGGGCATCGCCTACGAATTCCATGATTACAAGACCCAAGGCATCGACCGCGAACGCCTGAACCGCTGGTGTGACGAGCACGGCTGGGAAGCCATCCTCAACCGTGCCGGTACCACCTTCCGCAAGCTCGATGACGCCAGCAAGGCCGACATCGATCAGGCCAAGGCCGTGGACCTGATGCACGCCCAGCCGTCGATGATCAAGCGCCCGGTGCTCGACCTTGGCGAGCGCACCCTGGTCGGCTTCAAGCCCGACCTGTACGCCGCAGCGCTGGCTTGAGCCCCTACTCCATTTCGCACGAGGTAATTACATGTCCAATACCCTGTTCAGCCTGGCCTTCGGTGTCGGCTCCCAGAACCGTCAGGGCACCTGGCTGGAAGTGTTCTACGCCCAGCCATTGCTCAACCCAAGCGCAGAGCTGGTGGCTGCAGTCGCGCCGATCCTCGGCTACGAAGGTGGCAACCAGGCCATCGCGTTCAGCAACGCTCAGGCCGGCAAGCTGGCCGAAGCCCTCAAGGGCGTCGACGCCGCTCAGGCTGCCTTGCTGACCCGCCTGGCCGAAAGCCATAAGCCGCTGGTTGCCACCGTACTGGCTGAAGACGCTGCACTGACCTCGACCCCAGAGGCCTACCTCAAGCTGCACCTGCTGTCGCACCGCCTGGTCAAGCCGCACGGCGTGAGCCTGGCCGGCATCTTCCCGCTGCTGCCGAACGTGGCCTGGACCAACCAGGGCGCGGTCGACCTGAGCGAACTGGCCGAGCTGCAACTCGAAGCCCGTCTGAAAGGCGAGCTGCTGGAAGTCTTCTCGGTAGACAAGTTCCCGAAGATGACCGACTACGTGGTCCCGGCCGGCGTGCGTATCGCCGACACCGCCCGTGTGCGCCTGGGCGCCTACATCGGCGAAGGCACCACCATCATGCACGAAGGCTTCGTCAACTTTAACGCCGGTACCGAAGGCCCCGGCATGATCGAAGGCCGCGTGTCCGCGGGCGTGTTCGTCGGCAAGGGCTCGGACCTCGGCGGCGGCTGCTCGACCATGGGCACCCTGTCCGGTGGCGGCAACATCGTGATCAAGGTCGGCGAGGGCTGCCTGATCGGCGCCAACGCAGGCATCGGCATTCCGCTGGGCGATCGCAACACGGTCGAGGCGGGCCTGTACATCACCGCTGGCACCAAGGTGAACCTGCTCGACGAGCACAACGAGCTGGTCAAAGTGGTCAAGGCGCGCGATCTGGCGGGCCAGACCGACCTGCTGTTCCGTCGCAACTCGCTCAATGGCGCGGTGGAGTGCAAGACGCACAAGTCGGCCATCGAGCTGAACGAGGCGCTGCACGCCCACAACTGAAAACCCTGAAGGGTTCGAAGTGTTAAGATCGGGTCTGGCGTTCACGCGCCAGACCCGATTTTCATTCCAGGCCCCGCGAACATGTTCCAGCCCTCTCCCTGGCGCGCCGATTTCCCCGCTATCGCCGCCCTGCAACGGCAGCACCAGACCTACCTGGACAGCGCTGCCACCACGCAGAAGCCGCAAGCGCTGCTCGACGCCCTGAGCCACTACTACGGCCACGGCGCCGCCAACGTCCACCGCGCCCAGCACCTGCCAGGCGCCTTGGCCACCCAGGCCTTCGAAACCAGCCGCGACAAGGTGGCAGCCTGGCTCAACGCCGCAGACGCCCAGCAGATCGTCTTCACCCACGGGGCCACCTCGGCGCTGAACCTGCTGGCCTACGGCCTGGAGCACCGTTTCGAGGCAGGTGATGAGATTGCCATCAGTGCCCTGGAGCACCACGCCAACCTGCTGCCCTGGCAACAGCTGGCGCAACGGCGCAACCTGCGCCTGGTGGTCTTGCCGCTCAACGCCCAGGGCCAGGTCGATCTGGAGCAGGCATTGCAACTGATCGGCCCGCGCACCCGCGTGCTCGCCATCAGCCAGCTGTCCAACGTGCTGGGGACCTGGCAACCGCTGCCGGCGCTGCTGGCCCACGCCCGTGCCCAAGGTGCGCTGAGTGTGGTCGACGGTGCCCAGGGCGTGGTGCATGGTCGCCATGACGTGCAGCAACTCGATTGCGATTTCTATGTGTTCTCCAGCCACAAGCTGTACGGCCCGGACGGGGTCGGCGTGCTGTACGGCCAGCGCCAGGCCTTGGCCATGTTACGTCACTGGCAGTTCGGAGGCGAAATGGTGCAGCTGGCTGACTATCAGAGCGCCAGTTTCCGCCCTGCGCCGCTGGGCTTCGAGGCCGGCACCCCGCCGATTGCCGGGGTGATCGGACTGGGCGCGACGCTGGACTACCTGGCCAGTCTCGACCCGAATGCCGTGCAGGCCCACGAAGCCAGCCTGCACCAGCACCTGCTACGTGGCCTGGGTGACCGCGAGGGGGTACGCCTGCTGGGTGCGCCCCAGGCCGCGCTGGCCAGCTTCGTCATCGACGGCGTGCACAATGCCGACATCGCCCATTTGCTCACCGAGCAAGGTATCGCGGTGCGCGCCGGGCATCACTGCGCGATGCCGTTGCTCAACGGGCTGGGGCTGCAGGGGGCGATTCGCGTGTCACTGGGGCTGTACAACGACAGCGATGACCTGCAACGCTTCTTCACTGCACTGGACCAAAGCCTGGAGCTGCTGCGATGAGCTTGTCGGCACCGGCGCAGCAAGCACTGCAAGCGTTTGCCCAGTGCCAGGCCTGGGAGCAACGCGCCCGGCTGCTGATGCAGTGGGGCGAGCAGCTCGAGCCGCTGGATGACGCTGACAAGACCGAGGCCAACCGCGTGCACGGCTGTGAGAGCCGGGTGTGGCTGGTGGCCGACCAGGTCGAGGGGCAATGGCGCTTCAAGGCCAGCAGCGATGCGCGCCTGCTACGCGGCTTGCTGGCACTGTTGCTGGTAAGGGTGCAAGGCTTGCCCAGCACGCAATTGGCGGAGCTCGATCTGCGTGACTGGTTCACCCAGCTGGGGCTGGCACGACAATTGTCGCCCTCACGCAGCAATGGCCTGCATGCGGTGTTGCTGCGCATGGCGCAGTTGACAGTGCCTGGCTAGCGAGCCCGCGTGCCGGGGGCGGCGCGGATGACCGAGTGAAGCCTGGTCCTTACTCAGGCTTGACCCGCTCAGAGGGCCGCCGCGCCCCCGCCACCAGCTTCTCGATCGCCTTGCTCGCCGCGACCATGCCGAAGGTCGCGGTTACCATCATCACCGCACCGAAGCCCCCGGCGCAGTCCAGCCGTACGCCTTCGCCGACGAAGCTTTTTTGCAGGCACACACTGCCATCGCCCTTGGGGTAGCGCAGCTGCTCGCTGGAAAACACACAGGGCACCCCATAGTTGCGGCTGACGTTGCGCGAGAAGTTGTAGTCGCGGCGCAAGGTCGAGCGTACTCGCGAGGCCAGGGGGTCGTTGAAGGTCTTGTTGAGGTCGCCGACCTGGATCTGCGTGGGGTCGATCTGTCCGCCGGCGCCGCCGGTGGTGACCACGGCGATCTTGCGCCGCCGGCACCAGGCGATCAGCGCAGCCTTGGCCATCACGCTGTCGATGCAATCGATCACCGCATCGAGGTCTTCGTGAATGTACTCGACCATGGTGTCGCGGGTGACGAAATCCGCTACCGCATGCACGCTGAGCGCCGGATTGATCGCCCGCAGGCGCTCGGCCATCACCTCGACCTTGGGCCGGCCCACCTGGCCTTCCAGCGCGTGAGCCTGACGGTTGGTGTTGCTGACGCAGACGTCATCCAGGTCGAACAAGGTGATCTCGCCCACGCCACTGCGTGCCAGCGCTTCGGCAGCCCACGAGCCGACGCCGCCAATGCCGACCACGGCCACATGGGCGTTGGCCAGGCGCCGCAGCCCTTGCTTGCCATACAGCCGGGCAACGCCAGCGAAGCGTGGATCTTCTGTGCTCATGTCGGTACCCCTGGGCTCTGACGCAAAAACGGCGCGCATTATAGGCCAGTGATGGCGTTGACCTCCATCGTTAGGAAAGACCCCATCATTACTGCTTTAATGTCCTATCCCTCAGATCAAAACGGTTCACAATGTCATCTCGCAAATTCGGCCTCAATCTGGTGGTGGTCCTGGCCATTGCCGCACTGTTCACCGGGTTCTGGGCACTGATCAATCGCCCGGTGTCCGCGCCTGCCTGGCCCGAACAGATCTCAGGATTTTCGTATTCGCCGTTTCGCCTCGGCGAAAGCCCGCAGAAGGGTCAGTACCCCACTGAGGACGAGATGCGTCAGGATCTTGAGCAGATGAACAAGCTCACCGACAACATCCGTATCTACACCGTCGAGGGCACCCAGGCAGAGATTCCGCGCCTGGCCGAAGAGCTTGGCCTGCGAGTGACGCTGGGCATCTGGATCAGCAAGGACCTGGAGCGCAACGAGCGCGAGATTGCCAAGGGCATCGAGCTCGCCAACCATTCACGCAGCGTGGTGCGGGTGGTGGTGGGCAACGAAGCGCTGTTTCGCGAGGAGGTCACCGCGCAGGAGCTGATCGCCTACCTGGACCGGGTCCGCGCAGCGGTGAAAGTGCCGGTCACCACCAGTGAACAGTGGCACATCTGGAAGGAAAACCCCGAGCTGGGCCAGCACGTCGACCTGATCGCCGCACACATCCTGCCCTATTGGGAATTCGTGCCGATGAAAGACTCGGTGCAATTCGTGCTCGACCGCGCGCGCGAACTGCGCCAGCAGTTCTCGCACAAGTCGCTGCTGCTGTCGGAGGTCGGTTGGCCCAGCAATGGTCGCATGCGCGGTGGCGCCGATGCCACCCAGGCCGACCAGGCCATCTACCTGCGTACGCTGGTCAACACCTTGAACCGCCGCGGCTACAACTATTTCGTCATCGAAGCCTACGACCAGCCCTGGAAGGCCAGTGACGAAGGTTCGGTGGGCGCCTACTGGGGGGTGTTCAACGCCGAACGGCAGCAGAAATTCAACTTCGAAGGGCCGGTGGTGGCGATTCCCCAGTGGCGAGCGCTGGCGGTCGCCTCGGTGGTCCTGGCCATGATCGCCCTGACCGTACTGCTGATCGACGGCTCTGCCCTGCGCCAGCGCGGGCGTACGTTCCTGACCTTCATCACCTTCCTGTGCGGATCGGTACTGGTGTGGATCGCCTATGACTACAGCCAGCAATACAGCACCTGGTTCAGCCTGACCGTGGGAATGTTGCTGGCGCTCGGTGCGCTGGGCGTGTTCATCGTGCTGTTGACCGAAGCGCATGAGCTGGCCGAGGCGGTGTGGATCCACAAGCGCCGCCGCGAGTTTCTCCCGGTGCAGGGCGACAGCGCCTACCGGCCCAAGGTGTCGGTGCACGTCCCCTGCTACAACGAGCCACCGGAGATGGTCAAGCAGACCCTCGATGCCCTCGCCGCTCTGGATTATCCCGACTACGAAGTGCTGGTGATCGACAACAACACCAAGGACCCTGCCGTGTGGGAGCCGCTCAAGGCCCACTGCGAGCAGCTCGGTGAGCGCTTCAAGTTCTTCCACGTCGCACCGCTGGCCGGCTTCAAGGGGGGCGCCCTGAACTACCTGCTGCCGCATACGGCCGAAGATGCCGAGGTGATTGCCGTGATCGACTCGGACTACTGCGTCGATCGCAACTGGCTCAAGCACATGGTGCCGCACTTCGCCGATCCGAAGATCGCCGTGGTGCAGTCGCCGCAGGATTACCGCGACCAGCACGAAAGCGCGTTCAAGAAGCTGTGCTACAGCGAGTACAAGGGGTTCTTCCACATCGGCATGGTCACGCGCAACGACCGCGATGCGATCATCCAGCACGGCACCATGACCATGACCCGGCGCAGCGTCCTGCAAGAGCTGGGCTGGGCCGAGTGGTGCATCTGCGAAGACGCAGAGCTCGGCCTGCGGGTGTTCGAGAAGGGCCTGTCGGCCGCCTACGCGCACAACAGCTATGGCAAGGGCCTGATGCCCGACACCTTCATCGACTTCAAGAAGCAACGTTTCCGCTGGGCCTACGGCGCCATCCAGATCATCAAGCACCATGCCGGCGCCTTGCTGCGCGGCAAAGGCAGCGAACTGACCCGCGGCCAGCGCTACCACTTCCTGGCCGGCTGGCTGCCATGGGTGGCCGACGGCATGAACATCTTTTTCACCGTGGGCGCGCTGTTGTGGTCGGCGGCGATGATCATCGTGCCGCACCGGGTCGATCCGCCGCTGATGATCTTCGCCATCCCGCCGCTGGCGCTGTTCTTCTTCAAGGTCGGCAAGATCATTTTCCTCTACCGCCGCGCGGTGGGGGTCGACCTCAAGGACGCTTTCGCCGCCGCGCTGGCTGGCCTTGCGTTGTCACATACCATCGCCAAGGCCGTGCTGTATGGCTTCTTCACCAGCAGCATGCCGTTCTTCCGCACGCCGAAGAATGCCGACAGTCATGGGTTGCTGGTGGCGATTTCAGAAGCGCGCGAAGAGCTGTTCATCATGTTGCTGTTGTGGGGCGCAGCGGCCGGGATATGCCTGGTGCAGGGGCTGCCAAGCTCCGACATGCGCTTCTGGGTGGCGATGTTGCTGGTGCAGTCGCTGCCGTATGTGGCGGCATTGGTGATGGCGTTTCTGTCGTCGCTGCCCAAACCCGCAGAAAAAGCTGCAGAACCGCAGCAGGCTTGATGTGCTTGGGGCCGTCCACCCTGCAGGGGCGGCCTCAGGTCGCGAAAGGGCTGCACAGCGGCCCCAACGCTTCATCGCTTTGATATAAGATAACGCCCCTTAGATTTCCCCGCCTTGCCTTGCCCCGGAGTTCCCCATGACGGCCCCTGCCGAGCTCTCGCCTACCCTGCAACTGGCCTGCGACTTGATCCGTCGCCCCTCGGTCACCCCCATCGATGCCGATTGCCAGGCGCAGATGATGAACCGCCTGGGCGCCGTAGGCTTCCAGCTCGAGCCCATGCGCATCGAAGACGTCGACAACTTCTGGGCCACCCACGGCGAGCAGGACGGGCCGGTGCTGTGCTTTGCCGGCCACACCGACGTGGTGCCGACCGGCCCGGTGCAGCAGTGGCAGCATGAGCCGTTCGAAGCGCTGATCGACGCCGATGGCATGCTCTGCGGGCGTGGCGCTGCCGACATGAAAGGCAGCCTGGCTTCGATGGTGATCGCCAGCGAACGCTTCGTGCAGGACTATCCCAACCACCGTGGCAAAGTTGCCTTCCTCATCACCAGCGATGAAGAAGGGCCTGCGCACCATGGCACCAAAGCCGTCGTCGAGCGCCTCAAGGCGCGTAACGAGCGCCTGGACTGGTGCATCGTCGGCGAGCCATCGAGCACCACGGTGCTCGGCGATGTGGTCAAGAACGGTCGCCGTGGCTCGCTCGGTGCGAAGCTGACCGTACGCGGCAAGCAAGGCCATGTGGCCTATCCGCACCTGGCGCGCAACCCGATCCACTTGGCGGCCCCGGCCCTGGCGGAGCTGGCAGCCGAGCACTGGGATCAAGGCAATGCGTTCTTTCCGCCAACCAGCTTCCAGATCTCCAACCTCAACTCGGGCACCGGCGCCACCAATGTCGTGCCGGGCGAGCTGACGGCGCTGTTCAACTTCCGTTTCTCCACCGAATCGAGCGTCGAAGGCCTGCAGGCGCGGGTAGCGGCGATCCTCGACAAGCACGCCCTTGAATGGTCGATCGACTGGGCGTTGTCGGGCCTGCCGTTTCTGACCGAACCGGGCGAGCTGCTCGATGCGGTGGCGGCCAGCATCAAAGGGGTGACCGGCCGCGACACCCAGCCTTCGACCAGCGGCGGGACCTCCGATGGCCGTTTCATCGCCACCATGGGCACGCAGGTGGTCGAGCTTGGCCCGGTCAACGCCACCATTCACCAGGTCGACGAGCGCATCCTGGCCAGCGATCTCGACCTGCTCAGCGAAATCTACTACCAGACCCTGGTCCGGTTGCTCGCCTGATGCTCGCCTGCCCTCTTTGCCAAGCGGCCCTGACTCAACTCGACAATGGCGTGGTCTGCCCGGCGGGTCATCGCTTCGACCGTGCCCGCCAGGGTTACCTGAACCTGCTGCCGGTCCAGCACAAGAATAGCCGCGACCCGGGCGACAACCAGGCCATGGTCGAGGCACGCCGTGCCTTTCTCGACGCCGGACACTATGCCCCGGTCGCCCAGCGCCTGGCGCAACTGGCCGCCGAGCGCGAGCCTGCGACCTGGCTGGACATCGGCTGCGGCGAAGGCTATTACACTGCCCAGCTTGGCCAGGCGTTGCCAAAAGCGGCGGGCTACGCGTTGGATATTTCCCGTGAAGCGGTGAAGCGTGCCTGCCGTCGCGCCCCAGAGATTACCTGGATGGTCGCCAGCATGGCCCGCGTGCCGCTGGCCGACGCCAGCTGTCAGTTCATCGCCAGCGTGTTCAGCCCGCTGGACTGGGACGAAGCCCAGCGCCTGCTCAGCCCCGGCGGTGGGTTGATGCGGGTTGGCCCGACCAGCGGCCATCTGATGGAACTGCGCGAAGTGCTTTACGATGAAGTGCGCCCCTATGCCGATGACAAGCACTTGGCCCGGGTGCCCGAAGGCATGGTGCATGCGCACAGCGAAACGTTGGCGTTTCGCTTGAGCCTTGCCGACCGCGGCGCGCGGGCCGACCTGCTGGCAATGACGCCGCACGGTTGGCGCGCCAGCGCCGAGAAGCGCGCCAGGGTCATTGAACAGCCTGAGCCTTTCGAGGTCACGGTTTCCATGCGATACGACTACTTCCTGCGCCAGCACTGAGTACACACCGGAGTCTTCATGCGCCAACCTGATATCGAGATTTACCTCAAAGACGCCGACGTCGACCACCGCCAGATTGCCCAGTGGCTTGGCCAGGCCATCGGCCCGTGCAGCGAATGGCAACAGAAGGGTCAGACCTTCAAGTGCCTGGCCGGTAACATCAAGGTCACTTGGTTACCCAAGGCTGTAGGGAAATGGAACAGCCTCTACCTGGAAAGCGACCAGACCCCCTGGGTCGACGACGTCGCCTGCGCCCGCGCCGCGTTCGCTGCATTGAACGTGGAAGTACGCTGCGCACCCGGTGGCTGGGTCGAGGAAGATGGCGAAGAAGATGCCGACCGCTGGATCCGCATCAGCGCCGACGGCGAAGAAGAAATCACCTGGCGCACGGCTTGAGCTGCAAGCTGAAAGCTGGATGGCATCAGGCTGCAAGTACACGGTCACTTGCAGCTTGAGGCTAGAGGCTTGTGGCTCGAGGCCGGTTACAGGCCGACCACGTCCTCGGCCTGCAGGCCTTTCTGGCCCTGCACGCAGGCGTACTCCACACGCTGTCCTTCGACCAGGGTACGATGCCCCTCACCGCGGATCGCCCGATAGTGGACGAATACATCCGCTCCACCTTCGCGCTGAATGAAGCCATAGCCTTTGGCATCGTTGAACCACTTAACATTCCCAGTCTCACGAGACGACATCTGAACTACTCCGGATTTTTATTGTGAAGATCGCCTTGCAGACGCAGGGGGTCCTCCCTGCGTCGACGCCGCTTGGCGAAATATCCTGCAAGCGGCAGGCCGAGTATATGACACAGAACAAAATATTTTCATGACCGTCCCGGTATTTACGGTCTTTTGCTGAACTTGCAGCGATACGGCAGACTAAATACCTGTTCATCCTTACATAATCATTTCCAGGCCACTCACCCCATGACCCGTTCCCCCCTGCGCCGTCTGATCTTCGGCGCCCTGCGCCGCTTGATGTACCTGTGGGTGCGTTCCGAAACCATCAACCAGTCGTCGATGAGCCTCAACCTGGACCGTAGCCGGCCGGTGTTCTACGCCCTGCCTTCGCCTTCGCTCACCGACCTGGCGGTGCTCGACCACGAATGCACCAAAGCGGGGCTGCCTCGCCCGGTCTTGCCCGTGGCAGTTGGCGCACTGCATGAGCCTGCCGCATTCTTCTACCTGACCCCCGAGCCGGACTGGCTGGGACGCCACGACAAACGCGGCGCCCCGCCCGCGCTCGAGCGCCTGGTCGCAGCCATCAGTCAGCACGCCGAGGAAGACGCGCAGATCATTCCCGTCAGCGTATTCTGGGGGCAGACCCCAGCCAGCGAGAGCAGCCCGTGGAAATTGCTGTTCGCCGACAGCTGGGCGGTGACCGGGCGCCTGCGCCGGCTGCTGACCGTACTGATTCTGGGACGCAAGACCCGCGTGCAGTTTTCAGCGCCGATTCACCTGCGCGAACTGGTGCAGCACAACAAAGGCCATGAGCGCACCGTGCGCATGGCCCAGCGCTTGATGCGAGTGCACTTTCGCAACCTCAAGACCGCCGTCATCGGCCCCGATCTCTCGCACCGGCGCAACCTGGTAAAGGGCCTGATCCACGCGCCGCTGGTGCGCCAGGCGATCGCCGAGCAGGCGCAGCGCGACCAGGTGGCGCCAGCCAAGGCCGAAGCCAAGGCGCTGCACTACGCCAACGAGATCGCCTCGGACTATACCTACACCGCGATCCGCTTCCTGGAAGTGGTGCTCAGCTGGTTCTGGAACAAGATCTACGACGGCATCAAGGTCAACCACATCGAGCAGGTCCAAGGCATCGCGCCGGGTCACGAAGTCATCTACGTGCCCTGCCACCGCAGCCATATCGACTACCTGCTGCTGTCCTACCTGTTGTTTCGCAACGGCCTCACGCCACCGCACATCGCCGCCGGCATCAACCTCAACATGCCGGTGATCGGCGGCCTGCTGCGCCGCGGCGGTGCCTTCTTCATGCGCCGTACCTTCAAGGGCAACCCGTTGTACACCGCCGTGTTCAACGAGTACCTGCACACCCTGTTCACCAAGGGCTTCCCGGTAGAGTACTTCGTCGAAGGCGGCCGCTCGCGCACCGGACGGATGCTGCAGCCACGCCCGGGGATGCTGGCGATCACCTTACGCAGCTTCCTGCGTTCCTCACGCACACCCATTGTCTTCGTTCCGGTCTACATCGGCTATGAGCGGGTACTTGAAGGCCGCACGTATCTCGGCGAGCTGCGCGGTGCGAGCAAGAAGAAAGAATCGATCTTCGACATCTTCAAGGTCATCGGCGCCCTCAAGCAGCGCTTTGGCCAGGTGGCTGTCAACTTTGGCGAGCCCATCCGCCTGGCCGCGTTCCTCGACCAGCAGCAGCCTGGCTGGCGCGAGCAGGCGCTGGGCCCGCAGTACCGTCCGGCCTGGCTGAACGAAACCACTGCGCGCCTGGGCCAGACCGTCGCCCGTCATCTCAACGAGGCCGCTGCGGTCAACCCGGTCAATCTGGTGGCCCTGGCCCTGCTTTCCACCAGCCGACTGGCCCTGGACGAACGCGCGTTGACCAAGGTTCTCGACCTCTACCTTGCCTTGCTCCGGCAAGTCCCCTATTCGGCGCACACCACCCTGCCTGAAGGCGACGGCCATGCGCTGATCGAACACGTGCGCGGCATGGACCTGCTGGCTGAACAGAACGATGCGCTGGGCCGGATCCTCTACCTGGATGAAGCCAATGCGGTGCTGATGACCTATTACCGCAACAACGTCTTGCACATCTTCGCCCTGCCGGCGCTGCTGGCGAGTTTCTTCCTCAGTAGTTCGCGCATGAGCCGTGAGTTGCTTGGCCAGTATGTGCATGCCCTGTACCCCTACCTGCAAGCCGAACTGTTCCTGCGCTGGCCCCCTGAGCAGCTCGATGAGGTCATCGATCAATGGCTGGCGGCACTGGTCGAGCACGGCCTGCTGCGCGTCGAGAACGACGTGTACCTGCGTCCCGCCCCAAGTTCGCGCCCTTTCGTGCTGCTGACGCTGCTGGCTCGCACCATCACCCAGACCTTGCAACGCTTCTACATGGCGACGTCGCTGTTGCTCAACAGTGGCCAGCACAGCCTGAACGCCGAAGAACTCGAGGCGCTGTGCGTGACCATGGCCCAGCGCCTGTCGATTCTGCATGGCCTCAATGCGCCGGAATTCTTCGACAAGACCCTGTTCCGTCATTTCATTGAAACGCTGATCGAGCAAGGTGTGCTGCGCGCCGATGACAGCGGCAAGCTTGGCTACCACGCCAAGCTCGGCGAACTGGCCGAAGGCGTCGCCAAACGGGTGCTGTCGGCAGAGCTGCGGTTGTCGATTCGCCAGGTAGCGCTGCATCGCGACGAGCCGGTCGATACGGTCCAAGGGTAACCGTTCAGCCTGCGCCCGACCTTCGAGAGGGATCAGCATCATCGCGCTCGATCCCCTCAAGGAGTTCCAACATGACGCTACTGAAATCCATCGATGTTGAAATCGTCTCGACCGCTGACAATGTGCTGCCAGCCGCCGCGCAGATTCAGCTCAGCTTGCTCGATGTTTCCCTGGCTGACGCGCCCTCGGTCGCGCTGGCCCAGTTGAACGTGCGCTGCGCAGGTTTGCTGCCAGCCAGGCTGTCGCTGAGCTTCGATGCCAACCAGATCGACCCGCGGCACAGCTATGCGCTGGCGGTGCGTATCGAACAGGATGGCAAACTGCTGTACATCAACACCACTGAGCATCAGGTCGATCTGCCTGATGCCTGTGGCACTCAGCGAGTGGTCGTGGACAAGGTGGCCAGTGCGATTGCCGGTATCCACGGCGGTAACGTGCCTGAAGGCATCCACGGCGGCAACCGTCTGGACTGACCACTGCACGCGGAAAATCCGCTAAAGTCCTGGAGCTGGTCACAAGCCAGCTTCAAGGTCTACGGAGATTCCATGAAAAAGCTCTTTATGCTGTGTTGCGCATCCCTGCTCGCAGCCTGCTCCAGCCACAGCCCCTCTGACCAGGCAAGCCTGGATGGCGAAGTTTTCTACTTGCAGCGCATCGCCCTGCCGCCCAATGCGACCCTGAGCGTCGAGTTGCAAGACGTCTCGCTGATGGACGCGCCTGCCGTGACCCTGGCCCGCCAGGCCGGCCCGATCAACGGCAATGTGCCGCTGCCGTTCCACCTTGACTACGACCGTGCCCAGGTCAAGCCAGGTCACCGCTATGCGCTCAGTGCGCGTATCGAGATGGCTGGCAAATTGCTGTTCATCAATACCGAACACCACGGCGTGACGCTCGATGGCAGCGACCAGCAGCCGGTGCGGGTCAAAGTCGACCCGGTGCGATAGCCTCATTCACTTCAAGGAACAACCCATGATCCGCGCCTCCCTGCGCTTTACCACACTGTGCGCCGGCCTGCTGCTGTCAGCCAGCGCCCTCGCCCTTTCGCTGGGCGACCTGAGCCAGTCCGATGCCAGCGCCGGCCTGAAGGACGCCCTCACCCAAGGCGCCCAGGTTGCCGTCAAGCAACTGAGTACACCGGGTGGTTTCAGCAATAACCCCGATGTGCGCATCGAGCTGCCGGGCAACCTGGGCAAGGCCGCCAAGGCCATGAAAATGTTCGGCAAGGGTGACCAGGTCGAAGCCCTGGAAACCAGCATGAACAAAGCCGCCGAGGCCGCGGTGCCGCAGGCCCAGGCCATTCTGGTCGACGCCGTGAAGAAGATGACCGTGACCGATGCCAAGGGCATTCTCAGCGGCGGCGCCGATTCGGCTACCCAGTACCTGAACAAGAGCAGCCGCGAACAGATCCGCGCCAAGTTCCTGCCCATCGTCAAACAGGCCACCGACCAGGTCGGCGTCGCCCAGCAATACAACGCCTTCGCCGGTCAGGCCAAAGGCTTGGGTCTGATCAAGAATGACGCCAACATCGAGAACTACGTCACCGAGAAAGCGCTCGACGGCCTGTTCGAAATGATCGCCAAGCAAGAGCAAAGCATCCGCCAAAACCCCGCACAGGCCGCCACCAGCCTGGCCAAGAAAGTCTTCGGCGCGCTTTAACGTCGCGCAAGACCGCTGCAAGGACGTTCAATACGCCTTGCAGCACCACCACCAAGCGTCCTGCTCCGCGTGACGGACATCCAGCCCGGGCGTGACTTCCATCCTCCATCGCTAACCGATCGCTTGCATGCTTGAAGCGCCTATCCACCAGGAGCTTCAACAATGTCCGACCCATCCAGCGTGCAGATCTGCATAGACCATAACGACCTGAAGGGCATGGCACCCGATGCCTCGGCAGGTTATGAACTGGTTCTCAGCGAGGAGCTGCAAGGCAGGGGCGCAGCAGAGGGGAAGTTGTTTATGCACCCTGTCGTCACCCTGAAGCGAAACGGCGCACTGGCGCTGCCGCAGACGTTCAGCTTCATCATCGATGACAATCACGTAAAAGCCGGTCGTCGCTATGAGGTGCGAGTGCGTTATCGGATCAACAGCAACGGGCGCAACGGCGACCGCCTGGAATGGCGCACCACGTTCGTGGCCGAGCGTGATGCATGGGTCGCCCCACGTCCCGCGCGCATGCACGGTCCGTGCGTAGGCCTCACCAGCGCTTGCGTCGATTGGTAACCCTGAGCATCACCTAGCGAGGGCGAGCGCCAGCGCTCGCCCTTCTCAGGCTCAGCGCTTCTTCACCCTGAACCAGGCAGCGTACAGCGCTGGCAGGAACAGCAAGGTCAGCGCCGTGGCCACGATCAGGCCGCCCATGATCGCCACCGCCATCGGTCCGTAGAACACGCTACGCGACAACGGGATCATCGCCAGCACGGCCGCCAGCGCGGTCAGCACGATCGGCCGGAAGCGCCGCACCGTGGCCTCGATGATCGCCTGCCAGCGGTCCAGCCCCGAGGCGATGTCCTGCTCGATCTGATCCACCAGGATGACCGAATTGCGCATGATCATTCCTGCCAGGGCGATGGTGCCGAGCATGGCGACGAAACCGAACGGTTGACGGAACACCAGGAGGAACAGGGTCACGCCGATCAGCCCCAGCGGCGCGGTGAGGAACACCATCACCGTGCGCGAGAAACTGCGCAGCTGAATCATCAGCAGACTCAGCACCACCACGATGAACAGCGGCATGCCGGCATTGACCGAGCGTTGCCCGCGTTCGGCATCTTCGACCGTGCCGCCCACTTCCAGCAAGTAGCCATCAGGCAGCGCTGCCTTGATCAGCTGCAGCGTCGGCAAGATTTGCTTGACCAGGCTGGCCGGCTGCTCCTTGTCGTAGATATCGGCGCGCACGGTCACCGTCGGCAGACGGTTGCGGTGCCAGATGATGCCTTCTTCAAAACCATACTGCAGGGTCGCTACCTGCGACAGCGTCACGCTCTGGCCGTTGTCGGTGGGCAGCGCCAGGCTGCCCAGGTCAGCCAGCTCGCCGCGCTCGCGCGGAGTGCCGCGCAAAAGGATCTCGATCAGTTCATTGTCTTCGCGGTACTGGCTGACCGTGCTGCCGGTGAGCGAGCTCTGCAGGAAGCTCGACACGTGCGCCGTGCTGACCCCAAGCGCACGCGCACGGTCCTGATCGATGGCCAGGAAGACCGCTTTGCTCGGCTCTTCCCAATCCAGGTGCACATTCACCACATGCGGGTTTTCCCGGACCTTGTCAGCCACTTCACGGGCCAGGGCACGGGCTTTTTCGATGTGTTCGCCGGTGATGCGAAACTGCACCGGGTAACCAACGGGCGGTCCGTTTTCCAGGCGCGTGACCCGCGCACGCAAATCCGGAAACTGCTGTTCGACGGTAGTGATCAGCCAACTGCGCAAGCGCTCGCGCGCCTCCATCGAATCAGCCAGGACCACGAACTGGGCAAAGCTTGCCGCCGGCAGCTGTTGGTCCAGGGGCAGATAGAAACGTGGCGAACCGGTCCCCACGTAGGCCACATAGTTGTCGATGCCCTGCTGCTCGCGCAGCAGGGCTTCGAGCTGCTTGACCCGCTCGGCGGTATTGGCCAGCGAGGCGCCTTCGGCGAGCTTGAGATCGACCATCAGTTCAGGGCGCCCGGAGGCTGGGAAAAACTGCTGCGGCACGAAGCGGAACAACAGGATACTGCCAACGAAGGCGGCGATGGTCAGCACGATCACCGTCTTGCGGTGCCGCACGCACCACTCCACCACCCGCCGCACGCGCTGGTAGAACGGCGTGCCATACGGGTCCGGGGCATGGCCGTCGCGGCCATGGCGGGCCGCGTGCAGCTTGGCCAGATCAGGCAGCAGGCGCTCGCCCAAGTACGGCACGAAGAGCACCGCCGCTACCCAGGAAGTCAACAGCGCGATGGTCACGACCTGGAAGATCGAGCGGGTGTACTCGCCCGTGCTGGAGGCTGCCGTGGCAATCGGCAAGAAGCCTGCGGCGGTGATGAGGGTGCCGGTCAGCATCGGAAACGCCGTACTGGTCCAGGCGTAGCTCGCCGCCTTGAGGCGGTCGAAGCCTTGTTCCATCTTGATCGCCATCATTTCCACGGCGATGATCGCGTCGTCCACCAACAGCCCCAGCGCCAGTACCAGGGCCCCCAGGGAGATCTTGTGCAGGCCGATCCCGAAGTAGTGCATCGCCGCGAAGGTCATGGCCAGTACCACCGGGATCGCCAGCGCTACCACCAGGCCCGTGCGCAGGCCCAGGGAGAAGAAGCTCACCAGCAACACGATCACCAGCGCCTCGATCAGTACCTGGACGAACTCGCCGACGCCGGCCTTGACCGCCGCCGGCTGATCGGACACCTTGCGCAGCTCCATGCCGGCAGGCAGATTGCTGGCCAGGCGCTCGAACTGACCTTCCAGGGCCTTGCCCAGCGCCAGGATATCGCCGCCGTCCTTCATCGAAACAGCCAGGCCGATGGCGTCCTCGCCCATGAAACGCATGCGCGGCGCTGGCGGGTCGTTGAAGCCGCGATGAACCTCGGCGACATCGTCGATGCGCAGGGTGCGATCAGCGACCCGGATGGGGAACTGACGAATCTGCTCGACGCTGTCGAAACGCCCGCTCACTCGCAGTTGCAGGCGCTCGCTGGGGGTCTCGAAAAAGCCCGCGCTGCTGACCGCGTTCTGCTCGCGCAGCGCTTGCTGCACGGCCTGCAGCGGCACACCCAGGGTCGCCAGCTTGAGGTTCGACAGCTCGATCCAGATCTTCTCGTCCTGCAGCCCGAGCAGCTCGACCTTGCCCACATCCTTGACCCGCTGCAGCTGGATCTGGATACGGTCGGCATAGTCCTTGAGCACGGCATAATCGAAACCCTGCCCGGTCAATGCGTAGATATTGCCGAAGGTCGTGCCGAACTCGTCGTTGAAAAACGGACCCTGGATCTCTGGCGGCAGAGTGTGGCGAATGTCCGCGACCTTCTTGCGGATCTGGTACCACAGCTCGGGGATGGCGCTGGAACGCAGCGAGTCGCGCGCCATGAAGGTGACCTGCGATTCACCCGGGCGCGAGAACGACACGATCTTCTCGTACTCACCGGTTTCCATCAGCTTTTTCTCAATGCGCTCGGTGACCTGGCGCGACACCTCCTCCGCGGTGGCGCCAGGCCACAGGGTACGCACGACCATGGCCTTGAAGGTGAACGGCGGGTCCTCGCTCTGCCCGAGCTTGGTGTAGGACATGGCACCAATGGCTGCGAGCAGTATCATCAGGAACAGTACGATCTGGCGATTGCGCAACGCCCAGGCGGAAAGGTTGAAACCCATCGCGACTTACTCCTTGACCGTCAGCGTCACCGCACGATTGCTGCGGTCCACCGGCCGCACCTGCTGCCCCTCGCGCAGCACATGCCCGCCCGCCGCGACGATCCAGTCACCAGCCGAGAGGCCGTCGAGCACCGGCACCGTCTCGCTGCCATAGGCTCCCAGGCGCACCGGCGCACGCTCGACGCGGCTATCCTGATTGACGCGCCAGACGTAAGCCTGGCCGTCTTCGGCCGTCACCGCCGACAGCGGCACAGCGAGGGCGATCACCCCGGCATGGGCGACGAAGACCCGCGCACTCTGGCCCAATTGCGCGGGAACCTTGGCCGAATCGAACGCGATGCGCGCAGCAAATGTGCGAGAGCGCGGATCGGCCGCTGGCGACAATTCACGAATGCGCCCAGCGAAGCGCGCATCGGGCTGCGACCATAATTCGACGCTGACCGGCTGGCCGACGGCGAAGCGGGCGAACTGCTGTTCCGGCAGGCTGATGGCCACCTCACGCTCGCCATCGGCGGCCAAGGTAAATACCGTCTGCCCGGCGGCCACCACTTGACCCACTTCGACTTGGCGCTTGGCCACCACGCCGGCCTGCGGCGCACGCAGCACCGCGTATTGCGCCTGGTTACCGGCCACGTCGAATTCGGCCTTGGCCTGTTGCAACCGGGCCATGCCTGCGCGATAGAGGTTCTCTGCGTTATCGAATTGCGAGCGGCTGACCATCTGCCGTTCGAGCAGTTTCTGGTAGCGCTCGTGCTCGCTGCGCACCATCGCCAGGTTGGCTTGAGCGGCGGCCAGCTGCGCGCGATTGGCTTCAAGCTGCAGGCGTACATCCTGCGGATCAAGCTCGGCCAACGGCTGATCGACCTTGACCCGCTGCCCCTCCTCGACCAAGCGGCGGACGACCTTGCCGCCAATCCGAAATGCCAGTTCCGGCTCCTGCCGCGCGCGCACTTCACCAGGATAACTGTCAGCAGCAGCGGCCGCCGGCTGCGGCTGCACCACCAGCGCGGGGCGAGGCGCGACAGGCGCCGCGACCTCCTGGCCACAGGCTGCGAGGAGCACGGCAGCAGCAGCAGGCAAAGCAAGGGACAAGGCATGGCGCAGCATGGGGCATCCTTTCGCGAAGTGCACTTTTAATATTTATACTGGCCAGTATATTAAATCAGGGAACCGAGGCCGGGAAGCCGGCGTCCCAAACAAATCCAACAATAACCAGGCGCTGTCGCCTACAGCCGCAGACCTTTGCAGCCTGTAAGATGGGCGCCCCTTCAATCAGACGCGGATCGCAATGTCCAACGACGCACCCACCGGCCCCGGGCGGCCCAAGGATCTGGCCAAGCGCGAGGCGATACTCGAAGCAGCCAAGGCCCTGTTCCTCAGCCTGGGCTACGCCAACACCAGCATGGATGCGGTCGCTGCGGCGGCAGGTGTTTCAAAACTCACGGTCTACAGCCACTTCACCGACAAACAGACCCTGTTCGGCTCAGCGGTCATGGCAACCTGCCAGAACCAGCTGCCCGATCTGCTGTTCGAGTACCCTGAGGGGGCTGCGCTGGATGAGGTGCTGCTGACCATTGCCCGTGGTTTTCAGGCGCTGATCAGCAGCGATGAGGCGGTCAAACTGACCCGCCTGATCATGGCCCAAGGCAGTCAGGACCCGAGCCTGGGCCAGTACTTCTACGAGGCCGGGCCCAAGCGGGTGCTGGCCGGCATGGAGGCGCTGCTGCGCGGGATCGACCAGCGCGGGCTGCTGCGCATCGCCAACCCGCTGCGCGCCGCCGAGCACTTTTTCTGCCTGGTCAAGGGTGCGCCGGATTACCGCTTGCTGCTCGGCTGCGCCGCGCCGCTGGCCAGCGCCGAGGCCGAGCTGCATGTACGCGAGGTGGTTGCGCTGTTCATTCGCGCGTTCAAGCCTTGAGCGCCTTTTTCGGGTAGATGTCATAACGGCTCGACTTGCCTTCCAGGCTATGGCTCGGCTTGGGCCCGTCGATGATCGGCGCCTTGCGCGGCCGCTTGACCACCACCCGATGGCTGGCCAGCGCCAAGGCCGCCTCGAGCAAGGCCGGCGCATCCAGGTCGTCGCCGACCAGGGGCCGAAATACGCGCATCTCCTTCTTCACCAAGGCGCTCTTGTCACGATGGGGGAACATCGGATCGAGGTAGATCACCTGCGGTGGCTCCCCTTCCCAGGCACGCATACGCTCGATGGCGTTGCCGCTGAGCAGGTGCATGCGCGCCACGATCGGAGCCACTTCCAGGTCCTCGGAGGCTCGCGCCAGGCCGTCCTCCAGCAAGGCGGCGATCAGCGGCTGGCGCTCGATCAAGGTCATCTGGCAGCCCAGGCTGGCCAGCACGAAGGCGTCCTTGCCCAAGCCCGCAGTGGCATCGAGCACGCGCGGGCGCACGCCTTGGGCGATGCCCACGGCCTTGGCGATCATCTGCCCATTACCACCACCGAACTGGCGCCGGTGGGCCGCCTGGCCCTCGACGAAGTCGACCCGCACCGGTCCTGGCGCCTGTGGCCCGAGTTGTTGAATCTGCAGGCCCTCTGGCCCGACCTGCACGGCAAAGCCTGCGCTGGCATCGACCAACGGCAGGCCCAAGCGCTGCGCCCAGCTCATTGCCTGCTCGGTGTATTGCGGCGTCAGCGCCTCGACCCTCAGACCTGCGCCCTGCTCCTGCTCTTGCATCACACCCTGCACTCTAAAATATGGATGAAGCCTTAATGAATCATCGGCCGCGGCCGATACAGGCAATATCCCGCTATTCTGCCAGAGCTCAACGCGCGCGACTGCCATGTCTGAAACGCTTCCCATCGGTTTGACCTATTTGTCGCCAGTCGGCAACTTCGGTCGGCAAAACACTCAGGCCCTCGGCGGCGTCAGCCACCTGTGGCAGGATTTTTTTGCCCGCGCGATGGCTGAGCAGCCTGATGAAGCACCTGACAGCGTGTGCCAGGCCATGGCGCAATACGACCGCGACAGCGGCGAGCCGATTGGCGGCGCCAGAGCGTTGGCGATGATCGAACTGCAGCGCAACTGCCCGGTGCAAGACACCATGGTAGCGCCGCCTGAACCGCTGTTTCTGCCCAAGGCCGAACTCGACGCGCAACTGCTCGAGCCGGCGCCAGAGCCCTTCAGCGTCGCCGAGATGATCCAGCAGCAACGCCAGCTTGACCTCAGCAACAGCTGGCTGCGCCCCGTGGTGATGAGCCAGGGTCAGCCGCTGGCGGAGCCAGGCCCGGCTCCAGCGACCCGCCCACTGCACCTGCCGATCGCTGAATTCGAAACCCACTTGCTCGACCCCGCGCCGCTGCCGTTCGACGAGGCGACCTTGGCCAGGCAGCAACACGATCTGGAGTTCGACACGCACTGGGCGCGCCCGGTAGTGCTGAACAACGTGCGCGCCTACGCCTGAAGTCAGCGGCAGACCTGCCAGCGCCCCATGTCCAGATGAAAGTGATTGTGATGGGCGGCATTGTAGTCAGGCCCCAACACTGTGCTGAAACTGTCGCACGCCGCTTGGCGGACCTGCCTTAGAAACTCGGCTTTCTGCCCACCTGCCTGCCAGTCGCGAGCCAGTACGATACGCTGGCCGTCGCGTAAGCGAAAACCGCTGATGTCCAGCGCATTGGCAGTGGCGTGCTGGCTCAAACGCCCCTGCTGACGGTTGTAGACATTGCGACAGGCAAAGCTGCCCAGGTGATCGACCTGCGCCACCGGCTGGCCGAATACCCGCTGCGCCGCGGGCTGCATGCCATGGCGCTCGAACAGCGCGTACGCCACGGCCAATGGGCAACTGGCGATGAAGCTGCTGCTCAAGCGGGCCTGGCCTCGTTCGATTCGCCACACATTCTGCAACGGGCATTTAGCCGTCGCCGGGCTGTCGGCCTGGGCACGAAACTGCAGCTCGGCGCGCTCCAGTGCCTGGTGGCATAGCGCCGGATCATCGCGCAGCCGCGACAGTTTGTAAGCCGTCAAGCCGTTTGGTGGCTGGCGCACATCCAGCGGCGCCCAAGGGTTCCAGGCGTCCGGAAAGCGCCAGCCGTAATACCAGGCCAGCCCCGCCAGCACTGCAAGCAGGCTACACAGCGCCAGGAAACTGCGCATGCCGGCTTAGCGGCGAAACAGGTCGTTGAGCTGATCGAATGGCAAGGCCTGCTCGCTGTAGCTGAACGTGCCCTGCTCCCGGATCTCCAGCGCCGCGCGCTGTACCGCCCCAAGCGCGGCGCGGGCCAGCGACGAGCCGACGCTGATGCGGCGCACGCCCAAGTCCTGCAGCTGGTTGACGCAGAGCGGCACCCCGGCCAGCCCCATCAGCACGTTGACCGGCTTGGGCGCCAGTGCTTGAACCACTGCGCGCACCTCTTCGGCGCTGCGCAGCCCCGGTGCATACAGCACATCGGCCCCGGCCTCGGCGAAGGCTTGCAGGCGCAGGATGGTGTCGTCCAGATCGAGGCGGCCATGCAACAGGTTTTCAGCCCTGGCGCACAGGGTAAAGGGGAACGGCAAGCTACGCGCGGCTTGTACCGCCGCGCGTACACGGGCTACGGCCAATTCGATATCGTAGATCGGTGCGTCGGCACGGCCGCTGGCGTCCTCGATCGAGCCGCCGACCAAACCGGTTTCGGCCGCTCGCAAGATCGCCTGTGCACAGTCTTCGGGCAAGTCACCAAAACCGTTTTCAAGGTCAGCGGCGACGGGCAAGGGTGTGGCATCGACGATGGCACCGGCATTGTCCAGCGTATCGTCCAGGCTGACCGCGCCTTCTGCGTCCGGCCGACCCAGACTGTACGCCAGCCCGGCGCTGGTGGTGGCCAAGGCTTCGAAACCGAGGCTGGCCAGCAACCTGGCAGAGCCGGCATCCCACGGGTTGGGCATGACGAACGCGCCGTCGCGCTGGTGCAGCGCCTTGAACGCCTCGGCTCGCAGGGTCTGTACATCCATGGTCACAATCTCCGGGTCAGGGAAGGCTCAGAGTAGCCCCAGTTGTTCGACCTCGGGCGCGCGCGGCAATTCAGGCAAAGCGGCAAGACCTGGCAAGCGTGCCATCAAGCGTTGATGAAAACGCTGCGCCAGCGCGGCGGCCTGATGGTTATCGGCAGTGTGCAAGAAGATATAGGGGCTGCGCCCCTCCTCGATCCACAGCGCGATCTTGTCTACCCAGGGCGTCAGAAATGGCTCGTTGCCCGCCACCTGCGGCTGACCGATGAAGCGCACCTGCGGGTGTTGGCTGAACGCCGCCGGACGCGTCGGCACCTTGGGCTTTTTCGACTGCGCATGCAGCACCGCAGGGTCGCGTGAGGTGCAGCTGAACAGCGCGCGCGAATCGAGGCAGATGCGCTCTACCCCGCGCTCGTGCAGCAAGCGGTTGAGCAGCCGTTCCTCTTCGCCTTTGGCAAAGAAGGCCGGATGGCGCACCTCCACCGCGACCGGCACGCCGATGTCATCGAGGAACTGGCAAAGCTCACCTAGCCGCGGCGGGCCGAACGCGGCCGACAGCTGTAACCAGTAAGGCGAGACGCGCTGCCCCAGGGGCGCGAGCAGACGAGTGAAATCCGACGCGGCTTCGAGCTGCTCGCGCAGGTCGCCTTCGTGACTGATATCGCGGGGGAATTTGGCGGTGAAGCGAAAATCCGCGGGCATGGTCTGCGCCCAGCGCGACAACGTGCCAGGGGCGGGACGGGCATAGAAGGTGGTGTTGCCTTCGACGGCATTGAACACCTGGCTGTAAAAGCCAAGCATGTCGTTGGTCGAGGCTTGAGCGGGGTAAAGATAGTCGCGCCAGGCGTTTTCGCTCCAGGACGGACAGCCCAGGTAATACGGCAGAGTCGATGAAGTCATCGCTCAAATGTACAGGTCGAGCCCCATCACATCCATGTCCCAGTCGGTGAACCCGGCGGTGCTCAGGTAACTGGCCAACGCAGTGGCCGTGCGCCGGTCGCGGGCACGCGGGAACACCATGTCCTGCTGACGTGCCGGCAACCCCGCGGTGCGCCGTTGCGCGGCGGCTTGCGGAGCGACTTCACTGTCTTCGATGAGCTCGGCGTCCTCGATACTTTCATCGCGCACCACGGGTTTGCGCGGCGTGCGCTTGACTGGATAAGACTGCGATGAAAAGCCGTCGATACGCATGGGGAAGCACTCGGGACCAATGATTGCAATCTAGCAGCATCAGAGGTCCATCGCTAATGCTTACCTGATAACTGGACCACAGTTTGTGTCAAAGGTTTATCGACATCCGCGATAACCGACGAACAGCCTTAGCGCGCTTTGGGGGTGGCCACGTTGTCACGCAGGTACACCGGCTGCGCCTGTTCGGCAACGATCGCCTCGCCGCGCGCCCACGCAAAGCCGGCCAAGCTGAGAATGTCCAGGGCATGTGGCAAGGCCGTGGCGTTGCTGGCCGTGGCCTGCACTGCCAGGCGCTCGGCATAGCTCCAGCCGGTGCCTGCACCGAACCACTCGCCGCTGCAGCCGGCCGGCAAGGCCACCTGCTCAGGTGGCAGCACCGCTTCGCGACCCTGCAGGCGCATCTCGCCACCGTTGGCCTGATAGCAACCCCAATACACCTCATCCATGCGTGCGTCGATGGCCGCTGCGACCTGCTGCGCGCCGTGCTCGCGCAACGCGCCCTGGGCCAAGGCGGCCAGGTTCGATACCGGCAGCACGGGCCGCTCAAGGGCGAATGCCAAACCTTGAACCACACCGATGGCGATGCGCACACCGGTGAATGCCCCGGGGCCACGGCCAAACGCGATGGCATCCACAGCACTGAGCGGCACGCCAGCGTCGGCCAGCAGCTGCTTGATCATCGGCAGCAGCTTCTGCGCATGCATGCGCGGGATCACCTCGTAATGGCTGGTCACCTTGCCGTCATGCAGCAAGGCGACGGAACAGGCTTCGGTGGCGGTATCCAGGGCCAACAGGGTGGTCATCGAACGGGGTATCCAGGTGCGAGAAAAGAGCGGCAGTATAGAGCAGCCGCGGTCCCTTGGGGAGCGCCCTTGCCGGGGCATCGGACCGATCGCAATAGGGCCGCGAAGCGGCCCCAGGGTGTCAGCGACATGGCAGGGTCGCTTGCATGGACGAGCGACCGCAGAATCTGAGCGCGAATCAGCTCAGGGCAGCCAGCACCTTGGCCGTGATCGCCTCGACCGAGCCCACGCCTTCGATATGGCTGTACTTGGGCTTGCCACCGTTAGCGGCCGACAGCTTCTGGTAGAAGTCCACCAGCGGCTTGGTCTGGCTGTGATAAACCGAGAGGCGGTGGCGCACGGTTTCTTCCTTGTCGTCGTCGCGCTGGATCAGCTCCTCGCCGGTGACGTCATCCTTGCCTTCGACCTTCGGTGGGTTGTACTGAATATGGTAGGTGCGGCCCGAGGCCAGGTGCACGCGACGGCCCGCCATGCGGCCGACGATCTCTTCGTCATCGACGGCGATCTCGACCACTGCATCGATATCGACGCCGGCGGCGACCATGGCTTCGGCTTGCGGGATGGTGCGCGGGAAACCATCGAACAGGCAGCCCTTGGCGCAGTCTGGCTGGGCGATGCGCTCCTTGACCAGGCCGATGATCAGCTCATCGGAAACCAGTTGGCCGGCGTCCATGACTTTCTTCAGCTCCAGACCCAGCGGGGTACCGGCCTTGACGGCGGCACGCAGCATGTCACCGGTGGAGATCTGGGGAATACCGAACTTTTCGGTGATGAACTTTGCCTGAGTACCTTTACCGGCCCCGGGAGCTCCCAGCAGAATTACACGCATCTCGTGCTCCTCAAATTTTTGTATGAAATTCAATGGATTCGGCAAGCGAGGCCAAGTCCGGAAAATCGGGTATGACCACAAATCGGTCAGAAGGCTGCTCAAGATACACAGCGCCCGGCAGCCAGACAAGCGCCCCAAAGGAGCAGCCGTGCGTCATTGCGGCCCACCGTCAGCGGCGGTTGCGCCTGGCGCAACCGTTGCCCAGGCCTCAAGCGGCGCTCTGCCCAGCGCACCGCCAGCGACCGCGCCTGCCACGTTCAACCGGTGTTGCGCAACCCCGCAGCGATACCCGCGACGGTGACGAGCAAGGCCTGCTCCAATGGGCTATCCAGAGCGGCTTCGCGGCTGCGCGAGCGTGCCAGCAACTCGGCCTGCAGACGGTGCAGCGGGTCCAGGTAGGTGTTGCGCAAGCTGATGAATTCCAAGGTCTCGGGGCTGTGCGCCAGTAGCACCGGCTGGCCCGTCAGGCCTAGCACCACTTGGCAGCACTGCGACAATAGGTCGCGCAGCTGTGCACCCAAAGCGAGCAGCTGCGGTTGCACCAGACGTTGGTCGTAGGCTTCGGCAATTTGCGCGTCGGCCTTGGCCAGGACCATTTCCAGCATGTCGATGCGGGTGCGGAAGAACGGCCACTGTTCACGCATCTGCGCCAGCAATTCACCCTGGCCGCGGGCCAAGGCATTGCTCAGGGCAGTCTCCCAGCCCAGCCAGGCTGGCAGCATCAGGCGCGTCTGCGTCCAACCGAAGATCCACGGGATCGCTCGCAGGCTTTCGATACCGCCGGCGCGGCGCTTGGCCGGGCGGCTGCCCAACGGCAGGCGGCCAAGTTCCTGCTCGGGAGTCGATTGCCGGAAATACTCGACGAAGTCAGGATTCTCGCGCACCACATCGCGATAGGCCTTGACCCCATCGGCGGCCAGTTGGTCCATCAACGTGCGCCAGGCAGGCTCTGGCGGAGGCGGTGGCAGCAATGTGGCCTCCAGCACCGCGGCCAGGTAAAGGTTGAGGTTTTGTTCGGCAATGCCGGGCAGGCCGAACTTGAAGCGGATCATCTCGCCTTGTTCGGTGGTGCGGAAACGCCCGGCTACCGAGCCTGGTGGCTGCGACAGGATCGCCGCGTGCGCCGGCCCGCCGCCGCGTCCGACCGTGCCGCCACGGCCATGGAACAGCAGCAGTTCGACCTCGTGGGCGCGGCAGATGCGCACCAGGTTTTCCTGGGCCCGATACTGTGCCCAGGCCGCCGCCGTGGTGCCGGCATCCTTGGCCGAATCGGAATAGCCGATCATCACTTCCTGCGGCCCGTGCAGGCTGGCGCGGTAGCTGGGCAGGCCGAGCAGCCGCTCGATCACAGGCCCGGCGTTATCCAGGTCGGCGAGGGTTTCGAATAGCGGCACCACGCGCATCGGCCGGGTCAGGCCGGCCTCCTTGAGCAGCAGTTGCACAGCCAGCACATCGGAGGCCGCCCCTGCCATGGAAATCACATAGGAACCCAGCGATGCCCCCGGCGCCGCCGCGATTTCACGGCAGGTGGCAAGCACTTCAGCCGTTTCTGCCTGCGGTTGGAAGTGCCTTGGCAACAGCGGCCGGCGGTTCTCCAGCTCGCTCAGCAGGAAGCTCACGCGCTGCTCTTCGTCCCACTCGGCATAGCTGCCAAGACCAAGGTACTCGGTGATTTCGCTCAGCGCATCGCGATGCCTGGCCGCGTCCTGGCGCACGTCCAGCCGGCCCAGGAACAGGCCAAAGGTCACCGCCCGGCGCAGGCTGTCGAGCAGCGGGCCATCGGCGATCACGCCCATGCCGCAGTCGTGCAGCGACTGGTGACACAGCTGCAACGGGGTGATCAGGTCGCGGTTGTCCTCCAGCACCTCGGCGCTCGGCACCTGCTGGCTGCTGAGCGCGGCATGGGCCCAGGCGCGGGTCGCGCGCAGGCGCTCGCGCAGCTGCTTGAGCACTGCCCGATACGGCTCGGCGCTGTCGCCAACCTGTTCGCGCAGCGCGCTGCTGGCCTGCTGCATGGACAGTTCGGCCGCCAGTGCATCGACGTCGCGCAGGAACAGATCCGCCGCCATCCAGCGCGCCAGCAGCAGTACCTCGCGAGTCACCGGGGCGGTGACGTTGGGGTTGCCATCGCGATCACCGCCCATCCAGGAGGCGAAGCGGATGGGCGCCGCTTGCAACGGCAAGCGCTGGCCTGTGGCCTCGAACAACGCCGCATCGACCTTGCGCAGATGGCTGGGTACGGCGTGCCAAAGCGAGTGTTCGATGACGGCAAAGCCCCACTTGGCTTCGTCCACAGGGGTCGGCCGGGTGCGGCGAATCTCTTCGGTGTGCCAGGCCTCGGCGATCAGTCGGCGCAGGCGCTCGCGCACCTGTTCGCGCTCGGCATCGGTCAGATCGCGATGGTCCTGCACTGCCAACTGTGCGGCGATGGCATCGTATTTCTGGATCAACGTGCGCCGCGCGACCTCGGTCGGGTGGGCGGTAAGCACCAGCTGGATATCCAGCGTCGCCAGTTGCTGGGCCAGCGCCTGCGGCGTGTGCCCCGCGGCTTTGAGGCGCGCCAGCAGCTCGGGCAGCACTCGCGCTTCGAAAGGCGCCGCCTGGCCAGGATCCCGACGGCGAATGAGCTGATACTGCTCGGCGATGTTGGCGAGATTGAGGAATTGGTTGAACGCTCGCGCCACCGGCAGCAGGTCTTCGTCGGCAAGGTCGGCCAGGGTCGAGCTGAGTTTTTCGCCGGGGCCACGGCGGTCGGCCTTGGCGCTGTGGCGGATGTCCTCGATCTTCTGCAGGAACGCTTCGGCGTATTGCTCGCGAATGGTATCGCCCAGCAACTCACCCAATACATGAACATCTTCACGCAAGCGCACATCGATATCAGCCATTGGCCCTCTCTCCGGCGCGGCTGCGCCGCGCTCCACCAGGAAACCTCACCGGCCCAAGAGTGCCCACAGGCAAGGCGCGCTGGCAAGCCACCGTGTGCAAAGCAAACTAAAATCAACCCAGCGCAGTCCGATGCAATGCAGCCTACCGAGGCGTTGACAGAGGTCATCATGAAAATCCGCGAACTCGCCCAACACTGGGAACAAAACGCCGCCGGCACCCTGAGCCGCACCGGCCATACCTTGCATCTGGACCTGGAGTCCGAAGCGCGCCTGGCCGCCTTGATCGACATGTATCCCAAGCGCACGGCCGAGGAGCTGCTCGGCGAACTGGTAGCCGCCGCCCTGGAAGAGCTGGAGGCCAGTTTCCCGTATGTGCAAGGCCAGAGGGTCATCGCCACTGACGAAGAAGGTGATCCATTATTCGAGGACATCGGCTCTACGCCGCGCTTTCTGGCGCTGTCGCGACGCCACCTGCACGATCTGAGCAACACCGGCGACGATCACGAAAACTGAGCTTCCAGCCCCACTGGCCGGGCCTGCAACGGGTCCGGCATACCGCCGTGATACGCAGAAGTTCCTGGGCAAAACCGCTGACCGGTTAGTCAGAAATAGATAGCCAGCTCAGCGACTTTTTTCGGAACTATTCAAAAAACGTTCAAGTCCGAGCCAATAGCCATCACGCTAAAACCCAGCACACCTGCCAGGTTGGAGCCCAAGCGCCAGCGCAGGCAATGCCAGGATTAAGCGATGGACTGCTACGGACATCGTCGTTATCAGGAGTGATCCAATGGAGCTGACCACCATGAAGACCCGCACTTCGAAACTCTCATCCACCCACCTGCGCGGGATCAAGCTGGCCGCGCTGGCCCTGGGCAGTAGCCTGGTTCTGGCCGGCTGTGCGGGCAACCCGCCCACCGAGCAGTACGCTGTGACCCAGTCTGCGGTGAACTCCGCCGTCAGCGCCGGTGGTACCGAGTTCGCTGCCGTGGAAATGAAAGCTGCGCAGGACAAGTTCAAGCAAGCTGAAATCGCCATGCACGACAAGAAGTATGACGAAGCCAAGCGACTGGCCGAACAGGCCGAGTGGGATGCCCGCGTCGCCGAACGCAAAGCCCAGGCGGCCAAGGCCCAGAAGGCCGTACAGGATGCCCGCCAAGGCGTTCAGGACGTACGTCAGGAAGGCCTGCGCAGCGCCCAGTAAGCGCCGCCTCGCCGTCAAGCCTTCGTTATCGATCAAAGGATGAACACTATGCGCAATTACGTCATGATTCCCGCCCTGCTGGCCCTGAGCGTCGGTCTCGCTGCTTGCTCGCACGACCCGAACCCTAACCTGGAGTCGGCCCGTACCAACTTCTCGGCACTGCAAAGCGATCCGCAGGCCAGCAAAGTGGCTGCCCTTGAAACCAAGGACGCCCAGGACTGGCTGAACAAGGCCGACAAAGCCTACATGGACCGCGATGACTCGGACAAAGTCGATCAGCTGGCTTACCTGACCAACCAGCGCGTCGAAGTGGCCAAGCAGACCATCGCCCTGCGCTCGGCCGAGAACGAGCTGAAGAACGCCGCAGCACAGCGCGCTCAAGCCAAGCTGGACGCCCGTGACGCCCAGATCGCCAAGCTGCAGGACAGCCTGAACGCCAAACAGACTGACCGCGGTACCCTGGTGACCTTCGGCGACGTGCTGTTCGACTTCAACAAGGCCGAGCTCAAGAGCAACGCTTACCCGAACATCACCAAGCTGGCTCAGTTCCTCCAGGAAAACCCTGAGCGCAAGGTGATCGTCGAGGGTTACACCGACAGCGTCGGTTCGGCCAGCTACAACCAGAGCTTGTCCGAGCGCCGTGCCAACAGCGTGCGCATGGCCCTGGTACGTGCCGGTGTCGACCCAGCGCGCATCGTCGCCCAAGGCTACGGCAAAGAGTATCCGGTGGCTGACAACGGCAGCAATTCGGGCCGTGCCCAGAACCGTCGCGTGGAAGTGACCATCTCCAACGACAACCAGCCAGTGGCACCGCGTTCGAGCCAGGGCAAGTAACACACCCGGTTCGCTGAACGAGAACCCCGCGAAAACGCGGGGTTTTTTTCGTCTGCTGCCAAGCGCTTCAGCTCATTGGCTTTGCTGTGGGGTTTCCTGGCCCATGCAGCGCACCGCCCGCTTGCGCCCATCCACCAGCACACCGGTCAGGCCTTTTTGCTGGGTATCGAACAACACCAGAACGCCGTCCACGCACTGGGCCACCTGCGCCGCCGGGTCGAGCGACACCTTGTAATCCTCGCCGGGAATGGTCTTGAGCATGGTGAAGTCCTGCAACAGCAGCGCATCCTCGGGCTTGGCGAAATGCAGGTAGCCGTAGTACCAGAGGGCCCCCACCGTCACGACGATGCTGCCAACACCGGTCAGGATCAGAGGGATGGCATTGCGTTCGTCACTCATTGCGCGTTGTTCTCATCGGGGTAGTTGGGCACTTCGGCGAGCCGCCGCAGGCCGTTGAAGTGGCTGGGGTCATCGAGAAAACGCAGCATCACCTGCCGCCATAGCGGATCGGCGAAAGTCTGCACGTGGCCGCCGCGGGTCAGTTGCAGCACACGTGGAGGCGGCGCGTGCTGATACAGGGTGATAGCGCTTTGCATCGGCACCAGGTCGTCGTCGATGCTGTGGAAGAACAGCTTCGGGGGGCTGCTCAGCTGCTCGATCGAGCGGATCGCACTGTCGCCGTCCGGCACCAGCCAGGACAGCGGCACCTGCAGCGGCCAGGTCATCCACGAGGTGCTCAGGGCATAACGGCCCACCGCCCGATAGCTGGCCGGCACGCCGTCGAACACCAGGGCGGCGAAGCGCTGGCGTTGCTCGGGGTGCTGCGCCAGGTAATGGATGGCCATGGCGCCGCCCAGGCTTTGCCCGAGCAAGACCAGGGGCTTGCCTTTCACCTGCGGTGCCTGCTCCAGCCAGCTCATGGCGGCCGCGATGTCCTGGTAGACCTGCGGCAAGCGCGGCTTGCCCTGCGACAGCCCGTAGCCGCGGTAGTCGATCATCAGCACCTGATAGCCCTGCTCAGGCAACCAGTAGCTGCCGCCCAGGTGGCCCGGCAAGTTGCCGCCATTGCCGTGCAGGTGCAGCACCGTGCCCTTGACCGCGACGCCGGCTTTGGCCGGCAGCCACCAGCCATGCAAACGTACCCCATCGCTGGTGGTCAGGGTAACGTCGCGGTACGCCAGCTTGGCCCGCTCAGGGGTGAAGGCCTGGCCGGGCTCGGGGTAGAACAACAAGCTGCTGCACCCGCCCAGCGCGAGCAGCAGCATGCCCGCCGCGAGCTGGCGGCAGCGCTTAGAGAATATTCGCGTAGTCGGCTTCAATGCGATCGAGGCTCAAATGGTTGAGGAAGTTGGAAAAGCACATCCAGGCCGACAGCGCGTTGAGGTCGCGGAACTGTTCGGGCAGGTACTTGGGCGGTTCGACCAGCCCTTCCTCGACCAGTTGGCGCAGGGTGCGCATGTCTTCGAGGGTGGTCTTGCCGCAAAACAGCAGCGGGATCTGTTCGAGCTTGCCCTTCTTCACGGCCAACTGAATGTAGTTGTAAACCATGATGAAACCCTTGAGGTAGGACAAATCCTTGGTGAACGGCAGGCCGTCGGGCACCGAGCCACGGAACACCCGGCTGGCGTTGCTGTAGCTTTGCTCGACGTCGAAGCCTTGGTCGTGGAAGAAGTTGAACACCTGAAGGAAATCGGCACCCTCCTCGACCATGTGAATGGCGCGGGTGCGGTTGGTCAGCTTGCGCAAGCGGCTGGGGTAGGAGGCGAAGGCGATGACCTCCATCAGGATGGCCAGGCCTTCCTGGGTCACCGTTGAAGACGGCGGCCCCTTGGCCAGAAACGTGCAGATCGGCTGGTTCAGGCCATTGAGCGTGGTGCCCACGTGCACCAGGCCTTCGTGCACTTCAAGGGCGCGCACGTCGCGGTCGTTGAACACCGCGTCAGCGCGCACCTTGATGTAGTCGGCGCCGGCCGCCGCATCGGCGACGATGCCGTCGGACTCGAACACGCGGATGGTGCCCTCGGCCTCGCCGAATACCTTGTTGAGGCGGCGCTGGAGGATGTCCACCGCCTCCTTGGCGGTGAGGTTCTTCGGCTCATCCTTCAGGTCGCCGCGCCCGTCGATGTTGTTCAGGTAGTCCGACAGCATCAGGCCCAGGTCGGCCAGGGTCGGATCGCCTGCGTGAAAGGCATCGGACGCGGCGCCGTACAACTCCTGCGAGATCAAGCCGAAATCTTCGGTGCCGCGCGCCTCGAGCATGCGCACGACCATGCGGTACTCGCGGCACATGCGCTTCATGATCTGCCCGACCGGGTTGAATTGGCCCAGCCTGCGAATGATATCGCGCTCGATGGCCTGAAATTCGGCCTTCACCGCACTGGAATCGAATGCCAGCGGACGGGCCTGGTAGTACTCGCGGTTGACCGCAGGCGGCTCCTTGCCTTTGGCTTTGAGAAAGCCCTGACGGATGTTTTCGTCCCACTTGACCGCATCCAGCACCCGAATCGGGGTCTGCGCCGCGACGATGCGGTCGGACAAGGTGCGTATGGTTTGCTGATACTCGTCCACCGTGGACTCCTTTCTAGATCACGCGACAAACCTTGCTGGGTCTGCACCGATGGCTACTGACCGGAGCGTTGGAACCGCGCCACTTCGACGAACAGGTCGGAATTGGCCGGGTCGTCCAGATACGCCAGCACCCGGGCCGGCGGACTGTCGATCAGCACGCCATCGCCATTGTCGTCAGGCACCTGGATGCTGCGTCCGCTCAGCTCCTTCTTGTCGATTGCCTGCTGCACCTGCTCGAGGTCGAGGTTGTAGATGACCAGTTGCTTGCCATCGACGATGTCGAAGCCGCCAATCAGGAAGTTGCCGCCCAGCCGCTTGGGCACAGCCGCCGACAGGTACCAGCGGTTGCCATGGCGCGAAACGGTGAAGCTGTAGTGCTCAGGCGCCTTACCCTGGGCTTTGGCCACGGCTTTGTAGGCATCGCCAGCGCCGCGACTGATGGTCAGCTTGAGCGGCTCGCCCCAGGCATCCTTGCTGCTCCACGTACCGACCAGGCCCTTGGGCGCTGCCTGGTGGCTGGCCAGCGGTTCGTGGAAAGTCACCAGACAACCACCCAGGAGCAGGAATGACAACGTCAACAACACCACACGCCAGGCTTTCATCAGGCTCTCCTTGATCAATCGTTCTCGGCTCAGGTCGCTGCCAGCACCAGATGCAGGTAGCGGGTAAGCATAGCGAGCATCTGCCCATCGGCCTGCGCATCGGCATCCTTGAGCAGCCCCTGATATTCCATCTGCTCGATAATCGCCGTCAACATGTGGGCGTCCTGTTCGGGCTGCTTGGAGCCGACCACTTGCAGCAACTGCCGCGCACCGTGCAGCAGGATCTGCTCGTGGGCGCAGACCAGTTCGGCCAGACGCGGGCACAACAGGGCTTCCTGGCGGAAGGCCTGCTCGGCCATCATGAAATCGCGGCGGGTGTGCAACTGGCGCTGGACGTAGTCGACGGTCATGCGCGCGATGTCGTCGGCCAGGCGCGCCCGTGCCCGTGCACTGCCATCGCCCTGGGCGAGCAGTTGGCGCAGCACGCCTTCGGTGTTGGCCCAGAGCTTGGCCATGTAGTCGGCGCTACGCTCGACGTAGCGGGCGAAGGTGTCGGTGAGCAGGTCTTCGATATCCTTGAAATAGTAGGTGGTGGCCGACAACGGCACACCGGCCTCGGCGGCCACCGCGCGATGGCGAACGCCGCGCACGCCATCGCGCACGACGATGCGCATGGCCGCATCGAGGATCAACTGACGGCGCTGTTCGCTGCCTTGACGGGCAGTCTTGCGGCCTTGGTATTGCACGCTTTCGGCGACGGCGGTGGCGATGCCGGCGGCGCCTTGATCAGGCATTGCGGGTGTCACTGGGCTTACCTCTGGAGATAGCTGCACGCTACGAGCTGCAGGCTGCAAGAAAAAGCAGCGGGCGTGTGCTGCAGTATCGATGTTGGCTTTGGCTTGTGGCTTGCAGCTGAAAAAAAGCCGCCTTGCGGCGGCTTTTTCGGGTCAGGCCTGCGGGCGCATGTGCGGGAACAGGATGACGTCGCGGATCGACGGGGAATTGGTCAACAGCATGACCAGACGGTCGATACCGATGCCTTCGCCTGCGGTTGGCGGCATGCCGTATTCCAGCGCGCGGACGAAGTCGGCATCGTAGTGCATGGCTTCGTCGTCACCGGCATCCTTTTCCGCTACTTGCGCCAGGAAGCGCTCGGCCTGGTCTTCGGCGTCGTTGAGCTCGGAGTACGCGTTGGCGATCTCGCGGCCACCGATGAACAGCTCGAAGCGATCGGTCACTGCCGGGTTGTCGTCGTTGCGACGGGCCAGCGGCGATACTTCGAACGGGTATTCGGTGATGAAGTGCGGCTGCTCCAGCTTGTGTTCGACCAGCTCTTCGAAAATCATCACCTGCAGCTTGCCCAGGCCTTCATGGCCAAGCACCTTGGCACCGGCCTTCTTGGCGATGTCGCGGGCGCGCTCGACGTCTTGCAGGTCGGCGGCGGTCAATTGCGGGTTGTACTTGAGGATCGAATCGAACACCGACAGGCGCACGAACGGCTCGCCGAAGTGGAACACCTTGTCACCGTAGGGCACATCGGTGCTGCCCAATACCAATTGCGCCAGCTCGCGGAACAGTTCCTCGGTGAGGTCCATGTTGTCGCGGTAGTCGGCGTAGGCCTGGTAGAACTCGAGCATGGTGAATTCAGGGTTGTGCCGGGTCGAGACGCCTTCGTTGCGGAAGTTGCGGTTGATCTCGAACACCTTCTCGAAACCCCCTACGACCAGGCGCTTGAGGTACAGCTCCGGCGCAATACGCAGGAACATGGCCATGTCCAGGGCGTTGTGGTGGGTTTCGAATGGCTTGGCCGCCGCGCCGCCAGGAATGGTCTGCAGCATCGGCGTCTCGACTTCGAGGAAGTCGCGCTCGGTGAGGAACTTGCGAATGTGCGAGATCACCTGCGAGCGCACTCGGAAGGTGTGGCGGGTATCTTCGTTGACCATCAGGTCGACGTAGCGCTGGCGATAGCGCTGTTCGGTGTCGGTCAGGCCGTGGTGCTTGTCGGGCAGCGGGCGCAGCGACTTGGTCAGCAGGCGCACGTCGCTCATCTCGACGTACAGGTCGCCCTTGCCGGAACGGGCCAGGGTACCTTCGGCGCTGATGATGTCACCCAGGTCCCAGGTCTTGACCGCCGCCAGGGTCTGTTCGGGCAGGGTCTTGCGGTTGACGTAGACCTGGATGCGCCCGGTCATGTCCTGGATGACCATGAACGAGCCGCGGTTGAGCATGATACGGCCGGCAACCTTGACCGGGATCGCGGCTGCTTCCAGCTCTTCCTTGGTCTTGTCCGCATACTGCTTCTGCAGGTCGTTGCAGTAGCTGTCGCGACGGAAGTCGTTGGGGAAGGCATTGCCCTTGGCTCGCTCTGCGGCAAGTTTTTCCTTGCGCAGGGCGATCAGGGCGTTCTCTTCCTGTTGCAGGTCTTGCGATTCGGTCTTCAGGTCGCTCATGTCGTCATTTTTTCCATCAGGTATTCGGGGCCCTGTGCGGGCCGGGCACGCGCCAGCCGGTCAGCCCGGCGGCGCGGCGGTGGTGTACGGCTTACAGGCCCTGCTTGAGGCTCGCTTCCAGGTATTGGTCGAGGTCGCCGTCCAGGACTTTCTGGCAGTCGCTGCGCTCGACGCCGGTGCGCAGATCCTTGATCCGCGAGTCATCCAGCACGTAGGAGCGAATCTGGTGGCCCCAGCCAATGTCCGACTTGCTGTCTTCCAGGGCTTGGGAGGCAGCGTTGCGCTTTTGCATTTCCAGCTCGTACAACTTGGCCCGCAGCATCTTCATGGCGGTGTCCTTGTTGGCGTGCTGGGAGCGCTCGTTCTGGCACGCCACCACGGTGTTGGTCGGCACGTGGGTGATCCGCACCGCCGAGTCGGTGGTGTTGACGTGCTGGCCACCGGCACCGGAGGAGCGGTAGGTGTCGATGCGCAGATCGGACGGGTTGATGTCGATCTCGACCTTGTCGTCGATCTCGGGCGAGACGAACACCGCCGAGAACGAGGTGTGGCGACGCGCGCCGGAGTCGAACGGGCTCTTGCGCACCAGGCGGTGGACGCCGATCTCGGTGCGCAGCCAGCCGAAGGCGTACTCGCCCTTGATGTGCACGGTGGCGCCCTTGATGCCGGCGACCTCACCTTCGGACAGCTCGATGATGGTGGCGTCGAAACCGCGCTTGTCGGCCCAGCGCAGGTACATGCGCAGCAGGATGTTGGCCCAGTCCTGGGCTTCGGTGCCACCGGAGCCGGCCTGGATGTCCAGGTAGGCGTTGTTCATGTCCATCTCGCCGCTGAACATGCGACGGAACTCAAGCTGGGCCAGGCTCTCTTCAAGGCCTTGCAGCTCGGTCACGACGTCGCCGACGGCGCTTTCGTCCTGTTCCTCGACAGCCATGTCGAGCAGATCCTTGCAGTCGGACAGGCCATTGGCCATCTTGTCCAGGGTCTCGACCACCTGCGCCAGCATGGCGCGCTCGCGGCCCAAGGCCTGAGCGTACTCGGGCTTGTTCCAGACGTTGGGGTCTTCCAGCTCGCGGTTGACTTCGATCAGGCGGTCATGCTTGTGATCGTAGTCAAAGATACCCCCGAATGGACTGGGAACGCTCGGTGAGGTCCTTGATGGTATTGAGGATCGGTTGGATTTCCATGGGCGGCGGCTCTCGTGCGAATTCGGTGAAAAGCCCGCGAGTATAACCCAGTCCGCAGCACGAAGGCAGACCCGCCGGGCGGTGCGTGGGAGCGCGCCCAGCAGCGGCACGCTCAGGCGATGCCGACCTGGTTGCGGCCGCTGTTCTTGGCCAGGTACAGGCCCTTGTCCGCTGCCGAAATCAACTGGCGACAATGGCTGCCAATGGCCGGGGTCTGAGTGGCCAGGCCGATGCTCACGGTCAGCAGTGCGTCGGCCGTCGGCGCGCTGTGGGCGATGTTCAGACCCAGCACGGTCTGACGCAGCTTTTCGGCGACCAGGCGCGCGCCGCCGGGCGAGGTGTTGGGCAGCACCAGGGCGAACTCTTCACCGCCATAACGGGCCGGCAGGTCCGTGGGCCGCGAGCACGAGCTGCGAATGGCTTCGGCAACCCGCCGCAGCGCCTCGTCGCCCGCCAAATGGCCAAAGCTGTCGTTGTAGCGCTTGAAGTAATCGACATCGATCATCAGCAACGACAACTGCTGCTGCTCGCGCATGGCCCGGCGCCATTCCAGCTCCAGGTATTCGTCGAAGTGACGGCGGTTGGACAGCCCGGTCAAGCCATCGGAATTCATCAGCCGCTGCAGCATCAGGTTGGTGTCGAGCAGTTGCTGCTGGCTGACGCGCAAGGCGCGGTAGGCTTCGTCGCGTTGCAACAGGGTCAGGTAGGAGCGCGAGTGATAGCGGATGCGCGCGACCAGTTCGATGGTGTCCGGCAGCTTGACCAGGTAATCGTTGGCCCCGGCGGCGAAGGCTGCGCTCTTGACCAAGGGGTCTTCCTTGGTCGACAGGACGATGATCGGAATATCCTGGGTGGCCGGGTTGTTGCGGTATTCACGCACCAAGGTCAGGCCGTCCAGGCCTGGCATGATCAGGTCCTGGAGGATTACCGTGGGTTTGATGCGCATGGCCTGGGCCACCGCCTGGTGGGGGTCGGCGCAAAAGTGAAAATCGATGTTCTCCTCACGGGCCAGGCCGCGTCGCACCGCTTCGCCAATCATCGCCTGGTCGTCCACCAGCAGCACCATGGCCGAATTCTCATTGGGCGTCGCGAAGCCTTCGATCGGTAGATCAGTCATTGCCATTCACCTGACCACGGCCGCCCTCGCGGCGCCTTTCAATACAAGTCGTCATTTTGCAAAGATTTCCATCAAGCGCCCGGCAATTCGCTCTAGCGGGCGGATTTCAACTGCTGCATCGATAGCTGCAGCGGCCTTGGGCATGCCGTAGACGGCACTGCTGGACTGGTCCTGGGCAATGGTCAGAAAACCTTGCTGGCGCATCAGCTTCAGGCCCTGGGCGCCATCACGGCCCATGCCGGTCAGCAGCACGCCTACCGCATCGCCGCTCCAGTGGCGCGCCACGCTCTCGAAAAACACATCGATCGAGGGGCGGTAGATCTCATTGACAGGTTCGGCAGTGTAAGCCAACTGGCCGTTATGCAGCAGGCGAATATGGTGATTGGTACCGGCCAACAGCACCTGCCCGGGTTGCGGTGGCTCACCTTCGCGGGCCAGGCGCACCGGCAGCCCGCTGGCGCTGGCGAGCCACTCGGCCATGCCGGCCGCAAACACCTGGTCGACATGCTGGACCAGCACGATGGCCGCCGGGAAATCACGCGGCAGGGCTTTGAGCAACACCTCCAGCGCGGCAGGGCCGCCCGCGGACGACCCGATGGCCACCAGGGCGCTGCGCTGCGAGCTGGCGCGCGCAGGGCTGGCCATCGCTTTGCTCGCACCGGGCCGTTGCTGGCCAATCAGCCAGCTGATGTTGAGGATCTTGCGCAGCAGAGGTGCTGCGGCTTCGCGTGGGTCGCCCGCCCCCAGCGCCGGGGTGTCCACCACATCCAGGGCGCCATGGCCCATGGCTTCGAACACCCGATGCACGTTCTGCTTGCGATCGACCGTGACGATGACGATGGCGCACGGCGACTGCGCCATGATGCGCCGGGTCGCCTCGACGCCGTCCATCACCGGCATGATCAGGTCCATGAGGATCAGATCCGGGGTGTATTCGGCGCACTTGCGCACCGCCTCGTCACCGTTGCCGGCGACCCAGATCACCTCGTGCGCCGGCTCGAACGCCAGTGCCCGGCGCAACGCCTCGACGGCCATGGGCATATCGTTGACGATGGCAAGCTTCATCCCTGAGCACCTCCGATCAATTCCACCACGGCATCGAGCAAGGCATCGTCGTGAAAGCTGGCTTTGGCCAAATAATAGTCGGCCCCGGCATCCAGGCCAC
This sequence comes from Pseudomonas sp. SMSB3, assembly GCF_052041965.1. Lineage (NCBI taxonomy): Bacteria > Pseudomonadati > Pseudomonadota > Gammaproteobacteria > Pseudomonadales > Pseudomonadaceae > Pseudomonas > Pseudomonas sp. SMSB3. The sequence continues at coordinate 455,905 of NZ_JBKGGV010000001.1, read as the reverse complement.
GTTGACGATCCTGCTCGCGGTCCTTGTACGACACCACCATTACCGGCAGTGACTGCAACCGCTGGTCGCGACGCACCAGGGTGACCAGCTCGATGCCATCCATGCGCGGCATGTCGATGTCGGTGATCAGCAGGTCGAAGTGCTCGCCGCGCAGGGCGTTCCAGCCATCCATGCCGTCCACGGCGACCGCCACTTCGTAGCCGCGGTTGCTCAGCAGCTTGCGCTGCAGCTCGCGCACGGTGAGCGAGTCATCGACCACCAGGATGCGCTGCCGGCTGGCCCCGCGCGCGCCTTGGGCACCGGGCGCGATGCGCTCCAGGCGACCCGTGCTGAGCAACTTTTCCACCGAACGCAGCAAGTCTTCGACGTCGATGATCAGCACCACCGAACCATCGTCGAGCAACGCCCCGGCAGAGATATCCTGAACCTTGCCCAAGCGCGGGTCGAGCGGCATCACCACCAGCACCCGTTCACCCACCAGGCGCTCGACCGCCACCGCATAGAGATGCTCGCGCTCACGGATCACCACCACGCGCAGACTGCTGGCTTGGCCCAGGTCGGCCGGACGGTTGAGCAGTTGGCTGGCCGCCACCAAGCCTATGTGTCGGCCCTCGTGCCAGAAATGCTGGCGCCCCTCGATCTGCACGATGTCTTCGGCCGCCACTTCCAGGGTGCGCTCGATATGCGCCAACGGGAACGCATAGGCTTCACCGCCGACCTCCACGACCAGGCTGCGGACCACCGACAGGGTCAACGGCACTTGCACGCGGAAGCAACAGCCCTGCCCCGGCACTTGCGTCAGTTCCACCGACCCGCGCAGCTCGCGCACCATGTGCTGCACAGCGTCCAGGCCGACACCGCGGCCGGACACCTCGGTCACCTGGCCACGCAAGCTGAAGCCTGGCAGGAACAGGAAGCTCAGCAACTCCTCTTCGCTCATCTGTGCCACGGTATCGGCCGGCGAGAAGCCGCGCTCGACGATGGTGCGCGTGAGCCGTTCAAGGTCGATACCGGCGCCGTCGTCACTCAGTTCGAGCAGCAGCAATCCGGCCTGGTGCGAGGCGCGCAGCCGGATGCTGCCCTCTGCCGGCTTGCCCGCCAGCAAGCGCCGCTCGGGCAGTTCGATTCCGTGGTCGACGGCATTGCGCAGCAGGTGGGTCAACGGTGCCTCGAGCTTTTCCAGCACATCGCGGTCGACCTGGGTCTTGTCGCCCTCTACCTGCAACTGCACCTGCTTGCCCAACGAACGCCCCAGGTCGCGAAGCATTCGACTCTGGCCGCTGAGCACATCGGCGAACGGCCGCATGCGGCAGGCCAGCGCCGTGTCATAGAGCAACTGGGCGCGCTGGCTGGCCTGCCAACCGAACTCGTCGAGGTCGGATGCCTGCTGCTGCAGAATCTGTTGGGTTTCCGCCAGCAGGCGCTGGGTCTGGGCCAAGGCCTCGAGTACCTCGGGGTTTTGGCCGCTGCCTTCGAGCTGGCTCTTCAGCCCGTCAAGCGAACGCATGCCCTGGCCATGCATGCGCTTGAGGCGCTGCAGGGTGGCCAGGTACGGTTTCAGCCGCTGGGTTTCGACCAGCGACTTGCTCGACAGGTCAAGCAGGCTGTTGAGGCGGTCAGCCGTCACCCGCAGCACCCGCTCTGCGCCCTCGGCGGCACGCTTGCCGGCTTTGGCCGGCGGCGCGGTGGCTGGCGCAGTCGTGGGGACATCGGAAGGCGCCGGCGCTGGCGAGCGCGGCGGTTCCACGGCCGGCGCTGGCGGTGCTGCCACGGCAGCCGGGGCCGGGGCCACGACCGCACCGGGATCCAGCAAGCGGCTCATTTGCTGCAGAAAATCCGCCACCTGCCCTTGGCCGTTCGCATCACCGGGCGTTGCGATATGCATCAGCAAGTCACTGCCGCGCAGCAGCGCATCGATGTGCTCGGCGCTCAAGCGTAACCGGCCCTCCTGCGCCGCCACCAGGCAATCTTCCATGACGTGGGCGACGCTCACGCCGGCATCGAGGCCAACGATACGCGCCGCCCCCTTGAGCGAGTGAGCAGCGCGCATGCAGGCTTCGAGCTGATCGGCCTGGGTCGGATTGCGCTCCAGCGCCATCAGCCCGCTACTGAGCACCTGGGTCTGCGCCTCGGCCTCCAGGTTGAACAGTTCGAGCAGCGAGGCATCGCGCATTTGCTCAGGGGTCATGACAAGCTCCGCTGCACGGCAGACAGTAGATGGTTTTCGTCCAGCACGCGCACGCTGCGGCCACGCCATTGCACCACGGCGGCGGTGAACGCTGCATCGTCTTCGCTTGCCTGCTCCAGCGCGGCGTCGAGGCGATGAATGCCATCGACTTCATCGACGGCCAGGACCACCGGCCCCGCAGCGGTTGCCAGGATCAGCATGCGCGGCAGCGCCCGAACGCTGCGGGCCTGTTCAGGAGGCTCGGGCACACCGAGCAATTCATTCAGCGACAGGCACGGCACCAGGGCACCACGCACGTTGGCTACCCCCTGCAACAGGCGCGAGCGCTGATGCGGCAGCGAATGCACCGATTGCAACGGGGCGACTTCGGCAAGGCACGCCGTGGCCAGTGCCAGCCACTCCTCGCCCAAGCGGAACAAGAGCAGCGAGCGCCCGCCCGCAGGTTGCTCGCGGACGCTCACATCAGCTTGCTCGCCTTCGACCAGCGCATAGCGGTCGAGCAGCCGCGTGGCGGCGGCCGCATAGACCTCACAGTTACGACAATGGATGTGCCGCGCCAGCAACGGGCACTGTTTGTTGCCGTGCACACCGATGCGGTTCCAGCAGTCGTCGATGCGCTCATCGTCCTGGGTCAAGCTGTCGATGGCCTCGATCGGGTCTTCGGCTTTCATCGTTCAGACTCCCGCCCGGCCCGCGCTGCCCGTTCCTGCAGGCGCCGAGCGCCGGCCGCATCGCCCTGGGCGGCGAGCAAGCTGGCCAGGTGCAGCAAGGCTTCGGGGTGTTGAGGTTGCAAGTACAACGCCTTGCGGTAATGGCTCACGGCTTGCTGGGTATCGCCCTCGGTGTCGCTCAGCAAACCCAGCCAGTAATAGACCTGGGCCTTGGCCGGAAACTGTCGCAGGTAGCGCTGGCAGCTGGCGCGGGCCTGTGCGCTGTCGCCGGCATTGGCTTGGCGGGCAATGCTGGCCAAGAGCTCGCTTTCACCCTCGCGTGGTTCGGCCGCACTGGCCATCGGGGCTGGCGCTCCCGCGCGCAACGGCCGCGTCGGCAGCGCTCGGGGCCGAATCGGCGCCAACGCTGGCGGCACGCTGCGCGCCGCTACCGGCTGCGCAGCGGCGGCTTCGTGAGGTTGGCGCACATAGGCGAACGACTGGGCGATGCCCACTGGCCGCATGCCCAGTCGGGCCAGCAGGCTGCCCTCGGCAGGGCCGATGAACAGCACCCCCTGTGGCTGGGCGAGGCACTTGAGCACCTCGAAAACGCGCTGCTGAGTCGGCACGTCGAAATAGATCAACAAGTTGCGACAGAACACGAAGTCGTACAGGCCATTGCGGCTGGCAAGGGCCGGATCGAGCACGTTGCCCACTTGCAGATGCACTTGGCGGCGCACGCGCTCATCGAGCTGGTGGCCTTCCTGGCATTCGCGAAAATGCCGCTCACGAAAGCCCAGTTCGGCGCCGCGAAACGAATTGCGGCTATACACGCCCTGCACCCCCTTGCCGATGGAACTGGGACTGATGTCGATACCGTCGATGTGAAAATCGCTCGGGGCGAGACCGCCATCGAGCAGCGCCATGGCCAGCGAGTAAGGCTCTTCACCGGTGGAGCATGGCAGGCTAAGCAGACGCAGGGGGCGCTGCCCGGCCAGTTCGGCCACACGCTTCTGGGCCAGGCCCAGCAGCGCGGTGAAGGTTTCCGGATAGCGGAAGAACCACGTTTCCGGCACGATCACCGCTTCGATCAACGCCTGCTGCTCGTGCGCCGATTGCTGCAACTGCACCCAATAGTCATCCATATCGGCGGCGCCGGCTGCCAGGCGACGCTGGCGCAGCGCACGCTCGACCATCGAGGCGCCCACCGACTCTACGTCCAGACCGATACGCTGCTGCAAAAAACGGAAAAACCGTTGTTCGCTCATGACGCCACCTGCGCGCCGTGGCCGGGAAACAACAACGCTTGCACGGCAGCGGGCAGCAGCTGCTCGACTTCAATACGCTGCAGCAAACCCAGCGCGTCCTGACGTACGGGCCCCAGGTAACGCGCATCGGCATTGTCCAGGCCGTAGGGTTGGAATTCCTCCGGCCTGCAGCGCAGAGTGTCGGTCGCTTGTTCGAGGATCAGGCCAAGCACATGCTGGCGCTGGTAGCGCACCAACACCAGACGCGTGCTGGTGCGCGCGGCGGCCGGGCGGCCACAGCACAAGGTGCTGAGATCGACTACCGGCACCAGCACGCCACGATGGGCGAGGATGCCTGCGACCCATGCCGGTGCCTGGGCGATGGGCTTGAGCGCACGCCGGGCCAACACCTCGATCACCTCGCCGACATCCAGCGCGAAGCGCTGCTGATCGAGACGAAACTGCAGGTACAGGGTGCCCTGGGCGCTGCCCGGGGCGGGCGGGTCGGTGAGCAGGTCGGTCATGGCGATCAGACTTTGAAGCGCGAAACGCCGCCGCGCAGGCCGGCGGCCACCTGGCTCAACTCGTCAATGGCAAAGCTGGCCTGGCGCAGCGACTCCACCGTCTGGGTGCTGGCATCGCTGAGCTGGGCCAGGGCCTGGTTGATCTGTTCGGCGCCGGTGGCCTGGGCCTGCATACCCTCGTTGACCATCAGCACACGCGGTGCCAGGGCCTGCACCTGATGAATGATCTGGCTCAGTTGTTCGCCCACCTGCTGCACTTCGAACATGCCACGGCGCACTTCTTCGGAGAACTTGTCCATGCCCATGACCCCAGCCGAGACGGCCGACTGGATTTCCCGGACCATCTGCTCGATGTCGTAGGTGGCCACGGCCGTCTGGTCGGCCAGGCGCCGCACCTCGGTGGCGACCACGGCGAAGCCGCGGCCATATTCCCCGGCTTTTTCCGCTTCGATGGCAGCGTTGAGCGAGAGCAGGTTGGTTTGGTCGGCCACCTTGACGATGGTGACGACCATCTGGGTGATGTTGCTGGCCTTCTCGTTGAGGATACCCAGCTTGGCGTTGACCAGGTCGGCCGCGCCCATCACCTGGTGCATGGTGTCCTCCATGCGCGCCAGCCCCTGCTGACCGGAGCCTGCCAGGCTCGAAGCCTGGTCGGCCGCGCTGGTGACCTCGGTCATGGTGCGCACCAGGTCGCGCGAGGTGGCAGCGATTTCCCGCGACGTGGCACCGATTTCAGTGGTAGTGGCCGCAGTCTCGGTGGCCGTGGCCTGCTGTTGCTTGGAGGTGGCGGCAATCTCGGTGACCGACGTGGTCACCTGCACCGAGGAGCGCTGCGCCTGGGCTACCAGGTTGGCCAGGGCCTCGGCCATTTCATTGAAGCCGCTTTCGATGGCGCCGAATTCATCCTTGCGGTCCAGGCTCAGGCGCATGCTCAAATCGCCCGAGCGCAGTTTGTCGAGGGCATGCACCACGCGCTGCACAGGCGCGGTGATGGCGCGCATCAGCAGCAGCCCGCAAATGCCCGCCGCAACGATCGCCAGCAGTAGCGACACCATCATGCTGCCCTTGGCGGTGCCCACGGCGCTGACGATTTCGTGGGTGGCGGCGTCGGCCGACTCCCGGTTGTGCTCGATCACTGCGTTGAGGTGCTTGCGCCCCTCGACCCAGGCCGGGGTCAGCACGTCGGCGATCAGTCGCTGCGCTTGCGCATAGTCGTGCTGGCGGTAGGTCTCCAACACCTGGTCGACGATCTTGACGTAGTTGGCTTGCATCTGGATGAAGGCATCGAAGCGCGCCTGGTCTTCGGCATCCTGAATGGTGGCCTGGTAACTGGCCATGTGTTGCTTGAGCCGGTCGTTGAAGCTCTTGAACAGCTCGATGTCCGCCGGGGTGATCTCGCGTCGGTCGGACAGCCCCACCAGTTGTTGGCTGGTGACGTAGCTGTCGACCCAGGCGCTGCGGATCATCGAGCTGCTGTACAAGCCCGGAATGCTGTCTGTACCTACCGCCTGCTCGGCTGTTTCGATCGCCAGCAGCCGCGAATAAGCGGCCACGATCATCAGCAGCATGATGGCGATGATCACGGCAAAACTTGCCAGGATCCGTTGGCGCAAGGTCCAGTTCTTCACATTCAGCCCTCAGGAATTCTCAACGAGCGGGAAAAAACCGCCGAAGTATAGCCCAGGCTTCCTACGCTTTTGCGGCCGAATGCTACTAGCCCGTCGTCATTGACTCGCAGCCAGGCGCACTTGGCTTTCCAGTTCCTGGCGCAAGGCCGGATCAAGCCGCAGTTGCCGGGCCAGTTCGTCGAGGTAGGCACGTTCCATGAAGTTTTCCTGATCGACCATCATGGTGCTGGCCAGGTACATCTCGGCGGCCATTTCCGGCGTGTGCGCCGCGCGGGCCACCTCGGCCGGGTCCAGCGGTTTGTTCAGTTCCTGGTGCAGCCACTGCTGCAAGTCACGGTCGCTGTCCAAGCGGGTGAACTCGCCTTCGATCAAGGCGCGCTCACGCTCATCGATATGGCCATCGGACTTGGCCGCGGCCACCAACGCCTGCAGTACCGCCTGGCTGTGCTGCTCGGCTTCGGCCGGTGGCAGGCGGTCGAGGGTTTGGGGGTCGCCACGCTGCCCTGTGCCCTGATTGGCCTGCCAGTTGCCATAGGCTTTGTAGGCCAGCACGCCCAGTGCCGCCAAGCCGCCGTAGGTCAGCACCTTGCCGCCGTACTTGCGGGCCTTCTTGTTGCCCAGCAGCAGGCCCAATGCGCCGGCGCCCAGCGCCCCTTTGCCGCCTCCGGAGAGCAGCCCGCCCAAGGCACCGACAGGCGATGACGAGCTACCCGAGCCAGCGTTTTTGTTGAGCAGTTCCTGACCAGACTTGAGCAATTGATCGAGCAGGCCCCGAGTGTTCATGCGCACATCTCCGCGGTATGAAAGAGAAACCCAGAGTAAGCCCTGCCCTGGGCCTCGCCACCCAGGGATTTGCTTCGGGATGTTGCATGGACGCGCCAATTCCCGACTAGACTCGTTATCGCCAACCATTCGTAGCGGCCCATCGCTTTATCGCTTGCTTGAAACTGCCTCGGCTCGATCTCCATCAAGAGGGAACACCATGTCAGAGCACAAGACCGCGTTGTTCGGCGCCATCACCAGCGCCTTGCTGGCCAGCACCAGCCTGCAGGCCGCCGAATTGCCGCACGCCATCGGCGCCGGTGAGGGGCGCCTGGATATCGTCGCCTGGCCGGGATATATCGAACGCGGGGAAAGCGACAAGGCCTACGACTGGGTCAGCGGTTTCGAGAAGGAAACCGGCTGCAAGGTCAGCGTCAAGACCGCCGCCACCTCCGATGAGATGGTCAGCCTGATGACCAAGGGTGGCTACGACCTGGTGACCGCTTCCGGCGACGCCTCGCTGCGCCTGATCGCCGGCAAGCGGGTACAGCCGATCAATACCGCCCTGCTCGCCAACTGGAAGCACATCGATCCGCGCCTGCAGAATGGCGACTGGTACGTGGTCGACAAGCAGGTGTACGGCACCCCTTACCAGTGGGGTCCGAACGTGCTGCTGTACAACACCGACACCTTCAAGCAGCCGCCGAGCAGCTGGAGCGTGGTGTTCGAACCGCAAGACCTGCCCGACGGCAAACCGAACAAAGGTCGCGTCCAGGCTTACGACGGGCCGATCTACATTGCCGACGCGGCCCTGTACCTGAAATCGGCCAAGCCCGAACTGGGCATCAAGGACCCGTACCAGCTCGATGAAGCCCAGTACCAGGCCGTGCTCGCCCTGCTGCGCCAGCAGCACCCGCTGATCCACCGTTATTGGCACGACGCCACGGTGCAGATGAGCGATGTGAAGAACGAGGGGATAGTCGCCAGCAGCTCATGGGGCTACATGGTCAATGGCCTCAAGGCCGAAAACCAACCGGTAGCCTCGACCGTGCCCAAGGAAGGCGCCACCGGCTGGGCCGACACCACCATGCTGCACAGCGAGGCCAAGCACCCCAATTGCGCCTATAAATGGATGGACTGGTCGCTGCAGCCCAAGGTGCAAGGTGACGTCGCCGCCTGGTTCGGCTCGCTGCCAGCGGTGCCAGCGGCGTGCAGCGCCAGTGAACTGTTGGGCGCCGAAGGGTGCAGGACCAACGGTTTCGACAACTTCGACAAGATCGCCTTCTGGAAAACCCCACAGGCGCAGGGCGGCAAGTTCGTGCCCTACAGCCGGTGGACCCAGGACTACATCGCGATCATGGGCGGTCGCTGAAGCCGATCACATTGAATGTCCAGGAGCCGCGCATGTCGCCAGCCGTGCAGTTCACTCAGGTTTGTCGCAGCTTCGGCGAGGTCAAGGCAGTCGATCAGGTCAGTCTCGACATCCAGGAGGGTGAGTTCTTCTCCATGCTCGGCCCTTCAGGCTCGGGCAAGACCACATGCCTGCGCCTGATCGCAGGCTTCGAGCAACCTGACGGCGGCTCGATTCGTATCCACGGTCTCGAAGCCGCCGGCGTGCCGCCGTACCAGCGCGACGTCAACACGGTGTTTCAGGACTACGCGCTGTTTCCGCACATGAACGTGCGCGACAACATCGCCTACGGCTTGAAGGTCAAGGGCGTGGCCAAGGCAGAGCGGCATGCCCGCGCCGATGAGGCACTGACCATGGTCGCCCTGGCCGGTTTCGGCGAGCGCAAACCGGTGCAGTTGTCCGGTGGCCAGCGCCAGCGGGTGGCGCTGGCGCGGGCGCTGGTCAACCGCCCGCGGGTACTGTTGCTCGACGAGCCGCTGGGCGCGCTGGACCTGAAGCTGCGTGAGCAGATGCAGGGGGAGTTGAAGAAGCTGCAGCGCCAACTGGGCATCACCTTCATCTTCGTCACCCACGACCAGACCGAAGCATTGTCGATGTCGGACCGGGTCGCGGTGTTCAACCGCGGGCGCATCGAGCAGGTCGATTCACCGCGCAATCTGTACCTGAAACCTGCCACCACGTTCGTCGCCGAATTCGTCGGCAGCGCCAATGTCATCCGCGGCGAACTGGCTCACCGGCTCAGCGGCAGTCAGGGGCCCTTCGCCATCCGGCCGGAGCACATTCGTCTGGCTCAATCGCCCGCGCTGGGCGCAGCAGTGACGGTCCGCGGCCGGCTACGCGATATCCAGTACCAAGGCAGCGCCACGCGCTATGAGGTGCTACTCGACAGCGGCCAGCTGCTGGCCGTCAGCCATGCCAACGATCGCTGGCAAGACCAGGCGCAGCCCTGGCAAAGCGGCCAAGAGGTAGCGCTGCACTGGCCGCGCGAAGCCATGATCGCGCTCGCGGAAACCGTCCTGGCCGAGGTGCGCTGACATGCGTTCGCTCAGCGATCAGTTGTACCGACGCCCCAACCTTTACCTGGCGTTGTTGCTGATACCGCCACTGACCTGGTTCGGCGCCATCTACCTTGGCTCATTGCTCAACCTGATCTGGCAGGGCTTCTACACCTTCGACGACTTCACCATGGCGGTTACCCCGACCCTGACCCTGGGTAACTTCGCCGCGCTGTTCAACCCCGCGAATTTCGACATCATCGTGCGTACCTTGCTGATGGCCGTGGCGGTCTCGCTGGCCAGCGCGGTGCTGGCGTTCCCTATCGCCTATTACATGGCGCGCTACACCAGCGGCAGGAGCAAGGCGTTTTTCTATATCGCCGTGATGCTGCCGATGTGGGCGAGCTACATCGTCAAGACCTATGCCTGGACTCTGCTGCTGGCCAAGGGCGGTGTAGCCCAGTGGTTCGTTCAGCACCTGCATCTGGAGCCGTTGCTGCAGGCGGTCCTGAGCGTGCCGGGCGCGGGCGGCAGTACCTTGTCGACGTCGCACCTGGGGCGCTTTCTGGTGTTCGTCTATATCTGGCTGCCGTTCATGATCCTGCCGATTCAGGCGGCGCTCGAGCGCCTGCCGCCGTCGTTGCTGCAGGCCTCGGCGGACCTCGGTGCCAAACCTGGGCAGACCTTCCGCCTGGTGACGTTACCGTTGGCGATACCCGGCATCGCGGCCGGCTCGATCTTCACCTTTTCCCTGACCCTGGGCGACTTCATCGTGCCGCAACTGATCGGCCCGCCAGGCTACTTCATCGGCAGCATGGTGTACGCGCAACAGGGGGCGATCGGCAATATGCCGATGGCGGCGGCGTTCACCCTGGTGCCGATCGTGTTGATTGCCGTCTACCTGGCCATCGTCAAGCGCCTGGGAGCCTTCGATGCACTCTGACAAAGCGTCCATGGGCCTACGCCTGGCAGCCTGGGGAGGGTTGGTGTTCTTGCACTTCCCGATCCTGATCATCGTCTTGTATGCCTTCAATACCGAAGACGCAGCCTTCAGCTTTCCGCCCAAGGGCCTGACCTTGAAATGGTTCGCCGTGGCCCTGGGGCGTGCCGATGTGCTCGAGGCCATCAAGCTGTCGCTGCAGGTTGCATGCCTGGCCACGCTCATTGCCCTGGTGCTTGGGACATTGGCCTCGGCGGCGCTGTACCGGCGCACGTTCTTTGCCAAGGAAAGCATTTCGCTGCTGTTGATTCTGCCCATCGCCCTGCCCGGCATCATCACCGGCCTTGCGCTGCTGTCGGCATTCAAGCGTCTCGGCATTGAGCCTGGGGTGTTCACCATCGTGGTCGGGCACGCCACGTTCTGCGTGGTGATCGTCTACAACAACGTGATCGCGCGCTTGCGCCGCACTTCACAGAGCCTGATCGAGGCGTCCATGGACCTGGGCGCCAATGGCTGGCAGACCTTCCGCTATATCGTCCTGCCCAACCTGGGCTCGGCGCTGCTGGCCGGCGGTATGTTGGCCTTCGCGTTGTCGTTCGACGAGATCATCGTCACCACCTTCACCGCCGGCAACGAGCGGACGTTGCCGATCTGGCTGCTCAACCAGCTCAGCCGGCCACGCGACGTACCCGTGACCAACGTGGTCGCCATGCTGGTGATGCTGGTGACCATGCTGCCGATTCTTGGCGCCTATTACCTGAGCCGTGGTGGCGAAAGCGTTGCCGGCGGCGGCAAATGACCTGAACAAGGAGCCTTTCATGCAAACCCACATGCTGATCAACGGACACCTGGTCGCCGGCGAAGGCCCCGCCTGGACCGTGCTCAATCCGGCCGAAGGCAGTGCCCTGGCGCAGATCAACGAAGCCAGCGAGGCCCAGGTCGATACTGCCGTACGCGCCGCCGACCAGGCTTTCGCCCGCTGGTCGCAATGCAGCCCCAAGGACCGCGCAGCGGCCCTGCTGGCCTTGGCCGACGCAATTGAAGCCAACGCCGAAGAGCTGGCCCGGCTCGAATCGCAGAACTGCGGCAAACCCCTGGCGGCCGCGCTGAATGACGAGATTCCGGCCATCGCCGACGTGTTCCGCTTTTTTGCCGGGGCCGCCCGCTGCCTGGGCGGCTCGGCAGCCGGCGAGTACCTGCCGGGGCATACCTCGATGACCCGCCGCGACCCGCTCGGCGTGGTGGCCTCGATCGCGCCATGGAACTACCCGCTGATGATGCTGGCGTGGAAAATCGCCCCAGCGCTGGCGGCGGGCAATACCGTGGTGATCAAACCGTCGGAGCTGACGCCCATGACCGCCCTGCGCCTGGGAGAGCTGGCCAAGGATCTGCTGCCACCTGGCGTGCTCAACATTCTGTTCGGCCGCGGGCAGACGGTCGGCAACCCATTGGTCAGCCACGCCAAGGTGCGCATGGTGTCGCTGACGGGGTCGATTCCAACCGGTGCTCATATCATCGGCGCCACCGCCCACAGCGTGAAGCGCATGCACATGGAACTGGGCGGCAAGGCCCCGGTGCTGGTGTTCGACGATGCCGACATCGACGCCGCGATCGAAGGCATCCGCACCTTCGGTTTCTACAACGCCGGGCAGGACTGCACGGCCGCCTGCCGCCTGTACGTGCAGGCGGGCATCTACGATGACTTCGTCGAGCGCCTGGGCGCGGCGGTATCCACTCTCAAGGCCGGGCCACAGGACAGCGCCGATACCGAACTCGGTCCGCTGATCAGCGCCCAGCACCGCGACAAGGTCGCCGGGCTGGTCGAACGCGCCATCGCCCAGGCGCATATCCGCCTGGTCACCGGCGGCAAGGCGATTGCCGGAGACGGCTTCTTCTTCGAGCCCACGGTGTTGGCCGACGCCTTGCAGGATGACGAGATCGTGCGCAACGAGGTGTTCGGGCCGGTGGTCTCGGTGACTCGCTTCAACACCGAGGAGCAGGCTTTGGGATGGGCCAATGACTCCGAGTACGGGCTGGCTTCATCGGTGTGGACGCGCGACACCGGCCGCGCCCATCGCCTGGCTGCGCGGCTGCAATATGGCTGTACATGGGTCAACACGCATTTCATGCTGGTCAGCGAGATGCCCCATGGCGGACAGAAGCAGTCGGGGTATGGCAAGGATATGTCGATGTATGGGTTGGAGGATTACACCTGCGTGCGGCATGTGATGATCAAGCATTGAGGTGTGGTGGGTGGGGTTAGGGCTGGGGGCAGCGCCTGGGGGGGGGCGGTGCAGTGGGGATCGAGCGCCTTGGGGAGCGGGTGCCTTGGGGATCGAGCGCCGCTTGCGCGGCGCATCGCGAGCTGCGCTCGCTCCTACGGGGGGGGAGCGCCTTGGTACTGACTCAATCTCGCAGATCCGACTCGTGAATCGGGCTTGCACGGCTGGTGGCGCGTTGATACTGGGCAGGCCAGGTGGCCTTGTGACCGCCCAGGTCATCGTCGGCGTGCAGTGGCCAATAGGGGTCGCGCAACAGCTCGCGGGCCAGGAGGATGACATCGGCCTGGCCGGTGCGCAGAATGTGCTCGGCCTGGGCGGGTTCGGTGATCATGCCAACGGTGCCGGTGGCGATTTCCGCCTCTTTGCGCACACGCTCGGCAAAACGCGTCTGATAGCCTGGCCCGGTCGGAATTTCGGCATTGGCTGAGGTACCGCCCGACGACACGTCGATCAGATCCACGCCCAATGCCCGCAGGCGGCGGGCCAGTTCCACGGTCTCATCCGGATTCCAGCCGTCCTCTACCCAATCGGTGGCCGATACCCGCACGAACAGCGGCAACTCGGCAGGCCACACCTCACGGACGGCCTCGACCACTTGCAGGGTCAGGCGAATGCGGTTTTCAAAGCAGCTGCCGTATTCGTCCTGGCGCTGGTTGCTCAGTGGCGAGAGAAACTGATGCAGCAGGTAGCCATGGGCGGCGTGAACCTCGACCACCTTGAAGCCCGCCTCCAGCGCCCGTTTGGCCGAGGCGACGAAGGCTTCGACGACATCCTGTATTTCACTGGCGTGCAACGCTCGCGGCGGAGTGTGTTGCGGGTCGAAAGCGATTGGCGACGGGCCCACCGGTTGCCAGCCGCCCTCCTCGACCTTCACGCTGCCGTGCTTGCCCAGCCACGGCCGGTAGGTACTGGCCTTGCGCCCGGCGTGGGCCAGCTGGATACCCGGCACCGCACCTTGGGCGGTGATGAAGCGGGTAATGCGCTGCAACGGCGCGATCTGAGCGTCGTCCCACAGGCCCAGGTCTTCGGCGGTGATACGACCGTCGGCAGTCACCGCAACGGCTTCGGTGATGACCAGCCCTGCGCCACCCACGGCGCGGCTGCCTAGATGAACAAGGTGCCAGTCGTTGGCCAGGCCATCGACTGCGGAATATTGGCACATCGGCGATACGGCGATGCGATTGGGCAGCGTCAGCTGACGCAGGGTGTAAGGCTCGAGCAGCATGCTCATGAGGACACCTCCGAGGAACTCCAATGGCGATCCGGCCCGGGCACTCAATTGCACATCCCTGGCCCGGTACCGGTCATTCATCAGACTAGACCAGATTGGTGGGGGGGATGGTTCCGAGGGATTGCATTGCGGTGAAACAACAGATGAGGGGGTCTGCCAAAACTGGCCAAACAGGGCTTGGGGGTAGAAATGCCCCGGGCTGCTTCACGTCTGATCATTGCGCAAGCGCTGCTCGTCAGGCTTTTCAGCGAAACAAGGGCTGAAGCAGATCTATCCTTCTTCCGCACCGAGCGAGATCCCCGTGCCCGCGCACTCACGAGCAGCCTCAGGACTCGAAAGGGTATGCTCGCAAGGCGCCATCCTAAGGCGTACAAAAGAAAAACCGATGATCGCGGTTCTTTAATTCAGCGACTCGCTCAAAGCACGGATGAGTAACGGCAGTTGGGCCTGACTTGCCAGCGGGACCAGCGATCGCAATATGAAAATATGTTGCTTCTCCATCGCTAGCGTGGCCTGCATCAGCAAGCTTGCCCCATCTGCATTCACCCAGCCGGTGATAGGCATCACTTCGCCAACATCAGAAGCTGATGGGCAATTTCCCCACCAGGCCCATTCATAGCGCGCAGGCTTCATATGCAAACCACAATATGGACGTTCTTAAATGGCGAGACGTGTAGCCAGACCAGACCAACAAAACCCAAGAGCCCCATCAGTTGACTAGCAGGCAACTGTCCAGTGAATTATTTTTCGCGATTAAACGTAAGTCAGAGGTGCACATCCGCAGAGATTTTTTATAAATGCTCACACCTGACTTATAATAACGACTTTTCCTACAGCTACACGAGAGGCGGACTACAACTAGCGATATGATTATCTGACAGCAGTTACCGCGTCAAACATCTATTGTCAGTGCCGCACCGATCTTACAACATTATCCTGGCATGCATCAGCCTACACCTCTTGCATGATAAGCATACTTATGGCCACTCAACTCAAAAGCGAACACCCCAGCACGATCGACCACTTTATTACTGAGGAGGAGCAGTTTCGAATCAACCATGCGTTATCCAAAGCCCGTTGGAGATACGATTGGCCGGTTAACTCAACCCCATTTTCTCGGCCATGCTGGCACTTTTTTATTGCGGGAACAAATCGTGAGCTTGGCGGCTGCTGCGAGGCCGAACTTGCCGCGCACACAAACTGGGGCTTCCTAGCGGATATCTGGACCCGGGCCAGCAGCCGATACATGCCTCACACAAAACTAGTAGGCGTTTACGCTAACGGGCAAACTTCAGGACAGGACGCCCCCATCCACAGAGATAACTTAGCAAGCGAACCAGGAAAAACCCTGGTCATCTTCTGCAACGACTATTGGGCCGTTAACTGGGGAGGTGAGCTTATATTTTTTAATGAAACAAAGAGTGACATTATTGCTGCAGTCATACCAAGGCCAGGGCGCATCGTTGTCTTTGATGGACAAATCCCGCACCGAGCCAAATCTACATCTATCGAGTGTGACCAGCTTCGCGTCACCATCGCGTTCAAGACGATCACAGAGGGACACCACAATGACTAACCGAGTTGAAATCTTCGTCGCTATAGTTGACAGGGTCGGAAAACCAGGATTTCAGGCCGGGGCCGCTTCAGCTATCCACGACCAATTCAAAACTAACAAGGACGGCTTTTCGCTCGTTGTACAGGGTGCCCAGACAAGTACAGCTATCGCCTCTGTCCTCTCGGTTGGAATGATGACGGCGGGGGCAGCCCCTTTATCAATATTGTCACGAACACCCTTGCCGGCACAGTGACCTTCTTGAAAATCACTGCAGATTATAAAGATGGTAAAACGCCCGAACTCGGCGATTACATGAGTCTGATTGGCAACGTAGCCGGAGTTTTAGCAAGTTTTGCGTTATTGACAAGCGCCCCATGGACCGCAGCGGGCTTCACTGCCATCGCATTGGGCTCGAGTTTATTTGGCACATACAATTCCGACCTAGCCAATAATATTCAAGAAAAGTTGCAACCTATTTTCGAACTTTGATAAATAACGATTCCACCAAAGAAAATCTCACTCCCGTCTTTACTCCGTCAATGCTTCTGACCAATACGGAAACGACTAGTACTAATTTGGGTGGGCTTATCCATGTCCTTAATTGGCATCCTGACACAACGGAGATAACTATTAACACAAAGCCACTTTTAGACTTCCTAAATGAGCAGAAGAGGGTACAAGGCAGTCTGCCTCCACCCTTATCCACAGCACCGCAAGTCCCCTTCAATGATCCACCCCATCAGGACGACGGAGTGTCTATAACCGGCTCAGTTGAAAGTCTTAACGGAAGACCCAACTCTGGCCCGACACCCTCTTTAACTACTGTATTTGGCAGCGGTCAGGACAAGTACGCTTGCTGCTCTGCCCCTCAACAAGATAAGTATAAGTAAACTACCACTGAATCTGGAGAGGGATAAATGTTTTCATGGCCAGCCTGGATCGAGTTGATGCGCAGCCTGTCTCCTCTAGAGCAAGTGAGGAGCTTATTATTAGCCGGGTCGGTTTTCACTTGCATAGCACCCTCCTTTCTAGCTTTTCTGAGCACACCCACTGAGCCCGCCAACTTGCCATCGATAAGACTCCCAGCAACGCTGGCTTCCGAAATGAATGCGTGGAAGTACGATGACCGGATCTACGAAACAAGTATCTACTTCCAAGTGCCAGGCGCACGCCGCACGAAGCGCTACATCTATCTTTATAGGTCTACCTATGACTTTTATAACATCGATAAATCAACTCCGCTATTTGTAGAAATTCAACATACACCAACTGGAATAACTGTCAGGCGCTTGCTAGCAGGTACTATCGAACTTTCGAACTCGTTACTTCAAGAACATATTAACAGCGTGAATGATCGAAAAGTGCTGAAGGCCCTATTCTGGTTCAGCACTCTCGGTGCACTTTGCTTTGTAGGGGCTGGCGCTATCCATTGCCTGAATCGGCGGAAGTCAGCAGCCGTGCATTGATCCAAACTAACTCGCCATTCGGTGATTGCACGGCCGGGCATGTGCAGCGCCGGGGATTGCGAGCGCTGTTTGAATGAGACAGGAGCTACCAAGACGGTATTGCAAGGCTCGGAGATCAGCCTGAACGGGATCGGCTTTTGTAGGACGCCCGTGACTTGGCGCCTGACCGGGCACAAAGGGCGTGCACAGCGCGCCCCAGCATTCAGATTCGCCGCTCTGCACATCTGTGACACCCCACCACTTCAGCGCGGCTCCATATGCGCAATCATCAATTGCACACTCTCGTTGCCCCGAAACTCGTTCACATCCAGCTTGTAGGCCAACTCCACCCAACGCACCGTAGGATTGGGCCAGACCTCGCGATCAATGCCGAAGGCGATGCCATCCAGGCGCACAGAACCGCACTCGCTCTTGAGCACCACCTTCAAGTGCCGCTCCCCCACCACACGCTGCTCGACCAACTGGAAAACGCCGTGGAACAGCGGCTCGGGGAAGTGCTGGCCCCAAGGCCCGGCGTGACGCAAGGCCTTGGCCAGGTCCAGGTGGAACTCTTCGACAGCCAGGTTACCGTCTGACAGCAGCCGGCCGGTGAGGTCTTCCTCGCGCAGCTGGCGCCGAACCTCCTCATCGAAGGCCTCGGCGAACGCCGGGAAATTGCCTTCGGGCAAGGACAGCCCCGCCGCCATGGCATGGCCGCCGAACTTGCTGATCAACTGCGGATGGCGGGCGGCGACGGCATCGAGCGCATCGCGGATATGAAAGCCGGGTACCGAACGCGCCGACCCTTTGAGCATGCCATCACCTGCGTCGGCAAACGCGATGGTCGGGCGGTGGTAACGCTCCTTCAAGCGCGAGGCGAGAATCCCGATCACGCCTTGATGCCATTCGGCATCGAACAGACACAGGCCGTAGGGCATCGACTCGACCGGCAAGTCCTTGAGCTGGGCCAAGGCCTCGCGCTGCATGCCCTGCTCGATCGATTTGCGGTCCTGGTTCAGGTCATCGAGCTGCTGGGCCATGTCCTGGGCCAGCGCCGGGTCTTCGCAGAGCAGGCATTCGATGCCCAGGCTCATGTCGTCGAGCCGGCCAGCAGCGTTGAGCCGCGGGCCGAGGATGAAGCCCAGGTCGGTGGAGGTGATACGTCGGTGGTCGCGCCGCGCCACTTCCAGGATCGCCTTCAAGCCGGGCCGGGCACGGCCGGCGCGGATGCGCTCCAGGCCCTGGTGCACCAGGATGCGGTTGTTCGCATCCAGCGGCACCACGTCAGCCACGCTGCCCAAGGCCACCAGGTCGAGCAGCTCACCGATGTTCGGCTGTGGCCGATCGACATAGCGCCCCAGGTTGCGCAGACGTGCGCGCAAGGCCATCAATACGTAGAAAATGACGCCGACGCCGGCCAGCGACTTGCTGGCGAATGCGCACCCTGGCTGGTTGGGGTTGACGATGGCGTCGGCCTCGGGCAATTGCTGGCCTGGCAAATGGTGGTCGGTCACCAGCACCTTGAGCCCAGCGGCCTTGGCGGCGGCGACGCCTTCGACGCTGGAGATGCCATTGTCCACGGTCACCAGCAGATCAGGCTGGCGCTCAAGCGCCACCTGGACGATTTCCGGGGTCAAGCCGTAGCCGTATTCGAAGCGGTTGGGCACCAGGTAGTCGACATGGGCTGCGCCCAACAGCCGCAAGCCCAGCACGCCGACGCTACTGGCCGTCGCGCCATCGGCGTCGAAGTCACCGACGATCAGGATGCGCTGGCGCAGGTCCAGCGCCGTGACCAGCAGGTCCACGGCCGCCTCGATGCCCTTGAGCTGCTGGTAAGGCAGCAGCCGGGCCAGACTCTTGTCCAACTCGGCCTCGGACTGCACGCCGCGGGCGGCATACAGACGGGTCAGCAGCGGGGGCAGGTTACCCAGTAATGGCAGGGTTTCAGGCAGCGGGCGAGGTTCGATACGCATGGGGTCTTCAGCAGTCAAAAATCAGTGGGTTCAGCCACGCTCACCGAGCAGCCATTGCAGCTGCACTTCATGCTGGCCGCGGTCGTCGGTAACGAAGACGGTGCCTTCGCTGATCATCACATCCCACTTGATGGTGCGCGGCATCTCGCTGGCCAGTACTTCCAGCACCTCTTGCGGCACGGCGGCGATGCTCAGGTTCTTCAGACCCTTGACCGCACTCAGCACCTTGCCCTCCCACACCCGCAGGCTGCCGTAGGTCAACAGGCTGGTGCGCTCGGTGCGGCGCGAGCACCAGGTCAGGCGGTCGGCGTCCGGCTGGCCCACTTCGATCCAGTGCAGAACGCGGTCGTCCAGGCTCTTTTCCCACAATGCAGCTTCATCGACATCAGACAGACCACGACCGAACGCCAGGTTCTCGTTGTACCACAGGGCGTAGGCCAGCAGGCGCACGGCCATGCGCTCCTCGGTTTCCGAAGGATGACGGGCGATGGTCTGGCGGACGTTTTCGTACACGCCGCGATCGAGGTCGGTCAGGTTGAGTTCGAATTTGTAGGTCGTGGACGGCTGGGCCATGGTCGAAGGGGCTTCGTGGGGAAAGAAAAGTGGCTTAGTCTACCCGATCCTGCCCACGCGTGCGCCGCACCCGTTTCGGCCGCTGCGCACCTGTGCTAAAACCACGCCTCTGACCCGCTGCCACGGATGCCACATGTCTACCCCGAGCAAACCCCTCGCCGGCCTCAAAGTCATCGAGCTCGGCACCCTGATCGCCGGGCCGTTCGCCGCGCGCATCTGCGCCGAGTTCGGTGCCGAAGTGATCAAAGTCGAATCGCCGGACGGCGGTGACCCGCTGCGCAAATGGCGCAAGATGTACCAGGGGACCTCGCTGTGGTGGTTCGTGCAGGCGCGCAATAAGCAATCGCTCACCCTTAACCTCAAGCACCCTGAAGGGCGCGAGGTGCTCAAGCGCCTGCTCAGCGAAGCCGATATCCTCATCGAGAACTTCCGCCCTGGCGTGCTGGAAAAACTTGGCCTGGGCTGGGACGTGCTGCACGCGCTGAATCCGCGCCTGGTCATGGTGCGCCTGTCCGGCTTTGGTCAGACTGGGCCGATGAAGGACCAGCCGGGCTTCGGTGCGGTGGGCGAATCCATGGGCGGACTGCGCTACATCACCGGTTTCGACGATCGCCCGCCGGTGCGTACGGGCATCTCCATCGGCGACTCGATCGCGGCGCTGTGGGGCGTGATCGGCGCGCTGATGGCTCTGCGTCATCGCGAAGTCAACGGCGGCCAGGGCCAGGTCGTGGACGTGGCGCTGTACGAAGCGATCTTCGCGATGATGGAAAGCATGGTTCCGGAGTTCGATGTGTTCGGCTTCATTCGTGAACGCACCGGCAATATCATGCCGGGTATCACGCCCTCCTCCATCCATACCAGCGCTGATGGCAAGCATGTGCAGATCGGTGCCAATGGCGATGCCATTTTCAAGCGGCTCATGCAGGCCATCGGCCGCAACGACCTGGCCGACGACCCTGCCCTGGCCAGCAACGATGGCCGTGACGCCCGCCGTGACGAGCTGTATGGGGTCATCGACCGCTGGGCCAATGGCCTGGCGCTGGAGCAACTGATGCAGGTGCTCACCGACGCTGAAGTACCGGCCAGCCGCATCTATTCGGCCGAAGACATGTTCAGCGACCCGCAGTACCTGGCGCGCGAAATGTTCCTGCACGCGCGTTTGCCCGACGGCAAGCCGTTCAAGATGCCCGGCATCGTGCCCAAGCTGTCGCAAACCCCAGGCTCGGCCGAGTGGGTCGGGCCAAGCCTGGGTGAACATACCGACCAGGTGCTGGCCTCCCTGGGCTATGACCCGGCAGCCATCGCCAGCCTGCGCCAGGCGGGCACTGTCTGAAGCTGCGGCGCGGGGCCAGCCTGGGACAGGGGTCATTGACCAAGTGCTGCCGTCGCTAATTGCACAGATGGCCGGGGACGAGCATGCCATTGTGCGAGTGAACCGTGCGCGCGGGCTGCAGAATTGCTGCCGGCCTTGCGCTGTAACAGCTTGCCGGTCCTGTACGCGTACTGGCTGACCCGCAAATGCGTGCTGCCGATCTGCAGGACAGCGGGAGGCTCGTCGACGGTCGTGAACAGCAGACAAAAGAAACCCCGGACGCTGGGGAGGACGCCCGGGGCCAATCGAAAGTCATCATGGACTCTCGGTGACAGCCTGCCAGTGCCGGAGCGGTGCGCTGGCAGGCTGCCCCTACTGTTTAAGAGCAAGCCCTCAAGCAAAGGTTCCCTGGGGTTGCTGACGCTGTTGCAGGGCCGCGATCACACACGGCTGCAAGCGCCCTTCGACGATCTGCAGGTCACGATGCAGGCCGTCGACCAGATCGATGAGCAAGCGTTGTTCCTGTAGCTGGTACTGGCTTACCGTGCGGCGCAAGGCCGCGACACCCAGGGTGTTGTACACGGTCAACTGACGGTTGCCGTTGGCATCCTCGACGTCCAGGCTGGCCTGATAAGGGCTGAGCGCATCGTTGAGCAGTCTGCAGATTCTTTCCATCCGGATCACTCGCTTTGTCTTGTAGTGGGATATGAATGAACTGACCAACAAGCGCAACGGAAAGTTCGTTGCGCCATCAGTGTTTCAGCCAGCATGCGTGGCCGATGTGACAGTTTTGATACGTTGCAGCGCGGCGCGCCACGGCTCGATCGGCAATGGCCATGGCAAGTCGGCCAGCACCCACAAGCCAAGGCGCCGGGCTTCATCGGCGAGGTCTTGCTCACCGGCGCGACCAACGAACACCACGGCACGACTGCCCGCTGCCCGCGCCAGCAGCGCCGGGCCATCGGCTTCGGCGTGATCGATGATCAGCACGTCGGCGCGAGCCCCATGCGCCAGGCAGCTGTCGAGCTCGACAAGCCCATTGACCACGCGCACATTGAACAGCCCCAGGGCGTTACACGCCTGGTGCAGGAGTATCTGGTGGGATGGGCGTGCCTGACAGATCAGTACGTAGGGCTGGCGCATGCACCGCTCCTTGGGGGGAAGGACCGGCCACTCTAGGCAGGTTGCCTAGGCACTCATATAGGACATTTCTGAAGATGGCGCGGTAAACGACTGACGAGGCCTTTGCAGCCCCCTCGTCACCCGCGTGCCCCTGCGGGCGCCAATGCACCTGCAGGGGTGGTCCTGCGGCTTACAATGGCTTGCCGCGGTTGCCATGTTGGCTGACGAAGGCCTGCACCGCTTTGAGGTCGTTGGCCAACACGGTGCAACGCTCCTCGCGGCTGAACAGATCGCTCAAGTGCGCCGGCAGCTCGAGGGCCTTGCCCACCCCGGCTTTTTCGACCGCCTCAGGGAACTTCACCGGATGCGCGGTACCCAGCACCACCATCGGTGTATCGAGGCTGCGCCGGCATTCGCGGGCGGCCTTGACGCCGATCGCGGTGTGCGGGTCGAGCACTTCACCGGTGGCCGCAAAGACTTCGGCGATGGTTTCGCAGGTCTGCTCATCGCTCACCGCCAGCGAATCGAAGAGCTTGCGCGCCTCGGTCCAACGGTCTTGTTCGACACTGAAGCCACCGCCTTGCTTGAAGCTGGCCATCAGCTCGGCCAGGGCCGCGCCGTTGCGACCGTGCAGGTCGAACAGCAGGCGCTCGAAGTTGGACGACACCATGATGTCCATCGACGGCGACAGGGTCGCGTGCAGGGTTTCCTTGACGTACTGATTGCCGCTCATGAAGCGGTGCAGGATGTCGTTGCGGTTGGTCGCGACGATCAGCTGGCTGACCGGCAAGCCCATGTTGCGCGCCAGGTAGCCGGCAAAGATGTCGCCGAAGTTGCCGGTCGGCACCGAGAATGCCACCGAGCGCGCCGGGCCACCGAGCTGCAGGGCGGCATGGAAGTAGTAGACGATCTGGGCCATGATCCGCGCCCAGTTGATCGAGTTCACCGCGACCAGACGCGTGCCTTTGAGGAACGACTGGTCGGCGAAGCTGGCCTTGACCATCTCCTGGCAGTCATCGAAGTTACCTTCGATGGCAATGTTGTGAACGTTGTCACCGAACAGCGTGGTCATCTGCCGACGCTGCACCTCCGACACACGCTGGTGCGGGTGCAGGATGAAGATGTCGACGTTGTCGCAGCTGCGGCAGCCTTCGATGGCCGCAGAACCTGTGTCACCGCTGGTGGCACCGATGATCACCACGCGCTCGTTGCGCTTGGCCAGCACATGGTCGAGCAGGCGGCCGAGCAGCTGCAGGGCGAAGTCCTTGAAGGCCAGGGTCGGGCCATGGAACAGCTCCAGCACCCACTCGTTGCCGTTGAGCTGGCGCAGCGGCGCGACGGCGGCGTGGGCGAACTGGCCGTAGGTTTCTTCAAGAATCTTCTTGAAATCGGCATCGGCGATGCTGCCTTCGACGAACGGGCGCATCACCCGGAAAGCCAGCTCGTGGTATGGCAGGCCGGCCCAGGAAGCGATTTCTTCCTGGGTGAAGCGCGGCAGGTTTTCAGGCACATACAGGCCGCCATCGCTGGCTAGGCCAGTGAGCAGCACGTCTTCGAAATTCAGGGCCGGTGCTTGGCCGCGGGTACTGATATAGCGCATGGGTGCAAACCTTTGGTTTGAGCGGCAAGCTGCGGGCTGCAAGCTACAGGAACAAGCCGGTGGCGTTGCTCTCGGAGGCTGCGGTTCCTTGCCTGCCGCTAAATGAAATCTGTTCGTAGCCTCGACTGCGCGCTGCCTTTAGTTGCAGCTTGCAGCTTGAAGCCTGCCGCTAGTTAAGCTGTTCGACGCGGATGCGCACGACCTTGCCGACCACATCCTGCAGCGCCTCGAGAGCGACGATCGCATCATCGATGCCTTGCTCGACAACACGGTGGGTCAGCAGGATCATCGGTACCAGGCCATCCTGCTCCTCAGCTTCTTTCTGCATGATCGACTCGATGTTGATCCCGCGCTCGGAAAGGATGCTCGCCACCTGCGCCAGCACGCCAGGGTGGTCCTTGGCCTGAATGCGCAGGTAATAGGCACTTTCGCACGCCTCGATCGGCAGGATCGGATGGGCCGACAGCGAGTCTGGCTGGAAGGCCAGGTGGGGAACGCGGTTCTCAGGGTCCGACGTCATGGCTCGTACCACATCGACCAGGTCTGCAACCACCGACGAAGCGGTTGGCTCCATGCCGGCGCCCGCGCCGTAGTACAAGGTCGAACCTGCTGCATCGCCGTTGACCATCACCGCGTTCATCACGCCGTTGACGTTGGCGATCAGGCGGTCGCTGGGAATCAGGGTCGGGTGCACGCGCAGCTCGATGCCCTCGGCAGTGCGGCGAGCCACGCCCAGGTGCTTGATGCGATAGCCCAGGGCTTCGGCGTAGTTCACATCGGCAGTGGTCAGCTGGGTGATGCCCTCGGTGTAGGCCTTGTCGAACTGCAGCGGGATACCAAAGGCGATGGATGCCAGGATGGTCAGCTTGTGCGCGGCGTCGATGCCCTCGACATCGAAGGTCGGGTCGGCTTCGGCATAACCCAGGGCCTGGGCTTCGGCCAGCACGTCCGGGAACGCGCGGCCCTTTTCACGCATTTCGGTGAGGATGAAATTGCCGGTGCCGTTGATGATGCCAGCCAGCCAGTTGATGCGGTTGGCCGACAGGCCTTCGCGGATTGCCTTGATCACCGGAATGCCACCGGCGACAGCGGCCTCGAAGGCGACAATGACGCCTTTCTCGCGAGCCTTGGCAAAGATCTCGTTGCCATGCACGGCGATCAGCGCCTTGTTCGCGGTGACCACATGCTTGCCGTTGTCGATGGCCTTGAGCACCAGATCACGGGCCACGGTGTAGCCACCGATCAGCTCGATGACGATATCGATCTCTGGGTTGCACGCCACTTCGAACACATCAGCGGTAATGGGGGTACCGGTAATCTGGCAGTTCGGGTTGGGCGAGCGCATGGCGATCTGGGCCACTTCAATACCGCGCCCGGCACGGCGGGCAATCTCCTCGGCGTTGCGCTGAAGTACATTGAAGGTACCGCCACCGACGGTCCCTAACCCACAGATGCCTACTTTGACCGGTTTCACTGTGAACTCCCCATTGAACGGACGGCGCCTTCGCCGGCCGTGAAACATGCCGTCACCCCATGACGACGGCGTACTGAATTGATTACTTGGCGGCTTGCTGAGCGCCGGCCAGGGCCAGTTTGGCGACCTGCGGCGCCGGCTGATAACCCGGGATCACCTGACCGCTCTCCAGAACGATGGCCGGCGTGCCGTTGACCCCGATCTGCTGGCCCAGCTCGAACTGCTTGCCAACCGGGTTGGCGCACTTGGCGGCCTTGATTTCCTTGCCTTCGACCATGTTGTCCATGGCTGCGCGGCGGTCGCTGGAGCACCATACCGCCTGCAACTGCTGGTCACCTGCCGAGCCCAGGCCCTGGCGCGGGAAGGCGACGTAGCGCACTTCGATACCGCGGCGGTTGAGCTCAGGCACTTCGGCGTGCAGCTTGTGGCAGTACGGGCAGGTGGTGTCGGTAAAGACGGTTATGTGCGACTTGGTCTGGCCCTTGGCCGGGTAAACCACGGTTTCGGCTGCCGGAATGCCATTGATGAGCTTGGCAACGCCGGCGCGCTCGGTCTTCTCGGTGAGGTTGACCGGCTTGCCATCCTGCAGCTGGTACAGATAGCCCTGCATCACGTATTGGCCGTCAGCGCTGGCGTACAGCACGCGCCCGCCTTGCAGCTTGACTTCATACAGGCCGTTGAGCGGGCTGCTGGCCACGCTTTCCACCGGCACGTCGAGCTCCAGGTTCTGCAACGACTTGCGGATCGCCTGTTCGGCACCGGCAGTGCTGTCGGCTGCGGCAAAGGCAAAGGTACTGGCCAGCGCCAACGCGGCGGCGGCGAACAACTGGGTCACGCGCATGGGAAACTCCTGAGGGCGAACAGGGCCGGAGGGTGTTGCCTGCGGAAAAAACGCGGCAACCGTACGGGCCCTGGTGCAAACCGCCCAAGCCTACCACATCGCGCTGACGATGAAGGGCTCGGCATGGACCGGTCGGCGGAACATGAAAAACATTCATCCACGTGGGTGATGCTGGGCGTGCAGTTGCTGCAGGCGGGCCTTGGCCACATGGGTATAGATCTGCGTGGTCGACAGGTCGCTGTGGCCGAGCAGCATCTGCACCACCCGCAGGTCTGCGCCGTGATTGAGCAGGTGGGTGGCGAAGGCGTGTCGCAGGGTATGCGGCGACAACGGCTTGTCGATCCCCGCGACCCGCGCGTGGTGCTTGATACGGTGCCAGAACGTCTGGCGCGTCATCTGCTCGCCTCGCTGACTGGGGAACAGCACGTCGCTGGGACGACCATTGAGCAGTTCGGCGCGGCCATTACGCAGGTAGCGCTCCAGCCACACCACGGCCTCCTCGCCCATCGGCACCAGGCGCTCTTTGCCGCCTTTGCCCATGACCCGCATTACGCCCTGGCGCAGATTGACCTGATCGAGCGTCAGGCTGACCAGCTCGGTGACCCGCAGGCCGCAGGCGTAGAGGACCTCGAGCATGGCGCGGTCACGTTGGCCGATCGCCTCGCCCAGCTCCGGCGCTTGCAGCAGCGCGTCGACATCGGCCTCGGACAATGACTTGGGCAACGGCCGACCCAGCTGTGGCATGTCGACCTGCAAGGTGGGGTCGACGGCGATCAGCTTCTCGCGCAGCAGATAGCGAAAGAAGCCACGCAGACCGGACAGAAAACGGGCCGTCGAGCGCGGCTTGTAGCCTTGCTCCAGGCGCCAGGCGAGGTGATCGAGAATCAGCTCGCGACCGGCATCGGGCAAGCTTATCCCGTGCTCCTCCAGCCAGCCGTTGAACAGGGCCAGGTCGCTGCGATAGGACATGCGGGTGTTGTCGGACAGGCCTTTTTCAAGCCACAGGGCGTCGAGGAATTGGTCGATCAGAGGATGGTCTAGGGCAGGCATTCGGGGCAGCTGGTTCTTGGAGAGGGCGTAGTGTTTCACAGCGGCTTGGGGTTGTCGTGATCAATCGGGCCTTGCACCGCAGGCGCGGCTCGGCAAGGCCCGCGTCTGGCTCAGCGCTGTGGCAGCACCGGCACCGGGCGCTTGTCTTCGTCAATGGCGACGAAGCTGAACACGCCATGGATGGCCCGCTCGCGCCCGTCCAGGTACATGTTCTCGACCAACACCTCGACCTCGACCTGCAAACTGGTATTGCCGACTTTCACCACCGTACCTACCAGCTCGACGATCGAGCCCGCGGGTATCGGGTGCTTGAAGTCGATGCGGTCGGTGGACACGGTCACCAGCGGCAGTCGGCAAAAGCGCGTGGCCGCAATGAATGACACTTCATCCATCCACGCCAGTGCGGTACCGCCGAACAAGGTGTTGTGGTGGTTGGTGGTATTGGGGAACACCGCCTTGGTCACGCGCGTTACCGACAACGCGGTGCGGCGTTGAATTTCCAGGTCTCGAGGGGTCATGGCTGTCACTTTTAACAGGTTTTCAAACGCAAAAAAGCAGCCCGAAGGCTGCTTTTTCTCGCTAGGCGGCCTCGGCCACCGGGCAAACTGTACTCAGGACAGTTTTTCCTTGATGCGAGCGGCTTTGCCGGACAGGTCGCGCAGGTAGTACAGCTTGGCTTTACGCACGTCACCACGACGTTTCACGGCCAGGCTGTCGATCTGCGGGCTGTAGGTCTGGAAGGTACGCTCAACGCCTACGCCGCTGGAGATCTTGCGCACGGTGAAGGCGCTGTTCAGACCGCGGTTACGCTTGGCGATGACAACGCCTTCGAACGCCTGCAGACGGGAACGATCACCTTCCTTCACTTTAACCTGAACGACAACGGTGTCGCCTGGCGCGAAGGTCGGGATTTCCTTGCTCATCTGCTCGGCTTCGAGCTGCTGGATGATTTTGTTGGTCATGCTGTGCTCCTAAGATGGATACGTGATCCACCATCGATACGTTTAACTATCGTCCCGCTCGCGGAGATATTCCTCGAGCAGCTTCTTCTCTTCTCCAGAAAGCGAGCGACTTTCCAGAAGATCGGCGCGCCGTTCGAAGGTCCTACCAAGGGACTGCTTCATCCGCCAACGCCGGATATGTGCATGGTTGCCACTTAGCAACACGTCGGGAACACGCTGATCCGCATACACCTCAGGCCGGGTGTAGTGCGGGCAATCGAGCAGACCGTCGGTGAAGGAGTCTTCCTCCGCCGAGTCCACATGCCCTAAAGCTCCGGGCAGCAGCCGTGTAACCGCATCGATCAGTACCATGGCCGGCAGCTCGCCACCGGAAAGCACATAGTCGCCAATCGACCACTCCTCATCAACATGAGCCTCGATAAAGCGCTCGTCGATGCCTTCATAACGACCGGCGATCAGGATCAACGATTCCTGTTCGGCCAGGCCTTTGACCGCCTGCTGAGTCAGCTTGCGGCCTTGCGGCGAGAGGTAGATCACCTTCGCCGATGCTCCGGTCGCCTGCCTGGCGCTAACCAGGGCATCTTCCAGAGGCTTGATTTTCATCACCATGCCCGGACCACCGCCAAACGGCCGATCATCCACGGTATGGTGGCGATCTGTGGTGTAGTCCCGCGGGTTCCAGCAGGTCACCTGAAGCAACCCTTGTTTCACCGCGCGGCTGGTAATGCCGTACTCCGTGATGGCCGAGAACATCTCGGGGAACAACGTGATGACGTCTACGCGAAGGTTACCCATCGTTTAGAAGTCCGCGTCCCATTCGACTCGCATCACGCCTGCCTCCAGGTCGATACCGAGCACGCACTGCGCCGTATAGGGCAACAAACGCTCGCGATCATCCAGGCTGCCTGCGCAGGGCTTGACCACCATTACATCGTTCGCGCCGGTCTCCAACAGGTGATCGACCTTGCCGAACAGCTGTTCGTCCTGGTTGATGACCTTCAGACCTACCAACTGGTACCAGTAGTACTCGTCAGCGGCCAGGTTGGGCAAAAGGCTCCGCGGTATGCAGATTTCGTAACCGCTCAGAAGACGGGCTTCGTCGCGATCCTCGAGGCCTTTGAGCTTCACGACCAGGCCCTTTTGGGAGCCACGACCGTTGACCAGCTCGACCTGTTTTACCGTGCCTTCGTGCCGAAGCGTCCAGCGTGGATAATCCAACAGGTTTTCAATCGGATCGGTAAAGGAATACACCTTCACCTCGCCGCGAACGCCGTGAACCGAAAAAATCTTGCCGACAACGATGAGGTCGTCAGCCTTTTCTGGCGTCGCGTTCATACTGTTCAGGCAGCGGCCTTGGCAGCGTCCTTCAGCAGCTGAGCAACGCGCTCAGACGGCTGTGCACCCTGGCTCAGCCAGTAGGTGACGCGCTCTTGGTTGACCGACAGCTTGACTTCAGCGCCAGAAGCGATTGGGTTGAAGAAACCTACGCGCTCAACGAAACGGCCGTCACGGGCGTTACGCGAGTTGGTCACGGTCAGGTGGTAGAACGGGCGCTTTTTCGAGCCGCCACGGGCAAGACGAATGGTTACCATGTGAACATTGTTCCTATAGTCGGTACTGCGAATCTGAATGCCAAATAGGCACATGGGTGCCCAAAAGGCCGCATATTCTCGGGGAATACACGGACATTTGCAAATGCCTTTTTCGCCATGGCCCTGCCGTGGCGTCCAGATTTGCCGGTTGAGCCGCGCGTTTGGCGGCGGTTATCCCGCCGGGGCGGGGGTTCTGGGGCCTGCCCGCACAGCAGGCAGGCACCCGGAATAGCGCTTACAGCTTGGGCATGCCGCCGCCTGGCAGCATGCCACCGAGGCCGCGCATCATCTTGGACATGCCACCTTTGGTGGAGAACTTCTTCATCATCTTCTGCATCTGCTTGTGCTGCTTGATCAGCCGGCCGATGTCCTGCACCTGGGTACCGGAACCCAGGGCGATGCGGCGCTTGCGCGAGCCGCTGATCAGGTCGGGATCGCGGCGTTCGGCCGGGGTCATGGAGTTGATGATCGCCTCCATCTGCTTGAACTGTTTCTCTGCCGCGCCCTGGGCATTGCCCATCTGCGACAGGTTGACCCCACCGATGCTCGGCAGCTTGTCCATCAGGCCGCCGAGGCCACCCATGTTCTTCATTTGCTGCAACTGGTCGCGGAAGTCTTCGAGATCGAAGCCTTTGCCCTTCTTGAGCTTCTTGGCCAGTTTGTCGGCCTTGGCCTTGTCGATGGTCTGCTCGGCCTGCTCGATCAGGCTGAGCACATCACCCATGCCGAGGATGCGCGAGGCGACGCGGTCGGGGTGGAACGGTTCGAGGGCTTCGCTCTTCTCACCCATACCGATGAACTTGATCGGCTTGCCGGTGATCGCGCGTACCGACAGCGCAGCACCGCCACGGGCATCACCGTCAACCTTGGTCAGCACCACGCCGGTCAACGGCAGTGCTTCACCGAAGGCCTTGGCGGTGTTGGCGGCGTCCTGGCCGGTCATGGCGTCGACCACGAACAGCGTTTCGATCGGCTTGACCGCGGCGTGCAGGGCCTTGATCTCGTCCATCATGTCGGCATCGATGTGCAGGCGACCGGCAGTGTCGACGATCACCACGTCGATGAACTTGAGCTTGGCTTCGCGGATCGCCGCCTCGGCGATGGCCACCGGCTTCTGACTGATGTCGGACGGGAAGAAGGTCACGCCGATGTCGTTGGCCAACGTTTCCAGCTGTTTGATGGCCGCTGGACGGTAGACGTCGGCGGATACCACCATCACGCTCTTTTTCTTGCGCTCTTTGAGAAAGCGCGCCAGCTTGCCGGCGGTGGTGGTCTTACCGGCACCCTGCAGGCCCGCCATCAGCACCACGGCTGGCGGTGCGGCGTTCAGCGCGAGGTCTTCGTTGGCTGCGCCCATCAGGCTTTCCAGCTCGGCCTGGACGATCTTGACGAAGGCCTGGCCGGGGGTCAGGCTGCGCGACACTTCGGTGCCGACGGCGCGCTCTTTAACGCTATTGACGAAATCCTTGACCACCGGCAGGGCAACGTCGGCCTCGAGCAGGGCCATGCGCACTTCGCGCAGGGTGTCCTTGATGTTGTCTTCGGTCAGCTTGGCCTTGCCGGTGACGTGGCGCAGCGTCTGTGACAGGCGGTCGGTCAGGTTTTCGAACATGGTGATCCTTTCAGGCCCAGTAAAGCCGAGGTTTGTCAGGCGCCGCGGGAGGAAATGCACACCCCCAAGGCACAGCAAGGCGGCGATTATAGCCGAGTCCGCCCGCGAGCGGTAACCGCTCGGCAAGCCACGCGCGAGCGGCTAGCCGCTAGCCGCTCGCGGCGCTCTATGCCAAACTCCACTCCTTTATGGGCTCTGCACCCCAGGACTTATGGTCTCTTCTCCAAGCCTCATCCCCAATCTGATCGCTGCCGGCCTGTACATGGCGGCGGCCCTGTATCAAGGCGCCAATCTGGCCCAGGGCCGCAAGGCCGACAAACGCCTGCTGGGCCTGCTCGGTGCGGTTGCAGTGCTCGCCCAGGGCGGCGCGCTGTTCTTCCAACTGATCACCCCACTGGGCCTGAGCCTGGACTTCTTCAGCGCCGCCAGCCTGATCGCCGTGGCCGTGATCACCCTCACCCTGCTGGCCTGCCTGCGCATTCCGGTGGAAAACCTGCTGGTGCTGTTGTTCCCGCTGGGCGCCATCACCGCCCTGCTGGCGCAATTCGCCCCGGCCGGCACGGTGCCGCTGATCGACGAAGAGCCGGGTATTCTCGCGCACATCCTGCTGTCGATCCTTGCCTATGGCTTGTTCACCATCGCCGTATTCCAGTCGCTGTTGCTGCTGCTGCAGGATCACCAGCTCAAGCACAAGCACCCCTCAGGGCTGATCCGCAACTTCCCGCCGCTGCAAACCATGGAAAGCCTGCTGTTCGGGTTTCTCTGGGCGGGATGGTGCCTGCTGTCGCTGTCGCTGATTTCAGGCTGGTTGTTCCTTGAAAACCTGTTCGCCCAGCACCTGGTGCACAAGACCTCGCTGGCCTGCGTGGCCTGGGTGGTCTTCAGCGTGCTGTTGTGGGGCCGCACCCGCCTGGGCTGGCGCGGACACAAGGCGATCCGCTGGACGCTGGCGGGATTCTGCCTGCTGATGCTGGCCTATTTCGGCAGCAAGCTGGTCCGCGAATTCATCCTGCATATCTGATCGAAGGCCATGGATACACTGCCATACGCACCGTTACTCGGGACCCTGGCGCTGGCGCTGGTATGGGCGGCGCTGTTCAGCGCGGTCGATGCTGCGCGCCTGTATCTGCACGGCGTGCCGCGCAGCAGCGATGAACCCCAACCCAGGCTGCCAGCGCAAGCCGTGGTGCTGTGCGCCAGCCTGGGCAAACTGGCGGTATTGGGCCTGGCCTGCCTGGTCGGCCAGCGCCAGGGCGGCGAGCACGGCTTCTGGCTGGCGTCTGGCGCCGCGGTGGCAGCCCTGCTGGTATTCACCGAATTCCTGCCGCGACGCCTAGCCCGCCGCAACCCGCACGCCTTCATCAACCTGGGCCTGAGCCTGCGCCTGTTTCCACTGGCCATCGTGCAACCCTTCGCTTGCCTGTTCGACGGCGTCGCCAAGCTGCTGCAGCGCCCGCTGCGCGCGCAGCCTGCGGCAGTCGCCCTGCATCCACAGGAAGATGACAGCTTCGATGCCGACGATGACCCCGAGCCGCCACGCCCGGGCCTGCTCGATGGCCTGCAGTCGCTGGACAAGATCACCGTCAATGACATCCTGGTGCCACGCAACGAAGTCGATGGCATCAACCTCGACGACCCGATCGAACAGGTCATCGAGCAGTTGATCGTCAGCCGCCACACCCGCCTGCCGGTCTACCATAACGACATCAACCAGGTCGAAGCGATACTCAACACCAAGCTCATCAGCCACCTGTTGCCCAAGGCCGAACTGACCCTGGAGCAACTGCGCGGCGCCTGCTACGAGCCGTATTTCGTACCGGAAAGCACACCACTGCAGATGCAGCTGCTGAATTTCCACAAACAACAGCGGCGCCTGGGTGTGGTGGTGGACGAGTATGGCGAAGTGCTGGGCATCGTCACCCTCGAAGACATCCTGGAAGAGATCGTCGGCGAGTTCGAGGACGAGCAAAGCCTTGACAACCCGCACGTACAGCCACAACCCGATGGCACCTTCGTCATCGAAGGCAATGCCTCGCTGCGCGAAATCAACCGCACCCTGGGCTGGCACCTGCCCTGCGACGGCGGCCCGAAAACGCTCAACGGCCTGGTCACCGAAGCCCTGGAGAGCATCCCTGCGAGCGCCGTATGCCTGAAAATCGGCCGCTATCGCCTGGAAATCCTCGAAACCGAGGACAATTGCGCGAGCAAGGTACTGGTGTGGACCGTGACCCGGTAGCTATACTCCGGTCACGCTTACCCAGCCCCGCCGTACCGCCTGCTACCCGCACCCGGCGTCACACGGCCAGTCCGCTGTACTGACACGCCCCGCGGCGCTGCTTCACCACCCCGAACAGTCCCCGCCCCCGCCCCTATCCCCCTTGGGCTATCGTCAGTCCAGCGACACAACAACAAGACGCTCCAGCGCCAAGCCAGGCTATGCCTGCGCGCAGTGCCATGGAGCGAACCAGACTGTTAGGGACCTACTGATGACAACCAGCAGCACCTATGCCCAGGCGCCTACCGCGCCGGTCAACTCGCCCGCGCGCGTCGCCACTGCCAGTTTCATTGGCACCGCCATCGAGTTCTATGATTTCTATGTCTATGCCACCGCCGCCGCGTTGGTGATCGGCCCGGTATTCTTCCCGTCCGGGTCGGGCACCGCGCAGATGCTGGCAGCCTTCCTCACTTTCGGCATCGCGTTTCTGGCACGCCCGCTGGGCTCGGCGCTGTTCGGTCACTTTGGCGATCGCATCGGACGCAAGTCGACCCTGGTGGCTTCGCTGCTGCTGATGGGCGTGTCGACCACGCTGATCGGTGTGCTGCCTGGCTACGACAGCATCGGCGTGTGGGCGCCGATCATCCTCTGCCTGCTGCGCTTCGGCCAGGGCTTGGGCCTGGGTGGCGAGTGGGGCGGCGCTGCACTGCTGGCCACGGAAAACGCCCCGCAAGGCAAGCGCGCCTGGTTCGGCATGTTCCCGCAGCTGGGCCCCTCGATCGGCTTCCTGGCGGCGAACGGGCTGTTCCTGACCCTGGCCTTGTCGCTGAGCGACGAGCAATTTCGTGAGTGGGGCTGGCGCATCCCGTTCCTGCTCAGCGCCGCGTTGGTGTTGGTCGGGTTGTATGTGCGCCTGAAGCTTGAAGAAAGCCCGGTATTCGCCAAGGCAGTCGCCCGCCACGAGCGGGTGAAGATGCCGGTGGTCGACCTGTTCGCCAAATATTGGCTACCGACCCTGCTGGGCGCAGCGGCCATGGTGGTGTGCTATGCGCTGTTTTATATCTCGACGGTGTTCTCGCTGAGCTACGGCGTAAGCACGTTGGGCTACAGCCGCGAAACCTTCCTCGGCCTGCTGTGCTTTGCGGTGGTGTTCATGGCCCTGGCGACGCCCTTGTCGGCCTGGCTCAGCGACCGCTATGGACGCAAGCCGGTACTGATCGTCGGCGGGTTGCTGGCGGTGGCCTCGGGCTTTCTCATGGAGCCGCTGCTGACATCCGGATCGACCACCGGGGTGGCGTTGTTCCTGGCCATCGAGCTGTTCCTGATGGGCGTGACGTTCGCGCCAATGGGCGCGCTGCTGCCAGAGCTGTTCCCGACCCATGTGCGCTACACCGGCGCATCGGCGGCGTACAACCTGGGCGGCATCGTCGGCGCCTCGGCCGCCCCTTTCTTCGCCCAGAAGCTGGTGAGCATGGGTGGCTTGAGCTGGGTGGGCGGCTATGTCTCGGCGGCGGCTGTGATCAGCCTGATCGCAGTGCTGTGCCTGAAAGAGACCCGCGACACGGAACTTTGAGCGGCAAGCGGCAAGCTACAAGCGCAGGCACTTGCTTGCAACTTGCCGCTTCACGCTCAAAACTCGACCCTGACCGCCTGCGAAGCACGGGTCGCCTTGGCGCGGGCGGCTTGCACCGACTCATCGCGCGCCAGGCACACACCCATGCGCCGGGTGCCGTTTATTTCTGGCTTGCCGAACAGGCGAATGGCGGTGTCTGGCTCGCTTAGCGCAGCGCCGAGATTGGCGAAGCTGGTCTGCTGCGATTGGCCTTCGGGCAGAATCACCGCCGAAGCCGACGGCCCGAACTGGCGCACAACTGGAATCGGCAGGCCGAGGATGGCGCGGGCGTGCAGGGCGAACTGCGACAGGTCCTGGGAAATCAGGGTGACCAGGCCCGTGTCATGCGGGCGAGGCGAGACTTCGCTGAACCATACCTGGTCGCCTTTGACGAACAATTCAACGCCAAACAGGCCGCGGCCGCCCAAGGCATCGGTCACCGCCTTGGCCACCCGCTGCGATTCAGCCAAGGCTTTCGCGCTCATTGCCTGCGGCTGCCAGGACTCTTGGTAGTCGCCCTTCTCCTGGCGGTGGCCGACGG
This sequence comes from Pseudomonas sp. SMSB3, assembly GCF_052041965.1. Taxonomy (NCBI): domain Bacteria; kingdom Pseudomonadati; phylum Pseudomonadota; class Gammaproteobacteria; order Pseudomonadales; family Pseudomonadaceae; genus Pseudomonas; species Pseudomonas sp. SMSB3. Next base: position 420,568 of record NZ_JBKGGV010000001.1, on the reverse strand, counting down.
GCTCGAGGAACGTGGTGCCGCCGACATGGCGTACGGTCAGCAGGGTGATCTCGTAGTCGAAATCGATGAAGCCCTCGATGATCACCCGGCCCTTGCCGGCGCGACCGCCTTCCTGGGCGTAATCCCACGACTGCTGAAGGTCGGCGTCGCTGCGCAGCAGGCTCTGGCCCTTGCCCGAGGAGCTCATCACCGGCTTGACCACGCACGGATAGCCGACATCGGCCACCGCCTTGGCGTAGGCCGCGAAGGTGTCGGCGAAGTGGTAGGGCGAGGTCGGCAGGTCCAGCTCTTCAGCCGCCAGGCGGCGGATGCCCTCGCGGTTCATGGTCAGCTGGGTGGCGCGAGCGGTAGGCACCACGGTGAAGCCTTCGCTCTCCAGTTCGACCAGGGTCGCGGTGGCGATGGCTTCGATTTCGGGGACGATGTAGTGCGGTTTTTCCGCTTCGATGATAGCCCGCAAGGCGACGCCATCGAGCATGTTGACCACATGACTGCGGTGCGCCACCTGCATGGCCGGGGCGTTGGCGTAGCGGTCGACGGCGATCACCTCGACGCCCAGGCGCTGCAGCTCGATCACCACTTCCTTGCCCAGCTCGCCACAGCCGCAGAGCAGCACACGGGTCGCGGTTGGCGACAATGGGGTTCCGATACGGGTCATTTCAGGTCCTCGAAGGCATCCGGGGCCACGCCAGGCACGGCATGACCCGCTGAAAAAGGACCGCTATTCTACACCATCAGCCCGCTACGGCAGCCCGCCGCGCACGAAATGCCATGGCCAGCCAGACCGCGGTGACGCCGGCGAATTTAGAGGCCATGGCGGTGCCGATTACCACCGGCGTGAGGGCGCCGATCATGCCGAAGAAGATCAACGTGTCCACCGGAATGCTCAACGCCGAGCTCAACCACAGGCGATCGCGCAATGGCCGGCGGGTGATGGTGAACACCAGCCAGTCGATCAGCTCGGAAACGAAGAAGGCCGTGGCGCTGGCCAGGGCGATGGCCGGCTCCGAGGTCACATACGAGAGCACCAGGGCCACCAGCATGGCGACCAGCGCGCCGTGACCATAACGGGTCTGCACCATGTCGCGCAGGATGAACACCAGGCCACCCCAGCACGACCAGATGATGTCCAGGTGCGGGGCGCTGGAGAAGGCGTAGTTGATCAGCACGACGCTGCTGATGTAGGCAATGAGATAGAACATGGCGAGTGATCTGTGGGCAAGCCCGTTAGATTAACGGCGAGCCCCCCAGTCGGACAAGCCCGTTCGCCACGCGGCGAGGTTCAAGCGCCGATTATCAGCCCGGCGGCCAGCGCCCGCTGATGACAGCGCTCGAGCACCTGCCGGCGCTCAGCATTGTCCATGCGTCCCCAAGCGCCGATCTCGGCCACGCTGCGCTGGCAGCCGGTGCACACGTCCTGCTCGTCCAGCGCGCAGATGCTCACGCAAGGCGAGGCTACCGGCCGCTCCCGGACAGCCTCACTCATCGTCCGCCACCAGCTCGCGGGCATAACGCTCGGCGTTGTGCACATAGTGCGCGGCACTGGCTTCGAGCATGCGCTTCTGCTGCTCGGTGAGCTCGCGCACCACCTTGCCGGGAGACCCCATCACCAGCGAGCCATCGGGGATTTCCTTGCCTTCTGGGATCAGCGCGTTGGCGCCAATGATGCAGTGCTTGCCGATGCGCGCGCCGTTGAGGATCACCGCGTTGATGCCGATCAGGCTGTAGTCGCCGACCTGGCAACCGTGCAGCATGGCGTTGTGGCCAATGGTCACGCCCCTGCCCAGGGTCAGCGGCGAGCCCATGTCGGTGTGCATGACGCTGCCGTCCTGGACGTTGCTGTCTTCACCGATGTCGATCAGCTCGTTGTCGCCGCGCAGAACGGCGCCGAACCACACACTGGCACGCGCCTGCAGGCGGACTTTGCCGATCAAGGTCGCGTTAGGTGCGGCCCAACTGGTGGCATGGCATTCGACGCGGTGGTCGCCCAGGCGGTATTTCATGGTTGCTCCTCAGGGTTCACGCAGAGGGCAGGGTCGGCCCTGCTCATTTCTCGATGTGGCGCTCAGGCGGATGATGCAGGCTGATTCGCGCGTCGTACAACAGGTTGACCAGCTCGACGATCATGATCGCCGACAGCCCCCAGATCTTGTATTCACCATAGCGGTAGCTGGGCACATACCAGCTGCGGCCCTGGTAATCGATGCGGTGGGTATGGTCGCGCGGGTCCTGGCGAAAGAATTCCAGCGGTACGCTGAAGACCGCGGCAATCTCGGCGTCATTGGCGCGGTACTCGACGAAATCCGGGATCAGCCCGACGAATGGCGTTACCTTCAGGCCATGCAGCGAAATCAACGGGCTAAGCGGGCCGATCACCTCGACCAAGCCTGGCGGCAGGCCAATTTCCTCTTCGGCTTCGCGCAGGGCGGTGAACACCAGGTCCGGGTCTTCGGGGTCGCGACGCCCTCCGGGGAACGCCACTTCGCCGCCATGGGTCGACAGGCCTTGGGCACGCAGGGTCAGGACCAGCTCGGGCGCTTCGCGACGGGTGATGGGCAAGAGTACCGCTGCCTCGGGGAACCGTCGGTCGGTTTCCAACGAAGCAGGTTGATGATTGCTCATTCGGCGAAGTAGCTCGTCCAGCATCGCGCACTCTCGTTTCCAAGGCCTGCCGTGCATGATGCACCAAAAGCTGCGCGGCACCCAAGCCCTGCGCGCTTGCGGCAAGCCTGCCGGGCACGCCAAGATAAGCTGAAACAGAGGGAAGAACAGCATGAAATTCTGCAGCGCCTGCGGCCACCCGGTCACCCAGCGAATCCCCGAAGGCGACAGCCGCCTGCGCTTTGTCTGCGAGTCTTGCCAGACCATTCATTACCAGAATCCGAACATCGTCGCCGGGGTACTGCCGACCTGGGGTAGCCAGGTGCTGCTGTGCCGCCGCGCCATCGAGCCGCGCCGTGGCTTCTGGACGCTGCCGGCAGGTTTCATGGAAAACGCCGAAACCCTGGATCAGGCCGCTCGCCGCGAGACCGTCGAAGAGGCCTGCGCCCAGGTCGGCGACATGGCCTTGTATCAGCTGTTCGACCTGCCGCACATCAACCAGGTGCACGTCTTCTTTCGCGCCGAGCTGGCCGATCGGGATTTCGCCGTCGGGGTCGAGAGCCTCGAAGTGCGCTTGTTCGAGGAGCATGAGATCCCCTGGGGCGAGCTGGCTTTTCGCACCGTCACCCGCACACTAGAATGCTACTATCGCGACCGCGTCAGGCAGCATTACCCGATAGGCCATGAGTACCTGCCGCCGATGAACGTCGCGCCCACCCCTTGAGCTTGCAGGTACTGTTTCATGCGCTGGTTGTTCGCCCTTTGCTGCCTTTGCGTCACCACGCTGACCCAAGCGGCTTTCACCGAAGTGATCATTCGCAAGCCGCAAGCGGCGGCGCCGCTCCAGTCGCAATCGCAGACGGCCATGCAGCCGCTGATCGACAAGGTGCTGGTCATCAAGTCCGAACGCCGCTTGCAGTTGATCAGCCGTGGCGAGCCGTTGAAGACCTACCGCATCTCGCTGGGCAAGCAACCCAAGGGCGCCAAGGAGCGCGAGGGCGACAAGAAGACCCCCGAAGGCTTCTACTGGCTGGACTGGCGCAAGCAGAGCGACCGGTTCAACCTGGCCATGCACATCACCTATCCGAACATCAGCGACGCTGCCCGTGCTACTCGCGAGGGCTGGAGCGCCGGCAGCATGATCATGATCCACGGCACTCCGATCGACGAAAATTACCCGGAGTGGTACTTCCATACGCTCGATTGGACCGACGGCTGCATCGCCATGCGCAACGCGGACATGCGCGAGGTGTGGAGCCTGGTGCGCGATGGCACGTTGATCGAGATTCGCCCTTGACGAGTCGCGCGAGCGACGCTGTGCTGTAAGACCTTTCATACCCAAAATACACATTTGCCCTACGCGCTGTGTAGGCCGAATCCTGCATCTAAACAGGTGGGTATTTCCCTAGCATCCATGCAATCGAGTACGTGATCCGTACGCCAATTGCCGGGGTGTTCAATGCCATGCCGTTTCGACCAGGCCTGCTGCGCGCTGCGCGCCTGTGCCCTTGCGGCGCTGCTGTGTAGCGCCAGGGCCATGGCCGACGATCCGGCCAGCCTGCAACTGCGCGACCAGCAGCAGTCGCAGCGCCAGTTCGAGCAACAGCAACGGCTACAGCGCTGGCAGCGGCCAACCACGGCCCAGCCCCACGCACAGGCCTCCGCTGCGGCGCCGGATAGCCCGTGCTGGGCGGTGTCGGGGCTGCGCGTCGCTGGCAATCGGCTGGTGAGCGATCGGGCCTTGGCGCCGCAGCTGCGCAAGTGGATGCAGCCGTGCATGGGCGTCAGCGACATCAATCGCCTGCTGCGCGGCATCACCGAGCTGTATGTCCGGGCAGGTTTGCCGACCAGCCGCCCCTATTTGCGCCAGCAGCCCCAGGATCAAGCGCCCCTGGACATCGTCATCGTCGAGGGTTTCGTCGAATCCATCGCCCTTGCCGACCCTTCGCTGCCGCTCTCGCTCGGTGGCGCGTTTCCTGGCGTGCTCGGCCAGCCGCTGTATCTTCCCAAGCTGGAACAAGGCCTGGACCAGCTCAACCGCCTGCGCGCCTATGAACTCAGCCTGGACTTGCTGCCTGGAAGTCTGCCAGGCGGCACACGGGTGCTGCTGCGACCACGCACGGTGGCCTCACGTTGGCATCTGGACAGCCGTTTCGACAACCGTGGCAGCGACTTGACCGGCCGCCACCGGATGTCCCTGAGCCTGGGCGTGGACAGCCCATTGGGCATCAATGACGATCTACGGGTATCGCTGCAATCCAGCGTGCTGTACGCACCCGGGCAAAGTCAGGGTGTCACCCTGTACTACAGCGTGCCCTACGGCGCCTGGACCTTTGCCCTAAACGCCAGCCAGCTGCGCTATCGCGCCCCCCTGCCCCACAGCCGCAAACGCAGCGATGGCCACAGCAGCTACCAGGGCCTGAGCGCCGAGCGACTGTTGTGGCGCAACCAGCAGGGCCTGCTCAGCGCCAGCCTCAGGCTCGACCGCAAGCAGTTGGTCAACCGCAGTGCCGGCGCCGTGGTCACCCAGCAGAGCCCGACCCTGACCAGCATCGAGGCCGGCCTCAACCTGCTGTGGCTCGAAGGCGGGCTCTGGAACGGCTACATCGGCGTTGCCCAGGGTGTGGATTGGTTCGCCGCCGACCAGGCGCCCCTGGGCGTGGAGCGCCTGCGTCCGGATTTTCGCAAGTACCGCGCCAACCTTCTGCACCTGCGCCAAGGGCCGGCCGAAGCCCCTTGGCGCTGGCAGAGCGAGCTGGCCCTGCAGTACAGCGAGCAACCCTTGCCTGCGGTCGAGCAGCTTCTGCTCAGTGATGATTCGACCGTGCGCGGCTACCGCCAGCGCACCTACTCCGGCGCCAATGGCGCGGCCTGGCGCAATACCTTCAGCCGGCCGCTGCCGGCGACCTGGACCGGCGCCGTGAACATCCGTCCCTACCTTGGCCTGGATCTCGGCTGGGCTCAGCTGGCCGCAGACAAACCCTCACAGCGCCTTGCCGGCGCCGCGATCGGCGTCGAACTCACCCTGCCCCAGGCCCGCCTGCGCCTGGACTACCAGCGCGCCTTGTGGTCCAGCGACCTACCCCGCACCGCCCTGGAACCCGGTTTCTGGGTGCTCGACTGCACCTTGAGCATTTGATCCACACAACAACAAAGAGAAGCGCACCATGCACAACCATTCGCCGTTGCCGGCCGTTCGCCCCGATACCTTGCGTTGGGCCATCTTCCTCGCCCTGCTTGCCCCTGCCGGTGCGTTCGCCGAGGCTGGCCTGGAGCCCGCCACCGGCCCTGCGGGCACCCCGCTGATCAACAACGACCACGGCGTGCCGGTGATCGACATCGTTCCGCCCAACGCCAGCGGGCTCTCGCACAACCAGTTCCATGACTACAACGTGGCCCAGGCCGGCGTGGTGCTCAACAACGCTTTGCACGACGGCCATTCGCAACTGGCCGGGGCGCTGGCCGCCAATCCGCAGTTCCAGGGCCAGGCGGCCTCGACCATTCTCAACGAAGTCATCAGCAGCAACGCCTCGCTGATCGCCGGCCCGCAGGAAATTTTCGGCCGCCCGGCCGACTACATTCTGGCCAACCCTAATGGCATCACGCTCAACGGCGGCAGTTTCATCAACACCACCCGGGCCGGGTTCGTGGTCGGCACGCCGGAGCTGCAGGAAGAACAGTTGCGACATTTCTCGACCCTAAGCGCCACTGGCGCCCTGCACGTGTTGCACGGCGGGCAGAGCAACGCCGCGGGCGCACTCGATCTGATCGCCCCGCAAGTGACCCAACATGGGTTGCTCAGCGCCAAGGATGACCTGAACCTGATCGCCGGGCGCAATCGCATCGCCCACGCCGACGGGCAGGTCCTCGAGCACTTGCCGGGCACGGCTTCCAGCATCGATGCCAGCCTGTTCGGCGCCATGCGGGCGGGGCGCATTCGTGTGGTCAGCACCGCCGAGGGTGCCGGGGTGCGCACCGGTGCGGTGAAGTTAAAGGCCGACGACGGCATCGCCATTCATTCGGCGGGCTCGCTGGAAATCGCAGGAGACGCGGGTGACGCCGCCGAATTGCTCAGCGACCACGGCGCCTTGCAGCTCAGCGCTGCCGACGACCTGCGCATGAGTGCCGTGCAAGGCCGGGCTGGGACCATCGAGGTCAAGGCTGGCAAGGCCTTGACCCTGGATGCCAAGACCCGGGAAAACATCGCCCACGATCGTGACAACTGGAGCAAGAAGTTCCTTTTCATTACCCGCGAAACCTACGCGCGCGACACCGCCACGACCGAGCGCCAGCAACGCGGCGTGCAACTGCAGGCCAGCGACAGCCTGGCAATGCAGTCGGGTGCCGATATGCGCCTGCGCGCCGCGGACGTGCGGGCCGGTGCCGGGCTGACCATGACCAGCGGCGGCAACCTCGACATCGTCGCGGGCGTCGACAGCGCGCACGTCAGCGAGCAGCTGCGTCACCGCAAGGACCTGTGGCGCGGCGACCGAGATACCGAACGCTATACCGAGTTCGCCCGCCCCAGCACCCTGACGGCCGAGCGCATGAACATCAGCGCCAAGGACACCCTGAACCTCGAAGGCAGCCGCTTGCACAGCGACGGCGACATGACCCTCGAGGCCCAGCAGGTGAAGGTCGGCGCGACGTCCTTGCAGCACCGCAGCGATGACACGAGCTATCGCGGCGACCTGCTCTCCGGGACCTTCTTCGGCGCCCGCAAGGGCCACGACAGCGAAGGCAACAGCCTGACCGGCAGCAGCATCAACGTCGGTGGCAAATTGGACCTCAGCGCAGACCAGGTCACCATCAGTGGCAGCACCGTGCATGGCCAGCAGGACGCCGTGCTGTACAGCAAGCAAGGCGCATTGACCATCGAGGCCGAGCACGCCAACAGCCGCACCACCGCACGCGAAAGCGACAGCAAGCTGTTCGGCCTGTTCGCGAGCAAGCGCGAGAACACCCAGGCGCAACAGCAGCTGCTGGTCAGCGACATTGCCTCGGCGAGCAACCTGCGCTTGGCCAGTGCCGAGGAGCTGCGCATCCAAGGCGCCAAGGTCGAAGCCGGCAAGCACCTGCAGGTCGAGGCCAAGGGCGATGTGTCGCTAGGCAGCGCGCAGGCTGTCACTGAACGTCTGAGCAGCGATCATCAGCGAGGCTTGACTGCCAGCGCCAAGCAGACCCAATCGGCACAAGATGGCAAGCCTGACTCGCGGCAATACGCGGCAAGCGTCGGTTATGAGGTCACGAACCAGAACGGGCAGGTCCGCGAGACCACGCACACCGCCGGCGTGCTCAAAGGCGCTACGGTGGCGCTCGCCAGCCAAGCGCACCTGCGCATCGACGGTTCCAAGGTTGAGGCCAGCGCTGGCGATCTGGCGCTCAAGGGCCAGCAGGTGACCCTGGGCGCGACGCGCAACGAACGCGAGGCAGTCACTCGTACCAGCCAGAGTGGCGGCGGCCTGACCGTGACCGGCGGTATCGATCGGCTGGGCAGCCTGTTCGAGGGCCATCACAACAGTACCCAGCTGACCGAGCGTGACAGCAGCGTCCAGCGCAGCGAAGTGCAGGCCAGTGGCAACCTGACGATCGACACCGATGCGTTGCTGACCGAAGCGGCGCGTGTCAACGCAGGCGAGGCTTTGCAGGTCAATGCCAAACGCATCGAGAACCGCGCGGTGCAGGACACCCACGAGCGCGAAGAAGTCCGCAGCGATTGGTCCGCCAGCCTTGGCGCCAGCGTCGAATACCGCGACGTGACCCGGCCGATCGAACGGCTGGTCATGGGCGAAGAAGCGGCCCGCTTCCAGCAGGCGGCGCCCGAAGATGCCATGGTCGCGCCCAGCGTCGGCGCCGACATGACGGTCGAACACTTAAAGCGCCTGGAAAACCAACGCCGCGGTATTGCCCAAGTCAGCGAACTGGGTGGTGCGCAGGTGCACGTGCAGGCCAGCAGCATCGACGACCAGGGCACCGCGTGGCGGGCCAATGCCGGCACGTTGCAGATCGCAGCCGACCAGCACAGCATGCGCGCCGCCGAGAATACTCAGGGCCATGGCATCGACCGCTTGGCCTTCGCTGGCGATCTGCGCGTCGACACCAGCACGGGCAGTGACGTCAACGTGCGCGCCACCGGCAAAGGCGGCTCGCTGGATCAGCGAACGGCCAGCAGCACCGCAGTGCCCGGCAGTCTGTATGGCCAACAGGGGATCCAGATCCAATTGGGCAGCGATGGCCGCTATGAAGGCACCCGCTTCGATGGCGGTGCCGGGGACGTGGTGGTGCACAGTGGCGGGACCCTCTCGTTGTCTCAGGCCAATGACAGCACCGAGCGACAAGCCAGCCAGCTCGACGGCAACGCCTGGGCCAAGGTCGGCAACCGCCCTGCCGGCACCGGGCTGGACGGTCGAGGCTACCTGGATCAGGAGAAGCAGCAGGCCGCGCAACAGAGCGCCCAGGTCGCGCAAATCGATGCCAAGGGCGACGTACGCCTGAGCAGCGTCGGCGACCTGGTGCTCGAAGGCACACGCATTGGCAGCCGGGAAGCCCAGGTAGGCGATATCGCGCTGCACAGCCAAGCCCGTGTGCAGGTCCTGGCTGCCAGCAACAGCCAGACGGCCTCCGGCAGCAAACTGGGCGGTGGCCTTGAGCTGTCGGCCAAGCTGGGCGAGACCAAAGGTGGCGCACTAGGCGGCCATTTCACCCACGGCAAGCAGGACGAAGCAGCGCGACAAGCGGTCGATGCTCTGTTCGACAGCCGCGCCACGCTGACCGTCAGCAGCGCTGCCCGCGACGACATCGCCGTCCACCTGCAAGGCCTGCAGGCGTCGGCCGAGCGTATCGAGCTCGACGCCGGCGCCGGTGGCATGTTGATCGAGGGCTCGTCGGGTCAGCAGCGGGTCGACAACCTGGAGATCAGTGCCGGCGCAGGCTTCGACATGGCCAAAGGCGGCACCGACACGCGCGGCCTGCATGCCCGGGCCAAGGTCGATCTGGACAAGCGCGACAACCTCACCTGGAACAACAGCACCCTGCGCGCCGACGACATCGCCTTGCAGAGCCTGGGCGATACCCGTATCGAGGCGGCGAATCTTGAAGCCGGGCGCATCACTGGCGCCATCGATGGTGATCTGCGCGTCGCCAGCCGCAAGGACAATGTCAACACGGTGACCGTTGCAGGCGATGCGCGGCTGAGTCACGAGCGTAACCCGCAGGGCTATATCAATGCTGCCGCCGCGGTAGCCGGGCCGTTGGGCGGCAAGGTCAAGGAAAAGGCCGGCTCAGCCTTGGGCAAGGCCGACCCGGGGTTCTCACCGACCTTGGAGCTTGAGGTCTCGCACCAGGTGCGCGATAGCGTCGCCCAGCAGACACTGCTCAAGGCCAGTGATGGCATTGCCCTGAGCGTCGGCGGCGAGGCGCATCTGGTTGGCGCGCGCTTGCAATCGGCCCAGGGCACGGTGGCACTGGACGCCGCCGCCACCCGCCGGGAAACCCTGAGCGGCACGGATTATCGCCGTGATGTTTCGGTCGATGGCTCGAACTCGCTGGTCGACCTGGGCAGCGCCATTGCCGACATTGCCAAAGGCAAAGGCGCGGCCAGTGGCGAAAATGCCCTCGACCTTGGCTTGCTGCGCACCAGCGGGCATAACCGCAGTGAGCAGTGGGCTTCGAGTGTGCAAGGCCGGGGGGAGTAAACGCGCGCGCACCCGTCCGACCAGCGCTACTACCGCGCGTGGCCCCGCGCTCGACATCGAGCGATCGCGGGACGCGCGCGGCATTGAGATTCAAGGTCTGCAGGGCCATTCACAATAATGCCAAATGAACGTCACATTTCAGCCCTATGGTTGCGGCTCTTCTACTCAGCATTCCAAGGACACCCTGATGAGTCGAGACACTGGCGATAACCTGGACCGCAACCACAGCGGCAACCTGCCGATGACCAGCGTGATGGATGCCTACCTGAGTCGCCGGAGCATGCTGCGCGGCAGCTTGGGCGCCGCCATCGCCATGATCGCTGCAAGCGGTCTGGGCGGCTGCCTGGACAGCAGCGCCGCCGCCTCTGAGTCGCCCTCAGGACCATCGCCTCACACGCCCAAGCAGACGAAGCTGGCCTTGGATTTCACCTCCATCCCCGGCTCGCGAACCGACGCCTGCGTCGTCGCCGCAGGCTACAGCGCGTATGTACTGGCGCCATGGGGTACGCCCTTGAACAGCGCCGCCAGCCCTTGGCAAGCCGACGGCAGCAACAGCGCCACCGACCAGGCCAACGCCATGGGCATGCACCACGACGGCATGCACTTTTTCCCTATCGAAGGGAGCTCCGAGGATGGCCTGCTGGCCATCAACTTCGAGTACATCGATCAGGCCGCCCTGCACCCCAATGGCCCGACGCGGGATGCCAACGGCAAGCGACCCGCCGAAGAAGTGCGCAAGGAGATCAACGCCCATGGCGCTGGCGTGGTGCGGTTGCGCAAGGTCGATGGCCGTTGGCAAGTGGTCGACAACGACCCGCTCAACCGCCGTTTCACCAGCGCTTCGCGCATGGCGCTAAGTGGGCCGCTGCGCGGTACCGATCACGTCAGAACGCGCTATTCAGCCGACGGCACCCACTGCCGCGGCACCAACAACAACTGTGGCAACGGCTTCACCCCATGGGGCACTTACCTGACCTGCGAAGAGAACTGGCCCGGCATCTTCGTCAACAAGGGTTCGCGCCCCGATGACCAGCGGCGCATCGGCGTCGGCAACTCCAGCGGCCAATTCGGCTGGGAAAGCGCAGCCGGTGACAGCACCGAAGTGGCCGATGAGTTCGCCCGTTTCGATGTGACGGCCCACGCTGCCAGCGCCACCGACGACTATCGCAACGAGGCCAGCACGTACGGTTACATCGTCGAGATCGACCCCTACGACAGCAGCACCCTGGCGACCAAGCGCACGGCGCTGGGACGCATGCGCCACGAAGGCTGCTGCCCAGGCCTGGCAGTGCCGGGCAAGCCGCTGGTGTGGTACATGGGCGATGACTCGAACAACGAATACCTCTACAAATGGGTGTCCGAAGCCGTGTGGGACAGCGCCGATGCTCACCCGGCCGACCGCCTGCAGACCGGGGCCAAGTACCTGGACCATGGCAACTTGTATGTGGCCCGCTTTGACGCCGACGGCAGCGGCGCATGGCTGCTGCTCGACGTCGACAGTGTGACCACTGGCGGCGGCACGCTGGGCGAGCTGTACGGCGATCTGCCAGGCATCATCCTCAACACCCGCGGGGCGGCCGATGCCGTGGGCGCTACCCCCATGGATCGCCCAGAATGGACTGCCGTCAACCCACTCAATGGCGATGCCTACCTCACCTTGACCAACAACAGCGTGCGCACGCCCCACCAGGTCGATGCCGCCAACCCACGCGGGCCGAACCGTCATGGCCATATCATTCGCTGGCACGACAGCGACGATCAGTTGAGCTTGCGCTGGGACATCTTCGTGTTCGGAGCCAATGCTGGCGCGACGGCCGACATCAATCGCTCGGGGCTGACCGAGTTGAACCAGTTCGCCAGCCCCGACGGCATGCGCTTCGATAGCCGGGGCGTGTTGTGGTTTGAAACCGACAACAGCGAACCAAGCGTCGCTGACTATACCAACGATCAACTGCTGGCCGTGATTCCAACCGACCTCGTCGATGCGCGCGGTAATCCGCTGCCGCTGAATGCGCACAATCAGACAGCGTTACGCCGCTTCTTCGTCGGCCCGAATGGCTGCGAAGTGACCGGGATCACCTTCACGCCCGACAACCGGACCCTGTTCGTGAACATCCAGCATCCGGCCAACTGGCCCGCAACCGATCGTGCTACCGATGCCGCGCCCGCAGGGGTGACGCTGCGACCGCGCGCCGCGACGGTGGTCATCCAGCGTGATGACGGCGGTGCAATCGGCACCGGTTGATCGACGACATAGCGCGCCGGGGGCGCTTTCACCACGGCAGGAAGGCATCCCGGATGCCTGCCAGCAGACGCACTGATCATGCTGTTGTTTCGTCCAACATCAGTGGAGTAACAGCATGCCCCTCTCTCTCGACGCGCTGGTGCAAGCGTCTGTTCGATGCAGCCACCCCAGTGATCAACTAGCTGCTTTTGCAAAGCGCCACGACGCACCGTTTTTCCAAAACGTGCTGCGTGCCATTTATGGCCCATCCCCTTCCGCCGACTACCTGAAATTGCACGCCGAATTGTGTGCCGATACGGCCGGCAGCCCAACCTATCAGATCCTCAACGCAATGGACGATATCGCGCGCTACGATGGCGATACGCAGACTATCCAAATCAGCGCAGCTGCTGTCGAACAAGCGCAGAGCCAAGCGTCCGCCACCCTCACGCTACTGCTCGCGCTATTGAAATGTTATGCCCGTCATATTGCCTACCTTGCCAATGCGCAGCTCGATGAAAGCCGTTGGCCAGAAGCCTGCGAAAACTATGTCGGCACAATGGCGCTGTTCGACCGCCTGACCAACACCGGCACGGTGATCGCTGTGATCGAAGTCCAAGGTGCGTCGCACACCATCACGCTTGAACTACCGACTCCCGCTCACGTCGCGGTCGATCAGGAGAAGCCATGATGTTTTCGGCAGGACGAGGCAATGGCGCTGCAAACTCCTATGGGCATGAATCGATCGAAAAAGCGTTGAGCAGTGCGGGCTTTACCGAAGAACAGCGCAAAGCCATCTATTTTGGCAACTGGCTACGTGATTACTCGCAACTGATCGATCCGAAGATAGTGCGCGCCGTAGACGCGCCCAAGAACTTTCCGAGCAAACTATCCCGGGCCTCGTTGACCGCGTTGGTAGATTTGCTCGCCCTGAAGGAGTTCAACAGCCTTCAGGAAACACCGGAAGGCCGCAGCGCCTATACCGTCAGCGAAGAGATGTTGGGCGTCTATCGCCCCTCGGAGCATATCGACAATCCGCTGACGTTGGATGCAAGTGTCGATCCGACCTCGATCGATCCCAGCTTCGAGCCCATCGTCGGGCCCGAGCATGCCACGATGGCGCTGGACTATGAGCCATCCACTTACCGCTATTGCGCCAGTGCCCAGGCTTTCATGTATCGGAAGCTGATCGATGCCGCCCATGCTGGGCCGACACCCGAGGGCATGCGCACGTTTGGCGAGGGGCTGCATGTGTTGGAAGATCTATTCGCCCACTCCAATTTCGCCGAGCTCAGCCTACGCAAGATTGGCCACAGTAATGTGCTGGTGTGGACCAAGGAGAAAGACTGCCTGCACAAGGTGCCTTTGGTCACCGGCCTCTTCGCCGGGACCGATGTGCTGGCCAGCGTGCTCGAACCTGTTGGCAAGTTTCTGTTCCCTGCCGAGGGCTTTGCCTTCAAGCCTGTTAAGCCAGGCGAGCGCAGCGATGCCGAGCGCATGTTGTTGATCCTGCTCAAGGAGCATGAGAATACAGACTGGCTGAGTGCGCTTGAAGGATATTTGGCACTTCGCGACGACGCCGCTGCACGGCCGTGGTACACCGCCATCAGCCTGGCCAATCACTACACCAACCTTCCGCTCAAAGCAGTGAGCCATCTAGTGGACTTGGTCTTCCAGCAACTGCTGAAATGGGCAGGCGATCAGGTTGATGATCTGCAATTGCTGTTGGGTAAAGACCCCAACTTCGACGACGACGTACATCCGACGCACTCGCAGTTGGCCAAGGACCACGACACTCACCCGTTCCATGAGTTGTCGGCCTACTTGTCGCAATATGCGGTCGAGCAAGTGGGTCGCGCGATGTACGCGTACTGGCAGGGCGACACCAGCCGCGACCCGGCGACTTTGGCCAAGAGCTTTTTCATCCATCCCGCAGCGTCTGATTGGCAGGACGATATCGTGCAGGCATGGGCGATGACCAACGCGCACAACATCGAGGCGGGAAGTTCGAGTGGAAGTTTGGCCGAGCGCCGCCAGACCTACATCGACGCCGCTAAAAAACGACTCAAGGAGATGGACAAATCTGATTCGCCCTCCTTGACCCAACAGCATGAAGCGCTGAGAAACTTGCTACCGTTTGGCTGAATTCCAGGCGCAGCACACGTCACCAGGCAACTGTCGAGTTCAGATAGCGTGCAAACGCCACACCTCGTAGGCCGGCGTTTCATACGGGTGACTGCATTTGAGCGCAGCGACGACCTGAGCGATCAGGTCGTCGGCTACTACCAGCTCAACCTTCCATTCTTCGACTCGCTCGACCTGACCGGCCTGCCCGAGAAACGGCTGACTGCCGTCCAGCGGGCGGAACTGGCCCTGGCCAAGGGTCTGCCAAGCACAGTGATCGTAGCCGCCGATACGCCCACCACCCGCGGCGAATACGGCGGCCTTGACCACTTCGACATGGCTGGCCGGAACGAAGAAGGCGAGCTTGTACACGCGATCAGTTCACCCAGGCACGTGCGTTGCGGAACATGCGCATCAGCGCTGCATCTTCCTGCCATTCATCTGGACGCCAGGAGTTCTGCACGGCGCGGAACACCCGCTCCGGGTGCGGCATCATGATCGTCACTCGGCCATCGCGGCTGGTCAGGCCGGTGATCCCGCGCGGCGAACCGTTCGGGTTGGCCGGATACGCTTCGGTGACCCTGCCGTGGTTGTCGACATAACGCAGCGCCACGCAACCGGACACATCGGCCTCCAGCAGTGCCTCTTCGCTGGCGAACTCGGCATGCCCCTCACCGTGGGCAATGGCGATCGGCATACGCGAGCCGGCCATGCCGTCGAGGAAGATCGAGTTGGATTTCTGCACCTCGACCATCGCCACACGCGCTTCGAACTGCTCCGAGCGGTTGCGCACGAAGTGCGGCCAGTACTCGGTGCCTGGAATCAGCTCGTGCAGGTTGGACATCATCTGGCAACCGTTGCACACGCCCAGCGCGAAGCTGTCGGTGCGCTCGAAGAAGGCCTGGAAGGCATCGCGCGCGCGGCTGTTGAACAGCGCCGACTTGGCCCAGCCTTCACCGGCACCGAGCACGTCACCGTAGGAGAAACCACCGCAGGCGACCAGGCCTTTGAAGGCTTCGAAATCGACACGACCCGCGAGGATATCGCTCATGTGCACGTCGATGGCGGCGAAGCCTGCGCGATCGAACGCGGCAGCCATCTCGACCTGGCCATTGACGCCCTGCTCCCGCAGGATCGCCACTTGCGGGCGCACGCCTTTCTTGATGTAGGGCGCGGCGATGTCGTCGTTGACGTCGTAGCCGAGCTTGACCGAAAGGCCCGGGTTGTCTTCTTCGAGCAGCAGGTCGAATTCCTGATCGGCGCAGTCGGCGTTGTCACGCAGGCGCTGGATCTGGTAGCTGGTTTCCGCCCACTGGCGCTGCAGCATGCGACGGTCGTCGTCGAACAGCACTTCGCCATTGAGGCTGACCGAGACTTCAGCGTTGTTGACCGGCTTACCGATGACGGCCACACACTCCTCGCCCAGGCCAGCGGCGCTGAATTGCGCCAGCACGTCGGGCGTTGCGTCCTGGCGCACCTGGATGACCGCACCGAGTTCTTCGTTGAACAGGATGGCCGGCACTTCGGCCTTGTCGTCGGTCAATGGGTCGAGTTGCAGATCGAGGCCGCAATGACCGGCGAAGGCCATTTCCAGCACGGTAGTGATCAGGCCACCGTCGGAGCGGTCGTGATAGGCCAGCAGGTGGCCGTCTTCGTTCAAGCCCTGAATAACGGCGAAGAAGGCCTTGAGGTCTTCGGCGTCGTCGACGTCCGGGGCTTGCGCTGCGATCTTGCCGTAGGTCTGCGCCAGGATCGAGGCGCCCATGCGATTCTTGCCACGGCCAAGGTCGACCAGGATCAGGTCGGTTTCGCCCTTGTCCATGCGCAACTGCGGGGTCAGGGTCTTGCGGATATCGGTGACCGGGGCAAAGCCGGTGATGATCAACGACAGCGGCGAGGTCACGCTCTTCTCGACGCCCTCCTCGCTCCACTTGGTCTTCATCGACATCGAGTCTTTGCCGACCGGGATGGTGATGCCCAGCTCCGGACACAGCTCCATGCCTACCGCCTTGACGGTGTCGTACAGTCGGGCATCTTCACCGGGGTGACCGGCGGCAGACATCCAGTTGGCCGACAGCTTGATGTCGGACAGCTTGTCGATACGCGAGGCGGCGAGGTTGGTCAGGGTCTCGCCGATCGCCATGCGCCCGGAAGCCGGGGCATCGAGCAAGGCCAGCGGGGTGCGCTCGCCCATTGCCATGGCTTCGCCGGTGTAGACGTCGAAACTGGTGGCAGTGACCGCGCAGTCAGCCACCGGGACCTGCCAAGGGCCGACCATCTGGTCGCGCGCGACCAGGCCGGTGATGGTGCGGTCGCCGATGGTGATCAGGAAACTCTTGCTGGCCACTGCCGGGTGGCTGAGGACGCGCTGCACGGCGTTGTCCAGGTCCAGCTGGCTGGGGTCGAAATCGTCGCCCAATTCAGCTTCGCGCGTGACCGAGCGGTGCATGCGCGGCGGCTTGCCCAACAGCACATCCAGCGGCATGTCGACCGGGGTATTGCCGAAGTGACTGTCGCTGACGGTCAGGTGCGGCTCCTCGGTGGCTTCGCCAACCACGGCGAACGGGCAACGCTCACGCTCGCAGATGGCCTGGAAGCGCTCGAAGTCGGCGGCGCTGACGGCCAGCACGTAGCGTTCCTGGGATTCATTGCTCCAGATTTCGTGCGGAGCCATGCCCGGCTCGTCGTTGGGCACATTGCGCAGTTCGAAGCGGCCACCGCGGCCGCCGTCGTTGACCAGCTCCGGGAAGGCGTTGGAAATACCGCCAGCGCCCACGTCGTGGATGAAAGCGATCGGGTTGGCGTCGCCCAGCTGCCAGCAGCGGTCGATGACCTCCTGGCAGCGGCGCTCCATTTCCGGGTTTTCGCGCTGTACCGAGGCAAAGTCCAGGTCAGCCGAGCTGGCGCCGGTGGCCACCGACGAGGCCGCGCCGCCGCCCAGGCCGATCAGCATGGCCGGGCCGCCGAGCACGATCAGCTTGGCACCGACGGTGATCTCGCCCTTCTGCACATGGTCTTCACGGATGTTGCCCATGCCGCCGGCGAGCATGATGGGCTTGTGGTAACCGCGTACTTCTTCACCGTGCGGGGTCTCGATGGACTGCTCGAAGGTACGGAAGTAGCCGGTCAGCGCCGGGCGGCCGAATTCGTTGTTGAACGCCGCGCCGCCGAGCGGGCCTTCGATCATGATGTCGAGGGCGTCGACGATGCGCTCGGGCTTGCCGTAAGCCTGCTCCCATGGCTGTTCGAAGCCTGGGATACGCAGGTTGGACACGGTGAAGCCAGTCAGGCCAGCCTTGGGCTTGGCGCCACGGCCGGTGGCACCTTCGTCGCGAATCTCACCGCCGGAGCCGGTGGAGGCGCCGGAGAACGGGGCGATGGCGGTCGGGTGGTTGTGGGTTTCGACCTTCATCAGGATATGCACCGGCTCCTGCACCGCGCCGTACTGACGGGTTTCAGGGTTCGGGAAGAAGCGCCCGGCGACATTACCGACGATCACCGAAGCGTTGTCCTTGTAAGCCGACAACACGCCTTCGCTGTGCATCTGGTAGGTGTTCTTGATCATCCCGAACAGGCTTTTTTCCTGGGCCTGGCCGTCGATGTCCCAACTGGCGTTGAAGATCTTGTGGCGGCAGTGCTCGGAGTTGGCCTGGGCGAACATCATCAGCTCGATGTCGTTCGGGTTGCGCTTGAGGCCCTGGAAGGCGTTGACCAGGTAGTCGATTTCGTCTTCGGCAAGGGCCAGGCCCAGGTCTATGTTGGCCTGGGCCAGGGCGGCGCGGCCACCGGCGAGGATATCCACCGAGGTCATCGGCTTGGGCTGGGCGTGGCTGAACAGGTCGGCTGCCTGCTCCAGCTCGGCGAGCACGCGCTGGGTCATGCGGTCGTGCAATTCGGCGGCGACCTGCGCCGCGTCAGCTTCGCTGAGGTCACCGGCAACGTAATAGGCGATACCGCGCTCCAGGCGGTGAATCGACTGCAGCCCGCAATTGTGGGCGATGTCGCTGGCCTTGCTGGCCCATGGCGAGATGGTACCCAGGCGCGGCACCACCAGGAACAGGCGACCGGTTGGCGTCTGCACCGGCACGCTCGGGCCGTATTTGAGCAGACGGCCCAGCACCTGCTGCTGGTCGGCGGTCAGTTCGCCGTCAACGTCGGCAAAGTGGGCGAATTCGGCATACAAACCAGTAACAGCGGGAACTTTCTGGCTCAGTTGCTCGAGTAATTTACCGTGGCGAAAGGCAGAAAGGGCAGGAGCGCCGCGCAGGATCAACATCGTCGGGACAGCCTCAGGAAGGGGTGTGCTTAGAGGCCGTGCATTCTAGCCTAATTCGCAAGCTTTCGGCACCCGCTCTACGCCACGGCTGCCGGGCGGCAGAACCGGACTTGCAGGTCAAAAAAAAGGCAATTGGCTCAGCGCAAACTTCGGGAAACGCCGTCCGCCTCTTGACCTGCCATTTCTTGTAGCTAGGTATTCAGAGATATGGCTTGGGCAGTGCTTTGCGTATACTGCACCCTATGTTCGCCCACACTGCTTTGCGCCAGCGTTGCGCCAAATGGCTTTTCGCAACCGGTCTCTTTCTGCTGCTCGGTGCCTGCGTTGAAAAACCCAGCACCCTCGAGCGCGTGAAGGAGGACGGTGTGCTGCGCGTGGTCACCCGCAACAGCCCGGCCACCTACTTCCAGGACCGCAACGGCGAAACCGGCTTCGAATACGAACTGGTGCAGCATTTTGCGGACGATCTGGGCGTCAAGTTGCAGATCGAAACCGCTGACAACCTCGATGAACTGTACGGCTCGCTGGGCAAGCCCGCCGGCCCGGTGCTGGCAGCCGCAGGGCTGGTCAGCAGTGCGCGGCGCCAGGCCCAGGTCAAGTACTCGCACCCCTACCTGGAAGTGACGCCGCAGGTCATCTACCGCAACGGCCGCCCGCGGCCAACCGAGGCCAAGGGCCTGGTCGGCAAGAAGATCATGGTGCTCAAGGGCAGCAGTCACGCCGATCAACTGGCCGAGTTGAAAAAACAGTATCCCGCCCTGCAATACGAAGAGTCCGACGCCGTCGAGGTGGTCGACCTGCTGCGCATGGTCGATGAGGGCCAGATCGACCTGACCCTGGTCGACTCCAACGAACTGGCGATGAACCAGGTGTACTTCCCCAACGTCCGAGTCGCCTTCGACCTCGGCGAAAGCCGCGATCAACGTTGGGCGGTGGCTGCTGGCGAAGACAACAGCCTGCTCAACGAGATCAACGAATTTCTCGACAAGTCGCAGAAAAACGGCACCTTGCAGCGCCTCAAGGACCGTTACTACGGGCATGTGGATGTGCTCGGCTATGTCGGTGCCTACACCTTCGCCCAGCATCTGCAGCAGCGCCTGCCCAAGTACGAAAAACACTTCAAGAGCTACGCCAAGGTCGAACAGGTGGACTGGCGGCTGCTGGCTGCGATCGGCTACCAGGAATCGATGTGGCAGCCGGAGGTCACCTCCAAGACCGGCGTACGCGGCCTGATGATGCTGACCCAGCGCACCGCGCAGGCCATGGGCGTGTCCAACCGCCTGGATCCGCGGCAGAGCATTCAAGGCGGCGCCAAGTACTTCATGAAGATCAAGGCCGAGCTCGATGACAGCATCCAGGAGCCGGACCGCACCTGGTTCGCCCTGGCCGCCTACAACGTTGGCTCAGGCCATCTGGAAGACGCCCGGACCTTGGCCAAGCGCGAAAAGCTCAACCCCAACAAATGGCTCGACGTGAAGAAGATGCTGCCACGCCTGGCGCAGAAGCAGTGGTATCGGCAGACCAAGTATGGCTATGCGCGTGGTGGCGAGCCGGTGCACTTCGTCGCCAACATTCGCCGTTACTACGACATCCTCACCTGGGTGACCCAGCCACAGCTCGAAGGCGAGGTCGCCGAAGGCAACCTGCATGTGCCTGGGGTGAACAAAGACAAACCGGCGGAGCAATCGCCGCCGATGTGAGCATGGCGCCGTCAGTCGGCAGCGGCATTGCTGGACTTGCTGGCGCGTCGAGCCTTGAAGAAGTCACTGAGCACCTGGCCGCATTCCTCGGCAAGCACCCCGCCCTCGACCATTACCCGATGGTTGAGAAATCCTTGCCCGAAAAACTGCCCCTGGCTCTGCACGATACCCGCCTTGGGTTCCAGAGCGCCGAATACCACCCTGGACACCCGCGCATGCACGATCAACCCTGCGCACATACTGCACGGTTCCAGGGTCACATACAGCGTGCTACCCGGCAGTCGATAATTGCCGACGGCGTTTGCCGCTGCGCGAATTGCCACCATTTCCGCGTGGGCGCTAGGGTCGCTGTCGATGATCGGCCGGTTGAAGCCCTGCCCCAGCACTTGCCCATTCTGCACCAGCACCGCCCCAACCGGTACCTCACCCAAGGCCGCGCCCTCGGCGGCCAGGGCCAGGGCCATGCGCATGAATTCCTGATCGCGGCTGCGATCGACGATCTGCGGGCGCATCAGACCACCGCGATCGCGGCCATCAGGCCGGTTTCCATGTGGTCGATGACGTGGCAGTGGAACATCCAGGTACCCGGGTTATCCGCCACCAATGCGACCTGAGCGCGCTCATTCTTGCCCAGCAGGTAGGTGTCGGTGAACCACGGTTCCTTGATGTCATGGCGGTTCGAGGCGATTACCTTGAAACTCATGCCGTGCAGGTGGATGGGATGCTGATATTGGGTCATGTTCTTGAGTTCGAAGATGTAGCTCTGGCCCTTCTTGAGCGTGGCGATCGGCCGGTCGGCGCAGGTCTTGTCAGTAATGTCCCAGGCTTGCCCATTGATCTGCCAGAGGCTCGGTGGCCGGTCTTGGTCGGTGGTGACCGACACCTTCGCCGCCCATTCGAAATTGAAGTTCAGCTTCTCGGCGTTTTCCAGATCAGGCTCGGCGATGGGGTTGGCTGGCAGAGCAGGTGGCCAAGGGCCGGGCGCTTGGTTGCTGGCCACCGAGCGCAGGGTGCCCAAACGCACGAAGCCGTCCCGCAAGGAAATCTCCTCGCCTGCCTGGGGAATGCGGATGGCCAGGCAAACGCGCATGCCAGGACCCAGCCAATAGTCGTCCTCCAGCAGCCGCGGGGTCACCGGGTTGCCGTCCAGCGCATAGATGCGCGCCTCGCAGTTGCCCTTGAGGTTGATGCGGTAGGTCCAGGTGTTGTCGAGGTTCAGCAGGCGCACCCGCACCACCTGACCCGCCGGCAATTCGGTGACCGCATCGGCCTGGCCGTTGATGGTGATCAGGCGCCCGGCGGTGCCGTTGCGCGCCGCCTCGCGGGGAATGCTGAACGGCAGCCAGCGACCCTGCTCGTCCACGTGCCAGTTTTTCAGGCTCAGGGTGCGCTCATGGGCGAAACCGGTCGGCTCGCGCTCTTCGACGATCAGCGGGCCGACCAGGCCGCGCCCCAGTTCCTCGGAGCTACTGACGTGGGGGTGATACCAGTAGCTGCCGGCATCCGGCACGCGGAACTTGTAATCGAAGTACTCGCCCGGCTTGACCGGCAACTGCGATACATAGGGCACGCCGTCCATTTCCAGCGGCAGACGGATGCCGTGCCAATGAATAGTGGTTTCCACCGGCAGGTGGTTGATGAAGCGCACCCGCAGCCAGGTGCCCTGGCGCACGCGCAATTCGGTGCCGGGCGCCGAGGGACCGAAGGCCCAGGCTTCGGTCTTGTAGCCGGGCACCAGCTCGACGTCCAGCGGGGCGGCGATCAGCTCGTAGTCGTGCCCAGCGTTGTCGTCCTCGACCTTGCCCAGCCAATAGCGCGCGGCGCCACCGGCGCCCAGGCCCACCACTACCAGCCCGGTCAGGCCTTTGAGCATTTGTCGACGGGTGAAGGACATCGGTGCGGGTACCTCGTGTGCTGTGCAATCAAGCGGCCAGCTAGCTGGCGATGAAGGGCGAATACGATACACCTGCAAATGCGAAAGATTAAGTGAAGTGTTGTCACAGCACGGCGCAACGGCCGCCAGGCACTACATAGTTGAAGCGCGCCGACCCGGCGCGCTGCCTACGCTGGCGCCCTCCTCACCGCCAAGGCAACGCCCCCATGAGCCAAACATCGATGGTCTCTCCAAGCGACCGACACACCTTGCAGCAACTGGCCAACGACCTGGTAACTGCTTGTCCGGACATGCGCCAGCAGGCGCGGGAAGTCGCGTTGGACATTCTGCGTCAGCACCGCCTCGGCCACCTGGAGCCTGACAGCGTTTACCTGCACCGTTTCGCCAATGCCCACAGCGCCCCGACGTTCAGCGGCTGGGCCCACAGCCAGCAGCCCATACAATCCTTCACACTGCCGCAGCTGGTCCTGCACCGCTTCAACGCCGAAGACGCCGATAACGCCGACTTGCTCAGCTACCTCACCGGCTTTTACCTGGACGGGCCAGGCGCGGCCAGCTATGACGCCCATAACGAGGTGGCGCTCAAGCCCGCCGATGTGCTCGACTATTTCTGGCAGATCGACTTCTGTACCGATTACAACCAGCGGGTGGACAGCTTCTGGGCCAGCCATGCGGATGATTTTCGCACGCTGAGCAAGGTCAACTTCTTGAGTAAAGTCCTGGAAGTCCGACACCAGGCGCCTGGCAGCGCGCTTGCCAAATGCTGCGGCGAAGTCGCCGAGGCGCTGCTCGCAGGGGCCCCGTGGCCGCCTTCGCTGGCGCAGTTGCAGGCTTCGGTGACCGCACCGCTAGGCATGCGCCTGTGCACCTTCGACATCGGCGGGTATGTGGCCACCGACATCCTGCGCATCGTCCTGCAGGACGGGCGACAGCTGCTCTATACCCCAGGCGCCGAAGATGCACTGCACCTGTTCGCTGACAGCACCGAGCTGTACTGGTGGGTGCTGATCAACAACAACTACGATGAAAACCGCGCCCGTTTCAGCAGCCACTTCGCCCTAAAAGACCGCGGCCAACGTGGCGACCTGGTCGGGCTCGACCCCCTTACCGACCTGCTTTACGAGGGCTGGGGCAAACACACTTATGCCGGGCTCAACCTGCGCGACCAGACCTTGAACGAAGACCCGTTCACCTGGCTGCGCGACCAGGCCCGGCAACGCATGCGCGATGATGCCGAGCATGCCCTGCAGTCCAATGCCGACCTGCGCAAACAACTGTGGATCGGCTACCTGGGTGCCTTCGACCAGGTGTTCGGCCCGCTCGCTGCGCTTGATTGGCCCGTGGCGCTGGTGGCTGTAGGGGCGGGGCTTGCCGAAGTCGGGTTGGACATCGACCAGGCGGTGCATGCTCGGACTACCGCGCAGCGCAAAGCTGCCATCACCGGCGCCATCCTCGCCGCGGTCGGAACCTTGTTTAACGCCACGTTCCTGCTGGGCGCGCCCGGCGAGCTTGCCGAACCCTCGCAAACCCCGCGTCCGGCGCCGCCGGACGGCGAAATCCCCTTCACTGACACGCAGGAGCCTGCGCCCCTGGAACCTGACGCCACCGCGCGCAGTGAAACCCAGGCCTGGGTACCGAAGCCGTTCTGGCCGACGCAGACCTCGCGTCTGCTGGCCCCCTTCGAAACCAATGTCCTGCTCAGCACCCAGGCGGGCAGCGGCAGGCTGGCCGGCATCTACGCCCAACAAGGCAAGTTCTACGCACTGGTCGATTCGCTGCCCTACCAGGTGCGCTACGTCGCCGAATTGCAGCATTGGGTGATCGTCGACCCCGCCAACCCCTACTCCTTCTATAACTGCCACATCATTCGCCTGGACGGCGAGGGCAACTGGCAGTTGGTGCCGCGTCCCAAACTCGACGGCGGCGGGATGAGTTGGCTGAAGGTCTGGGGCCGCTCTTCGACAAGCAGCCGAATGGCGCCGCTGCCACTTTCGCCCTACGAAATCCCCGAAGCTCTGCGCCCGGACCTCAGCAGCCTGGCCAATAGCCCGTCGAGTTCCAACGTGCTCAGCGGCACCCATGTCGATATCGGCCACCCTGAGCGCGAAGCCGCCCTGGCCGAGTTTCGCGCCAGGCGCACGCAGCTGGCGACAGATGCAGCGCAGTTCCTTGCCGACCCGACCTTGCCCGAGCGTCCGGCAGTACCCGAACTCGCCCCGTCCAGCTCGGCAAAAGTCATGCTTGAAGGTGTGTATCAGAACGCCGACGGGCTGGTGGTGGCAGAAGCGCACAGCGGTATCGGCAGCAAGCGCTTGCTGATCGAGAACATGGGCACCCTGCGCAAACAGAAGGTGCGCACCCTCTACCTGGAACACTACATGACCGATTTCCAGCAGGCCGACCTGGACACGTTCAATCGCACCGGGCGTATGCCCCAGGCCCTGGACCGCTATGTGAATGCCCAGGACATCGGTCACGCCACCGACCCGAGCGGACGCTACACCTTCCGCCGCTTGCTCAAGCAAGCGCAGAAGAACGGCATTTTCATTCAATCGATCGATTGCATGGCCAGCTACCGGCAGGCGTGGGCGGAAGCGACACCTGCGAACTTACGTCAGCAGATGATGAACTTCTATGCCCACAAGGTGATAGAAGCCGATCAGGCACTCAGAGGCCCCAGCAAATGGGTCGCCTTGGTGGGCAATTCCCACAGCGACTTCTACCAAGGTGTGCCAGGCATCGGCGACCTGCAAGGCGCTATCACCTTGCGCTGCGAGGATGTAGCCATCGGGCAACCGGACATGCTCGATATCGACCCTGGGCTGCAGATCACCCTGCCCAACCAGGGTCAGCTGAGCGTGAAAAGCAACCTGCGCCTGCGTGCCGCCGTGCGCACGCCCGAGCAGGCCGCGGCCAGTATCGAACTACGCCTGATCAGCGCTGGCGACTACCTGATCGACGCCGTGGACGGGCAGCAGGTGCTGGTGCACCGCGGCCGTGACGGCGCCCTGCGGCGCACCCCGATCAAGCACGACGGCCGCTTTCTCTACCTCGAGCGCAGCGACTGGCCGTGGATCAACGGCCGGCGCATGCCTGATGTCAGCGACCTGCACACGCGCCTGCAAGCCAAAGGTATGCGGCGCATTGCTCGCTAATCATCAGCGGGCAGGGCCTGGCACAATCGGTTGAACCATCGCCGGTCATCAGCGCTTGGCACGCGCATGGCGGCCTGCACCAGCGACGCGTCCAGCAGCACATTGAGGTTGTCCAGGCGTGTGGCGACCGCAGGATGGGTATCGAAGGGATGGGTGCTGGTCAGCTCGAGCACGGTTTCGTCCAGTTGCAGCGGTGCCTGTTGCAACTCGAGCGCCAGCCCCTCCAGCAGGCCGCCACCACCGCACTGGTCAAGCAGGCGCTCGACCACGCCCGCAAGGGCGATGGCACGCAGCAGCGCCTGGGCAAACTGCCTGGCACCCGCCACTTGCGCGCCTGCCTGATCAGCCAGCAGTTCCTGATCACGGCCCCAGCGGTGCACCGCGGCGCGAAAATGCTGCAGGAACAGCGCGGCCATCCATAGCGCTGGACGTACCCCCCAGTGCGGGCCCTGCTCGGCGCCGAGCATCACGGCAAAGTGTGCGCACATCAGGCTGTACTGCGCATTGATCTCACTGCCGCGCTCGGTGTCGCGACTACGGAAATGCCCAAGCTCATGCCCTACCAGCGCGGCAGCCTCGTCCTGGCTCAAAGCGCCAAGCCAAGGCAGCGGCAGGTACAAGGTACGCCCCTGCAGCAGCACCCCACTGGGCTGTAGCACGATCGGCACACTGGTCACGAACAAGCCCTGATCAAGCCCGACCACCACGTGCTCAGGCACGGGCGCCTGCAAGTGCGCGGCCAAACCCTCGATCCACTGCCACAACGCCGGTGCGGCTTGTCGATCCAGCGTGCGCCCAAGAAAGCTCGCCTGCGGCGCGAGCATGACTGGCCACTGCCGGCGCACACGCCACAGCGTGCCGAGGCAGGCGAACAGCACTGTCGCCAGCGGCAGCACAACGAAGAGCACGGTCAACCCGCCGCTTGCCGCGTGACTGACGCCGGCACTGATTTCGTAGAGCAACGACAGGCCAAGCGCACTTGCCAGCAGGCCCAGATAAACGCTCAGCCCCCAGCCCAAAGCGTGCCAGCTGGCGGCCATGCGCGCTTGCAGGTAGCGCGCCGAGCGCAGTGCCCGCCAGGCATCGATGCGCACGTTCAGCGCGGTAGCCAGGCCGCTGAGCAACGCACCCAGGGCAAGCCAGCAGCTCCCCGCAGCCAGCCAGCTGCGCACTGCGAGCCAAGGCCGGTCGTCATCGAGCTGGGTCAGCTCTCGCTGTAACACCGCGTGTGGGTCGACGCGCCCGCGTAACTGCTCGCGCGTAGCCCAGGGCAATGCCTGCAGCAGTTCATCTTCGGGCGCCACCAGCCATTGACGAATGATCTGGGTCTGCGCCTGCCCTTGCTCGGCCCGCCACTGCTGCACCAGGCTCCAGCCCATCAGCGCCAACGGCAACAGCAGCAGGGCCAGGCCCCAGCCGAGTCGTTTGAGCAGCGTCGCGGCGGCGCTTGCAGGCCGGCTCATCGGCCTGTTTCAGCCAACTGCTGGTTCATCCGGCTGCCTGCATCAGCTCCAGTTGCCGCTGCGCATGGGCGGCGTCGCGATAGGCGGCCAAGATCGCCAGCACTTCGTCGTTATCCAGCTTGCGACCATTGCTGGCCAATCCGGCCGACAGGATACGAATCTGCGGGCGCGGCTTTTTCAGGACCATCGCCTGATTACCGAAGAACTGCAGCTTCTTCACCCGGTGCTTGGGCAAAGCAGCCTCGCTGCTCATCTCCAGCGTCTGCATCATCACCAGCCCCTCGTCCTTGACCGCGACGTCCTCGACTTCAGCCAGATCGACCGGTGCATCCAGCGTGTCGACCCACAGCTGCCGACGGTTCAGGCGCATGAACACCTGCGTACCG
This sequence comes from Pseudomonas sp. SMSB3, assembly GCF_052041965.1. NCBI lineage: Bacteria > Pseudomonadati > Pseudomonadota > Gammaproteobacteria > Pseudomonadales > Pseudomonadaceae > Pseudomonas > Pseudomonas sp. SMSB3. The sequence goes on along the minus strand of NZ_JBKGGV010000001.1, from coordinate 393,051 downwards.
GCGTTGCGGTGCTGCCAGGTCAAGGCTGCAGTGATCAGGACCAGCACGCCGCAGAAGGCAACCACGCCCAAGCGTTGGGGATCGAAGGTGGTCACCAGCAACACCAGCGAAGCCACCAGCAATACAGGCCCCCACAGGCGGTAGCGCCGCGAATTGGTGAACTCGCTTTGCTCAGGCACGCGCTCGATCACCTGCTTGAGCTCGGTGATCACTCGCTCACGCTGGGCCGTACGAGACTGATCGTAGTCGGCGCCCAGCGACCCTGACAGCTCATGCAGCGGCTCGGTGGATTCACTCATGGCATCGCTCCTCGATCACTTTTGCGCTGCAAGGTAGTCGGTGAGAAACGCCTGCGCGTTGCCCTGACGCGACACACCTTCGGAATAGCCCACACTCAGTGGCTGCGGCTCACCTGGCAGGTACAACTCACCACCCCACATGCCCTGGACGATCAGCGTCACGAACTTCTGGCCATCGACGGTGGTGTAGTAGCGAGTATCCTTGGCGGTCTTCTCGACCTGCATCTTCTGGATGCGCATGTTCCAGTCGTGGTCGACACCTTCGACCTGGACCAGCGCCTCGTTGGCAGCGCGCTCGCCAATGCGCAGCGTCCACACCTTGACGCCCTGCTCGCCGATATACGCGACCACCTGCTCGGCGACTTGCGGGCGCTCTTCAGCATGTACCTGACCTGCACAAAGGCTGAACATGGCCACTGCCAAGGCGACCCATTTGCGATAGTTGAACATGGCTTTTCTCGGTCCTGATGCGAAACAATCGAACATTGAAGCCAGCACGGCAGCCACTGCCAACCCCTTTGACCGGGTCGCACAACAGATAGCCCACTGCGCACAAAACCTGTCGCCAAAAATGTGCACGCGTTACCATTTGCCATCATGCCGCCGACAACTTGGACGCCCAGCGCACATGCCATCGACCAGTCCGTACCTGGATACCGCTTTTTCCTATGATCGCCCCGGCTCACTGGCCAGCGCCGGAGTGCTGGATGCGCGCTCGGCGCGGGTCATGGGTAGCGCCACGGGCCACTATTGGGCGCAGACCGTGCACCAGGGCCTGCAGTACTTCGATTGCAACCTGCAGTTTCCCGAGCCACTGCGCATCGACAAGGTGCTGCCGCCCAGTCTGTGCGTGGTGCAGGTACTCGATGGCACCTGGCAGCACCGGGTCGATGGCACGCTCAATACCTACCAAAGCGGCCAGCTGCACCTGCTGGGCCTGGGTGAGCGCTGCGAAGCCCAGGACCATCTGCCCGCACACAGCCACGCGCGCATGGCCGGGGTACGGATTGCCGCCGGCTATCTGAGTGAGCTGGTAGCCGATGAGCCTCGACTGCTGGCGCTGCTCAAGCTGGCTACAGACGGCATGCACTTCAGCCAACTGCCACAGTGCCCCACGGTTGGCCGCCTGTTGCAACAGTTGTACCTGTCCCCCTACACCGGTGGACTCAAGCGCCTGCACTGCGAGAGCGTGAGCCTGGCCATCGTCCTGGAGCTGGCCAGCCACTTCGGTGCTGAGCAGCCGACCCCTGGCAAGGCCATGCGCGGGCTGCGTGACCTGGCCTTCGAAGCCCGCCATGTGCTCGACAGCAACCTGGCCAACCCGCCTACCGCCGCCGCGCTGGCCCGCCAACTGGGCGTGAGCGAAAGCACCCTGCGCCGGGCATTCAGCCAGGCATTCGGCCGCTCGATCCTGCAGTACGTGCGCGAGCAGCGCATGGAGCTGGCGCGCCTGCTGCTGCTCGAGCGCCGCTGGCAGGTTTCGCAGGTGGCGTATCAGGTGGGGTACGCCAACCCGGCCAATTTCTGCCATGCCTACAAAGCGTATTTCGGTCATCCGCCTGGCATGCAGTGAGTGCGCTATGCCGGAAAAGCAAAAGCCCGCTGTTAGGCGGGCTTTGATAAGCGCGTTGCGCTGACGGCCTAGACCGGACGCGGGATCATTCCCACTCGATGGTCGCTGGCGGCTTGCTCGATACGTCGTAGGTGACGCGCGAAATGCCTTCGATCTCGTTGATGATACGGCCGCTGACGGTTTCCAGCAGCTCGTAGGGCAGGTGCGCCCAGCGTGCGGTCATGAAGTCCACGGTTTCCACCGCGCGCAGGGCCACGACCCAGGCGTAGCGACGGCCGTCGCCTACGACGCCCACCGACTTGACCGGCTGGAACACCACGAAGGCCTGGCTGGTCTTGTGATACCAGTCGGCCTTGCGCAGCTCTTCGATGAAGATGTGGTCGGCGCGGCGCAGGATGTCGGCGTATTCCTTCTTCACTTCGCCGAGGATGCGCACACCCAGTCCTGGGCCTGGGAACGGGTGGCGGTAGACCATGTCGTACGGCAGGCCCAGCTCCAGGCCGATCTTGCGCACTTCGTCCTTGAACAGTTCACGCAGCGGCTCGACCAGCTTGAGGTTCATTTCTTCAGGCAGGCCACCGACGTTGTGGTGCGACTTGATCACGTGGGCCTTGCCGCTCTTGGCACCGGCCGATTCGATCACGTCCGGGTAGATGGTGCCCTGGGCGAGGAACTGAATGTTTTCAAGCTTGCTGGCTTCGGCGTCGAACACGTCGATGAAGGTGCGACCGATGATCTTGCGCTTCTTCTCCGGGTCCGCTTCGCCCTCGAGGTTGTCGAGGAACTGCTTTTCAGCATCGGCGCGGATCACCTTGACGCCCATGTTCTCTTTGAACATGGCCATCACTTGATCACCCTCGTGCAGGCGCAGCAGGCCGTTGTCGACGAACACGCAGGTCAGCTGGTCGCCGATGGCGCGGTGCAGCAACGCGGCAACCACCGAGCTGTCGACGCCGCCGGACAGGCCCAGCAGGACGTTGGCCGAGCCGACTTGCTCGCGCACCTGGGCGATGGCGTCTTCGACGATGTTGGACGGGGTCCACAGGGCTTCGCAGCCGCAGATGTCCTGCACGAAACGCGACAGGATGCGACCGCCTTGCTTGGTGTGGGTCACTTCCGGGTGGAACTGCACGCCGTAGTAGCCGCGGGCATCATCGAACATGCCGGCGATCGGGCAGCTCGGGGTGCTGGCCAGCACATGGAAGTCGGCCGGCATCTGGGTAACCTTGTCGCCGTGGCTCATCCACACGTCCAGGCCCAGTACGCCATCGGCATCGATGTGGTCTTCGATGCCATCGAGCAGACGGCTCTTGCCGACCACGTCGACGCGCGCGTAACCGAACTCGCGCAGCTCCGAACCTGCCACCTTGCCGCCCATCTGTTCGGCCATGGTCTGCATGCCGTAGCAAATGCCGAGCACCGGCACGTTGAGGTCGAACACGGCCTGCGGGGCACGCGGGCTGTTGGCTTCGTGGACCGACTCGGGGCCACCGGCAAGGATGATGCCGCGCGGATTGAATTCGCGGATTGCCTCATCGTCCATGTCGAACGGGTGCAGTTCGCAGTACACGCCGATCTCGCGCACGCGGCGGGCGATCAACTGGGTGTACTGGGAACCGAAATCGAGGATCAGGATACGGTGGGCGTGAATGTCGAGGGCCATGACTCAATCTCTGGTGCAGCGGCAAGCTTCACGCTGCACGCTGCAAGTTGATCGGGGAAAACGCGTCAGTCGCGACAACGCGACCACCGCTTATAGCTTGTAGCTCGAAGCTTGCCGCTGATGGCGTCAGCCGACGCGGTAGTTAGGCGCTTCTTTGGTAATCTGCACGTCATGCACATGGGACTCGGCCATGCCGGCACCGGTGATGCGCACGAATTCCGGCTTGGTGCGCATCTCTTCGATGGTGGCGCTGCCGGTGTAGCCCATGGACGAACGCAGGCCGCCCATCAGCTGGTGGATGATCGCGGCCAGTGCGCCTTTGTACGGCACGCGGCCTTCGATACCTTCCGGGACCAGCTTCTCGGCGCCAGCCGAGGAGTCCTGGAAGTAACGGTCGGAGGAGCCTTGCGCCTGCGCCATCGCGCCCAGCGAGCCCATGCCGCGGTAGGCCTTGTACGACCGACCCTGGAACAGCTCGACTTCGCCCGGTGCTTCTTCGGTACCGGCGAACATCGAGCCCATCATCACGCAGGACGCGCCGGCGACGATGGCCTTGGACAGGTCACCCGAGAAGCGGATACCACCGTCGGCGATCAGCGGCACGCCAGTGCCTGCGAGGGCTGCGGCGACGTTGGCAATGGCGCTGATTTGCGGCACGCCGACACCGGCGACGATACGGGTGGTGCAGATCGAGCCTGGGCCGATACCGACCTTGACCGCGTCAGCGCCGGCTTCGGCCAGGGCCTTGGCCGCAGCGCCGGTGGCGATGTTGCCGCCGATCACCTGCACCTGCGGGTAGGTTTCCTTGACCCAGCGCACGCGATCGATCACGCCTTTGGAGTGACCGTGGGCGGTGTCTACCACCACCACATCGACGCCAGCGGCAACCAGGGCAGCGACGCGCTCGCCGGTATCCTTGCCGGTACCGACCGCAGCACCGACGCGCAGGCGACCTTGGTCGTCCTTGCTGGCCAGGGGATAGGCCTTGGCTTTCTCGATGTCCTTGACGGTCATCATGCCCTTGAGGGTGAACTTGTCGTCGACGATCAGGACTTTTTCCAGGCGGTGCTTGTGCAGCAGCTCGCGGACTTCGTTCTTGTCGGCGCCTTCGCGGACGGTGACCAGGCGCTCTTTGGGCGTCATCACGTCGCGCACCTGGGCTTCCAGGCGGTTTTCGAAGCGTACGTCGCGGGAGGTGACGATACCGACCAGGTCACCGTTCTCCAGTACCGGAACGCCGGAGATGTTGTTCAGGCGGGTCAGCTCGAACAGGTCGCGCACGGTGGCGTCGGCGTCGATGGTGATCGGGTCCTTGACCACGCCAGCCTCGAACTTCTTGACCTTGCGCACTTCGCCGGCCTGCTGCTCGATGGTCATGTTCTTGTGGATGATGCCGATGCCGCCTTCCTGGGCCATGGCGATGGCCAGGCGCGCTTCGGTGACGGTGTCCATGGCAGCGGAAACCAGCGGGATGTTCAGCTCGATGCCACGAGTCAAACGGGTCTTGAGACTGACTTCATTGGGCAGTACCTCGGAGTAGCCAGGTACAAGGAGGATATCGTCGAAGGTCAGGGCTTCTTGGCTGATACGCAGCATCGCGGGGGCTCCCGGGCGGGAAAAATGGAAGCGCGCCATTATACTCATCCACCCCGTTCCACTCAACGCAAATCGACGCCCACGCTACGAGCGGCACGCTACGAGCGGCACGCTACGAGCGGCAAGCTGCCGTCAGGCCCCAGCATGGACAACCGCCACGGGCTGGTCGAGCCAGTCGGCGAAGCTGGCGAGGAAGGCCGGGGTGAAGCCGGCTTCGCCCCAGTTGTTGAAAATGAAGCCCAGGTTGGAGAACGCGCAAGGCTGCAAGAAGATGAACCCGTTGATGTCGTCTTCGTGGCCGCACAGCGGGCAGGTGAAATTGTCGCTCACACCGGGCATCCACTCCTCGAGGCTTTCGAACAGCGGCTCGCCGACTTCGCGGCGGCACTGCGGGCAGCCGGCTTCTTCGAGAAAGTGTTCGGTCGGCGTATAGATGCAGCGCTTGAGCACCACTTCCAGTCCATTGACCGGCTGACCGAACGGCAGCTTCTCCGGGTGCAGTGCGACCTTGCGCGCGCCTTCAGCCAGGGCGTGGCCCATGCGATTGCCGGTGCTGGCGCAGGTGCTCAGCGGCTCCTCGACGATCTTCTCGCGCACCAACCAGCGCACGATGGCCCGCGCGCGGGCTTCGTGGGCAGGGACGGTGGACAGTTTGGGGACGATGATGCTTTTGCTGTTCATGGACGAGGCGGGCCTGCAGACTGCGGTAATCACCCGATTCTACAGCTCAGCCGCTCAGGTAGCGACCGATCAGCGCCAGGCCGCTGACCAGCACCAGCCAGGTCACCAGGCGCACGAAGGCTTCGCGCGATAGCCTCAAGGTCACCCGTCGCCCAATCCACAGGCCGACGAACATGCACGGCAGCAGGCACGCGGCGAGCAGCAACAGGCTGACGTCGGCATACACCCCGGCAAGCAAAAACAGCGACAGGCGCACCATCGTGCTGCAACTGATCAGCGCGCTCTGGGTGGCGCGTACCTGTTCCTTGGCCTGCAGTCGCGCGCTCAGGTAGATCGCGTAGAGAAACCCGCCACTGCCGAACAACGCCCCGAATAGCCCGCCCACCGTGCCCATCGGCACGGCCCAGAAGCCAGAGAGGTTCGACGGGCGCACCTTCACTGCCAGGCTATAAAGGGCGTAGCCGGTGACGAACAGCCCCATCAGCAACAACAGCAAGTCGGATTTCAAGTGCAGCAGGAACAGCACGCCGAGGGTGCAGCCCAGGGCCATGAACGGTAGCAAGCGCAGCAGCTCACCGCGTACCACGTCACGCCGTGACGGTAGCAGGTTGCCGAAGGCGGCGACGAAGTCCAACAGCACCAGCAGCGGGATGATCCGCGACAGCGGCATGAAGTGAATCAACACGGGGCCTGCGACCAGCGCGGTGCCAAAGCCGGCAATGCCGAAGACGATGTAGGCCGCGCCGACGGCCAGCAGGATCGCCAGCCAGTCGAGGCCGGCGAAGGGTAACTGGGCGAGCATGTCACTGGCCTCTCATTCCTTTGAAGGCTGCATCGTAGTGACAATGGCCAAGGGTGGAAAGGGGCCGGGCGCGCTTTGCAACGTCTATCAGATCGCACGCCAGCCGCGTATCATGCGCCGATGATCAAAGACCCGTTCGAACGACTCGGCCTGGACCGCGACGTCCTCACCGTCAGCCAACTCAACGGCCGCGCTCGCGTGCTGCTCGAAGACGTGTTCCGCAGTGTCTGGGTGCAAGGCGAAATCTCCAACCTCGCCCGTCCGGCCTCCGGGCACCTGTACTTCACCCTCAAGGACAGCGGCGCCCAGGTGCGTTGTGCACTGTTCCGGCAGAATGCACTGCGTGTGCGCCAGGCCCTGCGTGATGGCCTGGCGGTGCGGGTGCGCGGCAAGGTTTCGCTGTTCGAAGGGCGCGGCGATTATCAATTGATCCTCGACACCGTCGAGCCTGCCGGTGATGGCGCACTGCGCCTGGCCTTCGAGGCCTTGAAGGAGAAGCTCGGCGCCGAAGGGCTGTTCAGCGCCGAGCGCAAGCGGCCGCTGCCGGCCCACCCGCAGCGCATCGGCATCATCACCTCGCCCACCGGCGCGGTTATCCGCGACATCATCAGCGTGTTCCGTCGCCGCGCACCGCAGGTCGAGCTCAATCTGATTCCCACTGCCGTGCAAGGCCGCGAAGCGATCCGGCAAATCGTCCACGCCCTGCAACAGGCCGATCGCCAAGGTTTCGATGCGCTGATCCTGGCCCGTGGCGGCGGCTCGCTGGAAGACCTCTGGTGTTTCAACGAAGAAGCCGTGGCGCGCGCGGTGGCGGCCTGCGTCACGCCGATCGTCAGCGCCGTCGGCCACGAAACCGATGTCTCGATCAGCGACTTCGTCGCCGACGTCCGCGCGCCCACGCCCTCGGCTGCCGCCGAGCTGCTGGCCCCTGACAGCAGCGGCCTGCAACAGCGCCTGGACGGCCTGCAGCGACGCCTGCTGCTGCGCATGCGCAACCGCATCACCCATGACCGCCTGCGCCTCGATTCGCTGACCCGCCGCCTACGCCATCCAGGCGAACGGCTGCGTCAGCAGGCGCAGCGCCTGGACGATCTGGACATGCGCCTGCGCCGGGCCTTCCTGCTCAGCCTCAACCAGCGCCGCGAGCGCCTCGGCCGGCTCGATACGCGCCTGGCCGCGCAGCATCCTGGGCGCACCTTGAAGCTCCTCGGGCAACGCCTGGACAGCCTGGCCGAACGCCTGCCACGGGCCATGCGCGACGCGCTCAAGGATCGCCGCCAGCGCTTTCAGGCGCAGCTGCAAACGCTGCAGGTGGTCAGCCCGCTGGCCACCTTGGCGCGCGGCTACAGCATCTTGCTCGACGAGCATGGCCAGGCCATCCGCAGCGCCGAGCAGACGCGCAACGGCCAGCGCCTCACAGCCCGCCTGAACGAAGGCGAACTGCAGGTGCGCGTCGAAGACAATCACCTGACTCCGGTCACCCTCTCGCTACTGGACTGACACATGCCCCGCCTGTTCATGCCCCTGCTCGCCCTTTCCCTCCTGTTGCTGGCCGCAGGTGCCCAGGCCAGCTACATCACCCGCACACTGAACAAGCCCGTGCCCGGTGGCGTGGCGGTGGTCGACCTCGGGCCGGCGGCGGCAGCGCCCAGTGCGCGCTTCGACGGTAAGCCGGTGCTGGTGGTCAAGGAGCAGGACAACTGGCTGGCCATCGTCGGCATTCCACTGACCCAGAAGCCGGGCACTGCGGTGCTGACTCAGGGCGGGCGCAACCTGGCCTTCAACGTCAGCAGCAAGCAGTACCCCGAACAGCGCATCACCCTCAAGAACACCCGGCAGGTCAACCCGAACCCGGCCGACCTCAAGCGCATCGACCGCGAGCTGGCGGAGCAGATCAAGGCCTACCGCAGCTTCAGCCAGGTGCTGCCGAGCAACCTGATCCTGGACAAGCCGGTCAACGGGCCGCTGTCGAGCAAGTTCGGCGTACGCCGCTTCTTCAACGGCGAAGAACGCAACCCCCACGCCGGGCTGGACTTCGCGGTACCAGCTGGTACGCCGATCAAGACGCCTGCCAATGGCAAGGTGATCCTGGTAGGCGACTACTTCTTCAACGGCCGCACGGTGTTCGTCGACCACGGCCAGGGATTCATCAGCATGTTCTGCCACATGTCGAAGATCGACGTGCAGGTCGGCCAGCAGTTGCGTCGCGGCGAAGTGGTTGGCCGGGTCGGTTCAACCGGACGGGCGACGGGTCCGCACATGCATTGGAACGTTAGCCTCAATGACGCGCGGGTCGACCCGGCGATCTTCATCGGCGCTTTCCAGCCGTGAACCAGGCGGAAATCCGAGCTGCTAGTGCGACTTCTCCCGAGTTGCGCCATCGAAAAAGACAGCGCAAAAATTTCTACCTATCAAGTAACTAACAGCCACAAAATCTTGCAAATACGCTTTTTTTAAGCATTTATCTCAATTTTTCTGCAACGCTTGCCTTCCCCTACCCCACTGGTTAAGTTTGAGGGCATGAAAACCCTCGAAACCCTCATTCTGCTCCGACAACACCGCAGCCTCTGCCTGGTCAGCGCCCGACTACCAGGCTAAATCGCATCGCCTCGCCTCTTTATCTCGTCAGCACACGGCAGGCCCGATTTTCGGCCGCAGACAACAGGAACGCTTCCATGACCATGCTCAAAGACCCTTCGCAGAAATACCGCGCCTTCCCAACCATCGACCTGCCTGACCGTACCTGGCCATCGAAGACCATCACCCAGGCGCCGATCTGGTGCAGTTCGGACCTGCGTGATGGCAACCAGTCGCTGATCGAGCCGATGGATGCCGAGAAGAAGCTGCGCTTCTGGAAGACCTTGGTGCAGGTGGGCGTGAAAGAGATCGAGGCGTCGTTCCCATCGGCCTCGCAGACCGACTTCGACTTCGTGCGGACGCTGATCGAAGAGGGTCACATTCCTGACGACACCACCATCCAGGTGCTCACCCAGGCCCGTGAAGACTTGATCGCGCGCACCTTCGAGTCGCTGCGCGGGGCCAAGAAAGCCATTGTCCACCTGTACAACGCCACCTGCCCGTCGTTCCGCCGCATCGTCTTCAACCAGGACAAGCAGGGCGTGAAGGACATTGCAGTGAACGCCGCCAAACTGTTCGTCAAATACGCAGCCCAGCAGCCGGACACCCAATGGACCTTCCAGTATTCGCCTGAAACCTTCAGCGCCACTGAAATGGAATTCGCCAAGGAAGTCTGCGACGCCGTCATCGAGGTGTGGAACCCGACGCCTGAGCACAAGATCATCCTCAACCTGCCGGCTACCGTGGAGGTCTCCACGCCCAACGTGTATGCCGACCAGATCGAGTGGTTCTGCCGCAACGTCAGCCGTCGTGACAGCGTGATCATCAGCCTGCACTGCCACAACGACCGCGGCACCGGCATCGCTGCCACCGAACTGGGTCTGATGGCCGGGGCCGATCGCGCCGAAGGCTGCCTGTTCGGCAACGGCGAGCGCACCGGTAACGTCGACTTGGTGACCCTCGCACTGAACCTCTACACCCAGGGCATCGACCCGCTGCTGGACTTCTCCGACATCGACGGCGTGCGCAAGGTCGTCGAGGAATGCAACCAGTTGCCGGTGCACCCACGCCACCCTTACGTAGGCGACCTGGTCCACACCGCCTTCTCCGGCTCACACCAGGATGCCATCCGCAAAGGCTTCGCCAAGCAGCAAGACGGTCAAGTGTGGGAAGTGCCGTACCTGCCGATCGATCCGGCCGACATCGGCCGCAGCTACGAGGCGGTGATCCGCGTCAACAGCCAGTCGGGCAAAGGCGGCATTACCTATCTGCTCGAGCAGGAATACGGCATCAGCCTGCCGCGCCGCATGCAGATCGAGTTCAGCCAGGTGGTGCAGAGCGAAACCGACCGCCTGGGCTTGGAAATGACTGCGCAGCAGATCTACAGCCTGCTGCACAAGGAATACCTGCAGGCCAACGCGCCGTATGCGCTGGTCAGCCACCGCCTGCAGGAAGAAAACGGCCACAGCGCGGTGGAAGTCGAAGTCGCCGGCGAGGGCGAAACCACGCTGCATTGGCGCGGCAAGGGCAATGGCGCCCTGGAAGCCCTGGTCGCCGGTCTGCCGGTCGCCGTGGAAATCATGGACTACAACGAACACGCCATCGGCGCAGGCACCAACGCCAAGGCGGCGGCCTACATCGAACTGCGCGTGGCCGGTGGTCGCCCGGTCCATGGTGTTGGTATCGATGAGAACATCACCACCGCCAGCTTCAAGGCGCTGTTCAGTGCGCTGAACCGCTCGCTGAGCCAGCAGGAAGCCAAGGCGGCCTAAGCCTGGGCCGTTCGCAAGAAAAGCCCGCATCCCTCGATGCGGGCTTTTTCGTTGGTCTGCATGGGCGAGCCTGGGCTCTGCGAATAACGGCGCGGCACGCCGGCACTCCTTGAGCACCTGGAACTACTGCAGACAAAAAAAAAGGGGCGCCGACCAAGCGCCCCATAAGCCGTAAAGCACACAACGAAATCAGTTGGCGTCCAGCAGTGCCATCGCTTCGGCGCTGCACGCCTGGATCCGCGCCCAATCGCCGTTCTTGATCCAACTGCTATCGAGCATCCAGGTACCGCCGACGCACATCACATTGGGCAAGGCCATGTAATTGCGCACGTTAGCCGGGTTGACCCCACCGGTCGGGCAGAAACGAATGTCGCCGAATGGCCCGCCGAATGCCTTGATCGCCGCCACGCCGCCGCTGATCTCAGCAGGGAACAGCTTGAACCGGCGGTAGCCCAGGGCATAGCCCAGCATGATTTCGGACGGCGTGCTGATGCCTGGCAACAGCGGGATCTCGCTATCGACCCCGGCCTCGAGAATGTCCTCGGTGATACCCGGAGTCACCACAAACTGCGCGCCCGCCGCTTCGACCGCGGCGAACATCTTGCGATCGAGCACCGTGCCGGCGCCTACGCACAGCTCCGGGCGCTGTTCACGCAGCACCTCGATGGCCTTCAGGCCATGCTGCGAACGCAAGGTCACTTCCAAGGTGCGGATACCGCCAGCAGCCAAGGCGTCAGCCAATGGCAGAATGTCCTCCTCGCGGGCGATGGTGATTACCGGCAGGATGCGCGCCGTTTCGCAAATGGCATCGATCCGCGCGGCTTTGTCGGCCATCGAGAGCTTTGGCTGAGGGCGTTCAAGGGTGGTCATGACAGTGGATCCTTGGCTCATGGGCACCAGTAGATGTCCAGGGGGTCGTGAAGAAAGGCGCGAATCGGCATTTCGGACAGGTCGTTGCCCGCCAGCGCGGCGCGCAGGGTAGCGAGTTTGCCCGGACCTTGCACGGACAGCGCGGTGAACGCGGCGCTGGCCAGCAGTGCGCGGGTCATCGACAGGCGCTGGTGCGGCACGCTCGGCGCCAGCAGTGGCAAGCAGCGGCGCTTGCCAGCGGGGTCCAGCGCCTCGGCCAGGTTGGGGCTGTTGGGGAACAGCGACGCAGTGTGGCCATCGTCGCCCATACCCAGCACCAGCACATCGATCGAGGGCAGGTCGGCCAATGCCTGGTCGGCTTCAGCCGCCGCGTTATCGACATTCTCCGCCTGTCGATAGAGGCCTATGAAGCGTGCCTTGGCCGCCGGCCCCTTGAATAGATGCCGGGCCAGCAGGCCGGCGTTGCTGTCGGGGTGTTCGACCGGTACCCAGCGTTCGTCCGCCAGGCTCACCGTGACCTTGCTCCAGTCCAGCGGCTCACTGGCCAGTCGCTGCAGAAACGGCACCGGGCTGCGCCCGCCTGACAGCACCACGCAAGCCTGACCGTTACGCGCAATGGCTTCACCTAGCCGTTGCGCGACGTCAGCGGCCAGCGTACTGGCCAAGGCGTTGGCGTCGGCCAGCGCGTGAGCCTTCACGGATGCTGGCAGTTGCAGTTCAGATATCGCCATACCATGCCCTCCCATCTCGGGTAATCAATGCAATCGAGCTCATCGGCCCCCAGGAACCGGCAGCGTAAGGTTTGGGCGCATCGCCCGCGCTTTGCCAACCGGCGATCAACTGGTCACACCACTTCCAGGCGTACTCGATTTCATCCTTGCGCACGAACAGGTTCTGGTTACCGCGCATCACCTCCAGCAGCAGGCGCTCGTAGGCATCCGGAATCCGCGCACTGCGCCAGGTGTCGGAAAAATTCAGTTGCAACGGGCCGCTGCGCAATTGCATGCCCTTGTCCAGGCCTTGCTCCTTGGTCATCACCCGCAAGGAGATGCCCTCGTCCGGTTGCAAGCGGATGATCAGCTTGTTGCCGACTTGCAAGCGCTGCTCCGGGGCGAAGATGTAGTGCGGGGTTTCCTTGAAATGAATGACGATCTGCGACAGCTTCTGCGGCATGCGCTTGCCAGTACGCAGGTAGAACGGCACGCCGGACCAGCGCCAGTTGCGGATGTCGGCACGCAAGGCGACGAAGGTTTCGGTGTCGCTCTGGGCGTTGCAGTTGTCTTCCTCGAGGTAACCCGGCACGGGCTTGCCGTCGCTGTAGCCGGCGATGTATTGGCCGCGCACCACGCGGGTGGTCAGGCCTTCCCCGGTAATGGGCGCCAGGGCCTTGAGCACCTTGACCTTCTCGTCACGAATGCTGTCGGCCGACAACTCGCTCGGGGGGTCCATGGCAATCAGGCACAGCAGCTGCAGCAGGTGGTTCTGAATCATGTCACGCAGCTGGCCAGCCTTGTCGAAATAGCCCCAGCGGCCTTCGATGCCGACCTTCTCGGCCACGGTGATTTCCACGTGGGAGATGGAATTCTGGTTCCACTGGGTTTCGAAGAGGCTGTTGGCGAACCGCAGGGCGATGAGGTTCTGGACGGTTTCCTTGCCCAGGTAATGGTCGATGCGATAGACCCGGCTTTCCGGGAAGAAACGCGCGACCGCATCATTGACCCGCCGCGACGATTCAAGGTCATGGCCGATGGGTTTTTCCAGCACGACACGGGTGCGCGGTGCCAGGCCTGCCTTGTCGAGGTTTTCACAGATGGCCCCGTAAACGGCGGCTGCTGTAGCGAAATAGGCAATCAGCGGCTGCTCGCCCACCACCTGTTCGGCCAGCGCCTGGTAACCATCGGCTTGCAGGAAATCCAGGTGCTGGTAGCTCAAGCGAGCAAGGAAACGACCCAAGGCGGCGGGCTCGATATCGGTTTCCGGCACATGCCGGCGCAAGTGCGCCTCGATGTCGTTCAGGTGCTCCTGCGCGCTGCCCGGCTCGCGCGCCAGGGCCAGCAGCCGGGTGTCGGCGTGCAGCAAGTTGGCACGGTCGAGCTGATAAAGCGCAGGAAACAGCTTGCGCAATGCCAGGTCGCCGAGGGCGCCAAACAGGGCGAAGGTGCAAGGTTCAACACTGATCGCAGCCATGATGTTGGGTTTCTTTCCTAAAGTTGGACTAGAAATACCGGTTTCACACCGGGTTTTCAAGGAATAATGTAGTAAAAACTACAACATACTGCCTAAACGTTACAGACGAGTGGTGCGCATAACGCCCCGACAGTACGATAGACGACCTGCAATAAAGCCTGCTGCTCCCTCAGCCGGCTGTCTTCCCGACCCAAGGACATACCATGGACCGCGTGCGTAACCTCCTGGAGCAGATCCAGGGCCGCCTCGACGAGCTGAACAAGGCCGAACGCAAAGTCGCCGAAGTCATCCTGCTCAACCCGCAACAAGCCACTCGCTTCAGCATCGCCGCGCTGGCCCAGGCGGCCAAGGTCAGCGAGCCGACCGTCAACCGCTTCTGCCGCTCGTTCGGCGTCAGCGGCTACCCGGAACTCAAACTGCAACTGGCGCAGAGCCTGGCCAGCGGCGCGGCCTATGTCAGCCGCGCCGTGGCCGCCGATGACGATCCAGCGGCCTATACCCAGAAAATCTTCGGCAGCGCCATCGCCTCGCTCGACAGCGCCTGCCAGCAACTGGACCCGCAACAGGTCAGCCGCGCGGTGGACATGATGATCCAGGCCCGGCAGATCCACTTCTTCGGCCTGGGTGCCTCGGCGCCGGTGGCCCTGGATGCCCAGCACAAGTTCTTTCGCTTCAACCTGGCAGTGTCGGCCCATGCCGATGTGCTGATGCAGCGCATGCTGGCTTCGGTAGCCCACACCGGCGATCTGTTCGTGATCATCTCCTACACCGGGCGCACCCGCGAGCTGGTCGAAGTGGCCCGCCTGGCCAGGGAAAACGGCGCTTCGGTCCTGGGCATCACGGCGGCCGGATCACCGTTGGCGCAGGCCTGCAGCCTGAGCCTGCACATTCCCCTGCCGGAAGATACCGACATTTACATGCCGATGACCTCGCGCATCATTCAACTGACCGTGCTCGATGTGCTGGCTACCGGCATGACCCTGCGCCGTGGCGTGGATTTCCAGCCCCATCTGCGCAAGATCAAGGAAAGCCTCAACGCCAGCCGCTACCCGATCGAGGACGACGAACTCAATTGAGCCGGTGCGCCTGCAGGCGCAGGTGAGCCCGTTGACCGGGTGCCAGGCTCAGGCCCTCGTCGCTGCCGCTGGCCGCTTCGACACAGACGAAGCCCTGGCACTCGCGGCCACTGACGCCCATCAGCGGCCGGTTGCCCGGATGCCACACCACGGTGTCGTCGCTGTCGCCGGTATCGATGCACAACTCGCGCTCCCAGGCCGGGTCATTGAGCTGCACTCGCGCAGTACCTGGATAGACCTTCTGGCAGCCGCCCCTGAGCCTCAGCGCCCCCTGCTCCCGGCAGCGCTGGCGGTTCAGGCGGTCATAACCTTCGATGTCTTCAAGGCCAGACAGCGCTATCTCAGACACGTCACTGATGCGCCAGTAGGCCAGCAGCGCATGGCTCAGCTGGCACGGTTCGCTGTCCTGATGCTCGGTGCTCAGGCTCAATTCCATGCGATTACCCAGGCGCGCATGCAGATCGACCTGCCAGTCGCACAGGTCGAGGCGCCATTTCAGGGTAACGCCGTCAGCGTCTTCGCGGCTGTCCACCAGCTTCCAGTCGAGCAGCCGCGCCCAACCGTGCGCCGGCCACAAATCCTCGCTGGGGTGACGCCCGTACCAGGGCCAGCAGACCGGCACACCACCGCGAATCGCGCCCACTTGCGGCCATTGTTCGGCGCACCATAACCACGGCCGCTCCCCGGCCGGTTGAAAGTGCAGTAGTTGCGCACCCTGGCGACTGAATACCGCCTGGCAACGGGGGTGATCGATGATCAGCACATCGCGCTGCTGGTAACGCTCCCACTCGAAGGTCGGCCTGGGCCGCTGCGAGGTGAAGAAGCGATGGAGCGGATGTTCAGGCATGGTTCCAAGCTCTTGTTGTTTGAGATAGCGCTGTCTCGGCCCGTTCCCGACAACCACTGCAAGCCAGTGGGTGCCGGGAGCCGAGTGTGGATTGGCGTAAATTTACAACAACTAAGCTTAGAATGACGACTGAATCTTCAACCCTGCCACCAGTGCATTGTCGACCTCATCCACCCCGCCTGGGCTCTTGATGTACTGCAGGTTAGGCCGCACGGTCAGCCAATTGGTGACGTGGAAGCCGTAGTAGAGCTCGGCGTTGTACTCGGTACGCTGCAACGGCAGGAAGCCTGGATTGTCGTAATCGTCGATGCCGTTCTGCGCATTGAGCTGCTGGGCGCGTTTCTTGACGTCGTCGTTGACGTGGATGCGGGCGATGCCGAAGCCGATGTCGTCCTTGGGCCGTGCATCGAAGGCGCCTTTGTAGACCAGGCCCACCTGCTGGTAGTTGTCGACCACGTTGGTCGCCTTGTCATGCACGGTGAAGTTGGCGAACAGGCTCAGGCCGCGGTTGACGTCGCCGCCCTGCGCGGTGATCTGCTGCTGCGCCACGACCCACCAGCCATGCTTGCTCGAATGCGACTTGAAGCCAGCGCCGCTGATGCCCTGCGGGTTGCCGTTGACATCCTTGTAGACATCCTCGGCGTCAGCGGTGCTGTAGTAGTAACCGAGTCGATATTCGCCCGGCAAGCCATTGACCTTCGGCGACCAGACCGCCTCCACTGGCAAGATGGCACCCTTGGTGCCGCTGCCGCTGAGCTTGAAGCCATTGCCGGTTTCCAGGTTCGAGGGGTTTTGCTCGAACGCGCCCACCTGGACGAAGAATTCCGGAGTGATGTTGTACTTGACCCGCAGCGCCCACTGGCTGACCGGCCAGTTGTACCAGATGCCGCCCACCCAGTTGCCCACCTGCGAGCCACAGAACGCCAGGTTCTGGAAGTCGCAGGGGAAACTGTTGAAGTCCTCGCCCTCGCCGAAGCGGCCGAATTTCACGTCCAGGGCGCCATCGAAGTACTTCTGCTTGACCCACAGCTGGGTCAGGCGCCACGTCTGGCCGCGCCCCCAGACTTCCTGTACCGAGCTGAACTGCCCGGCGCGCGGGTCGCTGATGCGGTCGTTGGACAGGTTGCGACCACTGCGCTCGGTGATCCCCAACTTGAACTCGGCGTCGTGCCAACCGAAGATCTTCTGCAAGTCCAGGTGTGCGCCAAGGGCGAACTGGTCGCTGTAGCGGGCTGTCTTGTCGTCGTTGTAGCCGCCATTGAGGTTACCGGCCACCTCACCGACGTAGTCGAGGGTGAAGTCGTAGCCCTTGTCCAGCAACTCGGTGCGAGCTCCGCCCCAATCCCCACTCATCCATTTCGATTCGCTGGAAAATGCTTCGGCAGCCTGGGCGCCGCTGCTGCCAACCACGGCAAGCAGAGCCAGCGAGCCCAGTGTTTTGATGCGATTGCGCTGTTCCATCCCTTTGCGTCCTCTTTTTCTTATTGATGGTGTAGACGAGTCAGCGGCCCACGAAATGAGCCACGTTGTCCTTCACTGCGGTGGTGTTGCTGGCCAGGTGCAAGCGCTCGCCGCTGTCGGCGTCGAACAGCAGCACCCGGGCCGGGTCAAGCTGCAGCGTGAGGCTGTCGCCGACCCGGCAGTGGGTATCGGGTGCCAAACGGCAGCAGACCTTGGTCTGGTTGAGGGTGACGAATACCAGCAAGTCTGGCCCGGTCGGCTCGGTCACCTGCACCTCTGCGCGGATCGCCGGCAGGCCATTGCCCTCCCCGCCCCCAAGGCTGATCTGCTCGGGGCGAATGCCGAGGATCACCTGGCGGCCCTGCAGCGCCGCATCGGCTGGCCCCAACGGCAATTCGCAGCGTGCCTGGCCGCTGTCGAGCGGCGCCATCATCCGCCCGTCCTGCTGCGTCAGGCGCACGGGTATGAAATTCATGGGCGGTGAGCCGATGAAGCTGGCGACGAACTGGTTGGCCGGGTCGTTGTAGATCTGCTGCGGGGTGCCGAACTGCTGGATGATGCCGTCCTTCATCACCGCCACCTTGTCGCCCAGGGTCATGGCTTCGATCTGGTCGTGGGTGACGTAGACCGTGGTGGTTTTCAGGCGTTGGTGCATCAGTTTCATTTCAGTGCGCATCTCAACGCGCAGCTTGGCGTCGAGGTTCGACAGCGGTTCGTCGAACAGGTAGATCTTCGGCCGCCGCGCCAGCGCCCGGCCCATCGCCACGCGCTGCTGCTGACCGCCCGAGAGCTGCGACGGCTTGCGCTCGAGCAAGTGCTCGATCTGCAGCAGCTTGGCCACGCGCGCGACTTCCGCGTCGATGGCTGCCGGGTCCATCTTGCGGATCTTCAAGCCGAACTCGATGTTGCCGCGCACGGTCATGGTCGGGTACAGCGCGTAGGACTGGAACACCATGGCGATGTCGCGATCCTTCGGGCTCATGCCACTGACATCCTGGTCGTCGATCAGGATGGCGCCGCCACTGATGGTTTCAAGGCCGGCGATGCAGTTCATCAACGTCGACTTGCCGCACCCGGACGGGCCCACCAGGATCAGGAATTCACCGTCCTTGATCGCCAGCTGGATGTCCTTGAGGGTGTCGGGCAGGCCACTGCCGAAGGTCTTGTTTACATTGCGAAGTTCAAGCGTTGCCATGACTTACCCCTTGACTGCGCCGGCCGTGAGCCCGCGGACGAAATACTTGCCTGCCACGACGTACACCAGCAGGGTGGGCAGGCCGGCGATCATCGCCGCTGCCATGTCGACGTTGTATTCCTTGGCCCCCGTGCTGGTGTTGACCAGGTTGTTGAGCGCCACGGTGATCGGCTGGGAATCGCCGCTGGAAAAGACCACCCCGAACAGGAAGTCGTTCCAGATCTGGGTGAACTGCCAGATCAGGCAGACCATGATGATCGGCGTCGACATCGGCAGGATGATGCGCCGGAAAATGGTGAAGAACCCTGCGCCATCCAGACGCGCCGCCTTGACCAGCGCGTCGGGTATGCCGACGTAGAAATTGCGGAAGAACAGCGTGGTGAACGCCAGTCCGTACACCACGTGGACCAGCACCAGACCGGTGGTGGTGCTGGCCAGGCCCAGTTTGCCGAGGGTGAACGAAGCAGGCAGCAGCACTGTCTGGAATGGCAGGAAGCAACCGAACAGCAGCAAGCCGAAGAACAGCTGCGAGCCACGGAAGCGCCACATCGACAGCACATAACCGTTCAGCGCGCCGATCGCGGTAGAGATCAGCACCGCCGGCACGGTGATCATGATCGAGTTCCAGAAGTAACCACTGACCGTGTCCCAGGCCTTGATCCAGCCAATGCCGGTGATCACCGCAGGCCAGCTGAGCAGGTTGCCGGCGCTGATGTCTTCGGGGGTCTTGAAGCTGGTGAGCAGCATCACCACCAGCGGCACCAGGTACAGCAGCACCGCGACCAGCAAGACGGCGTAGATGACGACGCGGCTCAGGCTCAGCGCCGGTTTGACGGCTGGATCATGCATGGCGCTTGCTCCGCAGTTCCGAATACAGGTACGGCACGAGGATCGCCAGGATCGCTCCGAGCATGAGGATCGCGCTGGCCGAGCCCATGCCCATCTGGCCGCGACTGAAGGTGAACGAGTACATGAACATCGCTGGCAGGTCCGATGAGTACCCCGGACCACCGGCGGTCATCGCCGCCACCAGGTCGAAGCTCTTGATCGCGATGTGCGAAAGGATCATCAGCGAGCTGAAAAACACCGGGCGCAGGCTGGGCAGCACCACAGTCCAGTAAATGCGTGGCAGGCTGGCGCCATCGATCTGCGCTGCGCGGATGATCGACTGATCGACCCCACGCAGGCCGGCCAGGAACATCGCCATGATGAACCCCGAGGCCTGCCACACGGCAGCGATCACCAGGCAGTACACCACCCGGTCCGGGTCGATCAGCCAGTCGAAGCGAAAGCCCTCCCAGCCCCAGTCGCGCAGCAGCTTGTCCAGGCCCATGCCAGGGTTGAGCAGCCATTTCCACGCCGTACCGGTGACGATCATCGACAGCGCCATGGGGTACAGGTAAATGGTGCGGATGAAGCCTTCGCGACGAATGCGCTGGTCCAGCAGCACGGCCAGCAGCACGCCGATCGCCAGGCTCACGGCAATGAACAATCCGCCGAACACCAGCAGGTTCTTGCTCGCCACCCACCAGCGATCGTTGTCGAACAACCGCGTGTACTGCGCCAGCCCCGCCCATTTGTAGGTGGGCAGGAAGGTGGAGGTGGTGAAGGACAGGACAAAGGTCCAGAGAATGTAGCCGTAGAACCCCACCAGAACGATGAACATGCTCGGCGCCAGCACCAGTTTCGGTAGCCAGCGCTGTAGCGCGTCCAGGGGAGTGGCCCGCAATTGGGCGGTCGCTGTAGTCATGGGTCACCTTTAAAGCGCTGTCACAGGGTTCGTGGCAGCGGCCTTGGGTCGCGAAAAGGGCTGCCTAGCAGCCCCAACGCCGAATGGCAGAACTGTTCCGAAGGGCCTGCGCTGCCGGGTTCCGGGACCGCTCGGCGGTCCTGGCGCGACGAAGGCCGCGCAAGCGTCTGAACTGCCGCCTACTGGGCAGCCTTGATCGCCGAGGCCAGTTTCTTCGCCGCATCGGCCGGGTCGGCCTTGGGGTCGTTGATGTAGTTGGTCACCACATCGAAGAAGGCGCCCTGCACCGCAAGCGTGGTGGCCATGTTGTGCGCCATGCTCGGCTGCAGACCGCCACTGCGCGCATCGGCCAGGAAGTCCTTGGCCGAAGTTTGGGCGCAGGCGTCGAAACCGTACTTGCCCATGTCGGCGAGCATGTCGTTGCGCACCGGGATCGAGCCCTTGTTGATGCTGAAGACTTTCTGGAAGTCTTCACCGAGGACCTTGCGTGCAATGTCCTGCTGGCCAGCCGCCGTACCGGCGTCGTTCTGCTTGAACACCACCAGCGAGTCGATGTTGTAGAGAAACGCCTTTTCGGTGCCGGGGAAGGCCACGCACTGGTAGTCCTTGCCGGCGGTTTTCTTGGCCAGCGTCCATTCGCTCTTGGCCCAGTCACCCATGATCTGCATGCCGGCCTTGCCGTTGATGACCTTGGCCGCTTCCAGGTTCCAGTCCTGGCCCTTGCCGTCCGGGTCCATGTAGGTGGCAACTTTTTTGAGTTCGGTCAACGACTTGACCATCTCGGGCCCGGTCAGGGCTTTTTCATCGAGATCGACCAGGGCTTTCTTGTACCCCTCCGGGCCCATCACCGACAGCACTACGCTTTCGAACACGGTGCTGTCCTGCCAGGGCTGGCCGCCGTGGGCCAAGGGGATGAAACCTGCGGCCTTGAGTTTCTCGGCGGCGGCGTAGAACTCGTCGAGGTTGCTCGGCGCCTTGTCGATGCCGGCCTTCTTGAACACCTCGGGGTTGATCCACAGCCAGTTGATGCGGTGAATGTTGACGGGAACGGCCACGTAGTCACCGTCGTACTTCACGGTATCGGCAACCTTCTTGTCGAGCAGCGCATCCCATTTTTCCTGCTTGGCGACATCCTTGAGCACATCGGCATCGAGCAAGCCGGTGGCAGCCCAGTCCTGGATGTCCGGCCCCTTGATCTGAGCGACGCCAGGCGGGTTGCCGGCGACCGCGCGGCTCTTGAGCACGGTCATGGCCGTGGCGCCGCCACCGCCGGCAACCGCGCCGTCCTTCCAGGTGAAGCCATCTTTCTCGACCTGGGCCTTGAGCACATCGACAGCGGCTTTTTCACCGCCGGAGGTCCACCAGTGCACGACCTCGACCGTGCCTTTGGCATCGGCGGCAGACGCGCTCAGTGGCATGAGCGAAGCGAGGGAAATGGCAGCGGCGAGACGCAGTGTCGGATTCATCGAAATACCTTTCTTGTTGTTATGCCGGGCAAGTCGATCGCTTGCATGGCATGGAGTGTAATCAGCAGGCACGCTTCGCCAGGTAACGAAGCGATGCATGAATGTCATCGTTTGGTTACATAAGCCGAGAGTGAGCGGGCAAGGCCTGGGGCCAGCGGCAGTTGCGGCAGAAGGACCGCTTGGTAGGCGTGATAAAGGTCCGGCTTGCCGGGCCACAACGTGCCGGCCGGACGGTTGTGCTCATCGAGTTCGTGGTGCCAGCTACCGGCAGCGCGGTCGATGAAGCAGCGGTCGATGAAGCGCCACACACGCTGGTACCACTGCTGGTACTGGGCATCGCCGGTTCTGCGCAGCAGCGCAGCCGCTGCCGCGCAGGCCTCGGCATGCACCCAGTGCAGGCGCTGGCGGACGACCGGGCGGTTATCCCAGTCCAGGGTGTAGACGAAACCTGGCTCACCGTCGACCGCCCACGCCAGCTCACAGGCGCTGGCAAACAGGCTGCGGGCGCCAGCCAGCAACCACTCGGGTGCCGCGAGCCCGGCCAACTGCAGGCTGGCCTCCAGGTGTAGTAACAAGCGTGCCCATTCCAGGGCATGCCCAGGTGTGGTGCCGTAGGGACGGAACAGGTCGGCGGGTCGCTCGGCATTGTAGTGCGGCAACGGTTGCCAGGCCGCGTCGAAATGCTCGACGACCCGATAACCATGGGCAGCGGCATGGCTGCCGATGATACGTTCGGCAATGCGCAAGGCCCGCTGCAGCCACGATGTGTCGCCGGTGGCGTCGGCCAGCGCGAGGAAGGCTTCGGTTGCATGCATGTTGCTGTTGGCGCCGCGATAGCCCTCAGGCTGCCCCCAGGTGCGCGAGAAGCTTTCCAGCAGCGCCCCCTCCTGCTCGCACCAGAACCGCTGCTCGAGCACCTGCACAGCGTCTGCCAGCAGCGCCGGCGCCGCGGCGACCCCGGCCAATGTCGCCGAGCTCGCTGCCAGCGCGACGAAGGCGTGCAGGTAGGCCGTCTTGACGCCCTCGGCAGTCTGCTTGGCGCAGGCGTACCAGCCGCCATGGGTCGAATCGTGCAACGCGCCGCGCAAGGCCGCGACGCCATGCTCGGCGAGGGCCAGGCAGCCAGGGATGCCCTGGAGGTGCGCGAGGGCGAAGCAATGGGTCATGCGCGCGGTGGTCAGCGTCTGGGCCACGGCCCCCGGCGCCAGGCAGCCGACCGCATCGAGATCGCCGAAGCCCTCGGGGAGCTTGGCGGCCTTGGCGAATGCCAGCAGACGCAGGCCTTCATTGGCGAGCCAGGTTGCATGAACCGGCGCGTCCAGCTCGCTGGCAAACGGATGATGATCGTGCTTCATGCCCAGCGCGTTCCTTGCTAGTGGTGTGCAGAGTCTAACCAGCCGTCCTGGCCGGGATGTCACGAACCCGAGCGGGTATGTCACCGACCGGTGACATACTCAGTCGCTGCCCCGTGGCAGGTGCAGCGTGACCCGCAAGCCGCCCTCGCGCAGGTTGAGCAAACTCACCTCGCCGCCATGACTATGGGCGATGTTGCGTGCGATACCCAGGCCCAGGCCGTAGCCCTGCTGCTGCCCGGCCAGGCGAAAATGCGGCTCGAACACCTGCTCCATCTGCTGTTGCGGCACCCCCGGCCCCTGGTCGTCGACCTGCAGGACGAAGCCCTCGGCACTGTCGATGATGCGCAGACGCGCCCGCTGGCCGTACTTGATGGCATTGTCGATCAGGTTGCCAATGCAGCGGCGTAACGCCAGGGGCTTACCCGGATACGGCGCCAACGCACGCCCTTCGACGGTGATGCGGCCGTCGCCCAGATAGGGTTCGGCGAGGATCTCCAGCACCTGGTTGAGGTCGACCGGTTCGATGTTTTCGTGGATGTCGGTGTCCTTGACGCATTGCAGCGCGCCCTTGACCAACAACTCCAGCTCGTCCAGGTCCTGGCTGAACTTGGCCTGCAGACGTTCGTCGTCGAGCAGCTCGACGCGCAGGCGCAAGCGCGTAATCGGCGTACGCAGGTCGTGGGAAATGGCGCTGAACAGTTGCGCACGCTCGGTCAGATAGCGGCTGATGCGCTCGCGCATGCTGTTGAACGCGCGGCCTACCTCGACCACCTCACTGCCCCCGCCTTCAGGCACTGGCGCAACATCGGCACCCAGCGACAGATCGCGCGCAGCCCGCGCCAGGCGTTTGAGCGGCCAGCTCTGCCAGTGCACCAACAAGCCGATGAACAGCAGCAACAGTGCCGTGGTGAGGACGATGAAGCCGATCTGCTGGCGCGGCAAGCGCTCGGCTTCCAGGCTGGTGTAGGGCTCTGGCATCAACGAAGCGATGTACAGCCACTCGCCCTCGCCCAGGCGGATCTGGGTCACCAGCACAGGCGGGTTGAGCGGTTCGAGGGTCAGCGAATAATGCGCCCAGGAGCGTGGCAGCTCATCGAGCTTCAGGCCGCTGTTGAAAATACGCAGGTCGTCGGGGCCGACGAACTCGACGGAAATCTCCACCTGAGGACCGAGGCGCTCGCGTAGCACCTGCTGGAACACCTCGATCACCGCCTGCTTGCGCGGGGTGACCGGGAGCAGCGGCATATCCAGCGGCTTGTCGTTGAGCGACACGAAGAACCGCGTCCCGCCCATGCTGCGCAGCTGGTCGAGCACCATGGGCCGATACGCCACCGGCAGCGAGCGAAAATAGCTGACGCTGGCGCTCATCGAATGGGCCAGGCTTGCAGCACTGGCGCGCAGCCCTTGCACCTGGCTGGCGCGCAGTTGCGCGACCCAGATGAAGCTCGACAGCCCCTGGGCCAGCAGCACCACGAGCAAGGTCAGCAGCAGCATGCGCCCGAGCAGCGAGCGTGGCAGCAAGCGCCAGCGCCGCTCAGCCCGCGCAGCAGACATGGGCTGCCAGCAGGTAACCACTGCCACGCACGGTACGGATCAGCCGCGGCGGTTTGTCGGTGTCGCGCAGCCGTTGGCGCAGGCGACTGACCGCCATGTCGACGATGCGGTCCAGCGGCATCGGCTCGCGGCCACGGGTGGCATTGCCGATGGTGTCGCGGTCGAGGATCTGCTGCGGGTGATCGAGAAACAGCTTGAGCAGGGCGAAGTCGGCACCGGACAAAATTACCTCTTCGCCGTCACGGTGGAACAGCCGGTGGCTGATGGTATCCAGTCGCCAGTCATCGAAGGCCAGCACGGCACTGGCTGGCGCCGCCTGGCCGAACTCGCTGCGGCGCAGCAGGGCCTTGATGCGCGCCTGCAGTTCACGCGGGCTGAAGGGTTTGCCCAGGTAGTCATCGGCGCCCAGTTCCAGGCCGATGACGCGATCGGCTTCATCGGAGCTGGCGGTGAGCATGATGATCGGTACCCGTGACTGGCGTGGATGCTGGCGCACCCAGCGGCACAGGCTGAAGCCGTCTTCGTCGGGCAGCATGACGTCGAGGATCACCAGGTCGCAGGGCGTGTTTTCCAGGGCGCGGCGAAAGCCCTTGCCATCGGCTTCGGCGTGCACCTGGAAGCCGGCGCGGCTCAGGTAGGTTTGCAGCAGTTCACGAATTTCCCGATCGTCGTCGACCATCAGGATGGATTTTCCGGCAGTGCTCAAGGTGTCCCGCCCTCTTGTTTTCGCAGGTCTTCGTCGCCTGCTTGGTCAAAGGGGCTGCGCTGCGGCCCCCGATCAATCGTGCAGCGTCTGCTGTAATGCCACCCCCGCGCCCAGCAGTCCAGAGAATTCTGCGGTGACCAGCCACACCGGCACGCCGGCGAAGTAGCCACTCATGCAACCCTTGTCGGCGAAGCTGGTGGCAAAGCCGCTGCGCAGAAACAATTCGGCGAAGCGCGGAATGACGCCGCCGACAATATAAACCCCGCCACGCGCGCCCAGGGTCAGGACATTGTTACCGGCCACGCGCCCGAGGAAGCGACAGAACTGCTCGACCACCGCCAGCGCCCGCGGCTCGCCGCCCAGGGCCGCATCGGTGATCTGCGCCGGGGTCTGGTGTCGCGGTGTGTCGCCATCGATGACGCACATGGCCTGGTACAGACGCACCAGCCCGCCACCACTGAGTACGGTCTCGGCACTGACATGCCCGATCTGGCCATGGATCTGCTGATGAATCGCCGCTTCACGGGCATTGCCCACCGGCAGGTCGACATGCCCGCCTTCGCCGGGCAGCGCCTGCCAGCGCCGTTCGCCCACGCGCAGCAGCGAGCCTACGCCCAGCCCGGTGCCCGGGCCAATCACCAAGGCCGGACGCAACGGATCGGCCTGGCCTGGACACACCTCGCGGTACTCGCCCTGGCGCAGCCGGGTCATGCCCAGCGCCATGGCGGTGAAATCGTTGATCAATACCAGGTGCTCGACCTGCAGCCTGCTGCAAAAGGCGCTGCGGCTCAACCGCCAGTGGTTGTTGGTGAAGCGAAATTCATCGCCGTCGACCGGGCCTGCCACCGCCAGGCAGACCGCCCTGAGTTGACCACGGACGATGCCGTGGCCTTCGAGGTAGGTTTCGATGGCTTGCTCGGGACTGGTGTAGTCCGCCGTCGCAAAGACCTGGACTTCGTGCAGCTGATTGTCACGCCACACAGCAAAACGGGCATTGGTGCCACCGATGTCGCCAACCAGCAGGTCCTTCATTTGAGGTTCTCCAGAGCCGAGGTGAAGGCGCTCGCGCCCTGCTCGGCCGGGCTGAACGCCATGCGCATGAAGCCGAACAGCTCACGGCCGCAGCCCAGGTCGTTGCCCTGGGGCGCGGCTGGCAGGTCACGACTGGCCAGCTCTTCGGCCGACACCATCACCTGCAACGTGCCTTCGACGCCATCGACCCGTACCCTATCACCATCGCGCAATCTTGCCAGCGGCCCACCATCGAACGCTTCCGGGCAGACATGAATGGCCGCCGGGATCTTGCCCGAAGCGCCCGACATGCGCCCGTCGGTCACCAGCGCCACCTGGTAGCCGCGGTCCTGCAGCACGCCCAGGTAAGGCGTCAGCTTGTGCAGCTCGGGCATGCCGTTGCAGCGCGGGCCCTGGAAGCGCACCACGGCCACGAAATCGCACTCCAGGTCGCCGGCTTTGAACGCCTCGGCCAACGACTGCTGATCGTGGAAGATCCGTGCCGGAGCCTCGACCACTCGGTGCTCCGGCGCCACCGCCGATACCTTCATCACGCCGCGGCCCAGGTTGCCTTGCATGACGCGCAACCCGCCCTCGGCCGAGAACGGCCGCGCCACTGGGCGCAGGATGGTCTCATCGAGACTCTGCTGCGGGCCTTCGCGCCATACCAGTTTGCCGTTATCGAGGAACGGCTCCTGGGTGTAGCGGCGCAGGCCATGACCGGCCACGGTGTTGACGTCCTCATGCAGCAACCCGGCATCGAGCAGCTCGCGGATCAGGAACGCCATGCCGCCGGCAGCCTGGAAGTGGTTGATGTCGGCCTTGCCGTTGGGGTAGACGTGGGACAGGGTCGGCACCACTTCGGAGAGTTCGGCCATGTCCTGCCAGGTGAGCTGAATACCCGCCGCCTGGGCGATCGCCGGGATGTGCAGGGTGTGGTTGGTCGAGCCCCCAGTGGCATGCAGGGCGACGATGGCGTTGACCAGGGCCTTTTCATCGACGATTTCACCCAGCGGCATGAAGTTGCCGCTGGCCTTGGTCATGCGCGTGACCTGCTGCGCCGCCTCGGCGGTCAGGGCATCGCGCAGCGGCGTATAGGGGTTGACGAACGAGGCGCCTGGCAGGTGCAGGCCCATTACTTCCATGACCAACTGGTTGGTGTTGGCGGTGCCGTAGAAGGTGCAGGTGCCGGGGCTGTGGTAGGAGTTCATTTCCGACTCCAGCAACTCCTCGCGGCTGGCCTTGCCCTCGGCATAGCGCTGGCGCACGTCGGCCTTCTGCTTGTTGGAGATGCCCGAGACCATCGGCCCGCCGGGTACGAACACGGTCGGCAGGTGACCGAAACGCAACGCCCCCATCATCAGGCCAGGCACGATCTTGTCGCAGATGCCCAGCATCAGGGCGGCGTCGAACATGTTGTGCGACAGCGCAACGGCGGTAGACATGGCGATCACTTCGCGGCTGGCGATGGCCAGCTCCATGCCCGGTTCGCCCTGGGTGACACCATCGCACATGGCCGGCACCCCGCCAGCGAACTGGCCGACCGAACCGACGTCGCGCAGCGCCTGTTTGATCTGTTCGGGGAAGTGCAGGTAGGGCTGGTGGGCCGAAAGCATGTCGTTGTAGGCCGAGACGATGGCGACGTTGGCCGCATTCATCAGGCGCAGGGTCTGCTTGTCGTCGCTGCCACAACCCGCCACGCCGTGGGCGAAGTTGGCGCATTGCAGGCTGGCCCGCATGGGTCCGTCACTGGCCGCGCCACGAATCAGCTGCAGGTAGCGTGCGCGGGTGGCACGGCTGCGTTCGATCAGCCGTTGGGTGACCTCAAGGATGCGCGGGTGCATGTACTGGACTCCAGGCTATGGGTAAGGGCGGTTTGCCAGGCGTTTCCCCTTCCAGCGAATGCCGCCTAGGCTCAAGGCAGGGGCGGGTCGCAGCGTCAGGAAAGGCGATGCGCCTAACCGCTCGTTGTATATTTAAACAAAATACTGCCATCAAAAAGGCTTGTTTTCTATCGGAGAGTGAATAATCTTGTAATTCCAACAACAAAACCGTTTCAGTGAAGCTACTTTGTGCCACAGGTTTCACTTCGACCGCCAGAGGTACTGCCATGACTCTACGTATCGCCATCAACGGATTCGGCCGCATTGGTCGCAACGTCCTGCGCGCACTGTATACCCAAGGCTACCGCCAAGACCTTCAGGTCGTCGCCATCAACGACCTGGGCGACAGTGCGATGAACGCTCACCTGCTCAAATATGACAGCGTGCACGGCGCGTTCGATGCACAGGTCGAAGCCGACCATGAAAGCCTGACGGTCAACTGTGACCGAATCGCCGTGAGCGCCATCCGCAATCCTGCCGAGTTGCCGTGGAAAGCCGAAGCGATCGACGTGGTGTTCGAGTGCACCGGGCTGTTCACCGAGCGCGCCAAGGCTGCTGCGCATCTGGCCGCCGGCGCCGGCAAGGTGATCGTCTCGGCGCCGGGCAAAGGCGTCGATGCAACCGTGGTCTACGGCGTCAACCACGATATTCTGCGCGCCTCGCACCAGGTGATTTCCAACGCGTCGTGCACCACCAACTGCCTGGCACCGATCGCCCAGGTGTTGCACCGCGAGTTCGGCATCGAACAGGGGCTGATGACCACCATTCACGCCTACACCAACGACCAGGTGCTGACCGATGTCTACCACAGCGACCCCTACCGTGCCCGCTCGGCGACCCAATCGATGATCCCCAGCAAGACCGGCGCCGCCGAGGCGGTTGGCCTGGTGCTACCGGAATTGGCCGGCAAACTCACCGGCATGGCGGTGCGGGTGCCGGTCATCAATGTGTCGTTGGTCGATCTGACGGTGAACCTCAAGCGCGAAGCGACTGCCGAGCAGGTCAATCAAGTGTTCCTGGAGGCGAGCAGGCATTCCAAGGTGCTGGGCTACAATGCCCTGCCACTGGTGTCATGCGACTTCAACCACAACCCGCTGTCGTCGATCTTCGATGCCAATCACACCCGAGCAGAGGGTCGCATGGTCAAGGTCCTGGCCTGGTATGACAACGAGTGGGGGTTCTCCAACCGCATGCTGGATAACTGCCTGGCACTGGCACACGCCAAGTAGGCTGGGCGACCCAAAGATTTTCCAGGGCTGGGAGACTCGAGCGCCGCCTGGGTGGCGCTTGGTCGGCCCTGCAGCCGCGTTACGATCTTTACCTTTTGCTAACACATCCGCGCTTGACCTGATGAGCAGATGATAAGCATTATCATTAGCTTTTCATCGGTCAGGTTTCCCCGTGAGTCAGTCCCGGTTCAACGCTGTCTTCGTCACTCAGCGCCTGTCGCTGCTGCGTACCTTGCAGCGCATGGTGAGCAACCCCAGCACCGCTGAGGACCTGCTGCAGGAAACCTACCTCAGGGTATCGCGGGCCTTGCGCGAGCGCCCAGTGGAACATCTCGAACCTTTCGTCTTCCAGACCGCACGCAACCTCGCCCTGGACCACCTGCGCAGTCGCCGCGCACAGGCGCGCATGCTGGTCGACGATGTGCCCGAGGAGGTCCTGCACAATGTCGCCGCGCCGTTGGGCAGCAGCGAAGACGCCGCACACGCCGAGCAATTGCTCAAGCATCTGAGCGTCAGCCTCAATCAATTGACTGAGCGCCAACGGCGCATTTTCATGCTCAGCCGTGTGCATGGCGCCAGCTACCAGGAGATCGCCGAACAGCTCAAGGTCTCGCCAAGCACGGTGCAAAAGGAGCTGAAGCTGATCATGGCGATCTGCATGGGTGTGGCCGAGCGCCTGCGCTGAGCCGACCGCTGGCCCTGGAGATGCGGCGCAGCCCTTGCCATGCCCGGCGCAAGCCTTGATGATTCGCAAAAACCTGCAAGGACCCACTGTGACCGACTGCCCCGTGCCTCGCCCAACCGCCAGCGAGCCCGACGCCCGCGCCCGCGCCCGCGCGCTGGACGAGGCACTGGACTGGCTGCTGCGCCTGCAAGGCGCCAGCAGCGCCGACACCCTTGCCTTCGAGCAGTGGCTCAGCGCAGCGCCCGAGAACGCCGAAGCCTACGTTCAGGCCGAGGCCTTGTGGAACGGCGCACCGCTGCGTCAGGCGGCCGTGCAGCTGCAGCAACGGCAGCGCCGCTCCCTGCGCGGCCGCCTGTGCGCCTACCGCAAGCCGCTGGCCGCCGCCGCCGTGCTGCTGATCGGGCTGGTGAGCTTCGGCAACCTGCCAGTGCGCCTGCAGGCCGATCACCTGACCGTGGTCGGCGAACGGCAGCGCCTTTCGCTCGACGGCGGCGCCCAGGTGCTGCTCAATACCGACTCGGCGTTTGCCAGTGACCAGCGCAGCGGAAGGCAGGTGGCGCGCCTGCTGCAAGGTGAAGCGTACTTCCAGGTGCCGGGCGGTGCGCAGCCTGCGTTGGAAGTCCGAGCTGGCCCGCTGCGGGCGCAGGTCCGCGATACCGATTTTGCCGTGCGCTACCTCGACGGCGAGACCGAGGTCCGCGTGCAACGCGGCGACGTCGACCTGCAAGGCAACCGCGACCAGCGTATCCGTCTGCGCGCCGGCGAGAGCATCAGCGTCGGCCCGCAGGGTTTTGGCCAACGTCAACGCCCAGACATGCACAAGGACCTGGCCTGGATCGATGGTCGCCTGGTGTTCGAGAACTGCCCAATGAGCCAGGTGCTGGCCGAACTTCGGCGCTACTACCCTGGCTGGATCATCAACCACAACAGCCACCTCGAAGACATGGCGGTCACCGGCAACTACCGCCTCGATCAGCCGCTGGAAACCTTGCGGGCACTGGCGCACATCACCTCGGCGCAGCTGCATGAGTTTCCTGCCGTGGTCATCATCAATTGAGCTGAACGTTTTTTTACGCGATTGCGCAGCCTCATGCGTCTCGTTATAGCCAATGCAACTGATTCTTGTTCATACCAAGATCGGTCAACACCTATAACAGTTCGCGCGACAGGGAGCGCTTTCGATGTCCACAGGTTCGTCTTGCCCAACCACCTTTCCCCGCCGTACCGGGCAACTGTCACTGCTGACCCTGGCGTTACTTGCCAGCGGCGCCTGCAGCTTGCCGGTGCTGGCTGCTCAGCCGGCCGAGGCCAGCAGCCCGCGCATGGGCGCCTACCGCTTCGACATCGGCCAGCAACCGCTGGTCGAGGCGATCAACGCGTTTAGTCAGATCACCGGCTGGCAGGTCGGTTTCAGCGCCGAGCTGGCCAGCGGCATCGCCTCGCCCGGGGTACGCGGATCGCTCCCGCCCGATGCCGCGCTCAAGCGCCTGCTGCAAGGAACCGGGCTTGGGGTGCGCAAGATCGGCGATGCCAATGTGGTGCTCGAGCGCCAAGCGCCGGGCAACGTCGTGGCCCTGCAACAACTCACCGTCAGCGCCACCCGCAGCGCCCAGGACGTCACCCTGGTGCCCAGCACCGTGAGCGTGCAGACCCGCGAGCAACTGGACCGGCAGAACGTCAACGACATCCACGCACTGGTGCGCTATGAACCGGGCGTTTCCGTCGCCGGCACCGGTCAGCGCAGCGGTCTCAATGGCTATAACATTCGCGGGATCGACGGCGAGCGGGTGCTGACGCAGATTGACGGCGTATCGATTCCGGACAGCTTCTTCTACGGGCCCTATGCCCAGACCCAGCGCAACTATGTCGACCCCGAGATCGTCAAACGCGTGGAGATCCTCCGTGGCCCCGCTTCGGTGCTGTACGGCAGCAACGCCATCGGCGGCGCGGTCAGCTACTTCACCCTCGACCCAGAAGACATCATCAAGCCGGGCAAAGACGTCGGCGCTCGTCTGAAGACTGGCTACAGCTCGGCCGACGACAGCTGGCTGAAATCGGCCAGCGTGGCAGGGCGCCAAGGCGAGTTCGACGGGCTGTTGCACCTGAGCCAGCGCGACGGGCACGAAATGGAGTCTTACGGCGGCCACGGCGGCACGGGGCTGTCGCGCACCGAGGCCAATCCGGAAGATGCGCGGACCACCAATGTGCTGGCCAAACTGGGTTGGGATTACGCCGATGAGGCGCGTCTGGCCCTGACTTACGAGCGCTACAAGGATGACCGCGACCAGAATGTCCTCAGCGCCGTGGGTGGGCCGTTCATTCCCGGTTTCAGGGCGATGGATTACTACAAAGCGCGAAGCGGCAACGATACCGTGACCCGCGAACGCTTCGGCATCCTTCATGATTTCGCTGTGGATACGCAGTTTGCCGATCATATCAAGTGGAGTCTCAACTACCAGATCGCCAAGACCGACCAACGCACCGAAGAGCTTTATTCGCCTCCGGGGCGCCAGGTGTTGCGCACTCGCGATACCACATACAAAGATCGCCAGTGGGTGTTCGACGCTCAACTGGACAAAGCCTTCAGCATCGGCGAGAGCGACCATCTGCTGACCTATGGCACCACCCTCAAGCACGAGAAGGTCACCGGCTCGCGCAGCGGTAATGGCGTGTGCGTGGCGGTCAGTGGCGCTTGCCGCGCGATTGGCCAGGTAAGCGGCACCGATGTGCAGGCGCAGGTCAGCGACTTCCCGGACCCGACGATCAATACCTACAGCCTGTTCGCCCAGGATGAGATCCGCTGGAACGACTGGACCTTCCTGCCCGGCGCTCGCTACGACTACACGCGCATGCAACCGAAATTCACCGACGCATTTCTGCGTGGCATCCAAGGCTCGGGGGCGGCGCCCGGTAGCATCGACGATGCCGACAAGACCTGGCACCGCGTTTCACCCAAGTTCGGCGTGACCTACAGCTTGGACGAGCACCACACCTGGTACGCTCAGTACGCCGAAGGCTTCCGCACGCCGACCGCCAAGTCCATGTACGGCCGCTTCGACAACCCGACGCTCGGCTACAGCGTGCGCGGCAATCCAGGCCTTGAGCCTGAGAAAAGCAAAAGCTACGAAACCGGACTGCGTGGCAATTTCGACGCGGGGCACTTCGACGTCGCGGTGTTCTACAACAAGTACCGCGACTTCATCGACGAAGATGCGGTGCAGTCGGCCAACCTGCAAACCACCTTCCAGGCCAACAACATCAAGCACGCCACCATCAAGGGCGCCGAGGTCAAGGGTCGCCTGAACCTCGATCACTTCGGTGCGCCGCAGGGCTGGTACAGCCAAGGCGCCATCGCCTATGCCAATGGCCGCAACGACGACAACGGCCAGCCCCTCAATAGCGTCAACCCACTGACCGGGGTGTTTGGCCTCGGCTACGAGCAGGCGCAGTATGGCGGTCTGCTGAGCTGGACCCTGGTCAAGCGCAAGACCCGGGTCGACGACACCACGTTCTTCGCTCCGGATGGTCAGAGCACGCAGTTCCGCACACCGGGCTATGGCGTGCTCGACCTGAGCGGCTTCTACAAGGTGACCGAAGACGTCACTGTGAACGCCGGCCTGTACAACCTCACCGACAAGAAATACTGGCAATGGGATTCGGTGCGTGGCTATGACGGCCAGGGCGAGGCCGCCGTGACCCAGCCGGCCAACCTCGACCGCCTGACCCTGCCGGGTCGCAATTTCGCCATCAATGTGGTGTGGGATATCTGACCGCGGCACCGGCCCTTGCGCAGCATCAGCGCCGCACAAGGGCCGCTGATACAAGCCCGTGCACCCGTTTTTACGGTCCGAGCCCCGTTGTTTCGTCTCGTCACTAGACGCCCTCATTCACCAAGGACATTCTCATGACCGACCGCCCTGCCCTGCGCTCGCAACGTCTGAACCAGGTCACCCACGCTCCGCACGCGGAGCTGGACGCCCTGGTCAAAGCCCACGCCCCGTTCGAAAGCCGCGACAGCTTCGCCCGCTTCGTCGCCGCCCAATACCTGTTCCAGGCCGAACTCAAGGCGCTTTATAACGACCCGCAACTGATCGCCATCGTCCCGGACCTGGCCGAGCGTTGCCGGGCCGAGCAGGCGCGCCTGGACCTGGCCGACCTCAACAGCGAGGTGCCTGCCCCGGTGCCAGGCGCCCTGCATAATCCGTCACTGGCTGAAGCGTTGGGCTGGATCTTCGTCTCTGAAGGCTCCAAACTTGGCGCTGCGTTTCTGATCAAGCGCGCAGTGGCGTTGGGGCTGTCCGACAGCTTCGGCGCGCGGCACCTGGGCGAGCCGCCGGCAGGGCGTGCCGAAGGCTGGAAGCAGTTCACTCGAATCCTTGACGGCCTGGCGCTGTCGCCCGAGCAGGACGCTGGCGCCGAACGCGGTGCAGTGGCCGCCTTCGAGCGCTTCACCGAATTGCTCAAGCACGCCTATGCTGCAACACCGGCGCTGGCCTGAAACGCCCCCAAGCGGCCACCTCTTCGGTGGCCGAACGCTTTTGCAGTGAGACCATGACCCAACCTGCACGCTCGAAGATTTCCCGCCTGCTGTACGGCATCCTGGCCTACCTGAGCCTGGGCATCGGCCTGGTCGCCATCGTCATTCCGGGCC
This sequence comes from Pseudomonas sp. SMSB3, assembly GCF_052041965.1. NCBI lineage: Bacteria > Pseudomonadati > Pseudomonadota > Gammaproteobacteria > Pseudomonadales > Pseudomonadaceae > Pseudomonas > Pseudomonas sp. SMSB3. The sequence goes on along the minus strand of NZ_JBKGGV010000001.1, from coordinate 358,162 downwards.
TGCCGACCACCGAATTCATCCTCCTCGCCGCCTGGGCCGCAACCCGCAGTTCGCCGCGCTTGTCCGCCTGGCTGGAAAACCACCGGCTGTTCGGGCCGATTCTCTACAACTGGCGCAATGGCAAGGTGATTCAGCGCCGCGCCAAGGTCAGTGCGACCCTGAGCATGCTGCTGTGTGCCTGCTTGATGCTGGCCTTTCTCGAACACCACTGGCCGGTGTTTCTCGCCATTACTGGCATGACCCTGGGCAATCTGTGGATCTGGTCGCGTCCGGAACGCGCCTCCCCTGCCCCGTCACAAGCTCAGCAGCCCTGAAAACAACAGGTAGGCGGCCAGTGCCGCACCGGCCAGCACCGCGGCGAAGATCAGCTTTTCCCATCCGCTGAACACGGCTTGCCCTTGCTCGTGCTTGGCCCGGGCAAACAGGATCACCCCGGGCGCGTAGAGCAGCGCCGACAGCAGCAGGTACTTGAGCCCCCCGGCGTACAGTAGCCATAGCGCATACACCAGCGCCAGCACCGCCACCAGCAGGTCCTTGCGCCGCAGCCGTGGCTGGGCCTGATAGCCTTCGCCGCGCCAGGCCAGCAGCAGCGCATAAGCCGCCGACCACAGGTAGGGCACCAGAATCATCGACGATGCCAGGTAGATCAGGCTGGTATAGGTGCCGGCAGACACCAGGGTGATCAACAGAAAGCCCTGGATCATGCTGTTGGTCAGCCACAGCGCGTTGGCCGGTACGTGGTTGGCGTTTTCCTTGGCCAGAAACCGCGGCATGGTCTTGTCACGGGCGGTGGCGTAGAGGATTTCGGCGCACAACAGCGCCCATGACAGTAGCGCTCCGAGCAACGACACTGCCAGGCCAATGCTGATCAACAACGCCCCCCAGGGCCCGACGATGTGCTCCAGCACCGAGGCCAGCGACGGATTCTGCAACTGCGCGAGTTCAGGCTGGGTCATGACCCCGAGCGACAGCACGTTGACCAGCACCAGAAGTGCCAGCACGCCCAGAAAGCCGATCACGGTGGCCTTGCCCACATCCGCACGGCGCTGCGCGCGCCCCGAGTACACGCTGGCGCCTTCGATGCCAATGAACACGAAGACGGTCACCAGCATCATGTTGCGTACCTGATCCAGCACATTGCCGAACTGCGGATTGCTCAGGCCCCAGATATCGCGGGTGAAGATGTCGGCGCGAAAGGCGAATGCGGCAATCACGATGAATATCAGCAGCGGCACCACCTTGGCGACCGTGGTCACCTGGTTGATGAACGCAGCCTCCTTGATACCGCGCAGAACCAGGAAATGCACCGCCCACAGCAGCAAGGAGGCACAGCCGATGGCCACCGGGGTGTTGCCTTCGCCGAATACCGGAAAGTAGAACCCCAAGGTGCTGAACAGCAGCACGAAATAGCCGACGTTGCCCAGCCAGGCACTGATCCAGTAACCCCAGGCAGAAGAAAAGCCCATGTAGTCGCCGAAGCCTGCCTTGGCGTAAGCGTACACGCCCGAATCGAGGTCAGGCTTGCGATTGGCCAAGGTCTGGAACACGAAGGCCAGGGCCAGCATGCCGACCGCCGTGATCGCCCAACCGATCAGCACGGCGCCAACGTCGGCGCGCGCTGCCATGTTCTGCGGCAGTGAGAAAATACCGCCGCCAATCATCGAGCCGACCACCAGCGCGATCAATGCGCCCAATCGCAGCTTGTGTCCCGGTTCGTTCATGAACTCGCCTTTGTCATGGTCTGTCACCCGATTGCAACAGCCGAAGCGCTTTAATAGCCCGAACTGTGCAAAGAAGTTAGGACATTAAAGCTATAGCACTCATAACTAGTTTGTCTAACGGCCGCACCTGATAAAAATGTCAGTTGTACGCGCTGACAAAACCGATCTAATAAAACTCATTAATTTTTAGCGGCGGTTTGCGAAGCCGTCAAAAGCAGCTAGCTTCATAAGTCCGCAGGCTAAACAGAGCGTTTGCTCTAGAGGGACAGGGAGGTGCCAGTGATCCGGCCTGCAGCCCAGCAGTCGGCACTCTCCAGGAGTCGCGTGAGGGAATATTCCTACTCCACGCTCCCGTGGACTGACCCAGATCAGATCACGGCATCGGCAACGGCGTTAGCCTGTTGTCAACTTTCTCCTGGCAGGAGTTGTTAAATGTCTGATGCTTCCGGAAAACTAAAGCTTGGCGCGTTAGTTGCGCTGGTGGTCGGTTCGATGATTGGCGGCGGTATTTTTTCGTTACCGCAAAACATGGCCGCCAGCGCTGGAGTCGGTGCGGTGCTGATCGGTTGGGCCATCACCGCAGTTGGCATGTTGACCCTGGCCTTCGTGTTCCAGACCCTGGCCAACCGCAAACCTGACCTGGATGGCGGTGTGTATGCCTATGCCAAGGCCGGTTTCGGTGACTACATGGGTTTCTCGTCCGCCTGGGGCTACTGGATCAGCGCCTGGCTGGGCAACGTCGGTTATTTCGTCCTGCTGTTCAGCACCCTGGGCTACTTCTTCCCACTCTTTGGCGAGGGCAACACGCCGGCGGCGATCATTGGCGCCTCCATCCTGCTATGGGCCGTGCACTTTCTGGTGCTGCGCGGGATCAAGGAAGCCGCCTTCATCAACCTGGTCACCACGGTGGCCAAGGTCGTGCCGCTGGTGCTGTTCGCGCTGATCTGCCTGTTCGCCTTCAGGCTCGACATCTTCACTGCCGACATCTGGGGCCTGGGCACGCCAGAGCTGGGCAGCGTGATGAACCAGGTGCGCAACATGATGCTGGTCACCGTCTGGGTGTTCATCGGCATCGAGGGGGCAAGCATCTTCTCGTCACGGGCGGAAAAACGCTCGGACGTGGGCAAGGCTACGGTCATCGGCTTCATCACCGTGCTGTTGTTCCTGGTACTGGTCAACGTGTTGTCGCTGGGCATCATGACCCAGCCAGAGCTGGCTGGCCTGCAGAACCCATCGATGGCCGCGGTGCTGGAACACGTGGTCGGGCATTGGGGCGCGGTGTTGATCAGCGTCGGCTTGATCATCTCGCTGCTCGGGGCGCTGCTGTCGTGGGTGCTGCTGTGCGCGGAGATCATGTTCGCCGCCGCCAAGGATCACACCATGCCGGAGTTCCTGCGCCGTGAAAACGCCAACCAGGTGCCGGCTAACGCGCTGTGGCTGACCAACGCCATGGTGCAGATCTTCCTGGTCATCACCTTGTTCTCCAGCAGTACCTACTTATCGCTGATCTACCTGGCGACCTCGATGATCCTGGTGCCGTATCTGTGGTCGGCGGCCTACGCGTTCCTGCTGGCCCTGCGCAGCGAAACCTATGAGCAAGCCCTGGCCGAACGCAAGAAAGACCTGTTCATCGGCGCCATCGCCCTGGCCTACGCCATCTGGCTGCTGTACGCCGGCGGCGTGAAATACCTGCTGCTCTCGGCCCTGCTGTATGCCCCCGGCGCGATCCTGTTCGCCAAGGCCAAGCGCGAAGTGGGCCAGCCGATCTTCACCCAGGTGGAAAAGCTGATCTTCGCCGCCGTGGTCATCGGTGCCCTGGTGGCAGCCTACGGCCTGTACGACGGCTTCCTTACCCTCTGAACCCCGTTTTCGCTTACTTGGAGGAATGAAAATCATGTCCGCTGAAAAGTCCGCTGAAAAACAGAAGTACGGTGTCCACTCCGAAGCCGGCAAGCTGCGCAAGGTGATGGTCTGCGCCCCGGGCCTTGCACACAAGCGCCTGACCCCGAGCAACTGCGACGAGCTGCTGTTCGATGATGTGATCTGGGTCGACCAGGCCAAGCGCGACCATTTCGACTTCGTCACCAAGATGCGCGAACGCGGGGTCGAGGTGCTGGAAATGCACAACCTGCTGACCGACATCGTTCAGCAGCCCGAGGCGCTGAGCTGGATCCTCGAGCGCAAGATCACCGACGATACCGTCGGCGTGGGTTTGCGTAACGAAGTGCGTAGCTGGCTAGAGGGCCTGGAGCCGCGTCATCTGGCCGAGTTCCTGATCGGCGGGGTCGCAGGTCAGGACCTGCCACAAAGCGAAAGCGCCGATGTGGTCAAGATGTACAACGAGTACCTGGGCCACTCCAGCTTCATCCTGCCGCCGCTGCCCAACACCCAGTTCACCCGTGACACCACCTGCTGGATTTACGGCGGTGTAACGCTGAACCCGATGTACTGGCCGGCACGCCGCCAGGAAACCTTGCTCACCACTGCCATCTACAAGTTCCACCCGCAGTTCACCAACGCCGATTTCGAAATCTGGTACGGCGACCCGGACAAGGAGCATGGCCAATCCACCCTCGAAGGTGGTGACGTGATGCCGATCGGCAATGGCATCGTGCTCATCGGCATGGGCGAACGTACCTCGCGCCAGGCCATCGGCCAATTGGCCCGCAACCTGTTCGCCAAAGGCGCAGTGCGCGAAGTGGTAGTCGCCGGTCTGCCGAAGTCGCGCGCAGCCATGCACCTGGACACCGTATTCAGCTTCTGCGACCGCGACCTGGTGACGGTCTTCCCGGAAGTGGTCAAGGACATCGTGCCGTTCATCATCCGGCCGGATGAAAGCAAGCCTTACGGCATGGACGTGCGCCGCGAGCACAAGTCGTTCATCGACGTGGTGGGCGAACGGCTCGGGGTCCAGCTGCGGGTCGTCGAGACCGGTGGCAACAGCTTCGCCGCCGAACGCGAACAGTGGGATGACGGCAACAACGTGGTAGCCCTGGAGCCCGGCGTGGTCATCGGCTACGACCGTAACACCTATACCAACACCCTGCTGCGCAAAGCCGGTATCGAAGTCATCACCATCAGTGCCGGCGAACTGGGCCGCGGCCGCGGCGGCGGCCACTGCATGACCTGCCCGATCGTGCGCGACCCCATCGATTACTAACGTCCATCACGCCCGGCCGCACCTACCCGGTAGCGGCCGGGACATCACCGAATCCAAGGAGAACTGTCATGGCGTTCAATATTCACAATCGCAACCTGCTCAGCCTCGAACACCACACCACCCGCGAGCTCAAGTACCTGCTGGACCTGTCCCGCGACCTCAAGCGGGCCAAGTACACCGGTACCGAACAGCAGCACCTCAAAGGCAACAACATCGCCTTGATCTTCGAAAAAACCTCGACCCGCACCCGCTGCGCCTTCGAAGTCGCCGCCTACGATCAAGGCGCCAACGTGACCTACATCGACCCGAACTCCTCGCAGATCGGCCACAAGGAAAGCATGAAGGACACCGCCCGCGTGCTCGGGCGCATGTACGATGCCATCGAGTACCGTGGCTTCAAGCAGGAGATCGTCGAGGAACTGGCCAAATTCGCCGGCGTTCCGGTGTTCAATGGCCTGACCGATGAGTACCACCCGACCCAGATGATCGCCGACGTGCTGACCATGCGCGAACACAGCGACAAGCCGCTGCATGACATCAGCTACGCCTACCTGGGCGACGCGCGCAACAACATGGGTAATTCGTTGCTGCTGATCGGCGCCAAGCTGGGCATGGATGTGCGCATCGCCGCGCCCAAGGACCTGTGGCCGCACGATGACCTGGTGCAGCGCTGCAAGCAGTACGCCGAAGAAAGCGGCGCGCGCATCACCCTGACTGAAGACGCCAAGGCGGCGGTCAAGGGCGTCGACTTCATCCATACCGACGTCTGGGTGTCGATGGGCGAGCCGATCGAAGCCTGGGGCGAGCGCATCAAGTTGCTCAAGCCTTACCAGGTGAACAAGGAGCTGATGAAAGCCAGCGGCAACCCACGTACCAAGTTCATGCACTGCCTGCCAGCCTTCCACAACTCCGAGACCAAGGTCGGCAAGCAGATCGCCGAGCAATATCCGGACCTGGCCAACGGTATCGAGGTGACTGACGACGTGTTCGAGTCGCCAGCCTGCATCGCCTTCGAGCAGGCGGAAAACCGCATGCACACCATCAAGGCCATCCTCGTATCGACCCTGGCCGACCTCTGAACTACTGCTGCGCGTGGCAAGCTGCGAGCGGCAAGACACAGCGCGCGCAGCCTGCCGCTTGCAGCTCCTGCAAAGGACATTTCCCATGCGTATCGTTGTTGCATTGGGCGGCAACGCCCTGCTGCGTCGCGGCGAACCCATGACCGCTGACAATCAGCGAGCCAATATCCGTACCGCCACCGAGCAGATCGCCAAGATCCACCCGGGCAACCAATTGGTCATTGCCCATGGCAACGGCCCCCAGGTGGGTCTGCTGGCCCTGCAAGGGCTGTCCTACAAGCCTGACGAGGCCTATCCGCTGGACGTGCTGGGCGCTGAGACCGAGGGCATGATCGGCTACATGATCGAACAGGAACTGGGCAACCTGCTGGACTTCGAAGTGCCGTTCGCTACCCTGCTCACCCAGGTGGAGGTCGACGCCAATGATCCAGCGTTCAAGGACCCCAGCAAGTTCATCGGCCCGGTCTACGGCAAGGAAGAAGCCGAACGCTTGGCCAAGGATAAAGGCTGGGTAGTCAAGGCCGACGGCGACAAGTACCGCCGCGTGGTTGCCAGCCCAAAACCCAAGCGCATCTTCGAAATCCGCCCGATCAAGTGGCTGCTGGAGAAAGGCAGTATCGTGATCTGTGCCGGTGGTGGCGGTATTCCCACCCTGTACGATGAAACCCGGAAGCTCAAAGGCATCGAGGCGGTGATCGACAAGGACCTCTGCTCGGCACTGTTGGCCGAGCAGCTGGAAGCCGACCTGCTGGTCATCGCCACCGACGTCGATGCCGCCTACATCGACTGGGGCAAGCCGACGCAGAAGGCCATCGCCCAGGCTCATCCTGACGAACTCGAGCGTCTGGGCTTCGCAGCAGGGTCAATGGGGCCGAAGGTACAGGCGGCGTGTGATTTCGCACGTCACACCGGCAAGGTGGCAGTGATCAGCTCGCTGGAGAATATCGAACACATCGTCAAAGGCACTGCGGGAACTCGGGTGAGCACCGAAAAGCCGGGCATCAGCTACCGTTGAATGCACTGGGCGGGCTCGCCAGGGCCCGCCAATTCAATTTATCCGAGGAGTCTGCCATGGCAAAGTTTGAACCAGGCCACGTGCACATCGAACGCACCGCGCTGAACAACAGCGATCACAGCTATGACCTGACCATCGAGTACAAAGCGGTCACCGATGACAAGGAAGGACGGGGCATCGCGTTCCACATGCATGGCAGCATCGAAGGCCAGCCGGTGGATGAACAGTATTTCCTGGCCAAGGATCAGGTGCTGCCAAGCTTTCTGATGGTGCTCAGCCGCAAGGCTCAACACTACCTCACCCCACCGAAAAAATTCGAAACCCTGGCCTCGCCACACAAGATCTACGATGCGATGTTCGAAGACATCCGGCAGAAACTGGAGGTGAAGTCCGGCGACCCGATCAAACCTGAACATCTGCAGTGATTTGCAACTCTGGGGCTATTACTGCACAGCCCTTTCGCGGCACAACGCCGACCCTACCAACGTTTCGCGCGCCCTGTAGGAGCGGCCTTGTGTCGCCAAAGGGCCGCAAGGCGGCCCCGGCGATGTTGAGGCATACTAGCGACTTTCCAGGCCATCATCGTCATCGTCCCCCATGCGCATCCACGTCAGCTTCATCGACCGCGTTGGCATCACCCAGGAAGTCCTCGCCCTGCTCGGTGCCCGCCACCTCAACCTGGACGCCGTGGAGATGGTCCCGCCGAACGTCTACATCGACGCCCCGACCCTCAGCCCTGCGGTGCTTGAAGAACTGCACGACGCCCTGTTCGAAGTCCAGGGCGTGCAGTCGGTGGACGTGGTCGACATCCTTCCGGGTCAGCGCCGTCACCTGCAGCTCGATGCCCTGCTGGCCGCCATGAGCGACCCGGTCCTGGCCGTCGACAGCGCCGGCAAGGTGCTGCTGGCCAACCCGGCCCTGATCGCCTTGTGCGGACGCGAGTCGGCAGGGCGCTCGGTGGCCGATCTGTTCAACGATCCGGGCCTGTTGCAAGCGCTGCTGGACAACAACTTTCGCCTGCCGATGCGCGAAATGCAGCTCAACGGCCAGAGCCTGCTGCTCGACGCCTCGCCGATCACCAATGCTGGCGGCCTGCTGACGCTCTATGCGCCCAACCGTATGGGCGAGCGCCTGTCGGCCCTGCACCACGACCATGCCGAAGGCTTCGATGCCTTGCTCGGTGAATCGCCGGCCATCCGCACGCTCAAGGCCCGCGCCCTGCGCGTGGCGACCCTGGACGCGCCGCTGCTGGTGCACGGCGAAACCGGCACCGGCAAAGAGCTGGTCGCCCGCGCCTGCCACGCGGTCAGCAGCCGCCACGCTGCACCGTTTCTGGCGCTCAACTGCGCCGCGCTGCCCGAGAGCCTGGCCGAGAGCGAGCTGTTCGGCTACGCCCCCGGTGCCTTCACCGGTGCCCAGCGCGGCGGCAAGCCGGGGCTGATGGAACTGGCCAACCAGGGCACGGTGTTTCTCGACGAGATCGGCGAGATGTCGCCATACCTGCAAGCCAAACTGCTGCGTTTTCTCAGCGACGGCAGCTTCCGCCGCGTGGGCGGGGACCGCGAGGTCAAGGTGGATGTGCGTATCATCAGCGCCACCCACCGCGATCTGGAGCGCATGGTGGCCGAAGGCACTTTCCGTGAAGACCTGTTCTACCGCCTCAATGTGCTCAACCTGCAGGTGCCACCACTGCGCGAGCGTGGCCAGGACATCCTGATGCTGGCGCACTATTTCATGCAGCAAGCCTGCACGCAGATCCAGCGGCCACCTTGCCGCCTCACCCCAGCCACCCATTCGGCGCTGCTGGCCAACCCCTGGCCGGGCAATGTACGGCAGTTGCAGAACGTGATTTTCCGCGCCGCCGCCATCTGCGAAAGCGACCGGGTGGATATCGGCGACCTGGACATCGCCGGTACCGCCGTTGCGCGTGGGCAGGAGGGCGAAGTGGCAAGCCTTGAACAAGCCGTCGGTGACTTTGAGCGTGAACTGCTGCAGCGCCTGTTCCCGGCTCACCCGTCCACACGCCAGCTGGCGGCGCGATTGTGCACATCGCACACCGCCATCGCCCAAAGGTTGCGCAAATATGGGATTCCAAACAAAAACTAAGCCTTTTCCCTGCCAAGTTTCGGATTAACCCTACGGGCGTTAGCAATACTTCAACAACCACTGCTGCGAAAATGGCGTCCATCCCTGTTGATGGAAAGAACGCCTGTCATGCTCGAACTCGACTTCTACGGCACCTTGGTCGCCGCCTCCCTGGTCCTGTTGCTGGGCCATGGTCTGGTGACACGGATCGCTTTGCTCCGAACCTACAATATCCCCGAGCCTGTGGCGGGAGGACTGCTGGTCGCGCTGGAGTTGCTGGTTCTGCGCAGCTTCGACTTCAAGGTCCAATTCGACACCTCCCTACAGGCTCCGTTGATGCTGGCATTTTTTGCCACGATTGGCCTGAACGCCGACCTTGCCAGCTTGAAGAAAGGCGGCCGTGTGGTGGGCGTCTTCCTCCTCGCCGTCACCGGCCTGTTGCTGGTGCAGAATGCCATGGGCATTGGCCTGGCCACGGCACTGGGCCTGGACCCGCTGATGGGCTTGCTGACTGGCTCGATTACCCTTTCCGGGGGCCACGGCACAGGCGCCGCCTGGGGCACGACCTTCAGCGAGAAGTATGGTCTGGCGTCTGCTTCGGAGCTCGCCTTGGCCTCGGCCACTTTCGGCCTGGTGCTGGGCGGCCTGATCGGCGGCCCGGTTGCCCGCCTGCTGCTCAAGCGCGTGCAAGTGCCAGGCGCCGAACAGGTGGTGCAGCACTGCCCTAAAGGTTTCGAAGAACCCACTGTGGAACGCTTGATCACACCGTTTTCCTTCATCGAAACGCTGGCATTGATTGCCGTGAGCCTGCTGGGCGGCACCTTGCTCAATGGCCAGCTGCAGGACACCGCGTTCGAGCTGCCCACCTTCGTGTGCGTGTTGTTCGTCGGTGTGATGCTGCGCAATGGGCTGTCTGCCCTGGGGGTCTACCAAGTGTTCGAGCGTGAAGTCTCGGTGCTGGGCAACGTGAGCCTGTCGCTGTTCCTGGCCATCGCGCTGATGTCCCTGAAACTCTGGGATCTGGCCGCGCTGGCCTTGCCGTTTCTGCTGATACTGGCGATGCAGACGTTGCTGATGGCGTTGTTCGCGATCTTCGTGACTTTCCGGGTGATGGGCAGCAATTACGATGCCGCTGTTCTGGCTGCCGGGCATTGCGGTTTCGGCTTGGGTGCGACCCCCACCGCTATCGCCAACATGCAGGCCGTTACCCATCGCTTCGGGCCGTCACAGCTGGCTTTCCTGGTCGTACCGATGGTTGGCGCCTTTTTCATCGACATCATCAACGTGATTGTGATCAAGCTGTATCTAGCCCTGCCTTTCGTCTCAGGATGATAAGCGGCCCACAACTCACCGTAACGATTTCATTCCAGCGTAACGCAATCGTTACTTAAGCCCTACACGTCCAATTTGTAAGGGTTTGATGCTCAAACCCTTTCCTTCCTTGCGCCTGGCGTAGCGTTTTCAATACAGCGCACGCGCTCAATGCTCGCCAGAATTTTTTATCCTATTGATAAATATAGAAATTTTACTATTGGCCGCTTTATTGCTTAGGCCCTTGCAGTCCAAGAGCGCGGAGCACCGCGCCATTGCCCTGCTTCCTGAGGAATGACCATGAGCGAGTTGCGTTTTACCGAAGATCACGAATGGCTGCGCGTTGAAACCGACGGCAGCGTCACGGTAGGCATCACTGCCTACGCGCAGAACGCCCTGGGCGATGTGGTCTATGTGCAACTGCCCGAGCTGCAGCACTACGAAAAAGGCGCCGAGGCCGCCACCGTCGAATCGGTCAAGGCCGCCAGTGGCGTCTACATGCCGCTCGCAGGCGATGTGGTGGCGGTCAATGAGGCGCTCGACGAGCGGCCTGAGCTGGTCAATGAAGATCCTCTGGGCGAGGGCTGGTTCTTGCGCTTCATTCCCGCCACTATGAACGACGTCAGCGCCCTGCTCGACCAGGATGCTTACGACCGTCTGCTCAAAGCCAACGACGACGCCTGAGGATCCCCGCATGACCATCAACCTCGGCACTGCCAACGAATTCATCGCCCGTCATATCGGCCCGCGCCAGGCCGACGAACAGAGCATGCTCGCCAGCCTCGGATTCGACTCGCTGCAAGCCATGAGCGATGCCGTCATCCCGGCCAGCATCAAGGGCACCAGCGTTCTGGGCGAGCATGACGGGCAAAGCGAAGCCGATGCCCTCGCTGCGCTGAAAGCCATCGCCGGCAAGAACGAACTGTTCAAAAGCTACATCGGCCAGGGCTACTACAACACCCACACCCCGGCGCCGATCCTGCGCAACTTGCTGGAAAATCCGGCCTGGTACACCGCCTACACGCCCTATCAGCCGGAGATCTCCCAAGGCCGCCTAGAGGCATTGCTGAATTTCCAGACGCTGATCAGCGACCTCACCGGTCTGCCCATTGCCAACGCCTCGCTGCTCGACGAGGCTACCGCCGCTGCCGAAGCCATGACCTTCTGCAAGCGCCTGTCGAAAAACAAGGCCAGCCAGGCCTTTTTCGCCTCCGTGCACTGCCACCCGCAGACCCTCGATGTGCTGCGCACCCGGGCCGAGCCCCTGGGCATCGAGGTGGTGGTCGGCGACGAGCGGCATCTGGCTGATGTCAGCGCTTTCTTCGGTGCCCTGCTGCAGTACCCGGCCAGCAACGGTGAAGTGTTCGACTACCGAGACGTAGTCGAACGCTTCCACGCCGCCAATGCACTGGTGGCGGTGGCCGCCGACCTGCTGGCGCTGACTTTGCTGACGCCACCTGGCGAATTCGGTGCTGACGTCGCCATCGGCAGCGCCCAGCGTTTCGGCGTGCCCCTGGGCTTCGGTGGTCCACACGCGGCCTACTTCTCGACCCGCGATGCCTTCAAGCGCGACATGCCGGGGCGCCTGGTCGGGGTATCCATCGACCGCTTTGGCAAAACCGCACTGCGCCTGGCCATGCAGACCCGCGAGCAACATATCCGCCGCGAAAAGGCCACCAGCAACATCTGCACCGCCCAGGTCCTGCTGGCCAACATCGCCAGTATGTTCGCCGTGTACCACGGCCCGGAAGGGCTCAAGCGCATCGCCGAACGTACCCACGCACTGACCGCCATCCTGGCCGCAGGCCTGGCGCAGCTTGGCGTGCAGGTGCTGGGCGAGAGCGCCTTCGACACCCTGACCCTCGCTACCGGCGACGCCACCGCCAGCCTGCACGACAAGGCGCGTGCTCAGCGCATCAACCTGCGCCAGATCGATGCCGGCCACCTGGGCCTGTCGTTGGATGAAACCAGCAGCCAGGCCGATGTCGAAGCCCTCTGGCAATTGTTCGGCGCAGACCTGCCACAGCCTGACTTCGCCGCCCTGGCCAGCAACACCCCGGCGCGCCTGCCGAGCGCCCTGCGCCGTCAGTCGGCGATCCTCGAACACCCGGTGTTCAACCGCTACCACAGCGAAACCGAACTGATGCGCTACCTGCGCCGCCTGGCCGACAAGGACCTGGCGCTGGACCGCAGCATGATTCCACTGGGCTCGTGCACCATGAAGCTCAACGCTGCCAGCGAAATGATCCCGGTGACGTGGGCCGAGTTCGGTAATCTGCACCCATTCGCGCCGGCCGAACAGAGCCAGGGCTATCTGCAGATGACCACCGAGCTGGAAGTCATGCTCTGCGCCGCCACCGGCTATGACGCCGTGTCGTTGCAACCCAACGCCGGCTCCCAAGGCGAGTACGCCGGCTTGCTGGCCATCCGTGCCTACCACCGCAGTCGCGGCGATGAGCACCGTGACATCTGCCTGATCCCGTCTTCGGCCCACGGCACCAATCCAGCCACTGCACACATGGCCGGCATGCGCGTGGTAGTGACCGCCTGCGATGCGCGGGGCAACGTCGATGTCGATGACCTGCGCGCCAAGGCTGTCGAACACCGTGAGCGCCTGGCGGCGATCATGATTACCTATCCTTCGACCCACGGTGTGTTTGAAGAAGCCATCGGCGAGATCTGCGCGATCATCCATGACAACGGCGGGCAGGTGTACATCGACGGCGCCAACATGAACGCCATGGTCGGTTTGTGCGCCCCCGGCAAGTTCGGCGGCGACGTGTCGCACCTGAACCTGCACAAGACCTTCTGCATTCCCCATGGCGGCGGCGGCCCAGGCGTCGGCCCGATCGGTGTGAAAGCGCACCTGGCACCCTTCCTGCCAGGTCATGCCAACCTGGCCAACACCCAGGGCGCGGTCTGCGCAGCGCCGTTCGGCAGCGCGAGCATCCTGCCGATCACCTGGATGTACATTCGCATGATGGGTGGTGCCGGTCTCAAGCGGGCATCGCAGATGGCGATCCTCAACGCCAACTACATCGCCCGCCGTCTGGAAGAGCATTACCCGGTGCTGTACACCGGCAGCAACGGCCTGGTCGCCCACGAGTGCATCCTCGACCTGCGCCCGCTCAAGGACAGCAGCGGCATCAGCGTCGACGACGTCGCCAAGCGCCTGATCGACTTCGGCTTCCATGCCCCGACCATGTCGTTCCCGGTGGCCGGCACGCTGATGATCGAACCGACCGAGAGCGAGTCCAGGCAAGAGCTCGACCGGTTCTGCGACGCGATGATCCAGATTCGCGAAGAAATCCGCGCGGTGGAGAACGGCAGCCTCGACAAGGACGACAATCCGCTCAAGAACGCGCCGCACACGGCTGCGGAACTGGTCGGCGAGTGGCACCATGGCTATAGCCGCGAGCAGGCGGTCTACCCACTGCCTGAACTGGTGCAGAGCAAATACTGGCCGCCAGTCGGGCGGGTCGACAACGTGTTCGGGGACCGTAATCTGGTCTGCGCCTGCCCGTCGATCGAGAGCTACCAGGACGCCTGAGACAGCCCGTAGCGAGCGGGGCTGCTTGGCGGCCCCTATCCGGCCCCTTATCCGGCCAGAGAGACCATCATGTCCCTGAGCGTCCTAGACCTGTTCAAGATTGGCATTGGCCCGTCCAGTTCCCATACGGTCGGCCCCATGCGCGCCGCGGCGCGCTTCGCTGAAGGTCTGCGGCGCGACGGTTTGCTGGCCGGCACCACCAGCGTCAGGGCCGAGTTGTATGGCTCGCTCGGTGCGACCGGCAAGGGCCACGGCAGCGACAAGGCGGTGTTGCTTGGCCTGGAAGGCGAGCAACCTGACACCGTCGACACCGAAAGCGTTGCCGCGAGGCTGCAGGCGATTCGCGACAGCGGGCAGCTTCACTTGCTCGGTGAGCACGCCATCGGCTTCGTCGAGAAGCAGCATCTGGCGATGATTCGCAAGCCATTGGCCTACCACCCCAATGGCATGATCTTCCGTGCCTTCGATGCAGCCGGTCTGCAGATCCGCAGCCGCGAGTACTACTCGGTGGGCGGCGGTTTCGTGGTCGATGAAGACGCTGCCGGCCAGGACCGTATCGTCGAGGACAGCACGGTACTGGCCATGCCTTTCAAGACCGCCAAGCAGCTGCTGGGGCAGTGCTTCGCCCGGCGTATCCCGATCAGCCAGGTGATGCTCGACAACGAAGCGGCGTGGCGACCGCCAGCACACACCCGCGCTGCCTTGCTGCGTATCTGGCAAGTGATGCAGGACTGCGTCGAGGCCGGCTATCGCCACGAAGGCATTCTGCCGGGCGGGCTCAAGGTCAAGCGCCGTGCGCCAGCGCTGTTTCGCCAGCTTAGCCAGCACCCGGAAGCGAACCTGCGCGATGCGCTGTCGGTACTCGACTGGGTCAACCTCTATGCCTTGGCGGTCAACGAAGAAAACGCTGCCGGCGGGCGGGTGGTGACGGCACCGACCAATGGCGCGGCGGGGATAATTCCCGCCGTGCTGCACTACTACACGCGCTTCGTTCCGGGCGCCAATGAAGACGGCGTGATGCGCTTTCTGCTCACGGCCGCTGCCATCGGCATTCTGTACAAGGAAAACGCCTCGATCTCGGGCGCCGAGGTAGGCTGCCAGGGCGAGGTCGGCGTGGCCTGCTCGATGGCGGCCGCAGCGCTGTGCGAGGTGCTGGGCGGCACGCCACTGCAGGTGGAAAACGCCGCCGAGATCGGCATGGAACACAACCTGGGCCTGACCTGCGACCCGATTGGCGGGTTGGTGCAGGTGCCGTGCATCGAGCGTAACGCCATGGGTTCGGTCAAGGCCATCAACGCCGCGCGCATGGCCCTGCGCGGCGACGGCCACCATTTCGTTTCGCTCGACAAGGTCATTCGTACCATGCGCCAGACTGGCGCCGACATGAAAAGCAAATACAAGGAGACCGCCCGCGGCGGTCTGGCCGTCAACATCATCGAATGTTGACCCTGCACACAACCAAGGAGTCATCGATGTCCGAAACATTGCAGAAGACCCCACTGCACGCGCTGCACCTGGAGCTGTGTGCGCGCATGGTACCGTTCGCCGGCTTCGAGATGCCGGTGCAGTACCCACTGGGCGTGCTCAAGGAACATTTGCACACCCGTGAGCAGGCCGGCCTGTTCGATGTCTCGCACATGGGGCAAATCATGCTGCAGGGTGCGGACGCTGCGGCTGCGCTGGAATCGCTGGTGCCGGTGGACATCATCGACCTGCCATCAGGCATGCAGCGCTACGCCCTGTTCACCAACGAAAACGGCGGGATCCTCGACGACCTGATGGTCGCCAATCTGGGTGATGACACCCTGTTCCTGGTGGTCAACGCCGCGTGCAAAGAGCAGGACCTCGCCCACTTGCGCCAGCACATCGGCGAGCGTTGCCGCGTGCAGCCTTTGTTCGAGGAGCGCGCCCTGCTGGCCTTGCAAGGCCCGGCGGCGGTCAGCGTGCTCGAGCGCCTGGCGCCAGAAGTGGCGGGCATGACCTTCATGCAGGTGCGTCCGGTGAATCTGTTGGGGGCAGATTGCCTGGTCAGCCGTTCAGGCTATACCGGCGAGGACGGTTACGAGATCTCGGTGCCGGTAGACGCTGCCGAAGCCCTGGCGCGCCGCCTGCTGGCCGAGCCAGAGGTGCAGCCCATCGGCCTGGGGGCGCGTGATTCTCTGCGCCTGGAGGCCGGCCTGTGCCTCTATGGTCACGATATGGACGATGCCACCACGCCGGTCGAGGCCAATTTGCTCTGGGCGGTGTCCAAGGTGCGCCGCAGCGACGGGGCACGTGCTGGCGGGTTCCCAGGGGCAGATGTGGTCTTCGCCCAACAGCAGCACGGTGCGCAGCGTAAACGCGTCGGATTGTTGCCTCAAGAACGCACGCCCGTGCGCGAAGGCGCGCCCATCGTCGATGCTGACGATAAGCAAGTAGGAACGGTCAGCAGCGGCGGTTTTGCACCCACGTTTGGCGCACCGGTGGCAATGGGTTACGTCGACAGCCAATACGCCACGCTGGAGACACCACTGTTCGCCGTGGTGCGGGCCAAGAAGGTCGCTTTGAAGGTCAGTAAAATGCCTTTCGTTGCGCAACGTTACTACCGTGGCTAAAAGTAAACTGTGAGCTGCCGGGACAGGTTCGGCATATTCGTTTTCGAACCTGTTCAATAACTTTCCAACACGGCCCCAGGCCAGGGAACATGCCGTTTCCGAGGGTTTTGGCGAGTGCCTGCAAAAGGGCTGATTTTCTCGTCGAGCAAGGGCTTGTTTTTCGCTCGAGAGTTGGCGTAGAGTCACTGCACTGTGTTTGCATGGGTCGCAACAGTTCGTGACCTGGGCCAGTAGCCGAGATTCGCTACAACCCGTTCGACGTCTCTTACTTTCCTGCAACCCAGCCCAGTAAACTTTCACGCACTAATAACGTGAAAGTCACTGTCACCACAATTTAGTTTCATAGGAAATAAGACAATGGCTAACCGTCAGAACGGTACCGTCAAGTGGTTCAATGACGAGAAAGGTTACGGCTTCATCACTCCAGAAAGCGGTGCGGACCTGTTCGTACATTTCCGTGCCATCGAAGGCAACGGCTTCAAAAGCCTGAAAGAAGGCCAGAAGGTCACTTTCGAAGCCGTGCAAGGCCAGAAAGGCATGCAGGCTGACAAGGTACAAGTCGCCGAGTAAGCCTCACGACTTCCAAAAAGCCCCTGTTCCGTGCAGGGGTTTTTTTTTGTCCGTAGAATGACCGCTTCGTCATATGGAGCGGTTACGTGATGTCAAAGCCTTTGCTCACCCCTCAGGGTGATTTCCCACCCGTTGGCTTCGGCCGACGCCTGGCCGCGATGTTCTATGATTTTCTGCTGTGCACCGCCCTGCTGATCGTGACCGCCGGTCTGTACAAGATGATTCAGATGGCGATCATTGGTGAGACGCGCATGCGTGAGCTGACCGAGGCCGGGGCGCTCGACGGCGATCCACTGCTGTCGACGTGCCTGTTGTTCGCCCTGTTCGGCTTCTTCGCCAAGTTCTGGACCCATGGCGGTCAAACGTTGGGTATGCAGGTATGGGGGATCCGCGTGCAAAACCTGGATGGCAGCGCCATCAGCCTGTGGCAGGCCCTGCTGCGCTTCGTCGTGGCAATCGCGTCGTGGCTGTGTCTGGGCCTGGGGTTCATCTGGGCGTTGTTCGACAAGCGCAACCGCGCCTGGCATGACATCTACTCGGAGACGTGCCTGGTGCGGGTGCCAAAACAGAAAAAATGAGCAAAACAAAGCCGACCCCTGGGTCGGCTTGGTTCGAGCGTCAGGCCGTCAGCCCGCCCGGCGCAGCAACCACAGACCGGCCACCGCACAGATAGCCGCTGGAATCACCACCGCCAGCAGCGGCGGGAAGCCGAATACCTGGCTGGAAGGACCGAGCAGGTCCTGGCCGATACGGAAGACGAAGCCCACCAGCACCCCAGTGAACACCCGTTGGCCAAGGGTGACCGAACGCAGTGGGCCGAAGATGAAGGAAATCGCCATCAGCACCAGTGCCGCGGTGACCATCGGCTGCAGGACTTTGGTCCAGAAGGCCAACCAATAGCGGGCGTTATTCAGGCCCTGATCGGACAGGTAGTGGATATAGTCCCACAGGCCGGTGATCGACAGCGACTCGGGCGCCATGATCACCGTGTTGAGCAATTGTGGGGTGAGCGACACATCCCAGCGTTCGCTCGGTGCCTTGACCACTTCGGTGTGATCGCCACGGAAGAACGTGGTGCTGACATCGCTGAGCATCCACTGGCCATCGACGAACTGCGCGCGACGCGCGAAGCTCGAGGTCTGGATCTTGCGCGCTTCATCGAAGCGGTAGCGTGTCACCCCCAGCAGCAGGCCGCTGGGCTGTACGGCGTTGATGTGCACGAACTCCTCGCCCTGGCGGTGCCACATGCCGCGCTTGGAACTCTGCGCCTCGCCGCCACCCTGGGCCAGGGAACGGTCGGCCTGGGCCTTGTTCTCGGTCACCGGGGCGACATATTCACCGATCAGCAGCCCGACCAGCATCAGCACCAGCATCGGCTTCATCACCGCCCAGACGATCCGGCCGATGGACACCCCGGCAGCGCGCATGATGGTCAGTTCACTGCTGCTGGCAAGGCTGCCAAGGCCGATCAGGCAGCCGATCAGCGCAGCCATCGGGAGCATCTCGTACAGGCGCCGCGGCGCCGTCAGGAGCACGAAGTTGCCCGCGTCCATCACCGTGTAGGTATCGCTCAGATCGCTCATTTCGTCGATGAAGGCGAACAGCGAAGCCAGCCCCAGGATGATCCCCAGCACGGCCAGAATGGCCAGCAGCACACTCATGCCGATATAACGGTCGAGCTTAGCCATGGGCCACCTCCGCACGACGGGCAGCCAGTTTCAGGCGCAGCGGCTCCCAGTACATCAGGGCGACACCGATCAACAGGAACAGGCCATGCACCCACCAGATGCCCAGGCCAATCGGCAACTTGCCCTTCTCCAGGGCGCCGCGTACGGAAATCAGCATCGTCAGGTAAGCCATGTACAGAAGAATCGCCGGCAGCAGTTTGAGGAAGCGGCCCTGGCGCGGATTGACCCTGGACAGCGGCACGGCCATCAGGGTCACGATGAAGACCAGGATCGGCAGCGACAGGCGCCACTGCAGTTCGGCGCGCTCGCGCAGGTCGGTCTTGCCGAACAGGTCGAGGGTCGGGATCGCTTCGCGATCGGTCACTTCCTGGGCGACTTCCGGCTTGGGCAGCAACACCCCGTAGGTGTCGTACTTGATGGCGCGGTAATCGGCCTGGCCTGGGTTGCCGTCATAGCGGTAGCCATTCTCCAGCACCAGGTAGCGGTTGCCGTCAGCCTGGATTTCCTGATGCCCCTTTTCGGCGACCAATACCGAAGGCGCGCGGTCCTTGGTCTTGTCCTGGTTGAAGCGCTTCTCGGAGATGAACACGCCGTCAAGCTTTACCCGGTCGTCCGACAGCTGCTCGGTGTAGGTGACCCGCGAGCCGTCGCGCAGGGTCTGGAAGCGCCCCGGCACCAAGGTGTCGAATTCGGTCAAGGTATCTTGCTGGGCGATGATCTGCTGCACCTGGGCCACGCCCAAGGGCGCCAGGCTCAGGCTCAGCCAGGCGACCAGCACGGCGACCAGCGCCGCCGGCGCCAGGGTCAGGCCGAGCAAGCGCTGTTGGCTCATGCCGGTGGCCGAGAGCACGGTCATTTCGCTTTCCAGGTACAGCCGGCCGTAGGCCAGCAGGATGCCGAGGAACAAGCCCAGCGGCAGGATCAGCTGCAGGAAGCCTGGCAAGCGAAAGCCCATGATCATGAACAGCACGCCGGGGTCGAGCACGCCCTGGGCGGCCTGGGCCAGGTACTTGATGAAACGCCCGCTCATGATGATCACCAGCAGCACGGCACTGACGGCGCTCAAGGTCACCAGGACCTCGCGGGAAAGATAGCGAAAGACGATCAAACCAGACACTCCTGGGTTGTCAGGGGCAGACTGCCAAACATTGGCCTGTGACAGCCAGGACCAATGCCGGTTCGCCAACGGCGAACCTCCATATGAAGTGCGCGCATTATCCTGTGATTGACAGCGCCTGTCACTTGGCCGCTTAGCAACACCGACATCGGGCTTGTCAGCACGCTTGCCGCAGGCTCAAACTGGCAGCTTTTCCACTGGCTCGCGAGTACGCGGCCAAGCCCGTCCAGAGCGCTGAACACACGGCGCCACCTGCAAAGATCATTCGGGGACCCTGACATGGAACTGGTTGTAAAAAGCGTAGCTGCTGCATCTGTTAAAACCGCCACCCTGGTGCTGGCGGTCGGTGAAGGGCGCAAGCTCGGCACCGTGGCCACGGCCGTCGACCAAGCGTGCGAGGGCGCCATCAGTGCCCTGCTCAAGCGCGGCGACCTGCTCGGCAAGCCCGGTCAGACCCTGCTGCTGCACAGCCTGCCGGGCCTCAAGGCCGAGCGCGTGCTGCTGGTCGGCAAGGGCAAGGAAGAAGCGCTCGGTGACCGCGCCTGGCGCAAGCTGGTGACCAGTGTCGCCGGCGTCCTCAAGGGCCTCAACGGCGCCGACGCGGTACTGGCGCTGGACGACATCGCGGTCAGCAACCGTCAGACCCATTACAGCAAATACCGTCTGCTGGCCGAGACCCTGCTCGACAGCGAGTATGTGTTCGATCGCTTCAAAAGCCAGAAGGCCGAGCCCCGAGCGCTGAAGAAAGTCACCCTGCTGGTGGACAAGTCCGGCGCCGCCGAACTCGAACGCGCGGTCAAGCATGCCAGCGCCATCGCCGCTGGCATGGCCTTGACCCGCGACTTGGGCAACCTGCCGCCGAACATCTGCCACCCAAGCTTCCTCGCCGAACAGGCCAAGGACATGGGCAAGGCCTACAAGGGCCTGAAGGTCGAGGTGCTGGACGAGAAGAAGATCAAGGACCTGGGCATGGGCGCGTTCTACGCCGTGGGCCAGGGCAGCGATCAGCCACCGCGCCTGATCGTGCTCAACTACCAGGGCGCCAAGAAAAGCGAAAAACCTTTCGTGCTGGTGGGCAAGGGCATCACCTTCGACACCGGCGGCATCAGCCTCAAGCCTGGTGCCGGCATGGACGAAATGAAATACGACATGTGCGGGGCCGCCAGCGTGTTCGGCACCCTGCGTGCGGTGCTTGAACTGCAACTGCCGATCAACCTGGTGTGCCTGCTGGCCTGCGCCGAGAACATGCCCAGCGGCGGCGCGACCCGTCCGGGGGACATCGTCACGACCATGAGTGGCCAGACGGTGGAAATCCTCAACACCGACGCCGAAGGTCGCCTGGTGCTGTGCGACACCCTCACCTATGCCGAGCGGTTCAAGCCACAGGCAGTGATCGATATCGCCACCCTCACCGGCGCCTGCATCGTCGCCCTGGGCAGCCATACCTCCGGCCTGATGGGCAACAACGACGAACTGGTCGGCCAGTTGCTCGACGCCGGCCAACGTGCCGACGACCGTGCCTGGCAGCTGCCGTTGTTCGATGAGTACCAGGAGCAACTGGACAGCCCGTTCGCCGACATGGGCAACATCGGTGGGCCGAAGGCTGGCACCATCACCGCCGGCTGCTTCCTGTCGCGCTTTGCCAAGGCCTACAACTGGGCGCACATGGACATCGCCGGTACCGCCTGGATCAGTGGTGGCAAGGACAAAGGCGCCAGCGGTCGCCCAGTACCACTGCTGACCCAGTACCTGCTCGATCGCGCTGGGGCCTGATGCCGTGAGCCGGCGGCGTCTTGTGCGTCGCCGGCCGGTATTGCACAAGCATGAGTAAAGTCGACTTCTACATCCTGCCCACCGACGCCCTGGCGGCGCGCCTGGATTTCGCCTGCAAACTGTGCGAAAAGGCCTGGCGGCTAGGCCACCGCGTTTACCTGCACTGCCAGGATGCCGCGCAACGTGACGTACTGGACATGCGCCTGTGGCGTTTCAAGGGCGAAGCCTTCGTGCCCCACGACCTCGCCGAAGCGTACGCGGATGCCCCAGTGGCCCTGGGCGTGGGCGGGGACGCCGGGGCGCACCGCGACCTGCTGATCAACCTGGGCGCCGATGTGCCCGGATTCGTCGGCCAGTTCGAGCGGGTAGCCGAGATCGTGGTGGAGGAACCCGGCATTCGCCAATCTGCGCGCGAGCGGTTCCGTTTCTACCGTGAACGGGGCTATGCTCTGCAAGACCACCGCTTACAGCGACTTTGACGACGATGGAAAAGCCCTCCGCCCTACCCGATTCCACCCATCTGCTCGACGACCTGGAGTCGATACGCCAGCTGTTGGGCGATGCCGACCTGCAGCCGCCGCTGCTCACCGAGACGGTCGAGCAGATGCCGTTGCGGCTCGATGAGCCGGCCGGCAATGTGGCGCCAACCTTGGCCCCTGAGCCTGTGCCCGAGGACGACCCGCAAACCCGCCGCCAGGATACCCTGCTGCACCTTGAGAGCGAGTTGCGCGCCGCCGCGCAGATGATCATGCAAGACGTCATCAACGACTTCACCCCGCACATCGAAAACGAAATCAAGCGCCGGCTGGATGCGCGCATCGAGCGCCTGATCAAGCGTTCCGAGTAATTCACCACCGTCTGCTCGTTTTCTGGCAGCGGCCTTGTGTCGCGTTGGCGCTGCCAGCAGCCCGCAGCCTGTCGCTTAAACCTTGTGCCTTGGTTATACTTTTCGGCTTTCCCGAATAAATGCACAGGGTCCCGCCGCGCATGGATAAGACCTACCAGCCGCACGCCATCGAAACTTCCTGGTACAACACCTGGGAGTCCGAAAATTATTTCGCCCCGCAAGGTGCAGGTGAGTCCTACACCATCATGATCCCGCCACCGAACGTGACGGGCAGCCTGCACATGGGCCACGGTTTCAACAACGCGATCATGGATGCCCTGATCCGTTTCCGCCGCATGCAGGGCCGCGACACCCTGTGGCAACCCGGCACCGACCACGCCGGTATCGCCACGCAGATGCTGGTCGAGCGTCAGCTCGAGGCCAAAGGCCAGAACCGCCATGACCTGGGGCGCGAGAAATTCCTCGAGAAGATCTGGGAGTGGAAAGATCAGTCCGGTGGCAACATCAGCCGCCAGATACGTCGCCTGGGCTCGTCGGTCGACTGGAGCCGCGAGCGTTTCACCATGGACGATGGCCTCTCCGAAGCGGTCAAGGAAGCCTTCGTGCGCCTGCATGAAGATGGCCTGATCTACCGCGGCAAACGCCTGGTCAACTGGGACACCAAACTGCACACGGCGATCTCCGATCTGGAAGTGGAAAACCACGACGAGAAAGGTCATCTGTGGAACCTGCGCTACCCGCTGGCCGACGGCGCCAAGACCGCCGAGGGCCACGACTACCTGGTAGTCGCCACGACCCGTCCGGAAACCCTGCTCGGTGATGCCGCCGTCGCCGTCAACCCGAACGACGAACGCTATCAGGCGCTGATCGGCAAGTTCGTCGAACTGCCGTTGGTGGGCCGGCGCATCCCGATCATCGCCGACGACTACTGCGATCCAGAGTTCGGCACCGGCTGCGTGAAAATCACCCCGGCTCACGACTTCAACGACTATGAGGTCGGCAAGCGCCACAACTTGCCACTGCTCAACATCTTCGACAAGAACGCGCTGGTGTTGTCTGCCGCCCAGGCCTTCAACCTCGACGGCAGCGTCAACGACGCCGTGGATACCAGCCTGCCTGCCCTGTACGCCGGCCTGGACCGCTTCATCGCGCGCAAGCAGATCGTTGCGGACCTCGACGCCCAGGGCCTGCTGGTCAGCATCGACGACCACGCCTTGAAAGTGCCGAAGGGCGACCGTTCGGGCACCGTCATCGAGCCATGGCTCACCGACCAGTGGTACGTGTCGACCAAGCCGTTGGCAGAACCTGCCATCGCCGCCGTCGAAGACGGCCGCATTCAATTCGTGCCCAAGCAATACGAGAACATGTACTTCTCGTGGATGCGTGATATCCAGGACTGGTGCATCAGCCGCCAGCTGTGGTGGGGCCACCGCATTCCTGCCTGGTACGACGAGGCCGGTCAGGTCTATGTAGGGCGCAACGAAGAAGAAGTGCGTGCCAAGCACAACCTGGGCAGCGACGTGACGCTGCGCCAGGACGACGACGTGCTCGACACCTGGTTCAGCTCGGGCCTGTGGACCTTCTCCACCCTGGGCTGGCCGGAGCAGACCGAATTCCTCAAGAAGTATCACTCCACCGATGTGCTGGTGACCGGCTTCGACATCATCTTCTTCTGGGTTGCGCGCATGATCATGCTGACCATGCACCTGATCAAGAACGAGGACGGTACCCCGCAGGTGCCATTCAAGACCGTGTACGTGCACGGCCTGGTCCGCGATGGCCAGGGCCAGAAGATGTCCAAATCCAAGGGCAACGTGCTCGACCCGCTGGACATCGTCGATGGCATCACCCTCGACGCCCTGCTGGAAAAACGCACCAGCGGCATGATGCAGCCCAAGCTTGCCGAGAAAATCGCCAAGCAGACCAAGGCCGAGTTCCCTGAAGGTATTGCCAGCTACGGCACCGACGCCCTGCGTTTCACCTTCTGCTCGCTGGCCTCCACCGGCCGAGACATCAAGTTCGACATGGGCCGCGTCGAAGGCTACCGCAACTTCTGCAACAAGATCTGGAACGCCGCCCGCTACGTGCTGGACAAAGGCGAAGATTGCGGTCAGAACGGCGAAGCCTATGAGCTGTCGCTCGCCGATCGCTGGATCATCTCGCAATTGCAGCGCACCGAAGCCGAAGTTACCCGTCAACTCGAGCAGTTCCGCTTCGACCTGGCCAGCCAGGCCCTCTACGAGTTCATCTGGAACCAGTACTGCGATTGGTACCTGGAGCTGTCCAAGCCTGTGCTGTGGGACGAGAATGCCCCGGTCGAGCGCGCCCGCGGCACCCGTCGTACCTTGGTGCGGGTGCTGGAAGTCGCGCTGCGCCTGGCCCATCCGTTCATGCCTTTCATCACCGAAGAAATCTGGCAGCGCATCGCGCCGCTGGCCGGCGTCGAGGGCAAGACCATCATGCTGCAGCCATGGCCGGTGGCGGTCGAGGCGCGCATCGATGCAGATGCCGAGGGCGATATCGAGTGGCTCAAGGAACTGATGGTGGGCTTGCGCAACATCCGCGCCGAAATGAACATCGGCCCAGGCAAACCGCTGCCGCTGTTCCTGAAAAACGCGAGCGCCGACGACCAGCGCCGCTTGCAGGAAAACGAAGCACTGCTCAAGAAGCTGGCCAAGGTCGAGTCGTTCACCGTGCTCGGTGATGCCGACGAAGCGCCACTGTCGGCCACTGCACTGGTGGGCGATCTGCAGGTGCTGGTGCCGATGGCCGGGCTGATCGACAAGGACGCTGAACTGGCGCGCCTGAACAAGGAAATCCAGCGCCTGCAAGGTGAAGTTCAGCGCGTGGGCGGCAAGTTGTCCAACGCAGCGTTCGTCGACAAGGCGCCGCCTGCGGTGATCGAAAAAGAGCGCGCGAAGCTGGCCGAGTCCGAACAGGCCCTGGCCAACTTCACCGAACAGCATGCGCGGATTACCGCGCTGTAAAGCTGTTGGACCACTGGGGCTGCTACGCAGCCCCATGTTTTTCAAGCCGCCGCTCGTATAGGGCTGGACATTGCCATGACGCCGAACAAACCCACCCTGCACCCGCGCAACCGCCACCAGGGCCGCTACGACTTCCCCAGCCTGATCAAGGCTCATCCTGACCTGGCCCGTTTCACCCTCACCAATCCCCACGGCAAACCGAGCATCGACTTCGCCAACCCCGAAGCCGTGCGTGTGTTCAACCGTGCCTTGCTCAAGGCGCAGTACGGTATCGAGCACTGGGACATCCCTGCCGACTACCTGTGCCCGCCAATCCCCGGCCGCGCCGACTACCTGCACGTCGCCGCCGACCTCCTCGCAGAGGACAATGCCGGCGAGGTACCCAAAGGCGCCCAGGTTCGGGCGCTGGATATCGGCGTCGGGGCCAACTGCATCTATCCGCTGCTCGGCCATAGCGATTACCGTTGGCGCTTTCTTGGCTCGGACATCGACCCGATCGCACTGGCTGCGGCCAAGGCCATCGTCCAGGCCAACGGCTTGGGCAAAGGCATCAGCCTGCGCCAGCAAGTCAACCGCAAGCACATCCTCAGCGGCCTGCTGCAAGAGGACGAGCGCTTCGACCTGACCCTGTGCAACCCGCCTTTCCATGCTTCGCGCGAAGAGGCCACCCGTGGCAGCCAACGCAAGTGGAAGAACCTCGGCAAGCAGGACCCCAAGCGCAAGCTGCCGGTGCTCAACTTCGGTGGGCAGAACAACGAGTTGTGGTGCGAGGGCGGTGAGATTCGCTTCGTGACGCAGCTGGTCGAGGAGAGCGTGCAATACGCCTCTCAGGTGCTGTGGTTCACCAGCCTGGTGTCCAAGGCCGGCAATCTGCCACGCATCGAGGCAGCCCTGAGGAAAGCCGGCGCCAAGGCCGTGCGCATCACCCCGATGGGCCAGGGCCAGAAGCAGAGCCGCATGGTCGCCTGGAGCTTTCATGACGCCAACGCCCGTCAGGCCTGGCACGCCCGGCGCAGATCGCAGGCATGAAAAAACCGCGCCCGGGCAAGCCGGGCGCGGTTTAGCGTAGCGTCAACGTCTTACTTGTTGACGGCGTCGGTCAGGCCTTTGGCCGGAACGAACTTGACGACTTTCTTGGCAGCGATTTCGATGGCAGCGCCAGTCGATGGGTTGCGGCCGGTACGGGCAGGACGCTCGGAGACTTTCAGCTTGCCGATGCCAGGCAGGGTGATTTCAGCGCCGTTTTCCAGTTGGTCGGCAACGATCTGGCCCAGCTGCTCCAGAGCGTTACGCGCGGTGGTCTTTGGCGCGTCGATCGCTTCAGCGATATCGGCAATCAGTTGGTCTTTGGTCAATGCCATGGTGGTGTTCCTTCCCTATCAAATTCAGTGGTTATGCAGCGTGCGACGACCTTATCGGGCCAGCCCCTGAACGCTGGAGGGCCGCACCAATCGCGAATGTAGATGCGCAAATCGGCGTTTGGTTCGACACGGCGTGCGTACGCTGCCAGCAATGCGCCACTTACCGGGCGCAAGACCGCGCAAAGCTACCACAGGAACGGATAAATATCCGCAGCCTGCATCGATTTAGTGCAGGTTTTTCGGGGCCGAACGCGCAAAAACGGCAATTTCGAGCAAAAAACGTACAACCGCTATTTGCGTTACATCCGCACCGTGCACGCTGCTCGCCTGGGGTAAACTGGACGACTTTTGCAGCGCGGCCCGTTTGCCGCCCCGTACCTTGCGAGAATGCCATGCCAATTCGTCACTGCATCGTTCATCTGATCGACAAGAAGCCCGATGGCAGCCCTGCCGTGCTCCACGCCCGGGATACCGAACTGGGCGCATCGGACGCCATCGAAAACCTGCTGAGCGACCTCAACGACAGCTACAACGCCAAGCAAGGCAAGGCCTGGGGGTTCTTCCACGGCGAGTCCGGCGCCTATCCACTCAGTGGCTGGCTGAAGCAATACCTGCAAGCCGAACAGGACTTCACCGCATTCACCCGCATGGCGGTCGAGCACCTGCAAAAGTTGATGGAAGAGTCCAACCTGTCCACTGGCGGCCACGTGCTGTTCGCGCACTATCAACAGGGCATGACCGAATACCTGGCCATCGCCCTGCTGCATCACAGCGAAGGGGTGGCGGTGAATGCCGAACTGGACGTGCTGCCTTCGCGCCATCTGGACCTCGGACAACTGCACCTGGCCGCACGCATCAACCTGTCGGAGTGGCAGAACAACCAGAATTCCAAGCAGTACATCTCGTTCATCAAAGGCAAGAACGGCAAGAAAGTTTCGGACTATTTCCGCGACTTCATCGGTTGCCAGGAAGGCGTCGATGGCCCAGGCGAGACCCGCACCCTGCTCAAGGCGTTCAGCGACTTCGTCGAAAGCGAAGACCTGGCCGAAGAAGCCGCGCGCGAGAAAACCCAGACCCTGGTCGAGTACGCCACCGCGCAAACCAAGATGGGCGAGCCGGTAACCTTGGAAGAGCTGTCGAGCCTGATCGACGAAGAGCGGCCCAAAGCGTTCTACGACCACATCCGCAACAAGGATTACGGCCTGTCCCCGGAGATTCCGGCCGACAAGCGCACGCTCAATCAGTTTCGCCGTTTCACCGGTCGCGCCGAGGGCTTGTCGATCAGCTTCGAGGCGCACCTGTTGGGCGACAAGGTGGAATACGACGAGGCGGCCGGCACTTTGATCATCAAGGGCCTGCCCACGCAACTGGTGGATCAGCTCAAACGCCGCAAGGACTGATCAGCCTGCAACATAGGAGGCGACCAGCGCTTCCTTGGCCGATTTGCGCAGCTTCTTGACCAGACGCTCCTGGCGCAATGCCTCGCCCTTGTCCGGCCAGCGCTCGACATACACCAGCGCCTGCGCCGGGCTGGTCTTGAAGTAGCGCGCACCGCGCCCCTGCTGGTGGGCCGTGAAGCGGCGTTGTGGATCGTCGCTGATGCCGCAGTACAGCGAGCCGTTGGCGGCACGAACCAGGTAGACATACCAGGGTTTGCACCGAGGCATTTCAGCGATTGTACAGACGTCGCCCATACTCGCCTCAGCGCACCTGCTGGAAAGCCCGCAGGCCTTTGAAGGCTTGCTGGCGTACCTTGTTCTGCAACATCGGCGACCACCCCAGCAGCAGCCCCGGCGCGCCCAGCGCCTGACGTGACCAGCGCCAGAGGTCGAAACTGTCATCGTGCTGGCAGATCAGCCCATCACGGATGACGAAGCGGGCCTGGATGTCATTGACCACCGTGCGCCCGGTCTGACTGAACAGATAAGTGGCAACCCAGTGCGCACAGCCGCTGCTGGCATCGGCGCGTACCTGGTCGAAGCTCAGGCGAAAATCTTTGGCGCGGGTGGTGAGCATGCGCCACATGTCGCCGGCATCGCGACCGCGCAAGGTGCCGAACACAGGGTCAGTGAAGACGATATCGTCGCTGTAGCAGGCCACCATGGCTTCGGCGTCCAGACGCTGGAACGCCTGGTAAAAGCGGGTAATCAGGTCACGGTTGGCGTCGCTCATGGTGCAGGTCCGTTCGGGGCATGGGGAAGCAGCACGATAATCCGCCGCTTGCGCTTTCGCCAGTGCCCCGGGTAACCCGCGCAGCCATTTCACAGTGTCTGGCAACGGGCCTGCACCTGCAGGGCGCGCCCGGCGCCCAGTCCGAAAATGATCGCGCCGCCACCGAGCACGGCGAAGATCCACCCTACCGCGGCCCAGCCACCCGTCAGGTCATGGACCACGCCGACCGCGAACGGGCCCATCGAGGCCAGCGTATAGCCAACGCCCTGGGCCATGCTCGACAGGTTGGCAGCAACATGGGCGTCCTTGGAGCGCAGCACGATCAGCGTCAACGCCAGGGCGAAGGTACCGCCCTGCCCCAACCCTAATAGCACGGCCCAGCCCCACAGGCCGCCAAGGGGCGCATACAGGCAACCGAACAGCCCGGCCAGGGTCACCAGCATGACGATCACGATCGCCAGGCGCTGATCCTTGCCGCGGGTAGCCAGCCACGGCGCGGCCAGCGAACTCAGCAACTGCACGATGACCGAACCGGACAGCACCAGCCCCGCCTCGGTCGGAGTGAGGCCGCGGCCGATCAGGATCGACGGCAGCCAGCCGAAGACGATGTAGGCCAGCGATGATTGCAGGCCCATGTACAACGTCACCTGCCAGGCCAGGGGGTCGCGCCACAAGCCGCGCACACGGTACGCGACCTTGTGCTGGCCGTGACCTTTACGTGCTTGCGGAAGCCAGACCAACATGGCCAGCAGCGCCGGGACCATCCAGAAACCCAGGCCCAACGCCCAGCTGTCGTTCAAGTACTCGCTCAGCGGCACGGTGGCGCCGGCCGCCATTGCCGCCCCCAGGCACAGGGCCATGGTGTAGACGCCGGTCAGCGTCCCCGCATGCTGTGGGAAGTCGCGCTTGACGATGCCAGGCAAAAGCACGCCGATGATGCCGATGCTGGCCCCGGCCATGACGCTGCCGATGAACACGCCGGTAGCGCCAAGCGTGCTGCGCACCACGATGCCCAGCGCCAGCGTCAGCAAGATGCCGAGAATCACCCGCTCACTGCCCAGGCGCCTGGCCAGCACCGGTGCCAGCGGCGCGAACAGCCCCAGGCACAGCACAGGCAAAGTGGTCAGCAGACCCGCTTGCGCTGCGCTAAGGCCAAGACCCGCCGACACCTGGCTCAGCACCGGTGCCATGCTCGACAGCGCCGGACGCAGATTCAGCGCAACCAGGACCAGGCCCAGCAGCAACAGCCACGGGCGCTGAACCCGCAGCGGCTGCTGCTGCACCTGGGCATCATCGGCTTCGGCATCGATCAGCAGTTCTTCCAGCTCGTGCTGACGGACGTGTGCATCTTGTGTCATCGGGCAATACTCGGTTCAGGATTCGATAAGCGCGCGGCTGAGGGCCTTGGCCCGCTGCGGATCGCGTTGTTCAATGGCGTCGAGAATCTGCCCGTGCAGGTCGAACGTGGCCTGGCTGCGCGGCGCGGACTGCATGTTGTGCTGCAACGCGGCCGCCACCACCCCGGAAAAATACCGGTACAGCTCGCTCAGCGCCGGATTATGAGCGGCGTCGATCAGCCGTTGGTGAAACACCAGGTCACAGCTGACGTAGGCATCGACATCGCCGTGGAAATGCGCAGCGCTGCCGTCGAGCGCCTCGCGCAGCGCTTGCAGATCCTCCTCGGTACGGCGCAGGGCAGCGAGCCCGATCGCTTCGGTTTCGAGGATATGCCGCGTTTCACGGGCCTGCTCCAGCGTGCAGCGGGCCAATGCCTGCACCGCCTGCAGTGGGTCATGGCAGGTGCGCAGGTAACTGCCGTCACCTTGGCGAATCTCGACCAGGCCGGCGAATGCCAGTACGCGCATGGCCTCGCGCACGGTATTGCGGCTGATCCCCAGCTGCAGCGCCAACTCAGGCTCGGTAGGCAGGCGCTGACCGACGTGCCAGTCGCCTTGCAGAATACGTTCACGCATGCGCTCGACGGCGAGCTCCACCAGCGAGCGTTTGGTCAATTCGGTGCCCATGGCACTCACCCAATCATCCGATGAATAGGCTAGCTTAATGGATCGAACATGGCGCGGCAATTCAACTGACATTTCTGACAGTTGTGAAGCGACTGGGTAATTGCAACGCTGCGCTGAACTCCTGCGAGGCGCACTGCCATGTCATTGTTCGATGTCCTGCGGTGGAGCAAACCGGCCGTTGCCGCCGGATTACTCCTGTCACTCATCGCAGGCTGCGACACTCAAGCACCCCCACGCCAGCCCAAGACCTTGCTGATTGGCATCAGTGGCGTGCAACTGCAGCACTATGAACAACTTGGCCCCAACACCACCTTGCAACAGCGCCTTTTCTACGGCAAGGCCTATACAGGCGGTATCACCGCCCGCGCCAGCGACCAACCGACCATCAGCGGGCCCGGCTGGATCACCCTGCTCACAGGCGTATGGGCCAACAAGCACACGGTGACCTCCGATGCCGCGGTACAGCGCCTCGACCCGCAGTATCCAAGCCTGTTCCGCCGCCTGCGCGAGGCCATGCCGAACGCTTACCTCGCCAGCATCGTGCACTGGCCTGAGTTGCACACCGCCTTTCTGCTCGAAGACGCCCACGGCAATGACATGCGCGAAAGCGGCCTGAGCGACGATCAGGTGGAAGCGCGCGCCCTGCAGGTATTGGACTATTCATCGGCGGACTTCACCTTCGTGCAGTTCGCAGAAGCCGACCAGATTGGCCAGAAAAGCGGCTTCGGCCCGGCTTACCAGGCTGCATTGCGCAGGACCGACGAGCAGCTCGGGCGCCTGCTGGACAAAGTCGAGCAACGCGCGCGCAGCCAGCCCCGCGAAGACTGGCTGGTGCTGGTCAGCACCGACCACGGGCGTGATTACTGGGGTAAAGGCAGCGGCGGCGTGACCGAGCAGGAAAAAACCGTATTCATCGCCAGCAACAAGCCCTTGAACAGCGAGCTGAGCCAGCCGCAGATCCCGCATGAAAACCCCGGGCCTGGCAACTTGTACAGCTACGCCGCGCAAACCTCGGTCGCCCCGACCGTACTGCGGCATATGGGCCTGAGCCTGTTACCGCAATGGCAACTCGATGGGGTTCCGTTATTGGGTGATACCGGCGTGCGCAAGGCGCGGGCTGTCGAAGGCGAGGCCAAGCTGCTGTGGAGCAGCCAGTCGCACGGCACGGTGGAGATCTACAAGGATGGCCAGGTGGTAGCAAGTGTGCGGGCCGATCGGCAGGAATGGACCGACCCGCAAGGGATGAGCCAGGCGGCAGACTATGTGCTGGCGCTCGAAGGCGTGCCGGTTGCGGTACGCACGGCCACCAGCGAGCCGCTGGTCATCGAAGATGTGAGCTACTGAGCGACGACTCAGTCGAGCGCATCGATCAACGCCTGGTTCATCTCCGGCGTGCCAATGGTGATGCGCAAGAATTGGGCGATGCGTGCCTGCTTGAAATGGCGCACGATCACCCCATGCTCACGCAAGCGTGCCGCCAGCTGCGCCGCATCCTGTCGAGGATGGCGAGCGAAGACGAAGTTGGCCGCCGAGGGCAGCACCTCGAAGCCTTTGGCGAGCAGTTGCTCGACCAACGCCTGGCGGCTATCGATGACTTTGCGACAGGTCTGTTCAAAGTACTCCCGGTCCTCGAAGGCCGCGGCAGCACCGACGATCGCCATGCGATCGAGCGGATAGGAGTTGAAGCTGTTCTTGATCCGCTCCAGCGCCTCGATCAGGTCAGGATGACCCACTGCCAGGCCAACCCGCAAACCGGCCAACGAGCGCGATTTGGAAAGGGTCTGGGTCACCAGCAGGTTGTCGTAGCGATCCACCAGGCTGATGGCCGTTGCCCCGCCAAAATCGATGTAGGCCTCGTCCACCACCACCACCGAGTCGCGGTTGGCTTGCAGCAGCTGCTCGACCGCCTGCAGCGGCAGCAGGCAACCAGTCGGCGCATTGGGGTTGGGAAAGATGATGCCGGCGTTGGGTTTGGCGTAGTCGGCGACACGGATCTGGAACTGCTCATCCAGCGCCACCTGCTCGAAGGCGATACCGTATAGGCCGCAGTACACCGGATAGAAGCTGTAGCTGATGTCGGGGAACAACAGCGGCCCGCGATCGTGCTGGAACAAGCCGTGGAAGATGTGCGCCAGCACCTCGTCCGAGCCGTTCCCCACGAACACCTGGGCCTGGGTCACGCCATAGTACTCAGCCACGGCCTGCTTGAGGCGGTCGCTGTTGGGGTCGGGGTACAGGCGCAGGTTGTCGCTCAGTTCGCCGCGCATGGCCTCCAGGGCCTTGGGCGATGGGCCATACGGGTTTTCGTTGGTGTTGAGCTTGACCAGGCGCGCGAGCTTGGGCTGCTCACCCGGCACGTAGGGCACCAGCGTCTTGACGAAAGGACTCCAGAATCGACTCATGCTCAGTTCCCCTCGGTCTGCTTGAGGATACGGTATTCGGCGCTGCGCGCGTGGGCGGTCAACGACTCGCCGCGCGCCAGCACCGAGGCGGTGTGGCCCAGCGCCGATGCGCCCTGTTCGGAGCAGAAGATGATCGACGAACGCTTCTGGAAGTCGTACACCCCCAGCGGCGACGAGAACCGCGCAGTGCCGGACGTCGGCAGCACGTGGTTGGGGCCTGCGCAATAATCGCCCAGCGCTTCGCTGGTGTGGCGACCCATGAAGATCGCGCCGGCGTGGCGAATCTGCGGCAGCCAGACCTGTGGATCGGCGACCGACAGTTCAAGGTGTTCAGGGGCGATACGGTTGGCCACTTCGATGGCCTGCTGCATGTCACGCACCTGGATCAACGCGCCACGGCCGTTGATCGACTTTTCGATGATCGCCGCACGCTCCAGCGTTGGCATCAGCTTGTCGATGCTGGCCGCCACGCGGTCGAGGAATGCCGCATCGGGGCTGACCAGGATCGCCTGGGCGTCTTCGTCGTGCTCGGCCTGGGAGAACAGGTCCATGGCGATCCAGTCGGGATCGGTCTGGCCGTCGCACACCACGAGAATTTCCGAAGGCCCGGCGATCATGTCGATGCCGACCTGGCCGAACACGTGACGCTTGGCAGTGGCCACATAGATGTTGCCGGGGCCGACAATCTTGTCCACCTGGGGCACACTTTGCGTGCCATAGGCCAGGGCTGCCACCGCTTGGGCGCCGCCGACCGTAAACACCCGGTCGACCCCGGCGATGCAGGCCGCCGCCAGCACCAGCTCGTTGATCTCGCCGCGCGGAGTCGGTACCACCATGACCACTTCAGCGACACCGGCGACCTTGGCCGGGATGGCATTCATCAGCACCGACGAGGGGTAGGAAGCCTTGCCGCCGGGTACGTACAGGCCCGCGCGGTCCAGCGGGGTAACCTTCTGACCCAGCACGGTGCCATCGGCTTCAGTGTACTGCCAGGAATCCTGCTTCTGCCGCTCGTGGTAGCTACGCACGCGGTCGGCCGCCTTTTCCAGCGCCTCGCGCTGCACCGGCGTGATACGCGTCAGGGCCAGCTCCAGGCGCTCGCGGTCGAGGATCAGGTCGTCGATCGACTTGGCATCGACGCCGTCGAAGCGCTGGGTGAACTCCACCAGCGCCGCGTCACCACGCTCGCGCACGGCCTTGATGATGTCGAGCACACGCTGGTTGACCGCGTCATCAGACACACTTTCCCAGCTCAGCAGATGATCCAGATGTCGGGCGAAATCCGGATCAGCAGCGTTGAGACGGGCAATAGCAGTGGACACGGTCATGGCGAGGGCCTCGATGATTGGCGAAAGCTCAGGCGCCCTAGGCTACCAGTCCATCCGCGCGGGCACCCGAGAAAAGTGGCTATGACGCGGATAGACGGGCGCGACAGCGAAGGTCGCGCGCAGGAATCAGCCGCGGTGTCGCGATTCGACCGCTTGGCGCAGGGTGTCGATCAGGCTCTGGATGCGCGCGTGCTGCATCTTCATGGACGCCTTGTTGACCACCAGACGCGAGCTGATCGTGGCGATCAGGTCCTGGGGTTCCAGGCCGTTGGCGCGCAGGGTGTTGCCGGTGTCGACCACGTCGATGATCTTGTCGGCAAGGTTGATCAGCGGCGCCAGCTCCATCGAGCCGTACAACTTGATGATGTCGACCTGACGGCCTTGCTCGGCGTAGTAACGCTTGGCCACGTTGACGAACTTGGTGGCCACGCGCAGGCGCCCCTTGGGCTCGGGCGCGCCGACCACACCGGCGGTCATCAGCTTGCAGCAGGCGATCTGCAGATCAAGTGGCTCGTACAGGCCCTGTCCGCCGTACTCCATCAGCACGTCCTTGCCGGCCACACCGAGGTCGGCCGCGCCATGCTCGACGTAGGTCGGCACGTCGGTAGCCCGCACGATCAACAGGCGCACGTCGTCCTGGGTGGTGGGGATGATCAGCTTGCGGCTCTTGTCCGGATTCTCGGTCGGAACGATACCGGCCTCGGCCAGCAATGGCAGGGTATCGTCGAGAATACGGCCCTTAGAAAGCGCGATGGTCAACATTGCAACGTCGGTCCTTAAGCAGCTACTGCCGGCCAGGTCGGCGACCTGGCCGCATTCGATTCGTTATGCGCGAGCGCAGCATCGGCGCTCGCGCAACAGGCGATCAGCCCGGTACGCGGCGGATCTTGGCACCCAACATCTGCAGTTTTTCCTCGATGCACTCATAACCACGGTCGATGTGGTAAATGCGATCGATCAGGGTGTCGCCCTCGGCAACCAGCGCCGACAGCACCAGGCTAGCGGATGCACGCAGGTCGGTGGCCATCACCGGAGCGCCTTTGAGCGCCGGTACGCCGGTGACGATCGCGGTGTTGCCCTCGACCTGGATCTGCGCGCCCATGCGGTGCATTTCATAGACATGCATGAAGCGGTTTTCGAAGATCGTCTCGATCACCGCGCCAGTGCCTTCGGCAACTGCGTTGAGCGAGATGAACTGCGCCTGCATGTCGGTGGGGAATGCCGGGTACGGCGCGGTACGCAGGTTGACGGCCTTGGGCCGCTTGCCGTGCATGTCCAGCTCGATCCAGTCTTCGCCGGTGGTCAGGTCGGCCCCGGCTTCCTTGAGTTTTTCCAGCACCGCTTCGAGGATCGTCGGGTCAGTGTCCTTGACCTTGACGCGGCCACCGGTGACGGCAGCGGCGACCAGGTAGGTCCCGGTCTCGATACGGTCGGGCATGACCCGGTAGTGAGCAGAACCCAGGCGCTCGACGCCGTCGATGGTGATGGTGTCGGTACCGGCACCCTGCACGTTGCCACCCATGGCATTGATGAAGTTGGCCAGGTCGACCACTTCAGGCTCGCGGGCGGCGTTTTGCAGCACGCTGCGACCTTTGGCCAGGGCGGCGGCCATCATGATGTTCTCGGTGCCGGTGACGCTGACGGTATCGAAGAAGAACTGCGCGCCGCGCAGGCCGCCTTCAGGCGCATGGGCCTTGATGTAGCCACCCTCGACTTCGATCGTCGCACCCATGGCCTCGAGGCCACGGATGTGCAGATCGACCGGACGCGAACCGATCGCACAGCCACCGGGCAGCGCCACTTCGGCCTTGCCGAAACGGGCGACCATCGGGCCGAGCACCAGGATCGAGGCGCGCATGGTCTTGACCAACTCGTAAGGCGCGACCAAGGTCTTGATCGTGCGCGGGTCGATTTCCACGGCCAGCTTTTCGTCGATCACAGGCTCGATGCCCATGCGCCCGAACAACTCGATCATGGTGGTGATGTCGTGCAGGTGCGGCAGGTTGCCGACGGTGACCGGGCCATCGGCCAGCAAGGTCGCCGCCAGGATCGGCAGGGCCGCGTTCTTCGCGCCGGAAATGCGGATCTCGCCGTCAAGGCGAGCGCCGCCAGTAATAATCAGTTTGTCCATTGGTGTCTCGCCGCCAAGTTGGCTCAGGTGCGCTCAGCCCAGGCTGCGCTGCTGAAAAATTTCATGGTTACCGCATGGATGCTGCCATCGGCGATCCACGGATTCAGGTGCGCATAGATCGCCTGCTGACGCTTGACCGGGCTCAGGCCAGCCAACTCGTCGCTGATCACGTTCAACTGGAAGTTGCAGCCTTCGCCTTCAACTTCGACCCGGGATCCCGGCAATTTCTCTTCTAGGAAGCTCTTAACTTCTACGGCCTGCATGCTCAACCTCAATCGGCGCCCGATGCGCACGGGTCGGCCATCATACAAAAAAGCCCCTCGCCTGCGAAGCCCAACGAATGGGCACGCGACCGAGGGGCCTGCTTCGACTGCCGAGCCATCAGCCCACCAGCACCTCATCGAGGTCATAGACCTCGGCAATTTCCCGCATATCATCGGGCATGCCACGCACGCTGTAGGCCTTGCCCGCTGCCTGGGCGTCACGAATGAACGCCAGCAGCAGCGACAGGCCGACACTGGTCGAGCGCGACACGGCCGAGCAATCGAACACCAGCTGCGCTTCAGCGCAAGCGGCAATCAGGCCCTTGCCTTGCTTGCGCAAGCTCGGGCCGCTGCGGTAATCCAGCTCGCCGGCCAGACGCATGACACCTGGCTCGGCCATGGTTACAGCAGCCTCGCTCATTTGACCGCCTTCTCCGGCGAGCTGTCGGCGGTCTGCTTGGCCTTGGCCACTTCGCCGGCCCAGCCGTCGATGGTCTTGTCCAGGTCGTTGCCATTGCGCTGCATGGCATCGGCGAACTGGTCGCGGAACAGCTTGCCGATGTTGATGCCGTTGACGATGACGTTGCGCACTTTCCATTCGCCAGCGATGTTTTCCAGGGTGTACTGCACTGGGTAAACGGCACCGTTGTTGCCGGTGACCTTCATGCCAACGCTGGCGCGCTTGCCGTCATCGGCCTTGGCCGGGTCGACGGTGATGCCCTGGTTGTTGTACTCCAGCAATGCATTGCCATAGAACTGCATCAGGCTGCGCTTGAAGTTTTCCTGGAAGCGCTGCATCTGCTCTGGCGTAGCCTTGCGCGAATACTTGACGGTCATGATGCTTCTGGAGATGCCGTCAGCGTCGACCACCGGGCCCAGGATACGGTTGAGCGCTTCATAGAAGGCGTTGGGATTGGCGCGGTACTGCTCCTTGTTGGCCTTGAGGTCACTGAGCAGCGCGTTGGTGGTGCTCTGCACCACATCATGCGGCGACTGCGCGGCCAGGGCCATCAGGGGGAAGGCGGCCAACAGCACCAGCAGGCCACGTCGCAGGATCGAAATCATGGAAACTCCTTAATTAGCCGGTTGCGCTTCTTTAGGTTCCTTGCCAACGGAGTTGAGCAGGAACTTGCCAATCAGATCTTCCAGCACCAGCGCCGACTGCGTGTCGTGGATGGTGGCGCCATCCTTGAGCACGTCGTCTTCGCCGCCGACGCTGATACCAATGTACTTCTCGCCAAGCAAGCCGGCGGTCAGGATCGAAGCCGTGGAGTCGGTCGGCAGGTTGTCGACCGACTTGTCCAGCTGCAAGGTCACCCGCCCGGTGTAGGAGTCGCGGTCCAGATCGATGGCGGTGACCTTGCCGATGGTCACACCGGCCATGGTCACCTTGGCTCTGACCGTCAAACCGGCGATATTGTCGAAGTACGCATAAACTTTATAGGTATCGGTGGTCGGGCTGGCCGACAGCCCGCTGACGCGCAGGGCCAGCAGCAACAGCGCCAGGATCCCGGCCAGAAGAAACAGGCCGACACCGATTTCCAGGGTGCGGTTTTGCATCAGAAATCTCCAAACATCAAGGCGGTCAGAATGAAGTCCAGACCCAGCACTGCCAACGAGGCATAGACCACGGTCTTGGTGGTGGCACGGCTGATCCCTTCCGAGGTGGGTTCACAGTCGTAGCCTTGGAATACGGCGATCCAGGTGGTGACGAAGGCGAACACCAGGCTTTTCAGCAGGCCATTGAGCACGTCGTCGGTAAAGGAAACGCTGTTCTGCATGTTGGCCCAGAACGAGCCCTCGTAGACCCCCAGCCAGTCGACCGCCACCCACGAACCACCCCATATGCCCACCACGCTGAAGATCAGCGCCAGCAACGGCAGCGATATGAAACCGGCCCACAGACGCGGGGCGACGATGTACTTGAGCGGGTCGACGCCGATCATCTCGAGGCTGGACAGCTGCTCGGTGGATTTCATGTTGCCGATTTCGGCGGTCAGCGCCGACCCGGCACGCCCGGCGAACAACAGCGCCGTCACCACCGGGCCAAGTTCACGCAGCAGGGTCAGGGCGACCATCTGCCCGACCGCCTGCTCGGAGCCGTACTTGGTCAGGATGCTGTAGCCCTGCAGGGCCAGCACCATGCCGATGAACACCCCCGAGACAACGACGATGGCCAACGACAGCACACCCACCGAATACAGCTGCTTGGTCAGCAGCTGAAAGCCGCCGCCGATGCCGCCGCGACCGATCAACGCATGGAACAGGAACAGACACGAGCGGCCAAGCACCGCCAGCACGTCGATGGCCGAACGGCCAAGCTGGCGCACGCGTTCGAGTAAGGATTTTCTGCGCATCAACGCGCTCCCAGCAAATCGGCGCGGTAGTCAGGCGCAGGAAAGTGGAATGGCACCGGGCCGTCCGGATCGCCCTTCATGAACTGGCGAATGCGCGGATTGTCCGACCCCATCAGTTCATCGGGCGTGCCCTGGCCGAGCACCTGGCCATCGCCGACCACGTAGATGTAGTCGGCGATGCTGGCGGTTTCGGCCAGGTCATGGGACACCACGATGCTGGTGATGCCCAGCGCATCGTTGAGCAAGCGAATCAGGCGGACCAGGACACCCATGGCGATCGGGTCCTGGCCGACGAACGGCTCGTCGTACATGAGAATCTGCGGATCCAGCGCGATGGCCCGGGCCAGTGCCACGCGGCGCTTCATGCCACCGGACAGCTCATCGGGCATCAGGTCGATGGCGCCGCGCAGCCCCACCGCCTGCAGTTTCATCAGGACGATGTCGCGGATCATCTCGTCCGGGAGCTGGGTGTGCACACGCAGCGGAAAGGCGACGTTCTCGAACACGTCGAGATCGGTGAACAAGGCCCCGCTTTGAAACAGCACGCCCATCTGCTTGCGGGCGTCGAACAGATCGCTGCGCGACAGGCTCGGCAGGTTCTGCCCGGCCACCCACACCTCGCCGCTGGCAGGACGCAGCTGCGCGCCCATCAGGCGCAGCAGCGTGGTCTTGCCGCAACCTGACGGCCCCATGATCCCGGTGACCTTGCCACGCGGGATGCGGATGTCGACATTGCTGAAAATGCTGCGCGAACCGCGCTTGAAGGTTACCCCCTTCAACTCGACCGCGTAGGCGCTATCCACACTCATCTAGACTCCTTGCTAGTGCAGCCTCGCACTAATGGACGCCCGCCTTCATCATGAAGGCACAAGCACCTGTGGCAGGCCGAATAGCCGCGAACTATAGCACCGCAGGCGGTGCGGCCCCAAGGCCACGGAGCACCTCGTTCAGGCGTACGACAGGCTTTGCCGGCAAATGTTCGGATAATCCAATGGGTGAGGCTTTTTCCGATTACGGCTATAATCGCCGCCTTTTACTCAGGCACTGCTTTTCGACATGAGCCAATCCAGCGAGCTGATCCACTCCGCCCAACGCACCTTGCGCCTGGAACTCGAGGCCGTAGAAGGCCTGGTGGCCCGTATTGACGCCAATTTCGTCAAGGCCTGCGAGCTGATCCTGGCAAGCAAGGGTCGGGTCGTGGTGGTCGGCATGGGCAAGTCCGGGCATATCGGCAACAAGATCGCCGCGACCCTGGCCAGCACTGGCACACCGGCATTCTTCGTGCACCCGGCCGAGGCCAGCCACGGCGACATGGGCATGATCACCCGCGACGACGTCATCCTGGCCCTGTCCAACTCAGGCAGCACCGCCGAGATCGTCACCCTGCTGCCGCTGATCAAGCGCCTCGGCATCCAGCTGATCAGCCTGACCGGCAAGCCTGACTCGGCGCTGGCCCAGGCCGCCGAAGTCAACCTTGATGCCAGCGTCAGTCACGAAGCCTGCCCGCTCAACCTGGCGCCGACCTCGTCGACCACTGCCGCGCTGGTGCTGGGTGACGCGCTGGCCATCGCCCTGCTCGAAGCGCGTGGTTTCACGGCCGAGGATTTCGCTTTTTCGCACCCCGGTGGCGCGCTGGGTCGACGTCTGCTGCTGAAGGTCGAGAACGTCATGCACGCCGGCGCCGAACTGCCGCAGGTGCAGCGCGGCACACTGCTCAAGGACGCCCTGCTTGAAATGTCCCGCAAAGGTCTTGGCATGACCGTGATCGTCGAGGCCGATGGCACACTGGCGGGCATCTTCACCGACGGCGACCTGCGCCGCAGCCTGGACCGCAACATCGATGTGCACACCACCCTGATCGATCAGGTGATGACCGTGCACGGCAAGACCGCCCGCGCCGAGATGCTCGCGGCCGAAGCCCTGAAGATCATGGAAGACCACAAGATCAGCGCCCTGGTGGTCACAGACAAAGGCGACCGTCCGATCGGCGCCCTGAACATGCACGATTTGCTGCGCGCCGGCGTGATGTAAAGGAGACTGACCCGATGAACCACGACCTGCTGCAACGGGGCAAGGCGATCAAGCTTGCCGTTTTCGACGTCGATGGCGTGCTCACCGACGGGCGCTTGTATTTTCTTGAGGACGGCAGCGAATTCAAGACCTTCAATACCCTCGACGGCCACGGCATCAAGATGCTCATGGCCTCGGGCGTGACCACGGCGATCATCAGCGGGCGCAAGACGCCGGTGGTGGAACGCCGGGCCAGGAACCTCGGCATTCCCCATCTGTACCAGGGACGTGAAGACAAACTGGTGGTGCTCGACGGCCTGCTCGCCGAACTGGGCCTAAGCTATGAGCAGGTCGCCTACCTTGGCGACGACCTGCCCGACCTGCCGGTGATTCGTCGGGTGGGCCTGGGCATCGCCGTGGCCAATGCCGCATCGTTCGTCCGCCAGCACGCCCACGGCGTGACCCAGGCGCGCGGCGGCGAGGGCGCGGCACGCGAGTTCTGCGAACTGATCATGCAGGCCCAGGGCACCCTGGACGCTGCCAACGCCAACTACCTGTAAGGTTGCCCATGTTCAGCAAAAAAGCCCGCAACATTGCGTTGCTCGCGGTGATCGCCGCACTGCTGGCGGCCATCGGCTACTGGAATGTCAGCCCAGAGAGCTTCCTCGACCAGCCGGTGGCACAGGTCGATGAAAGCGCGATCGACTACTATGCGATCAACGCCCACAGCGTGCAGTACCTGCCCGACGGCAAGCTGCAATATGAAATGACTGCAGACAAGGTCGAACACCTCAAGGCCACCGAGGTCACACTGGTGACGACCCCTGACCTGCACATGTATCGCGGTACCGAATTCCCGTGGCACGTGCAAAGCCTGCGCGCCGAGGTCAACCCCGACGGCTCCGAGGTCGAGTTGATCGACAACGTGCGGGTCCAGCGTACCGATGAAAAGCAGCGCGAAATGGTCATCACCAGCTCGCGCATGACCGTATTCCCACAGAAGCAATATGCGCAGACCGAGCAAGCCGTTAGAATCGACGGCGCCGGTGGTACAACCACGGGCAAGGGAATGAAAGCGTATTTGAAAGAAGGCAAGATGGACTTGCTCTCTAACGTAAGAGGACAGTATGAGGCTCGTTAAAACCCTCCCCCTTTTGCTCAGCCTGAGCGCAGCACTGGGAAGCGCGAGCGCCTTCGCCCTGCCGACCGACCGTGACCAGCCTATTCGTATCCAGGCCGACAACGCGCACCTGGACGACAAGCAAGGCGTGGCGACCTACACCGGCGATGTGATCATCACCCAGGGCTCGATGATGATCAAAGGCAATACCGTGACCATGACCCGTGCCGCCAACGGCGACATCGACGTGGTGACATCGGTGGGCAACCTGGCCTACTTCGAACAGCAGCAGAGCACCGCCAAGCCAGAGAAGATGAAAGGCTGGGCCGTGACCATCCAGTACCAGGCGCAAAAAGACACGGTTATCCTCACCGACCGCGCCAAGGTCGAGAACGAAGGCAACACCACCGAAGGCGAGAAGATCGTCTACAACACCAAGACCCAGGTGGCGACCGCAGGTCGCGGTGGTAACGTGACGCAGCCACGTCAGCGTATCGACATGGTGATCCAGCCGAAGAAGAAGGCCGAGTAAATGGCAACCCTCAAAGCCCAGCACCTGGCCAAGAGCTACAAGGGGCGCCAGGTTGTGCGTGATGTCAGCCTGTCGATCGACAGCGGGCAGATCGTTGGCCTGCTCGGCCCCAACGGCGCCGGCAAGACCACCTGCTTCTACATGATCGTGGGCCTGGTCCAGGCCGATCAGGGACGCGTCCTGATCGACAATCTCGACGTCAGCCACCAGCCCATGCATGGCCGTGCACGTGCCGGGATCGGTTACCTGCCACAGGAAGCGTCGATCTTCCGCAAGCTGTCGGTGGCCGACAACATCATGGCGATCCTCGAAACGCGCAAGGAACTCGACCGTGAAGGCCGGCGCAAAGAGCTGGAAAGCCTGCTGCAGGAATTCCACATCAGCCATATCCGCGACAACCTTGGCATGAGCCTGTCCGGTGGTGAGCGCCGCCGCGTCGAGATTGCCCGCGCCCTGGCCACCGCGCCGAAGTTCATCCTGCTCGACGAACCCTTTGCCGGTGTCGACCCGATTTCGGTTGGCGACATCAAGCAGATC
Source organism: Pseudomonas sp. SMSB3 (assembly GCF_052041965.1). Taxonomy (NCBI): domain Bacteria; kingdom Pseudomonadati; phylum Pseudomonadota; class Gammaproteobacteria; order Pseudomonadales; family Pseudomonadaceae; genus Pseudomonas; species Pseudomonas sp. SMSB3. The sequence continues at coordinate 314,428 of NZ_JBKGGV010000001.1, read as the reverse complement.
ATCCACCACCTCAAGGCCAAGGGAATCGGTGTATTGATCACCGACCACAACGTCCGCGAGACGTTGGATATCTGCGAAACGGCCTATATCGTCAACGACGGTCGTCTGATCGCCGAGGGCGACGCCGAGACCATCCTGGCCAACGACCTGGTCAAGGAAGTCTACCTGGGCCACGAGTTCCGACTCTGAATCCAGACCTGCCGGGAGCACTGGCAAGCTCGCCCTGCTGGGCTTAAGTTGTTACGGTGCTCTAGGCAAACGCTACAATTTGAGGCATAAAACTTGCTTGAATTTGGCGCTCCGGCGCCCTCGTGTAGTGGATGGCGCATGCGCGCCGGCGAACAAGGTATTAAGCCCCAGCCATGAAACCATCGCTCGTCCTAAAAATGGGCCAGCAACTGACGATGACCCCGCAGTTGCAACAGGCCATTCGCCTCCTCCAGCTGTCCACACTGGACCTCCAGCAGGAGATCCAGGAAGCGCTGGAGTCCAATCCGATGCTCGAGCGCCAGGAAGACGGCGACGACTTCGACAATAGCGACCCGATGGCCGACAACGCCGAGAACAAGCCGGTCGCCGAGACTCAAGAGAGCAGCTTCCAGGAAAGCAGCACCAGCGCTGAAAGCCTCGAAGACGGTGAGTGGAACGAGCGAATCCCCAACGAGCTACCCGTCGACACCGCCTGGGAAGACATCTACCAGACCAGCGCCAGCAGCCTGCCCAGCAACGATGACGATGAGTGGGATTTCACCACCCGCACCTCGGCCGGCGAAAGCCTGCAAAGCCACCTGCTGTGGCAGCTCAACCTGGCACCGATGTCCGATACCGATCGGCTGATCGCAGTTACCCTGATCGATAGCATCAACGGCCAGGGCTACCTGGAAGATACCCTCGAGGAAATTTGCGCAGGCTTCGACCCTGAACTCGACATCGAGCTCGACGAAGTCGAAGCCGTGCTGCACCGTATCCAGCAGTTCGAGCCCGCCGGCGTCGGCGCGCGCAACCTGGGCGAGTGCCTGCTGCTGCAACTGCGCCAGCTGCCGCACAACACGCCATGGTTGGCTGAGGCCCAGCGCCTGGTCAGCGATTTCATCGACCTGCTCGGCAGCCGCGACTACAGCCAGCTGATGCGCCGCATGAAGCTCAAGGAAGATGAGCTGCGCCAGGTCATCGAGCTGGTACAGAGCCTCAATCCCCGCCCCGGCTCGCAGATCGAATCGAGCGAGCCTGAGTACGTGGTGCCGGACGTCATCGTGCGCAAGGACAGCGACCGCTGGCTGGTCGAGCTGAACCAGGAAGCGATTCCGCGCCTGCGCGTCAACGCGCAGTATGCGGGCTTCGTGCGCCGGGCCGACACCAGCGCCGACAACACCTTCATGCGCAACCAGCTGCAGGAGGCGCGCTGGTTCATCAAGAGCCTGCAAAGCCGCAACGAGACCCTGATGAAGGTGGCCACCCAGATCGTCGAACACCAGCGCGGCTTCCTCGATCACGGTGACGAAGCGATGAAGCCCCTGGTGCTGCACGACATCGCCGAAGCGGTGGGCATGCATGAGTCGACCATCTCGCGGGTCACCACCCAGAAGTACATGCACACGCCACGCGGCATCTACGAACTGAAATACTTTTTCTCCAGCCACGTCAGTACCGCCGAGGGCGGCGAATGCTCGTCCACGGCGATCCGCGCGATCATCAAGAAACTGGTTGCAGCGGAAAATCAGAAAAAGCCATTGAGTGACAGCAAGATCGCTGGTTTACTGGAGGCACAAGGCATCCAGGTCGCCCGTCGCACCGTCGCCAAGTACCGCGAGTCCCTCGGCATCGCACCGTCGAGCGAGCGCAAGCGACTGATGTAGCCCCTGGGTGTGCCACAGCGTTTGTGGGGTAGGTGCAACACCTGCCCCTTTATGCACGGGCAATAAAGGAGAAGCTGTATGCAAGTCAATATCAGTGGACAGCATGTAGAAGTCACCCAGCCGCTGCGCGATTACGTGCTCGAGAAGCTTGCCAGGGTGGAGAGTCACTTCGACAAGATCACCAACGTGCAGGTCATCATGAAAGTCGAGAAATTGCAGCAGAAGGTCGAGGCGACCCTGCAGATTCCCGGCGGCGAAGTGGTTGCCAACGCGGAACACGAAGACATGTATGCAGCCATCGATGCCTTGGCCGACAAGCTCGACCGCCAACTGAAAAAACACAAGGAAAAACAGCAAAGCCTGCTGCAAGGTGCAGCTGCCCGCTGATCCCTCTCATCCATGATCCGACTTGAAACCATCCTGACCCCCGGCCGTTCCCTGGTGAACGTGCCGGGCGGCAGCAAGAAGCGCGCCCTGGAAAAGGTCGCCACCGTCATTGCCGAGCAAGTGCCCGAGCTTGTCATGCAAGATGTCTTCGAAAAGCTCATCGCGCGCGAGAAACTGGGCTCTACCGGCTTTGGCAATGGCATTGCCATTCCCCACTGCCGACTCGAAGGCTGTTCCTCCCCTGTCAGCGCTCTGATGCACCTGGATGCGCCGATCGACTATGACGCCATCGATGGCGCCCCGGTGGATTTGCTCTTCGTCCTCTTGGTCCCGGAAGCCGCCACCGATGCCCATCTTGAACTGCTGCGCCAGATCGCCAGCATGCTCGATCGCAAGGAGGTTCGTGATCGCCTGCGTGCCGCCGACAGCAGCGAGGCCCTGTACCAGGTTGTCCTGGACGCACAGAACGAGCACTGAACATGCGCCTGATCATCGTTAGCGGCCGGTCCGGCTCCGGCAAGAGTACCGCCCTCGATGTACTGGAAGATCACGGTTTCTACTGTATCGACAACTTGCCCGCCGGGCTGCTGCCGCAGCTGGCGGAAAATGCGCTGATCAACACCGAGCTGCTGCAGCCAAAAGTGGCGGTGTCGATCGATGCGCGCAATTTGCCCAGCCATTTGTCGCGTTTCCCGGATTTACTGTCCGAGGCCCGTGGGCGGCATATCAAGTGCGATGTGCTGTTTCTCGATGCTGATGAAGACACGCTGCTCAAACGCTTTTCAGAAACCCGTCGGCGCCACCCGCTGACCAACGCCGACCGCTCGCTGGCGGAGGCGATTCGCGTCGAAAGCGAATTGCTGGGGCCCATTTCTGACCTGGCCGATCTCAAGATCGACACCACCAGCCTCAACCTTTATCAACTGCGCGACTCGATCAAGCTGCGCCTGCTCAATCAGCCTGAGCCGGGCACGGCGTTTCTCGTCGAATCGTTCGGTTTCAAACGTGGCATGCCGGTCGATGCCGACCTCGTGTTCGACGTGCGCTGCCTGCCCAATCCCTACTGGAAGCCTGAGTTGCGCGAGCACTCCGGATTGGAGCAGCCGGTCATCGACTACCTGGCCGCGCAACCTGACGTCGAAGAGATGTTCAACGACATTTCCAGCTATCTGCTCAAATGGCTGCCGCGCTTCGCCGCCAGCAATCGTGCCTATGTCACCATCGCCATCGGCTGTACCGGCGGCCACCATCGCTCGGTCTACCTTACCGAGCGGCTGGGCCAGCTGTTGCAGCAGTCATTGAAAAACGTCCAGGTCCGCCACCGCGACCTCTAGCCAACAGGATCTACCGCACGATGCCCGCCCGCGAAATCACCATCATCAACAAGCTGGGCCTGCATGCCCGGGCGGCAGCCAAATTCGTCGGTGTAGCCGGCAAGTTCCCGTGTCAGGTGCGCGTTGGCCGCGCACCTGACAAGCTGGTCGATGGCAAGAGCATCATGGCCGTGATGATGCTCGCCGCTGGCAAAGGCACCTGCGTGCATCTGCTGACCGAGGGCGAGCAAGAGGCAGAGGCGATGCAAGCGCTGGTGGCCTTGATCGAGAATTTCTTCGACGAAGGCGAGTGACCACGCTGCGAAGCCAGGTCATTCGCGGGCAAGCCCGCGAACAGTGGTCAGGACATGGCAGTGTCCATCACCATCATCAGGCAGAAACCGATGCACAGCCCGAGGCTGGCCAACCGCTCATGACCGTTGCTGCGTGATTCCGGGATGATTTCCTGGGTCACCACCAACAGCATCGCGCCGGCTGCGCAGGCAAGGCCCAGGGGCAACAGCAACTGCGCCACGTTCACCAGCCAGGCACAGATGACTGCAGCCAACGGTTCGACCAACCCGGAGGCCGCGCCGATCAAAAACGCCTTGAAGCGTCCCATCCCCGCCCCTGCCAGCACCAGCGCGATGACCAACCCTTCCGGGACATCTTGCAGGGCAATGCCCATGGCCAGGCTGTCCGCATCTGGCATGGCGCCACCGGCCGATACCCCAATGGCCATGCCTTCCGGAATGTTATGGGCGATGATCGCGATCACGAACAGCCAGATGCGCGCGGCGATCACCGGTTGTTGATCGTCGCCGACCAGGGTTGGCGGTGATGCGCTGCCAAACTTCAAGTCGACCAGGAACAAGCACAGCGCACCGAACAGCAGCCCGCAACTGATCAGCCCGCCCGCTCCCCAGGCGCTGAACCCGATGGCCTGGGCGGCGCCGAGGCCGGGGATGACCAGCGAGAACGCCGTCGCTGCCAACATCACCCCGGCGCCAAAGCCCAACAGGGTGTCGGCCACGGCCACTGGCATGTTGCGAATCACCAGCACCGGCACCGCGCCCAGCGCTGTGCCAAGTGCGCACAGTGCGCCGCCTTCAAGGGCACGCAACATGCGTGGTTCCAGGTCCAGCCAGGCAATGCCTCGGGCTATCAACAAGGCGCTGCCGGCGAGCAACAGCAAGGTGCCCAGTGCCAGCCGGAACAACCGCACACTGCTGACAGACATCACCTCGGTGCGCATACCGCTGCGGCTCACTTCAAGGCTTCGTGATAGCGGCGATCGACATCCGCCCAGTCGATGACGTTGTAGAAGGCGCCGATGTATTCAGGGCGGCGATTCTGGTACTTGAGGTAATAGGCGTGTTCCCACACGTCCAGACCAAGAATCGGCGTATTGCCATGCATCAGCGGGCTGTCCTGATTGCCGCTGCTCTCGACCACCAGGGTGCGTTGCGGGGTTACGCTGAGCCATGCCCAACCACTGCCGAAGCGGGTCAAGGCGGCTTTGGTGAACGCCTCCTTGAAGGCCTCGAAGCCGCCCAGTTCGCTGTCGATGGCCGTGGCCAGCTGGCCCTTGGGCTGACCGCCGCCGTTGGGCGACATCACGGTCCAGAACAGGCTGTGGTTGGCATGCCCGCCGCCGTGGTTGGTCACCGCTGCGCGCAGGCTTTGCGGCAGGCTGTCGATCGCCGCCACAAGTTTCTCGACCGGCCATTGCGCCCATTCGGTGCCTTCGACGGCAGCATTGAGGCCGTTGACATAGGTTTGATGGTGCTTGGTGTGATGGATTTCCATGGTCTGCGCGTCGATGTGCGGTTCCAGCGCATCGTAGGCGTAGCTCAGGGCAGGCAAGGTATGCGGCATATCAATGGATCCCGTAGGCATGGGTGGAAGGTGCCAGGTCCGGCTGCGCAGCGAGCTCGCTGGCCTCGGCACCTGGGCGGTTGAGCAGACGTTCGGTACGCGGGTACTGGCCGTACTCGGCGATGAAATTCAGCAATTCGGTGTAGGTGCGGCTGCTGTGACGCAGCGCTGCATCGCGCAGTGCTTGCGCCAGGCGCGTATCCTGGCTGGCATGCAACAAGTGCGAGTGAGCAGCGCACAGGTAGTCTGCGCTCTCGTGGGGCTGATTCAGCCGCAGGTGCAGGTCGGCCAGGTTGTGATGGGCGATGACCAAGGCCGCCACCGCTTCATCGACGTCATGCCAGCGCTCGAACAGCACCTGCGCCAGGGCCAGCGCCTGCAGATAGTGCTCGCGTGCATCGACCCACTCGCCCTGTTGAAAGAGCCGATTGGCATGCTCTGTGGTGCGTTTCCAGTGCTGCATGGCGTCGATCTCCAATGCACGGCGGCTCAGAGGCCGCCGGCAGTCAGTTTTTCCGGATTGAGCAGCGCTTCGAGGCGCTCGCGGGACAACTCGGTGTGCTCCAAGGCGACATCGATGATCGGCCGGCCTTGCTGATAGGCGGTCTTGGCGATCTCGGCAGCCTTGAGGTAGCCAATGATCGGATTCAGCGCAGTGACCAGGATCGGGTTGCGCGCCAGCGCTTCCTGGAGCTTGTCTTGATTGACCTTGAAGCTGGCGATCGCCTTGTCCGCCAGCAGCCGACTGGCATTGGCCAGCAGCTCGATGCTCTCGAGCAGGTTGCGGGCGATGACCGGGAGCATCACGTTCAGCTCGAAATTGCCTGACTGCCCAGCCACGGCAATGGTCGCGTCGTTGCCGATGACCTGGGCGGCGACCATCGCCGTGGCCTCTGGAATCACCGGGTTGACCTTGCCGGGCATGATCGAGGAGCCCGGTTGCAAAGCCTGCAATTCGATTTCACCGAGCCCGGCAAGCGGGCCTGAGTTCATCCAGCGCAGGTCGTTGGCGATCTTCATCAGCGCCACGGCCGTAGTCTTGAGCTGGCCGGACAGTGCCACGGCGGTGTCCTGGGAACCGATCAGCGCGAACAGGTTCTGGCCAGGGCGGAATTCGACCTGGGTCAGGGCGCTCAGCTGCTGGGCGAAACCTGCCGCGAAGCGTGGGTGGGCGTTGATGCCAGTGCCGACCGCAGTACCGCCCTGGGCCAAGGCCTGCAGGGCCGGCAAGGTGGCGCTGAGCTGGGCATGGGCGTGCTTGACCTGTGCCGCCCAGCCATCGAGCACCTGGCTCATGCGCACGGGCATGGCATCCATCAGGTGGGTACGACCGGTCTTGATGAACGGATGCACCTGCCGGGACTTGGCCTCGGTCACTTGCACCAGGTGCTCCAGGGCAGGCAACAGCTGCTCGTGCAGGGCAAGTGCGGCGCTGACGTGGATGGTGGTGGGAATGATGTCGTTGCTGCTTTGACCACAGTTGACGTGATCATTGGCGTTGACTGGCTCGCCGGCGAGGCGGCTGGCCAGGGTGGCCACGACTTCGTTGGCGTTCATGTTCGAACTGGTACCGGAGCCGGTCTGGAACACGTCCACCGGGAAGTGCTCGATGAAATCCCCAGCCAGCAACTGCTCGACCGCCTGGACAATGGCCTGGCCCTGCCCAGCCGTCAGCTGCTGCAGTTCGACATTGGTCTGGGCCGCCGCCGCCTTGGCCAGCAGCAGCGCGCGAATGAACTGCACCGGCATGCGCTGGCCGCTGACCGGAAAGTTATCGACCGCACGCTGGGTCTGGGCGCCATACAAGGCCGTCGCCGGCACCTGCAGCTCACCCATGCTGTCGCGCTCGATTCGGGTATCAGTCATCGTCGTGTCCTTGCATCAGTTCTTCAGGGGAGATCGAAGGCAGCAGCTGGCAGTTGGCCAACTGCAGGGCGTAGGGCTGCCAGCGCACGTTGTGTTTCTGCCGATCGAGGTTGCGCATCTGCAGCAAGGGTCGCCAGGCCTGATCCAGGCACAGGCAGCGCCAATGCCAGGGCAACATGCGATCGCAGGCAGTATCGAGCAGCAGCCGGAAAGAAGTGAGCGCCACGGTCCATGGCGAGGTTTCAGTGCAGCACACCAGATAGCGGCCTTCGGCCAAGTAGTGCTCGATCAGGCGCGGCTCGTCGGGCTCGAGCGCGCAGCGGATACGCCGGCTCAGCCAGCGCCAGTTTTCAAGATAGGGCAGTTCGCGCAGGACGGGTCTCATGAACATCATTGCCGTGTTACTGGATAATGATATTCATTATTAATTGATAAACGGAATCACTTCAAGCTTTCGAGAGGTAATAAAAAACCCGGCTGTGCGCCGGGTCTTGATCGGACCGTCTGCTCAGCTGCCTGCGACGGTCATCCGCTCGATCAGCACCGAGCCGGTGTGGATATTGCTACGGGTCTCGATATCGCTGCCGATTGCGACTATCTGCTGGAACATGTCCTTCATGTTTCCAGCGATGGTCACCTCTTGTACGGCATGCTGGATCTCGCCATTCTCTACCCAGAACCCTGCAGCGCCGCGCGAATAGTCACCCGTGACCATGTTCAAGCCATGGCCCATCAGCTCGGTGACCAACAGGCCGCGCCCCATGCGCCGGATCAACGCCGCCTGGTCTTCCACCCCATGCGTGACATACAGGTTATGCACGCCGCCAGCGTTGGCCGTGCTCGGCAAGCCGAGCTTGCGGCCTGAGTAGGTACCCAGCAGATACGACACCAGCTCGCCGTTATCGACGAACGGTTTGGCATAGGTCGCCAGGCCGTCGCCATCGAATGCGGCGCTGCCCAAGGCCCGCGGGATATGCGGACGTTCGTCGAGGGTCAGCCAGCTGGGGAACAGGCGTTGGCCCATCGCCCCGTCGAGAAATGACGACTTGCGGTACAGGTTGCCGCCGGAAATGGCCGACAGGAAACTGCCGAACAACCCGCCCGCCAGTTCTGCCGAGAACAGCACCGGCACCTCGCAGGTCGGCACCGGCCGCGCACCGAGGCGGCTGGCGGCGCGCTGGGCCGCGCGTACACCGATGCTGCGAGGATCGGCCAGCAACTCGCCCTGACGGTTGACGTCGTACCAGTAGTCACGCTGCATCTGACCGTCGCCTTCGGCGATCATCACGCAGCTCAGGCTGTGCCGGGTCGAGGCATAAGCGCCGATGAAACCATGGCTGTTGCCGTATACCCGGCAACCCTGGTGGGTATTGAGGCTGGTGCCGTCAGCGTTGAGGATGCGTGGGTCGGCATCAAATGCCGCCGCTTCGCAGGCCAGGGCCATTTCGATGGCTTTTTCCGGCTCGATGCCCCAATCGTGATACAGATCCAGGTCGGGAATCTCGCGGGCCATCAGCGCGGCGTCGGCCAAGCCCGAGCAATCGTCCTCAGAGGTGTGCCTGGCAATCGCCAATGCGGCAGCCACGGTTTCGCGGATGGCCTCGGGACCACTGGCCGAGGTACTGGCCGAGCCCTTGCGCTGCCCCACATACAGGGTGATGCCAAACCCTTGGTCACGGTTGAACTCGACCGTTTCGACTTCGCGCTGGCGGACCGTGGTGGACAAGCCCTGCTCCAGCGACACCGCCACCTCGCAGGCGCTGGCACCCTGCTTGCGCGCTTCAGCGATGATCGCTTCGACCTGCTCCTGCAACGCTGGCAGATCCTTCGGGCCTACGCTTTGGACTGCACTCATGGTTTTCTCCACTCAAATTCTGCGTTCGGCAAGGGTCATTCTACGACCGGGCCGGACAAGCGGCCCCCGACTGGTTATCATGGCGGCGATTTCTAGCGGACTGCCACCATGGTTGATTCATACGACGACGCCTTCGACGGCGAAAAAAGCAAGACCCAGATCAAGCGCGAGCTGCATGCGCTGGTCGAACTCGGCGAGCGCCTAACCACGGTCAAGGCCGATACCCTGGCTCGCCTGCCGCTCACCGATGAGCTGCGCAAAGCCTTGGCCGATGCCAGCAAGCACACCGCCCACGGTGCCCGCAAACGCCACATGTCGTTCGTTGGCAAGCTGATGCGCGACCAGGATCTGGACGCCATTCATGCGGTGCTCGAGCAGATCGACAGTTCCAGCCGCCAGTACAACGAGCGCTTCCACAACCTCGAACGCTGGCGTGACCGTTTGATCGACGGCAACGACGAAGACCTCGAACGCTTCGTCAACGAATACCCGGAAACCGATCGCCAGCAACTGCGCTCGCTGATCCGCCATGCCCAGCACGAAAAGGCGCGGAACAAACCGCCTGCCGCTGCGCGCAAGGTGTTCAAGTACATTCGCGACCTCGACGAAATGCAGCGCGGCTTGCGCTGAGTCTGCAGGGGGCCGCCTTGCGGCCCAATCGCGGCCAGTCCGGCGCGAACGGACTGCAAAGCGGTCCCCAGGGCCATCACGCGCCAGTACCGCCCACGGTGATCGCGTCCAGCTTCAAGGTAGGCTGGCCGACACCGACCGGTACCGACTGCCCATCCTTGCCGCAGGTGCCCACGCCACTGTCCAGCGTCAGGTCGTTGCCGACCATCGACACGCGGCTCATGGCTTCCGGACCGTTGCCGATCAGTGTGGCACCCTTGACCGGTGCGGTGATCTTGCCGTCCTCGATCAGGTAGGCCTCGCTGGTCGAGAACACGAACTTGCCGCTGGTGATATCGACCTGGCCGCCGCCAAGATTGGCGCAGTAGATGCCCTTTTTCACCGAGGCGATGATTTCCTGCGGATCGCTGTCGCCGGCACGCATGTAGGTGTTGGTCATGCGCGGCATCGGCAGGTGGGCATAGGACTCGCGCCGGCCGTTGCCAGTGACCGCCATACCCATCAAGCGGGCGTTGAGCTTGTCTTGCATGTAGCCCTTGAGAACGCCGTTCTCGATCAGGGTGGTGCACTCGGTCGGTGTACCTTCGTCATCGACGCTCAAGGAACCCCGCCGCCCCTGCAAGGTGCCATCGTCGACGATGGTGCACAGGCTGGACGCGACCTTCTCGCCGATCCGGCCACTGAACGCCGAGCTGCCTTTGCGGTTGAAATCGCCCTCAAGCCCATGCCCGACTGCTTCATGCAGCAGCACCCCTGACCAACCAGAGCCGAGGACCACGGGCAGCGTGCCCGCCGGCGCCGGAATCGCCTCAAGGTTCACCAACGCCTGACGCAAGGCTTCGCGGGCATAACCCATGACCCGCTCTTCGTTGAAGAAACGGTAGTCGGTGCGCCCGCCACCGCCCTGCCCGCCGCGCTCGCGACGACCATTGTGCTCGACGATGACACTCACGTTGAAGCGCACCAGTGGACGTACATCGGCGGCCAGGCTGCCATCGGCAGCGGCAATCAGGATACGTTCCCAGACCCCGGCCATGCTCACGCTGACCTGCTGAATGCGCGGGTCGAGGGCACGGGTGGCAGCATCGACCCTCTTGAGCAGCTCGACTTTCTCGGCGCGGCTCAGCACATCCAAGGGGTTTTCCGGCGCGTACAGCGCCGTCACGTCCTGGCTGCGAAAGGCCTGGACCGTGCCGTTCTGCCCGGCACGGGAAATCGAACGGGCCGCGCGGGCAGCGGAGGTCAGCGCCTCGAGATTGATGGCGTTGCTGTAGGCGAAACCGGTCTTTTCACCCGACTGGGCACGTACGCCGACGCCCTGATCGAGGTTGAAGCTGCCTTCCTTGACGATGCCGTCTTCCAGCGCCCAGGTTTCGGAAATCTGGCCTTGGAAGTACAAGTCGGCGGCATCGATGCCTGGGCCTGCCAGCTCGCCCAACACGCTCTGCAGGCTGTCGAGGGTCAGGCCGCCAGGGGTCAGGAGCTGCTCGCTGACGGTGGATAACATCTGGCTCATAGTCACTCCGAGGTGAGCGCAGGCCGCAAGGCGTCCTGCGAGAAAAAGCGCCGGTGCGTAATGACCGGCATGCGCGCCCTGATGGACGCTTGTTCATCGATGTCGCGCTGGGCAAGCAATACCGCTTCGCCGCGCGCCTGTTGTGCGACGACTCGCCCCCAAGGGTCGACGATCGCGGCATGGCCGTGGGTTTCCCGCGGGCCTGGGTGAATGCCGCCCTGAGCAGCAGCCAGGACATAGCACTGGGTTTCGATGGCGCGGGCGCGGATCAGCACGTCCCAGTGCGCGGCGCCGGTCACCGCAGTAAAGGCCGCAGGCGCGGTGATCAGCTCGGCACCTGCGCTGCGCAGCGCACTGTACAACTCGGGAAAGCGCAGGTCATAACACACGCTCAGCCCCAGTCGACCCACCGGCGTGTCAGCCACCACCACGCGTGCCCCGTGGGCATAATCGTCCGACTCCCGGTAACGGCCACGACTATCGGCCACATCCACATCGAACAGGTGAAGCTTGTCGTAGCGTGCCACCACCTCACCGTGTTCGTCGATCAGCAGTGAGCAGGCGTGTGCCTTGGCCTGCGGCTGGCCGTGTGGCGGCAGCGGCAAAGTACCGGCGACAATCCATAACCTGAGGTCACGTGCGCTGCGTTTCAACCAGGGCAGCACCGGACCTTCGCCCAAAGCCTCGGCGCGGCCCAGGGCGGCGGCATCCTTGCGCCCCATGGCGACGAAGTTTTCTGGCAGCACCGCCAGTCGCGCACCGCCCAGTGCGGCTTGTTCGAGCAAGGCGCTGGCACGCTGCAGGTTGGCCAGCACGTCGTCCTGGCTGACCATCTGGATGACCGCAACCTTCATGGGCACTCCCACACTCATCGGTTGAAAGGTTTCACAAAGGTGATTTTAGGCTCTTTTACGGGCCCTTCGACGCGATAATGCACGCTGGCAAAGCGCGACACGCGGTCGCCGATCAGTTGGTCGACCAAAAACAGCGCGCCGCCGACTGCCGGTGCCCCCACGATCAGCGCAGCCAGCGGCAGATTGTTGGTAACCGGCAAGGTCACCTGCAAATTGGCTGCAACGCGGTCGCGCACCAGGTCCAGCGTGCCATCGAGCTCGAAATTGCTGGACGGCCCGGTCACTGCGATGGGCTCACGCGTGACATACACGCCGTCGCTGGCGACCAGCAGGCCTTTGACCCGGTCATACGCCAGGCCTTTTTCGAACAAGTCGGAGAAGTCCAGGCGCAGGCGCCGCCCGATGGAGTTGAAGTTGAGCAAGCCAAATACCCGCAGCGCCTGGGCGCCGCCCTCGACCTCGACGAACTGGCCGCTGCGCAACGCCGCGTCCATGCTGCCGGAAAAGCGTTTGAGATCGACCCAGGCAGGCGAGCCTGGCCAGCGACCGTCGACATCCAGGCGGAATTCGCGGCTGGTCACGGTGGGCGCAAAGCCCCAGGCCTTGAGCACCTCAGCGAGGTTCCCGCCGGCCAGGCGGCCCTTGTACCAGCTGCTGGTTGCGCCGGTTGTACCCTCCCAGGCGCCGTTACCGTCGATTTTAAGACCTTTGAAATCGAGGGCGATATCCTGCGCCGACACGCCACCGGCAGTGGGTCGCAGTTTGAGCGCAGCGCTGCCGTACAGATCATCGCCGCGATACAGCTTGTCGATGCTCAGATCCAGCGCGGGCACATCGTGCGGATCGAACGAGGCCAGCGGATCTGGCCCCTGCTCGGCCTGCCCCTGCGCCGGATCAGCCGCCGGCAGACGCAGGGTCTGCAGGCGCACGGTCATCGGCGCCGCCTTGGCATCCGGCAGACGCGCATTGCCGATGACTTCCTTGCTGTCCACCCGCAGGTCCCAGGCCGGGCCACCACGGGCCAGGCGTACCACCGCCTGGTTGAGCGTGGTGCCCAGGGCATGCAACTGGCCAATGCTGAGATCGACACTCTGCAGCAGTTGACGCGCGTTACCGCCTGGATCATCCCCGGCAAAGCGCGCCGCCTGTTCTTGCCAAGGTGCAAGATCCAGACTCTCCAGCCGCCCTGTGACCCTCAGCCCTTGCCCTACTGGCAACAGCGCCTGACCACTGCCGAGGAGCAATTCGCCGCGACCCTGATCGAGTTTTTCTGCAGGTGCCGCGTAGGCAAAGCGCGCCAGGTCCGCATACGCGGCATCGAAACGTCGCTCGGCGCCTTGCAGGTTCATGCCAAAGCGGCTGGCGCGCGTCTGCGTGGCAGACTTGCCGAACGGCGCAGGCAGATCGATGGCCAGGCCTTTGAGCGAGGAGTCGACACTCAGGCTGTTGTCCCGGCTGCCCAAGTTGACCTGCAACTGATAGGGCAGCTCGCCCGAGGCAGGCAGGTTCTGCTTGAACTGCAGCCAGTCGGTCAGGGCTTTGAGTGCCACCGTGCCGCTCGCGTCGATGCGCGTCTGCATGGCGCCGGGCTGGCCCTCGGCGCTGATCTGCGCGGTCACCGGCTTGCCGAACGCCTGCAAGCTGATGTCCTTGCCGCTCAGGCCCTTGTCCAGATCGAAACTGAAATCGCCTTTCAGGCGAGACAGCTCCAGGGTAGGCGGGGTGATTTTCAGGCGCGCATCGGCTGTGGCGAAGTCCACCCGGACCTTCGGCTGCTCGCCATGCGCCAACGGTATCTCGAGCTTCACCTTGCCTTTGAGCGGGCCCTCGCCTTCCCAGCCGGCGAAGATCTCGCCGGTGCCGATCGGCGCTTGCTGGAGGATCTTCAAGCCATCGCCGAGCCTGCCATCGAAATCGCCGTCCAGGAACAGCCGGCTGTGCTCACCGTCCTCGACATGAGGAATGTTCACCGCCACGTCGCTGACCTGGGTATCGAGCAGCAAACCCTTGCGCGCCTTGATGCGCACGCCGCTGTCCTCGATCAGCACGTCGCCGTCGACGTGCTGCACCTGCGGCCAACCGGGTTGGAAATCCAGCGCAGCGTCGTTGACCTTGAAGAACAGGCTGATGCTGCGCGCTTGCGGCGAAGCGCCATGGTTCAACGAGCCTTGGTACTGGAAATAGCCCTCATCGACATTGCCCTTGACGATGGCGCTGCGCAGCCATTCATCCAACGCCGGGCTGAGCACCTCGGGCAGGTACTTGGCGGTATAGCGACCATCGCCTTCGGTAAGCCCCACGCGCAGGTCCATGTAGCTCTCTCGGCCTTCGTCGAACAATAGGCGGATCAGGAAGTCGCCGGCGATCTTGCCCTCTTCGCCGAGCACCTTGAGGTAGGGCGCAACGAGGGTGAAGCCGTGTTCGTCAAGCGCCCAGGTGAGCCGGGCGTTGGCCTTTTGATAGTGCCAGGGCTTGGCGAAGATCGGGTACAGGTGGAGCATGAAGGCATCGGTGTCCAGGCGCAGTTCACCGTGCCCCAGATCGCCGCTGATGCTGCCACTGACGTTATCGGCCGCTGGCGCGCCATGGTAGGCGTCGAAGCCGACACGCTCCAGGTTGGCAGCAAATTGCAGGCGCTGGTTGCCTTCGGCGTGAGGCCGGGCCTCTAGTCGGACATTGCGCAGCGCACCGGTGACCTTGAGGCCGTCGACCACGGCCCTGAGCGTGTCCGGGATGGGGGCAAGGGCGTCGATCAGCGGGGTCAAGGGCGCCAGGTCAAGACGATCTGCCTGGATCAGCCAGGTTTCGCTGGCCGGGTCGCTGCCCAACTGTTGCTCCGCTTGCAGGTGCGTCTCCCAGCGCTGCTTGCCGATGTCGGCAGCAAGCGAGTCGACGACCACGCCAATGCCTTGCTCGCGGCGCTGCAACCAGGCGGACACGGCCAGGTTATCCAGTGTCACCGCCTTGCGCTCGCCGTGGGCGCCGCGCAACTGCGGGGCGTTGAGACGGACCACGGCGCGTTGCAACTGGCGCTGGCGCCAGTCGATCCAGAACTCGCCGCCGGCACGCAGCGTTTCAGCGTGCCACTGGCCCAGCAGACGCGGCGGCAGCCACTTCGCCCAGTCGCCCTGCGGCAGGCTCAGGTACGCTTTGACCGCACCCTCGCGCCAGGCCTCGGCAGTGGCCTGGCTGCGCAAGTTGAGCGCCAGCGGCTGGCCGTCTGGCAGCGTCGCCCGCAGGTCCAGGGCCTGGCGCGTCGGCCCGGCCTTGAGGCCGACACTGGCGTAAGTGAGCGTAAGCGGGTCGCGTTGCCACGGGTGCAGGGTCAACTGGCTGTCGAACACATCGATGCGGCCCAGCTGGCGGAGACGCTGCAGCAGCTGGGCCGGGTCGAGCGGCGTATCGTCCTGCCGGGGCAGCCCCTCGACCGCCCAGGCGCCCTGCTCGTCTTCGCGCAGAATCAACTGCACGCCGGCCAGTTCGACGTGTGCCAGGCGAACTTCGCGCGAAGTCAGGCTGGCCCACAGGTCCGGGACTACCTTGACCTCATCCAGGCGTAATGCCGAGGCGCCCTCGCCGATTTGCAGATCGCGCACGCGCAATACCGGCGCCAGCCCGCTCCAGCGCCCGTCCAGGGCACCCAGGAGCACGGGCAAGCCCAGCGCTTGCTCGACTTTGTCCTCAACCTCAGCCCGATATTCGCCTACCAGCGGTATGAGCGCGCGGCCGAGGCTGACATACAACGCCACCACAACTGCGAGCAACGCGCAGATCCCCAACCCCCAACGGGTCATGGCGGCAAGAACGCGGTTCAGACGTCCCATGGCCGTGGCCCTCCAGGTCGTTTATCCATGATGGCCCGACGTGCCAGATTTGCCACCCGGCGCCGCCCGGGGCGTTCAGCCAAACCCCTCAGAGCAGCACCACGTCATATTGTTCTTGCGAATACATCGACTCGACTTGGAAACGAATGGTTCGCCCGATGAACGCTTCAAGCTCTGCCACGTTGCCAGACTCCTCGTCCAGCAGGCGATCGACCACCTTCTGGTTGGCCAGCACGCGATAGCCTTCAGCCTGATAGGCGCGGGCCTCGCGCAGTATCTCGCGGAAGATTTCGTAACAGATCGTCTCAGGCGTTTTGAGCTTGCCACGCCCCTGGCAAGCCAGGCAGGGCTCGCACAACACTTGCTCAAGGCTCTCGCGCGTGCGTTTGCGGGTCATCTGCACCAGGCCCAGCTCGGTGATGCCGATGATGTTGGTCTTGGCGTGATCGCGTTCGAGCTGCTTTTCCAGGGTGCGCAACACCTGGCGCTGGTGCTCCTCGTCTTCCATGTCGATGAAGTCGATGATGATGATCCCGCCGATGTTGCGCAGGCGCAGCTGCCGGGCGATCGCGGTGGCCGCTTCCAGGTTGGTCTTGAAGATGGTTTCTTCAAGGTTGCGATGGCCAACGAATGCGCCGGTGTTGACGTCGATGGTGGTCATCGCTTCAGCCGGATCGACCACCAGGTAGCCCCCGGACTTGAGCAGCACCTTGCGCTCCAGGGCGCGCTGGATTTCATCCTCCACGCCGTACAGGTCGAAGATCGGGCGCTCGCCGGGGTAATGCTCCAGCCGATCGGCAATCTCGGGCATGAGCTCGATGACGAACTGCGTGGTTTTCTGGAACGTTTCCCGCGAGTCGATGCGGATCTTCTCGATCTTCGGGTTCACCAGGTCGCGCAGCGTGCGCAAGGCCAGGCCTAGGTCCTCGTAGATGACCGTGGGAGCGCCACAGGTGCTGATCTGGCTGCCGATCTGCTCCCACAGGCGGCGCAGGTAGCGGATGTCCTGCAGGATTTCTTCGGCGCGCGCGCCTTCGGCGGCGGTGCGCAGAATGAAGCCGCCGGCGTCCTTGATGTTTTCGCTGTCCATGCAGTCGCTGACTACGCGCTTGAGGCGTTCGCGTTCCGCTTCGTCTTCGATTTTGAGGGAAATGCCGACGTGGCTGCTGCGCGGCATGTACACCAGGTAACGCGAGGGAATCGAGAGCTGGGTGGTCAGGCGTGCGCCCTTGGTGCCGATTGGGTCCTTGGTGACTTGCACCACCAGGGCCTGGCCTTCATGCACCAGGGCAGTGATGTTTTCGACGGCGGAGCCTTCGCGCTGGGAGATTTCCGACGCGTGGATGAATGCTGCGCGCTCAAGGCCAATGTCGACGAATGCCGCCTGCATGCCCGGCAAGACCCGCACCACCTTGCCCTTGTAGATATTGCCGACGATACCGCGGCGCAAGGTGCGCTCGACGTGCACTTCCTGCAGCACCCCGTTTTCCACCACCGCCACGCGTGATTCCATCGGGGTGATGTTGATCAGGATCTCTTCACTCATGGCAGGCTCTCGTCAAAGGTCTTGGGTAATGATGGATCGCAGGCGTCTGGCTGGCTACCGCTGCTTTGTTACCTCAGGCAAAAGCGCCGGGACCTGCCAACAGTCGATGCCGAAACGGGCGAGCAGCTCGGCCGTTTCGCACAGCGGCAGGCCGACCACTGCCGAATAGCTGCCTTCAAGTGCGGTGACGAACACCGCGCCCAGGCCTTGGATGGCGTAACCACCGGCCTTGTCCGCCGGCTCGCCGCTGGCCCAGTAGCGCTCGGCCTCTGCGCGGGCGATGGGACGAAACCGGACGCTGCTGCTGACGCACTGGAGGTGGCGCGACTCACCGTCGCTCAAGGCAAGCGCGGTGAGGACCTGATGCTCGCGGCCGCCGAGCTCGGCCAGCATCGCCAGGGCGTGTGCCTGGTTGTCCGGCTTGCCCAGAATGCGCCCATCGAGCACTACGGCCGTGTCAGCTCCGAGCACCACTGCACCGGCCTGGGCGAGCGCACCTTCACTGAGCAGCCTGGCCAGCCCGGCCTCGGCCTTGGCCAACGCCAGACGCTGCACATAGGCCACAGCGCTTTCGCCAGGCAGCACGGTTTCATCGATGGGGGCGCTGACCACGCTGAACGGCACGCCGATCTGCTCGAGCAGTTCCCGCCGGCGCGGGGAGCCGGAGGCGAGGTAAAGTGGTTTCATGCAGACATCTCCCTGTCAGTGGCGCGGCGTGTCAATGGATGTGCAAGCGCCGGCGCACATCGCGCAGGGCGAAGCTGACCCATGGCCAGAGCAAGGCACTGATGACCGCCGACCAGACCAGCGCCAGGGTCGGCAGGCGGTTGCCGGTCAGGGCGCTGAGCCACAACTGGATCAGCTGGGCGATGCCGAAGATCACCAGGATCACCAGGCTCTGTTGCCACAGCGGGAACATGCGCAGGCGCTGTTGCAACGACAGCACGAGGAACGTGATCAGGGTCAGGATCAGCGCATTTTGCCCCAGCAGCGTGCCGTACAGGACGTCTTCGGCCAGGCCAAGAATGAAGGCGGTGGTCATGCCGACCTTGTTCGGCACCGTCAGGGTCCAGAACGACACCAGCAGCGCCAGCCACATGGGCCGGAACACCTCGAGGAACTGCGGCATCGGCGAGACGCTGAGCAGCAGCCCCACGGCGAACGTCAGCCAGATGACCCAACCGTTGTTGCGGCGCGACTTGGCCATCATTGCCTCCGTGGCTGGGCGGGCGCCGCGGGGGTCGCGGCAGGGCTGGACGGTGTTGCGGCCGGGGTCGCCTGCGTTTGCCCCGCAGGCGCAGGCGTCGCCGGGCTGGCCGATTGGGCAGGCGCTGGCGCGGTGGCGGCTGGCTCGCCGGTGCTGCCCGGTTGCGCTTCGCCCTTGCGATCGGCCTCTTCCTGAGCCAGCGCCGCGTCAGTGGCACGCTGCTCGGGGCTGCGCCGATCGCTGAACACCAGCAGCATGTAGCGACTGCGATTGAGTGCAGCGGTCGGGATGGCCCGGACAATCGCAAAGGGTTGGCCGGAATCGTGAATCACTTCGTTGACCGTAGCCACCGGGTAGCCGGCCGGAAAACGCTGACCCATGCCCGAGCTCACCAGCAGGTCACCTTCCTTGATGTCGGCGGTGTCGGCGACATGACGCAGCTCGAGGCGCTCGGGGTTGCCGGTGCCGCTGGCAATGGCGCGCAGGCCGTTACGATTGACCTGCACAGGAATGCTGTGGGTCGTATCGGTCAGCAACAGCACGCGTGAGGTGTAGGGCATCAGCTCGACCACCTGGCCCATCAGGCCACGGGCATCGAGGACCGGCTGACCGAGGAAGACGCCATCGCGCTCGCCCTTGTTGATGAGGATGCGGTGGGTGAATGGATTGGGGTCGACCCCGATCAGCTCGGCGACCTCGACCTTCTCGTTGACCAGCGCCGAGGAATTGAGCAGTTCGCGCAGGCGCACGTTCTGCTCGGTCAGGGCTGCCAGCTTCTGCAGCCGCCCTTGCAGCAGCAAGGCTTCGGTCTTGAGTTTCTCGTTCTCTGCGATCAGCTCGGTACGGCTGCCGAACTGACCAGCCACGCCCTGCCACATGCGCTGCGGCAAGTCGGTGATCCAGTACGATTCCATCAACACCAGGCCCATCTGGCTGCGCACCGGTTTGAGGACGTCGAAACGCGCGTCGACCACCATCAAGGCGACCGACAGCACCACCAGTACGAGCAGGCGAACGCCCAGCGAAGGGCCCTTGGAGAAAAGCGGTTTAATGGGCCGTTCCTCGTGGACGACTCAGGAGGTCATTGGACATGGGACAACGCACCAGCCTGGTTGCGGGTTGACGGAAACGACGCCCTCGGGGACGCCAGCCCAGCGCTTACAGGTAGCACTGCGCGGGCTACCTGTAAACCGGGCATTCAGGGGCGGCGCGACTCACTCGCTGGAGAGCAGGTCCATCGCGTGCTTGTCCATCATCTCCAGGGCGCGACCGCCGCCACGGGCGACACAGGTCAGCGGGTCTTCGGCGACGATCACCGGCAGGCCGGTTTCCTGGGCCAGCAGCTTGTCGAGGTCACGCAGCAGGGCGCCACCACCGGTCAGCACCAGGCCACGCTCGGCGATGTCCGAGGCCAGCTCTGGCGGCGACTGCTCGAGGGCGCTCTTGACCGCCTGGACGATGGTCGCCAGGGATTCCTGCAGGGCTTCGAGCACTTCGTTGGAATTCAGGGTGAAGGCGCGTGGTACGCCTTCTGCCAGGTTGCGGCCGCGTACATCGACTTCGCGCACTTCGCCGCCTGGGTAGGCAGTACCGATTTCCTGCTTGATGCGCTCGGCGGTGGATTCGCCGATCAGGCTGCCGTAGTTGCGGCGCACGTAGGTGACGATGGCCTCGTCGAAGCGATCGCCGCCCACCCGTACGGATTCGGCGTAGACCACACCGTTCAGGGAGATCAGCGCGATCTCGGTGGTACCGCCACCGATATCCACGACCATCGAGCCACGGGCCTCCTCGACCGGCAGGCCGGCACCGATGGCGGCGGCCATCGGTTCTTCGATCAGGAACACTTCACGGGCACCGGCTCCCAGGGCCGACTCGCGAATGGCGCGGCGCTCGACCTGGGTCGACTTGCACGGCACGCAGATCAGCACGCGTGGGCTGGGCTGCAGGAAGCTGTTTTCGTGAACTTTGTTGATGAAGTACTGCAACATTTTTTCACAAACGCTGAAGTCGGCGATCACGCCGTCCTTCATCGGACGAATGGCAGCAATGTTGCCAGGCGTACGGCCCAGCATGCGCTTGGCTTCGGTACCGACGGCGACGACGCTTTTCTGGTTGCCGTGGGTACGGATGGCAACAACCGAGGGCTCATTCAGGACGATACCGCGCTCACGCACGTAAATTAGGGTGTTGGCAGTCCCCAGGTCGATGGAAAGATCGCTGGAAAACATGCCACGCAGTTTCTTGAACATGGGAAAGTGACCCTGGGGAAAGCGTGGGTAAAAAAGTGCGGCAAACTCTAACAATGGCAGGGATTTTGGGCAAGGAGCCAATATGTTAAATTGGCTGTTTTTCCGAGCAAGCCAGCAGATGATCGCGGCCGTTGGACCGCCAAAATGCTGACATGTTCCTCACCCCGGACCTCATTCCGTTCTTTGTTTCCCCCTGGAGATCCCCATGGCGCTTGAACGCTGCGACGTGGAAAAGATCGCCCATCTGGCCCGCCTGGGCCTGAATGACGGCGAACTGCCACGCATTACCGATGCCCTCAACAGCATTCTCGGGCTGGTCGACCAGATGCAAGCGGTCGACACCAGCGGCATCGAGCCGCTCGCCCACCCCCTGGAGGCCAGCCAGCGCCTGCGTCCCGACCAGGTCACCGAAAGCAACCAGCGCGATGCCTATCAGGCCATCGCACCCTCGACCGAAAGCGGTCTGTACCTGGTTCCGAAAGTCATCGAGTAAGGGAAAGAGCCTGCCATGCATGAATTGACCCTGGCCGAGATCGCCCGCGGACTCGCCGACAAGTCGTTTTCCTCCGAAGAGCTGACCACCGCGCTGCTGGCGCGGGTCAAGCAACTCGACCCGCAGATCAACAGCTTCATCAGCGTCACCGAAGACCTGGCCCTGCAACAGGCGCGCGCCGCCGACAGCCGCCGCGCGGCCGGCGAAAGCGGTGCCCTGCTGGGCGCACCGATCGCCCACAAGGACCTGTTCTGCACCCTGGGCGTGCGCACCAGCTGCGGCTCGAAGATGCTCGACAACTTCAAGGCCCCGTATGACGCCACCGTGGTCAGCAAGCTGGCAGCCGCCGGCATGGTGACCCTGGGCAAGACCAACATGGACGAGTTCGCCATGGGTTCGGCCAACGAATCGAGCCACTACGGCGCGGTGAAGAACCCGTGGAACCTCGAGCACGTGCCCGGCGGTTCGTCCGGTGGTTCGGCGGCCGCCGTGGCCGCGCGCCTGTTGCCGGCCACCACTGGCACCGACACCGGCGGCTCGATCCGCCAGCCGGCCGCCTTGACCAACCTCACCGGCCTCAAGCCGACCTACGGCCGGGTTTCGCGCTGGGGCATGATTGCCTATGCCTCCAGCCTCGACCAGGGCGGCCCGCTGGCTCGCACCGCCGAAGACTGCGCGCTGCTGCTGCAAGGCATGGCCGGCTTCGACAGCAAGGATTCGACCAGCATCGACGAACCGGTCGCCGACTACAGCGCCAGCCTCAATGGCTCGCTGCAAGGCCTGCGCATCGGCCTGCCGAAGGAATACTTCGGTGCTGGCCTCGATCCGCGTATCGCCGACCTGGTCCAGGCCAGCGTCAAGGAGCTGGAAAAGCTCGGCGCCGTGGTCAAGCAGATCAGCCTGCCGAACATGCAGCACGCGATTCCGGCCTACTACGTGATCGCGCCTGCCGAAGCGTCGTCGAACCTGTCGCGTTTCGACGGCGTGCGCTTCGGCTACCGCTGCGCAGAACCCAAGGACTTGACCGACCTGTACAAGCGTTCGCGTGGCGAAGGCTTCGGCAGCGAAGTGCAGCGCCGCATCATGGTCGGCACCTACGCCCTGTCGGCTGGCTACTACGATGCCTACTACGTCAAGGCCCAGCAGATCCGCCGCCTGATCAAGAACGACTTCATGGCCGCCTTTGCCGATGTCGACCTGATCCTTGGCCCAACCACGCCGAACCCGGCCTGGAAACTTGGGGCCAAGGGCAGCGACCCGGTCGCCGCCTACCTGGAAGACGTCTACACCATCACCGCCAACCTGGCGGGCCTGCCGGGCCTGTCGATGCCAGCCGGCTTCGTCGACGGCCTGCCGGTCGGCGTGCAACTGCTGGCCCCGTATTTCCAGGAAGGCCGCCTGCTCAACGTCGCGCACCGTTACCAGCAAGTCACCGACTGGCACACCCGCGCCCCTAACGGCTTCTGAGGAATTCACACATGCAATGGGAAGTTGTGATCGGGCTGGAGATTCATACCCAGCTGGCCACCCAGTCGAAGATCTTCTCCGGCAGCGCCACCACCTTCGGCGCCGAGCCGAACACCCAGGCCAGCCTGGTTGACCTGGGCATGCCTGGCGTATTGCCGGTGCTCAACCAGGAAGCCGTGCGCATGGCGTGCATGTTCGGCCTGGCGATCGACGCCGAGATCGGCAAGCGCAACGTGTTCGCGCGCAAGAACTACTTCTACCCCGACTTGCCCAAGGGCTACCAGATCAGCCAGATGGACCTGCCCATCGTTGGCAAGGGCCACCTGGACATCGCCCTGGAAGACGGCACCATCAAGCGCATCGGCGTCACCCGCGCGCACCTTGAAGAAGATGCTGGTAAAAGCCTGCACGAAGACTTCAGCGGCTCGACCGGCATCGACCTGAACCGCGCCGGCACGCCCCTGCTGGAAATCGTCTCCGAGCCGGACATGCGCAGCGCCAAGGAAGCCGTGGCCTACGTCAAGGCGATCCACGCGCTGGTGCGTTACCTGGGCATCTGTGACGGCAACATGGCCGAAGGATCGCTGCGCTGCGACTGCAACGTGTCGATCCGCCCGAAA
Source organism: Pseudomonas sp. SMSB3 (assembly GCF_052041965.1). Taxonomy (NCBI): domain Bacteria; kingdom Pseudomonadati; phylum Pseudomonadota; class Gammaproteobacteria; order Pseudomonadales; family Pseudomonadaceae; genus Pseudomonas; species Pseudomonas sp. SMSB3. Next base: position 290,864 of record NZ_JBKGGV010000001.1, on the reverse strand, counting down.
GGCCAGACCGAGTTCGGCACGCGCTGCGAAATCAAGAACGTCAACTCGTTCCGCTTCATCGAGCGCGCCATCAACAGCGAGATCCAGCGTCAGATCGACCTGATCGAGGACGGCGGCAAGGTGGTGCAGGAAACCCGCCTGTACGACCCGAACAAGGACGAGACCCGCTCCATGCGCAGCAAGGAGGAAGCCAACGACTACCGTTACTTCCCTGACCCGGACCTGCTGCCGGTAGTGATCGAGGACAGCTTCCTGGAAACCGTGCGTGCCGGCCTGCCTGAACTGCCGCCGCAGAAGGTCGAACGCTTCCAGCATCAGTACGGCCTGTCGGCCTACGACGCCAACGTGCTGGCCTCCAGCCGTGAGCAAGCCGACTACTTCGAAGACGTGGTGAAGAGCGGTGGCGACGCCAAGCTGGCCGCCAACTGGGTCATGGTCGAACTGGGCAGCCTGCTCAACAAGCTGGGTGTCGAGATCGACCAGGCGCCGGTCAGCGCTGCCCAGCTGGGCGGGATGCTGCTGCGCATTCGCGACAACACCATCAGCGGCAAGATCGCCAAGACTGTGTTCGAAGCCATGGCCGCCGGCGAAGGCGATGCCGACAGCATCATCGACAGCCGCGGCCTCAAACAGGTCACCGACACCGGGGCGATCGACAAGATGCTCGACGAAGTACTGGCGGCCAACGCCGAGCAGGTCGAGCAGTACCGCGCCGCCGACGAGGCCAAGCGCGGCAAGATGTTCGGCTTCTTCGTCGGCCAGGCCATGAAAGCCTCCAAAGGCAAAGCCAACCCTGGGCAGGTGAACCAACTGCTCAAAGCCAAGCTCGAAGGCTGACCTGAAAAAGCGCTGAGGGCCTGGCCCTCGATCGCAGGTGATTCGCCGCCAGCGTCCCTCGTGCGGGGCGGCGGATCCACCGCGATGCCGCACAAGGAGAGCACCTGTTTTGCTGAAAAAACCCCTTGGCGCCGTGGCGCTGTTCTCTCTGCTGGCCGGCTGCGCCAGCCACGATATCGACCCCCGCGGTTACAACCAGACCGGCACCGCGTCCTATTACGGCTCGCGCCACCATGGCAAACGCACAGCCAGTGGCGAAGCATTCAACCAGCGCGGCCTGACCGCTGCCCATCGCAGCCTGCCCTTTGGAAGCCGCGTTCTGGTCACCAACCTTGCCAATGATCGTAGCGTGGTGGTGCGCATCAACGACCGTGGCCCGCATACCCGTAGCCGACTGATTGACCTGTCACGCGCTGCAGCGGAAAAAATCGGCATGCTGCGTAGCGGAACGGCGCGCGTGCGAGTACAAGGTTTGAGTGACTGATCTGACAGGAGCGTCACCATTTTCGATCTGGCCACCCTCCCCACCTTCAGCCTGCTGCAAATGGGCATCGCCCTGCTGTTGCTGGTCGCCGGCGCCGAATTGCTGGTGCGTGCAGCCCTGCGCCTGGCCCAGCGCCTGCACGTGCGGCCGCTGATCATCGGCTTGAGCCTGGTGGCCTTCGGCAGCACCGCGCCGCAACTGACGGTCAGCCTGCAGGCGGCGTACCAAGGCGCCCCGGATGTCGCCGTGGGCAGCGTGGTCGGCAGCAACATCTTCAACGTCCTGGTCATTCTCGGCCTTGCCGCACTGGTCATTCCGCTGCGCGTTTCGCGCCAACTGGTGCGCCTGGATATTCCCTTGATGATCGCTGCCAGTGTCCTGGTCTATGGCCTCTGCGCCAATGGCCATCTGGGGCGACTTGAAGGGCTCGTGCTGCTGCTTGGCCTTGGGGGATACCTGGGCATGCTGTGGCATCAATCGCGCCACTACGCGCGCACCTACCCTGCCCCGGATGCGCAGGCGGCGCACGCTGGGCGGTTCTGGGCGGCGACGCTGTTGCAGGTGCTGTGCGGCCTGGTCTTGCTGAGCCTGGCCGGACACCTGTTGCTGGAGGCCGCGATCGAGGTGGCGACCGACCTTGGCCTGTCCGAACGGGTCATCGGCCTTACCGTGGTGGCCATTTGCACGTCGCTACCGGAACTCGCCGCCGCGCTGATCGCAGCGCTGCGCGGCGAGCGCGAGATCGCCGTGGGCACGGTGATCGGCAGCAACCTGTTCAACCTCCTGGCAGTACTGGGCCTGACCGCTGTGCTCACGCCCGAGCCGCTGAGCATTTCACCCAATGCCTTGGCCTTCGACCTGCCGGTGATGCTGGGCGTCGCCGCGTTGAGCTTGCCGGTGTTCTATTCCGGCTATCGCATCACACGCGTCGAGGGGCTGGTGTTTCTGTGCCTGTATCTGGCCTACGGGCTGCACGTGGCAGCCTTCACCATGGGCATGCCACTGGCCGGGCGGCTGGAGCGGCTGATGCTGTTCTACGCACTGCCGGTGCTGGCGGCGGTAGTGCTGTTCACTACGCTGCGGGCGTGGCGGCGACAGCACTGACGCGTCGGGGGGAAAAGGGCCCGCGCTGCGGGCGGGCCCGTGGGGTCAGCGTGCCTGGCGCGCTTTTTTCAGCTTGAACGCGCCCCACAGCACCAGGATCCACGCTGGAATCAGCATCACCGATATGCGGATGGGCGGCGTCAGGTACATCACCACCAGAATCAGCACGATGAACGCCAGGCACAGGTAGTTGGTCAATGGATGCCCCCAGCTCTGGTAGAACGGGGTAATGCCACGGGCCAGCTTGGCTTTGCGGAATTTCAAGTGGGTGATGCTGATGCTGGCCCAGTTGATCACCAGTGCCGACACAGCCAGCGCCATCAGCAGGCCGAACGCCTCGCCCGGCATCAGGTAGTTGATCAACACGCACAGGCCGGTGGCGAAAGCCGACACACCAAGGGCGGTCAATGGCACGCCACTGCGGCTGACCTTGAGCAGCTGACGCGGCGCGTCACCTTGGCTGGCCAGGCCAAACAGCATACGGCTGTTGGCGTACACGCAGCTGTTGTACACCGACAGCGCTGCGGTCAGGACCACGATGTTGAGAATGGTGGCGACCAGGTCGCTGTCCAGTTCATGGAAGATCATCACGAACGGGCTACCGCCCTGCACGACTTTCTGCCACGGGTACAGCGACAGCAGCACTGCCAGTGCGCCGATGTAGAAGATCAGGATCCGGTAGACCACCTGGTTGGTCGCCTTGGGAATGCTCTGGCGCGGGTTGTCGGCTTCGGCGGCGGTGATGCCGACCAGCTCCAGGCCGCCGAACGAGAACATGATGACGGCCAGCGCCATGACCAAACCGCCGACCCCATTGGGGAAGAACCCACCGTATTGCCAAAGGTTGGCCACGCTGGCGTCAGGGCCGCCGTTGCCGCTGCTCAGCAACCAGGCACCGAAGCCAATCATGCTGACGATCGCCACGACCTTGACCAGGGCGAACCAGAATTCCATCTCGCCGTAGACCTTCACCTGGGTCAGGTTGATCAGGTTGATCGCCACGAAGAAGATCGCCGCCGTGGCCCAGGTGGGGAAGTCCGGCCACCAGTACTGCACATAGATGCCGACGGCGGTAAGTTCGGCCATGCCGACCAGCACGTACACCACCCAGTAGTTCCAGCCGGAGACGAACCCGGCGAATTCGCTCCAGTACTGGTGGGCGAAGTGGCTGAAACTGCCGGCGACCGGCTCCTCGACCACCATTTCACCCAGCTGGCGCATGATGAAAAAGGCCATCAGGCCGGCGATGGCGTAGCCCAGCAACACGGCCGGGCCGGCCAGCTGGATGGTCTGGGCGATGCCCAGGAACAGGCCGGTGCCGATGGCCCCGCCCAGCGCGATCAGCTGGATATGGCGATTCTTCAGCCCGCGCTGCAATCGCTCGGGCGTGCTCTGGTCTTGCATGAAGTGTCCTTAAGCTCAGTGAGGCCGTGTTATTGCTGTTGTGTGCAGACAAGGATCTAGATCCACCCGCCCCACTGCAAGATGAAAATACCAATGTTGGTGGTGATCGCCGCCATCAGCGTGGTGATCACGATGATCGACGCCGCCAGCTCATGGTTGCCATTGGCCGCACGGGCCATGACGTAGCTGGCAGCAGCGGTCGGGCTGCCGATGTACAGGAACAGGATACCCAGCTCGGCGCCACGAAAACCGCACAGCCAGGCCCCCAGGGTGCCGATCAGCGGCAGCCAGACCATCTTCACCAGGCTGGCATCGATGGCCAGCCGGCCACTGTCGCGCAAGGCCGAAAGCGACAGGGTCCCGCCGATGCAGATCAGCGCCAGCGGCAAGGTCATCTGCGCCAGGTAATCGCCAGAGGTCAGCAGCCAGTTGGGCAGCGCGACCTGGCCGTAGGCCATCGGCGTGGCCGCCAGCACACTGAGGATCAACGGGTTGCTGAAGATGCTCTTGCAGATGCTCCACGGGTCGGACTTCAAGTCCGGGCTGTAGACTGCCAGGACTACCGCCGACAGCGAGTTGTAGAGCAGGATGACCAAGCCTGCCAGCACCGCGCCCAGGGAGATGCCGTAGTCGCCATACAGGCTGGCGGCCAGGGCCAGGCCAATCACGCCGTTGTTACCGCGAAATGCGCCCTGGGTGTAGATGCCGCGCTCGGCCACCGGGCTGCGCCATATGGCCATGCCCCAGGCCACGGCGAAACCGATCAAGGTGGCGACGATGAAATAGAGAATGACCTTGGGCTGCACCGCAGTGGCCAGGTCGGCATGGTAGATACCCAGGAACAACAGCGCCGGCATGCACACGTTGAACACCAGCTGCGAGGCGACCCGGTTGAAGTTGTCGTCGACCAGGTGGATGCGTTTGAGCAGCACGCCCATGAACAGCATGGCGAACACCGGTGCCGTGATGTTCAAGGTCTGGATGAGTAGGGCGAGCATACGCAAGCGATCCTGCAGAGGTTGCCGTCAGGCGGCTAATGATACGCCAACGCGTCATGAAATGCGGGGATCTGCACAAGCCTGCAGCAAGTTCTTGCCGATAACGGCCTCTTCGTGAGCAAGCACGCTTGAATGAAAGCGCGCCTGCTGACGAAGCGCCTGGCGCAGGCTCAGCGGCGTACCGGTCGCTTCTGCAGCTTGCGTTGCAGGGTGCGGCGGTGCATGCCCAGCGCTCGCGCTGTGGCAGAAATATTGCCTTCGTGTTCGTTCAACACGCGCTGGATGTGCTCCCACTGCAGGCGGTCGACCGACATCGGGTTTTCCGGAACCAAGGTGTCCAGGTCGGCATGCTCGGACAGCAGTGCCGCCAGTACATCATCGGCATCGGCCGGCTTGCACAGGTAGTTGCACGCACCGCGCTTGACCGCTTCGACCGCCGTGGCAATGCTCGAGTAGCCGGTGAGGATCACCACGCGCATCTCCGGGTCCAGCGCCAGCAGCTTGGGCAGCAGCACCAGGCCCGAGTCACCTTCCATCTTCAGGTCCAGCGTGGCGTAGTCCGGCAGGTCCTGCTGGGCGAGGATCAGGCCCTCTTCAGCCGACCCTGCAGTGCTCACGCGAAAACCGCGGCGGCTCATGGCACGCGCCATGACCCGGGTAAAGGTGGCGTCATCGTCCACCAGCAGCAGGTGCGGCAGCTCTTCGCCTTCGACCTGGATTTCTTCGCTCATCATTCATCTCCTCGCGTGCCATGGGGCAGGCGCAGTTCGGTCAGGGTGCCACCCTGCTCATGACTATAGAGTTTTACCGAACCGCCCGCACGGGTCACGCTGGCCTTGCTCAAGAACAGGCCCAGGCCGAAGCCTTTGCCCTTGGTGGTAATGAAGGGTTTGCCGATCGCCTCGGCGATGGCCGGCGGTACGCCCGGGCCATGATCGCGGATGCTGATCAGGATGTCCTGGGCGTCCCAGTCGAGGGTCACCTGCAGGTCATCGGGGCAGGCGTCGGCCGCATTGTTCAGCAGGTTCAACAACGCCTGGGTCAGGTCCGGTGGCGGTGTCAGGCGCGGCACCTGGCCATCACGCAGGCGCTGGAAGCGATAACTGGCTTCCGGGCGCATCAGGTGCCAGCGGTTCAACGCTTCGTCGAGCCAGGCGGTGACATCCTGCTCGACCACCGCCAGGCGCCGGTTGGCTTCGGCAGCGCGCACCAACTGCTGCAGGGTTTCCTTGCACAACTTGACCTGGTCCTGAAGGATCTGCAGGTCTTCTTGCAGCAACGGATCGGTATGGTCCTGGCGCATCTCGTTGAGCAGCACGCTCATGGTCGCCAACGGTGTGCCCAGTTCGTGGGCGGCGCCGGCGGCCTGAGTGGCGACGGCGAGCAGTTGTTCGTCGCGCAGGCTCTCTTCGCGCCGCTCGGCACGCAGTTGCTCCTGGCGCCGCAGTTCTTCGGCCATGCGCGCAGCAAAGAAGGTGATCACGGCCGCGGCCAAGGCGATACTCAGCCACATGCCATACACCTGCATCTTGTCGCGCGCCATGGGCAAGCCTTCGAGCGGGTAGAACTGCACCAGCAACAGGCTGTAGGCGGTCAGGGCGATGCCGGAGAGGATCAGTGAATAAAGCCAAGGCAAGGTCACCGCGGCGATCGCCAGCGGCACCAGGTAGTAGGAGACGAACGGGTTGGTGGAGCCGCCTGAGTAATACAGCAACGCGCTGTGAATCAACAGGTCGCAGGCCAATTGCAGGGCGTACTCGGTTTCGGTGACCGGCACCGACAGGCGCAGGCGCAGCGCGGTGAAAGCGCAGAGCAGCGACGACAGCGCCAGCGTCGCAGCCAGCGACAGCCAGGGCAGCGGCAGCAGGTCGGTCCAGTAGGCAACGCCCACCGAACCTGCCTGGGCGGCCAGTACCAGAACGCGAATGACAGTCAGGCGCCAGAGGTTCTGGCGGGTGGCGGACAGCGGTTGTGCAGCGGCGAGCATGCGCTCTCCCGATAAATGCAGCGGAAAAAATCGGCTGAAGTATACCCAAGCCTGGGCCTTGGCTGCAGCGATGCGGCAAAGCGCCACAGTTTGTCACAGGTTGCCGAGGCCAGGCGTGAACCCACTACACTGATCCCGGTCCTATGGGCCATGCGTGGAACGGACAGCCACACGCCACGCCCACTTTTGCCAAGGAGTTCTTCATGCATATGCCACGTCGCAGCGCCGCTCTGGTCCTTTCTTGCGGTCTGCTTGCCACCCTGCCGGCCCTGGCGGCCGACGAGCCGCGCTTCAACCAGGTATCGCTGCGCGCTGAAGTCAGCAAGGAAGTGGCGCGCGACCTGATGGTCGTGACCCTCTACAGCGAAGCGCAGAATACCGACCCGGGCAAGCTCGCCAAGCAGATCACCGAAACCATGAACAAGGCCGTGCAGCAAGCGCGCCAGGCCAAGGATGTGAAGATCAGCCAGGGCAGCCGTAACAGCTACCCGGTCTATGACACCAAAGGCCAGAAGATCACTGGCTGGCGCGAGCGCGCCGAACTGCGCCTAGAAAGCGCTGATTTCCCGGCCCTCTCGCAGCTCACTGCCGACCTGTTGCAGGACTTGAAGATGGGCGGCATGGACTTCTCCATCGCCCCGGCAACGCGCAAGGCCAGCGAAGACGAGCTGCTCAAGGACGCCGTCAACGCCTTCAAGGCCCGCGCGCAGCTGGCCACCGAAGCGCTCGGCGGCAGCGGCTACAAGGTGGTGAGCCTGAACCTCAATAGCTCCGGCTACCCTCGCCCGTACCTGCGCAGCGCGCCGATGGCAATGAAAGCGATGGGCGCTGACGAGGCGGCGCCGGCGCCAGACATCGAGGCCGGCACCAGTGAAGTCAGCATGAATGCCGACGGCCTGATCGAAGTGCAGATGCCCTGAGGTCCGTAGGGCGTCGACCGCTTGTAGGTCGGCCCACCCCAGTGAGAGCGGCCCTGCCGGGCTGCTCTCACACACCATTGCAATAGAAAGTCAGACTCTTCCTACGCACAAATAAGGTGCTTCCTACACATTCCTCTGCCTCGAAATGTTCTGCAAAAAGCCATCATTTCGCCTGCGCAAACGTTCAACTTCAGCAAAAGTTACACGGATGCGACATCCATGTACGCCCGTACTACTTTTCTGACGCCAACTATCCTTCTGAGTGTTGCATTGGGAATACCCCCTGCATAAGTATCCGCAGGTCGGCTCACGAGGCCGCCTCGATCACAACGACAACAATGAGGCCACCATGCTCAAACACGCAGTCATTCCGTTCCTGTTAGGCGCAGGTCTACTGGCCGGCGCACCGCTGGCACAGGCCGCCTCCAACCTGGTGTTCTGCTCCGAGGGCAGCCCGGCGGGCTTCGACCCTGGCCAGTACACCACCGGGACCGACTTCGATGCCTCGGCCGAGACGGTATTCAACCGCCTCACCCAGTTCGAGCGCGGTGGCACCGCCGTGATTCCGGGGCTGGCCAACAGCTGGGAGGTGGCCGACGACGGCAAGACCTATACCTTCCACCTGCGCGAAGGGGTCAAGTTCCACACCACCGACTACTTCAAGCCCAGCCGTGAATTCAACGCCGACGACGTGTTGTTCACCTTCAACCGCATGCTCGACAAGGATCACCCGTTCCGTAAGGCCTACCCCACCGAATTCCCCTACTTCACCGACATGGGCATGGACAAGAACATCGCCAAGGTCGAAAAGCTCGACGACCACACGGTCAAGTTCACCCTCAACGACGTGGACGCCGCGTTCATCCAGAACCTGGCCATGAGCTTCGCCTCGATCCAGTCTGCCGAATATGCCGCGCAGCTGCTCAAGGACGGCAAAGCCGCCGATATCAACCAGAAGCCCATTGGCACGGGTCCCTTCGTGTTCAGCAAATACCAGAAGGACGCGCAGATCCGCTTCAAGGGCAACAAGGACTACTGGAAGCCTGAGGACGTGAAGATCGACAACCTGATCTTCGCCATCACCACCGACGCCTCGGTGCGCATGCAGAAGCTGAAGAAGAACGAGTGCCAGGTCACGTTGTTCCCGCGTCCAGCCGACATTGCACCGCTCAAGGCCGACAAGAACCTGCAGATGCCCCAGCAGGCCGGCTTCAACCTGGGCTACATCGCCTACAACGTGATGGACAAGATCAAGGGCAGCAATGAACCCAACCCCATGGCCCAGCTCAAGGTGCGCCAGGCCCTGGACATGGCCGTGGACAAGCAGAAGATCATTGAATCGGTGTACCAGGGCGCCGGCCAACTGGCCGTCAATGCCATGCCACCGACCCAGTGGTCCTACGATCAGAGCATCAAGGATGCCCCGTACGACCCTGAAAAAGCCAAGCAGTTGCTCAAGGAAGCCGGCATCAAGGACGGCACCGAAATCACCTTGTGGGCCATGCCCGTACAGCGCCCGTACAACCCCAACGCCAAGCTGATGGCCGAGATGCTGCAGGCCGACTGGGGCAAGATCGGCATCAAGGCCAAGATCGTCAGCTATGAATGGGGCGAGTACATCAAGCGCTCCAAAGGCGGCGAGCAAGGCGCCATGCTGATCGGCTGGAGCGGCGATAATGGCGACCCCGATAACTGGCTGGGCACGTTGTATGGCTGCGATGCGATCGACGGCAACAACTTCTCCAAGTGGTGCTACAAACCCTACGACGACCTGATCAAGCAAGCCAAGGCCACTTCCGACCAGGCCAAGCGCACTGAGCTCTATCAAAAAGCCCAGCACATCCTCAAGGAGCAGGTGCCGATCACCCCGATCGCCCACTCCACGGTCTACCAGCCGATGAGCGCCAAAGTGAAGGACTTCAAGATCAGTCCGTTCGCGTTGAACGCCTTCTACGGCGTCAGCGTGGACAAGTAAGCCAAGGTTGGCACCCGTCGCCACCCGGCGCGGGTGCCTTCCACCGCCACGAGCACTGCACCTCTGCTTCAGCGCTATCCGCGCCGGAGTCGGGAAACTGTTGCCGCCATTGCTACCCCGATGGCGGTCGCGACAGCTGGAAAAGGAACCGCCATGCGCCCCATCACCCGCCTTTCTACCTTGCTCGCGATTGGCCTGTTGAGCCAGTCCCCCGCCCTTCAGGCAAAGAACCTGGTGTTCTGCTCCGAAGGCAGCCCCGCCGGGTTCGACACCGCCCAGTACACCAGCGCCACCGACAATGACGCCGCCGAGCCGCTGTACAACCGCCTGGTGGAGTTCGAGCGCGGCGGTACTGCCGTGCACCCGGCGCTGGCGACCCGATGGGAGGTGACCGACGACGGCCTGCGCTACACCTTCCATCTGCGCGAAGGCGTCAAGTTCCACGCCAACAAACAGTTCACCCCCAGCCGCGACTTCAATGCCGATGACGTGCTGTTCACCTTCCAGCGCATGCTCGACAGGCAGCAGCCGTTTCGTCAGGCCTACCCCACGGAATTTCCGTATTTCGTCAGCATGGGCCTGGACAAGAACATTGCCCGCGTGGAAAAGACCGACCCCTTGACCGTGGTCTTTACCCTCAACCAGGTCGATGCCGCCTTCATCCAGAACCTGGCCATGAGTTTCGCCTCGATCCTGTCTGCCGAATATGCCGAACATTTGCTCGCCAGCGGGCGACCCAGCGACATCAATCAGCAGCCGATCGGCACCGGCCCGTTCGTGTTTCAGCGTTACCAGAAGGACTCGCAGATCCGCTACAAAGGCAATCTGCAGTACTGGGCAGCCGACCAGGTCAAGATCGACAACCTGGTGTTTTCCATCAATACCGACCCCTCGGTGCGCATCCAGAAGCTACGGCGTAACGAGTGCCAGGTCACCCTTCACCCGCGCCCAGCCGACCTGCCGGCGCTCAAGGCCGACCCCAAGCTGCAGGTGATGCAACAGCCGGGCTTCAACCTGGGCTATATCGCTTACAACACCCAGCACCCGCCATTCGACCGCCTGGCGGTGCGCCAGGCCATGGACATGGCGGTGAACAAGCAGGCCATCCTCCAGGCGGTGTACCAGGACTCGGGGCAGTTGGCGGTCAACGCGATGCCGCCGACCCAGTGGTCCTACGACAACAGCCTCAAGGACGCGCCGTACGATCCGGACAAGGCTCGCCAGCTGCTGCAGCAGGCCGGTGTCGCACCAGGCACCGAGATCACGCTGTGGGCCATGCCGGTGCAGCGCCCCTACAACCCCAATGCCAAGTTGATGGCCGAGATGCTGCAGGCCGACTGGAACAAGCTGGGCCTGAAGGTGCGCATCGTCAGTTACGAATGGGGCGAATACCTCAAACGCATGAAAACCGGCGAGCACGATGTCGCCCTGATCGGCTGGACCGGCGACAACGGCGACCCGGACAACTGGCTCGGCACCCTCTACAGCTGCGATGCCGTCGGCAGCAACAACTACTCGCGCTGGTGCGATCAGCAGTACGACAGCCTGATCAAGCAGGCCAAGCGGGTCACCGACCGCGAACAGCGCAGCGCGCTCTACCAGCAGGCCCAACAGCGTCTCAAGCAACAGGTACCGATCACCCCGGTGGCGCACTCCACGGTCAACCAGCCGCTGAGCCTGAAGGTGACTGACTTCAAGGTCAGCCCGTTTGGGCGCAACGATTTCAGCGGCGTGGGCATCGACTGACCGTGCTCGCGTAGGCAGCACGCCCCCCTTTTTGCCCGGCCATTGCGGGCGACCCTGGCAACACCGCAGCAGAAAACCCGGCCCACGAGGCCAGGCAATAACTAAAAGAACGAAAAGGGAGCTTTTATCTTGAAACCATTGATCTTGACCACCTTGGCCCTGTCCATCGGCACCCTGTGCGCCGTGGCCCAGGCCGATCCGCAGAGCCAGGACTACGTTCCGATCAGCTTGAAGTCGGCCAGCGAGCAGGACCAGGCCGAGGGTTTTCTCGAGGGTCAGAGCCTGTCCGGCAGCACGCGCAACTGGTTCGCCCGCGAACGCGCCACGCGCGCGCCGCTGTGGCGCTATTACAAGAGCGACGGCAGCCGCCACGATAGCCACAGTCGCGACAACTGGGTGCAGGGCACCATCCTCAACTACAGCTCAGGCTTCACCCAGGGCACCATCGGCTTTGCCGTCGAGGCCGCCGGCTACAACGCCATTGCCCTGGAGCGCGGCCGCGCGGCGATCGCCGGGCCCAACAACCGCACGTTGACCCACAGCGACGGTGACCCCGTCGGTCAGTGGAGCAAGATGGGCCTGGCCAACGTCAAGGCGCGCGTGTCGAACACCACGCTCACCCTCGGTCGCCAATCGGTCGATACCCCGATGCTTGCCTACATCGGCAACCGCGCCCTGCCCTCGAGTTTCCAGGGCGCCTTCCTGCACAGTGCCGAATTCGACAACCTGTCCATCGACCTGGGCACTTTCGACCGCGTTTCGCCGCGAACCGAACAGAGCCTGAGCAAGTTTCGCAGCGAATATGGTGCCGCCGGGGTCGAAACCGATCGCGCCAGCACCGCCGGGGTCAACTACCAGCCCTTCAAGAGTTTGACCACCAGCCTCTACGCGACCAAGGTCGATGACTTCTGGAACCAATACTATTTCGGTGCCAGCCATGTGCTGGGCGACAGCGCCGTGCTTGCCCTGAGCACCGGCCTGAACTACTACAAGACCGTGGACGAAGGCCGCAAGAAGATGGGCGAGATCGACAACGACACCTACAGCGTGTCGCTGGGCCTGACCCACCAGGCGCACACCCTCACGGCCTCGTGGCAACAGGTCAACGGCAACGAGTACTTCGATTACCTGCATGAAACCAACGGCATCTACCTGGCCAACTCGCTGCTGTCGGACTTCAACGGTCCGAATGAGAAATCCCTGCAGCTGTCGTATGTGCTGAACATGGCGGCGTACGGCGTGCCGGGCCTGAAGTTCAACCTCTACAATGCCCGCGGCTGGGGCATCGACGGCACCCATTACCGGGGCAACGCCTACGACGTCAACGGCCTGGAGGGTGAAACCCACTACGAGTGGGGCATCGGCACTAGCTATGCGGTGCAGAGCGGGCCTTTGAAAGACACCAGCATCCGTGCCACCTACACCGCGCACCGGGCCAGCAAGGCCCAGGCCGACGGTAGCCTGGACGAATTGCGCATCGTCACCACCATCCCCTTCAACATTCTTTGACCGTCGCCGTGGCCTGCATGGCTGCAGGCCACGGCAGCTACGCTGGAATCAACGCACGCAGGGAGTTTCCATGACATCGCTAACGCTGCGCACTGCCTTGGCAGCGATCATCCTCGGCGCCGCCGGTCACTTGGCGGCCAAGCCCTTGGTGGTCTGCACCGAAGCCAGCCCGGAAGGTTTCGACATCGTCCAGTACACCACGGCGGTCACCGCCGATGCCTCGGCCGAAGCGCTGTTCAATCGGCTGGTCGACTTCAAGCCTGGCACCACCGATATCGAGCCGGCGCTGGCAGAGCGCTGGGAAATCTCGGCCGATGGCCTGACCTACACGTTTCACCTGCGCCAAGGCGTGAAGTTCCACCGCACCGAGTACTTCACGCCCACTCGCGACTTCAATGCCGACGACGTGCTATGGAGCTTGAACCGCCAGCTCGACCCGAGCCATCCGTGGCACGACAAGACCAGTGTCGGTTACCCCTATTTCGAAAGCATGGCCTTCAAGGACCTGCTCAAGTCGGTGAGCAAGACCGACGAGCACACCGTGGTCATCACCCTCACCCGCCCCGAGGCGCCATTCCTGCGCGACATGGCCATGGCCTTCACCTCGATCTACTCGGCCGAATATGGCGATCAACTGCTCAAGGCCGGCAAGACCGCCGAGCTCAACAGCAAGCCGATCGGCACCGGGCCATTCATCTTCCAGCGCTACAACAAGGACGCCCAGGTTCGCTACAAGGCCAACCCGGACTATTTCCGCGGCAAGCCCCCGGCCGATGCCCTGGTGTTCGCCATCGCCACCGACAGCAACGTGCGCCTGCAGAAACTGCGCGCCAACGAATGCCAGGTGGCCCTCTATCCCAAACCCGATGACGTGCCGTTGATCAAGAAAGACCCGACACTCAAGGTCGCCGAGATCGAAGCTTTGGTCACCGGCTATATCTCGATGAACACCGAGCACAAGTACCTGAGCGACGTGCGCGTGCGCAAGGCCATCAACATGGCCTTCGACCGCCAGACCCACATCGACCAGTTGTTCGGCAAGGGCAATGCGCTGGTCGGGGTAAACCCTTACCCACCCACCCTGATCGGCTACAACACCGAGAACAGCAACCCGCCGCGCGATCTGGCCAAGGCCCGTGAGCTTCTCAGGCAAGCCGGGGTGCCAGAGGGCACGGTGATCACCCTGTTCACCCGCAACGGCGGTGGCCCAACCAACCCCAACCCGCGCCTGTCCGCCGAAATGCTCCAGGCTGACCTCAAGCAGATCGGCTTGAAGCTGGATATCCGCGTGATGGAATGGGCCGAGATGCTGCGCCGCGCGAAAAAGGGCGAGGCGGACCTGGTGTCGACTGGCTGGGCCGGCGACAACGGCGACCCCGACAACTTTCTCAGCCCGCTGCTTAGCTGCGATGCGGCGAAAAGCGGCGAGAACTATGCGCGCTGGTGCAATCCAAGGTTTCAGGCGTTGATCAGCCGCGCCCGCGAGGTGATCGACAACGAGCAACGCGCCAGCCTCTATGCCGAGGCACTGAAAGTGTACGATGACGAGCAACCGTGGATCAGCATGGCCCATCCGAAGATGTTCACCGCCATGCGCGCAAACGTGGAGGGTTATGTGATCAGCCCTCTGACCAATAACAACTTCGCCACTACCCGGGTGAAGTAGAACAACAACGATCGCCGGGACCCCACAAGGGCACCGGCGGCACTGCGTGACCTGTTGATGAGGTAACCCTGACAATGTTGAGTTTTATTGCCCGGCGCCTGGGCCTGTTGATACCGACCTTCTTCGGTATCACCTTGCTGACCTTCGCGCTCATACGCCTGATCCCCGGCGACCCGGTGGAAGTGATGATGGGCGAACGCAGGGTCGACCCCGAAATGCATGCCCAGGCCATGGAGCGCCTGGGCCTGAACAAACCGCTGCCGGTCCAGTACCTGGACTATGTCGGCAAGCTGGCCCAGGGCGACCTGGGTGAGTCATTGCGCACCCGCGAGAGTGTCTGGCGCGAATTCCTCACCCTGTTCCCCGCCACCTTGGAACTGGCCATGGCCGCGCTGCTGTTCGCCGGCGTGGTCGGCCTGCTGGCCGGCGTGATCGCGGCGCTCAAGCGCGGCTCGCTGTTCGACCATGGCGTGATGGGCATCTCCCTGGCCGGTTACTCGATGCCGATCTTCTGGTGGGGCCTGATCCTGATCATGTTCTTCTCGGTAAGCCTGGGCTGGACGCCGGTTTCCGGGCGCATCGACCTGCTCTACGACATCGAGCCGAAGACCGGCTTCATGTTGATCGACACCCTGCTCAGCGATGAAGAAGGCGCGTTCAAGGACGCACTGATGCACCTGATCCTGCCGGCCATCGTGCTCGGCACCATTCCGCTGGCGGTGATCGCCCGCATGACCCGTTCGTCGATGCTTGAGGTCCTGCGCGAGGATTACATCCGCACCGCCCGGGCCAAAGGCCTGTCGCCGGCGCGCGTGGTATTCGTGCACGGGCTGCGCAACGCGCTGATCCCGGTACTGACGGTGTTCGGCCTGCAGGTCGGCACATTGCTGGCTGGCGCGGTACTCACCGAAACCATCTTCTCCTGGCCGGGCATCGGCAAATGGCTGATCGAAGCCATCGGCGCCCGTGACTATCCCGTGGTCCAGAACGGCATCCTGTTGATCGCCTGCCTGGTGATCCTGGTCAACTTCGTCGTGGACATCCTCTACGGCCTGGCCAACCCTCGCATCCGTCATCAGCGCTGAGGCCTTGCCATGACTAGCCCTATTCCGAAAACCGTGACACCGACCGCCGTGGTGGACCAGAGCCTGCTCTACCCATCGCCCTACAAAGAATTCTGGCAAGCCTTCGCGCGCAACAAAGGCGCGGTGGCGGGCCTTGCCTTCATGAGCGTGGTGGTGTTCTGCGCGCTGTTCGCCCCATGGGTCGCGCCCCATGACCCGAGCGAGCAGTACCGCGACTACCTGCTGACGCCACCGGTGTGGCTCGAAGGCGGGACCTGGCAGTTCGTGCTGGGCACCGACGAACTGGGCCGCGACCTGCTGTCCCGCCTGATCCAGGGCGCACGGCTGTCGCTGCTGATCGGCCTGTCGTCGGTGGTGATGTCACTGATCCCAGGCATTCTGCTGGGGCTGCTGGCTGGCTTCTTCCCACAGCTGCTGGGGCCTTCGATCATGCGCCTGATGGATGTGATGCTGGCGCTGCCGTCGCTGCTGTTGGCCGTGGCCATCGTCGCCATTCTCGGCCCCGGCCTGATCAACACCGTGATCGCCATCGCCATCGTCTCGCTGCCCTCCTACGTGCGCCTGACCCGGGCGGCGGTGATGGGCGAGCTGAACCGCGACTACGTGACCGCCGCACGCCTGGCCGGAGCCGGCTTGCCTCGGCTGATGTTCGTCACCGTGCTACCCAATTGCATGGCCCCGCTGATCGTGCAGGCGACCTTGAGTTTCTCCTCGGCCATCCTCGACGCCGCAGCGCTGGGTTTCCTGGGCCTGGGCGTGCAACCGCCGACGCCTGAATGGGGCACCATGCTCGCCTCGGCGCGCGATTACATCGAGCGCGCCTGGTGGGTGGTGAGCCTGCCCGGCCTGACCATCTTGCTCAGTGTGCTGGCAATCAACCTGATGGGCGACGGTCTGCGCGATGCGCTGGACCCGAAACTCAAGAACGCCGCCTGAGGAGAACGCCATGTCACTGTTGCAGATCAACAACCTGAACGTGCGCTTCGGCGACAGCAACGCGGTACCGGTGGTCGATGGCCTGGACCTGGCGGTGGAGGCCGGCGAGATCCTGGCCATCGTCGGCGAATCCGGGTCGGGCAAATCGGTCACCATGATGGCGCTGATGGGGCTGATCGACGCCCCTGGGCGCATTACCGCCGACACCCTGACCTTCGACGGCACCGACATGCTGCGCCTGAGCGGCCGGCAGCGGCGCAACGTGGTGGGCAAGGACATCGCCATGGTTTTCCAGGACCCGATGACTGCGCTCAACCCCAGCTACACGGTCGGCTACCAGATCGAGGAGGTGCTGCGCCAGCACCTGGGCCTGAAGGGCAAGGCTGCGCGGCAGCGCGCCCTGGAACTGCTCAAGAAGGTCGAAATCCCCGCCGCCGAAAGCCGGCTTGATGCCTATCCGCACCAACTCTCCGGCGGCATGAGCCAGCGCGTGGCGATTGCCATGGCGATCGCCGGCGAGCCCAAGCTGCTGATCGCCGATGAGCCGACCACGGCACTGGATGTGACCATTCAGGCGCAGATCATGGAGCTGCTGGTGAACCTGCAGCAAGAGCGCAACATGGCGCTGATCCTGATTACCCATGACCTGGCCGTGGTGGCGGAAACCGCCAGACGGGTCTGCGTGATGTATGCCGGGCAAGCGGTTGAAGTCGGTCAGGTGCCTGAGCTGTTCGACATCCCCGCCCATCCTTACACCGAGGCGTTGCTGGCGGCGATTCCCGAACACAGCCTGGGCGCCGAACGCCTGGCGACGCTGCCGGGTATCGTGCCGGGTCGCTACGACCGCCCGCAGGGCTGCCTGCTGTCGCCGCGCTGCCCTTATGTACGTGACAACTGCCGGCGCGAACGCCCGGCGCTGGACCCCAAGGCGCAGAGCCTGGCGCGGTGCTTCTATCCATTGAACCAGGAGGTGGCGTGATGGCCGTCGTTCTCACCGCACGGGAGCTGACCCGGCATTACGAAGTCTCCCGCGGATTGTTCAAGGGCCACGCCACGGTCCGCGCGCTCAATGGTGTGTCGTTCGAGTTGGAGGCGGGCAAGACCCTGGCCGTGGTCGGCGAATCGGGCTGCGGCAAGTCGACCTTGGCGCGGGCCTTGACCCTGATCGAAGAGCCCTCCTCCGGCTCGCTGCAGATTGCCGGCACCGAGGTGACAGGCGCCAGCAAACGTGAGCGCAAGCAATTGCGCCGCGACGTGCAGATGGTGTTCCAGAGCCCCTACGCCTCGCTCAACCCGCGGCAGAAAATCGGTGACCAGTTGGCCGAGCCGCTGCTGATCAACACCTCGCTGAGCAAGGCCGAGCGCCGCGACAAGGTGCAGAAGATGATGGAGCAGGTCGGCCTGCGCCCGGAGCATTACCAGCGCTATCCGCATATGTTCTCCGGTGGCCAGCGCCAGCGTATCGCGCTGGCGCGGGCGATGATGCTGCAGCCGAAGGTGCTGGTGGCCGACGAGCCAACCTCGGCGCTGGATGTGTCGATCCAGGCCCAGGTGCTGAACCTGTTCATGGATCTGCAGCAGGAGTTCAACACCGCCTATGTGTTCATTTCGCACAACCTGGCGGTGGTGCGGCATGTCGCCGATCAGGTGCTGGTGATGTACCTGGGGCGCCCGGCAGAAATGGGCCCCAAAGAGGATATCTACGAAAGACCGCTGCATCCGTATACCCAGGCGCTACTGTCGGCCACGCCTGCCATTCACCCGGACCCGCTCAAGCCGAAGATCCGCATCGCCGGGGAACTGCCCAATCCGTTGAACCCGCCCGAGGGCTGTGCTTTTCACAAGCGCTGTCCGTACGCCACTGAGCGGTGTGCCAAGGAAGTGCCGGCGTTTCGCCACGTGGGCAGTCGCCAGGTGGCCTGCCACTACGCCGAGCAATTTCTCTGATCACAAGGATGCAAAAAGGGCCGCTTGGCGGCCCTTTCTGGTCAGTGCATGAAAATCGCGATCAGGATGATAACTGGAATCGGTACCCCGAGCATCCATAGCAGGATCGAGCGCATGTCGTTTCTCCTTGTTTGACGGCTTAACGTTGAATGGTGCGGTGAGTGGCGTACTCGCCTTCGAGCCACTGCACGTGGTCACGACGGCGGCCGCCGTACAGTGCAGCCAGGCTGGCGAAGAAGGCGCCACACAGCAGGGCGACGAAGGTCCACAGCGTGGTCCAGGCAGCGACTTTGGCTGCGGTGTCGGCGGCCTGCTTGGCATCGGTTTTCAGTTGTTGCACTTGGGCCATGACCTGGTCGACACGTGCTTCGGCTTCAGGCTGGGTCAAACGGGTGCGCTGGGCGACCAGCTGCGCCAGATAAGCGCGGTCTTCGGCAGGCAAGGCGCCGTCACCGGCAACGCCTTTGGCAATGATGCGTGCGGCTACGCCGTTGGCGGCATCGTCACTGACCGGCGCCGGGCCATCGCCACGGAACAGGCTGTCGACGAAATAGCCCATCGAATTGTCGTTGTCGCCGGAGGCTGCGGCGCCGCCTGCTGCGGCAGTCACGGTCACGGCCTGGGATGCAGCGCTGGCGCCAGCACCGATCAGGTTACCGGCAGTGCCCAGTACCAGCACGGCAGCGACCAAGGTCGCGACGGCCCAGGACAGGAAACCATGGGCGGTGTCGCGGAAGTACACCTCGTCACCGTGCAGATTTGCCCACTTCACCCGCAGGCGACCGGCCATGTAGCCGCCCAGGCCTGAGGCGATGATCTGCGTAAGCAGCAGCCAGACGATGGTGGAAATGCCCAGCGCCTTGGCGCTCGCGCCTTCGTCAGCCCACGGCGACGTTGCAGCGAAGCCCAACCCGGCACCTAGAAGTACCAGGATCAGGGACACGGCAGCGGCAGCGGCAGCGCCAGCGAAAATCGCCGCCCAGGACACACCTGAGCGGCTTTGGGTATCGACAACGGGGTAGTCGGCAGAAGGAATCATGATGTGATCGCCTGTAGGTTATTAGCGAGAGGTCCATTCGCGCAGTAACCATTGCAGCGCCTGTGCCAGCTGTGACAAAAAATGACCATCAGCGAAATCAACGACTTAGCGATTTCAGTTGATTTATTACCGTGCAAAATGCGCGAATCGCCAATCTGCATCAGGTGTTCTGCAATTCTTGTCCCGGATCGAGCAGCCAGGCATCATCCCAGCATGACCCTACCCGATGGCCCCGCACAGACCCCGATCACGGCCGACACAGTGCTGCGCTACCACCTGTGCTGGAAACGTCGCGACCTGGACGGCGTCATCGCGCTGTACCACCCCGACGTCCACTACCACGACTTCTTCCAGAACCGCGTGCTGCGCCTGGCCGAGTTGCGTGATTACGTGCGTGCGTGCCTGCCGCATCAGGCGGGCGAAGAGATCGTCCACAGCGACCGCATCCGCGTCGATGGCTGTACCGCCTTCATTCAATACCAGGTCACCGTGCAAGGCGGTGAAGGCCTGGCGGTGTTCGAGTCCAGCGAGGCGATCACGGTAGTCGATGGCCTGATCTGGCGCGTACATGAATACGCCACCTTGGTCCGGCGCGCAGCCACGGGTATCCGCGCCGCCGGCCCACGTCCGGCGACCAGTCGCCTGGGCTTGTCGCCCCGGCAGCTGTCGACCATGGCGCAGGACCTGGAGCATTACTTCAAGCGCCAGCGGCCGTACCTGGACCCGGAGCTGGACCTGCAACAGGTGGCCGAGGCCAGTGGCTATAGCCGCAACCAGATTTCCTACCTGCTCAACCAGGTACTCGGGCAGAGCTTCTACCGCTACGTGAATCAGGCGCGCCTGCAGCACCTGATGGCCAGCCTGGAAGACAAAGCGGTGGCAGCGACCATCGACGACCTGGCGTTCAGTGCCGGCTTCAACTCACTGTCGGCGTTCTACAAGTGCTTCCGCGCCCACACCGGGCTGACGCCCAAGGCCTACCTCAGGCAAATTTCTGTGCGTGCACGCACGTAAGACACGCACCGCAGCGCGCCACTAGCATCGCCACAGACCTGGACAGATGTGGAAAACGATTCGATGCAAAGCCTGCGCTCACTCAGCCTGTGGATGGACCAGCTTGACGAGCCGCTGTGCGCCCGCCCGGCCCTGCGTCACGACCTGGATCTGGACGTGTGCATCATTGGCGCAGGTTACACCGGGTTGTGGACGGCCTATTACCTCAAGCGCCAGGCTCCACAGCTGAACATCGCCATCATCGAAGCCAACATCGCAGGCTTTGGCGCCTCGGGGCGCAATGGCGGCTGGTTGATGGGCAACGTGCTGGGCGAAGACCGTCTGCTCGCCAGCCTGTCCCCGCAGCAGCGCAGAGCCAGCATCGATTTGCTGCACGGCATTCCCGATGAGGTGCACCGGGTGCTGCAGCGCGAAGCCATCGACTGCGACTACCGCAAAGGCGGCGTGCTGTACTGCGCGGCGCGTTATCCCGAGCAGGAACGTGGCCTGCGCGCCTATCTGGACGACTTGTACCGCCAGGGCATGAGCGAGGACGATTACCGCTGGCTGCGGCCTGAGCAGCTCGACCTGCATGTACGCATGAGCAATGCCTACGGCGCCATCTACAGCCCGCATACCGCCACCGTGCAGCCGGCCAAGCTGGTTCGTGGCCTGGCCCGGGCGGTGGAAGCACTGGGGGTGACGATTTACGAAAATACCCCGGCCATCGACTGGCAACCCGGCGCGGTACGCACGCCCTTGGCGCGCATCGGTTGCCACTGGGTGGTGCCCGCCGTGGAAGGTTACGCCGCTAGCCTGCCGCCGCTTGGCAAGCACCAGATCCCGGTGCAGAGCCTGCTGGTGGCCACCGAGCCGCTTCCAGCGTCGGCCTGGGCGCAAATTGGCTTGGCCGAAGGCCAGGCTTTCAGTGAGAGCAGCCGCCAGGTCACTTACGGTCAGCGCACCGCCGACGATCGCCTGGTGTTCGGTGCCCGCGGGGGTTACCGCTTCGGTGGCCGCCTGCGCGAGGACTTCAACCTGCAAGCGCATGAGATCGAACTGCGCCGCTACCTGTTCAGCGATCTGTTCCCCCAACTCAAGCACGCCCGCATCACCCATTCCTGGGGCGGTAACCTGGGCATGGCGCGGCGCTTTCGTCCGCACATGCTGTGCGACCGCCAGCGCGGTATCGCCTTGGCTGGCGGCTACGGCGGCGAAGGCGTGGGCGCAACCAACCTGGGCGGGCGCACGTTGGCGGCGCTGATCCTCAATCAGCACAACGCGCTGACCGCACAACCCTGGGTGCTGGATAACCGCCCGATATCCAGCCTGGCCAGCTGGCCGCGCGAACCCTGCCGCTGGTTGGGCTACAACGCCATCATCCAGAGCTTTGTCCACGAAGACCGGACCCTTGCCAATGCCGCCAGCCCGCCCTGGCGGCGGCGCTTGGCCAGCGGCCTGGCGGACTTCATGGAAGGTTTCATGCACTGATTTCTCCCCCGACACAGGATCCAGCTGCCATGAGCATCACCCAGTTCAAACACACAGAACGCGCGACCCTTGAGAGCAGCAGCCCAGTCGCGGTGCCGCTGGGCGAGCCGGTGGCGGTGACCTCGGTCACCAGCGTCGAGCGCAGCGATGGGGTCGAGACCGGCATCTGGGAGTGCACACCCGGGCGCTGGCGGCGGCAGATCGTGCAGCAGGAGTTCTGTCATTTCATCAAGGGTCGCTGCACCTTCACCCCGGATGGCGGCGACCCCTTGACCCTAGAAGCCGGAGACGCATTGATGCTACCGGCCAACAGCGTGGGGACCTGGGACATCCAGGAAACCGTGCGCAAGACTTACGTACTGATTTTCTGACCCGCTGATCGCCTGCCTTCGATAACAACAGACAAAGCAAGGTATCCCGACATGCGCACTTTCCTGTTCGCTCCTTTGATGCTCGCCGCGAGCATCGCCAGCGCCGCCGAGACGGTGAAGATCTACAACTGGTCGAGTTATGTCGCGCCAGACACGCTGAAGCACTTCCAGCAGGCCACCGGCATCGTGCCGACCTACGACGTCTACGACAGCAACGAAACCCTTGACGGCAAGTTGATGACCGGCAACTCAGGCTACGACGTGGTGTTTCCCTCCAACCACTTCATGGCCAGGCAAATCCAGGGCAAGGCGCTCAAGCGCCTGGACAAGTCGCAACTACCCAACTGGCACAACCTCAACCCGGTATTGCTCAAGGCGCTGGAGGTCAACGACCCTGGCAACCAGTATGGTTTCCCGTATCTGTGGGGCAGCACCGGCATCGGCTACAACATCGACAAGGTCAAGGCCGTGCTGGGCAATGACGCACCGGTAGACTCGTGGGACCTGATCTTCAAGCCCGAATACATGAGCAAGCTAAAAAGCTGCGGCGTGGCGGTGCTGGACAACGGTCCCGAGCTGCTGCCGATCGCCCTGCACTACCTCGGCTTGCCTCACCATAGCCAGAACCCGGCTGACTACGACAAGGCCAAGGCCTTGCTGATGCAGGTGCGACCGTACATCAGTTACTTCCATTCCTCGAAGTACACCGGGGATCTGGCCAATGGCGATATCTGTGTGGTGGTGGGGTTCTCGGGCGATGTGCTGCAGGCGAAAAACCGCGCCGATGAGGCCCATAACGGTGTGAAGGTGGGCTACTCGATACCTAAGGAAGGTGCGCCGATGTGGTTCGACATGGTCGCCATGCCCGCCGATGCGCCAGACGAAAAGGCCGGCTATGCGTACATGAATTACCTGCTGCAGCCTGAAGTGATGGCCAACATCAGCAACCACGTGCAGTACGCCAACGGCAATCTCAAGGCCGACGAGCTGGTCGAGCCGGCGCTCAAAGGCAATACGATGATCTACCCCAGCGCAGAGGTAATGGGCAAGCTATATGCACTCGAGGCAATGCCAGCCAAGATCGACCGCATCCGCACCCGTATCTGGACCAGCATCAAGGCGGGGAACTAGCGGCAAGCTGCAAGAAAAAGCGGACCGGTGTGGGGTATCGCGGTTTTTGTACCGGACCGCTCCCATGACGACGGACTGCCTGTGCTTTTACTTGCAGCTTGCAGCTTGGCGCTGGGCAGCCTGCGGCTGCCTCAGTGGTGCTCGCGAGTAGCGCGGAATTTGATGTCCGGCCAGCGCTCTTCCATCAGCGCCAGGTTGACGCGGGTTGGCGCCAGGTAGGTCAGGTGGCCGCCGCCGTCGATGGCCAGGTTTTCCATCGCCTTGTTCTGGAAGTCCTCAAGCTTCTTCTTGTCATCGCAGGCGATCCAGCGCGCTGACCACACGGTGATCGGCTCATAGGCGCATTCGACCTTGTATTCTTCCTTAAGACGGCTGGCCACCACGTCGAACTGCAGGACGCCGACCGCCCCCAGGATGATGTCGTTGCTGCGCTCGGGGAAGAACACCTGGGTTGCGCCCTCTTCGGCCAACTGCTGCAGACCCTGACGCAGCTGCTTGGACTTGAGCGGGTCCTTCAGGCGCACACGGCGGAACAACTCCGGCGCGAAGTGCGGAATGCCCGTGAAGCCCAGCGCCTCGCCTTCGGTGAAGGTATCGCCGATCTGAATGGTGCCGTGGTTGTGCAAACCGATGATGTCGCCGGCGAACGCCTCTTCGAGCTGCTCACGTTCAGAGGAGAAGAAGGTCAACGCATCGCCGATGCGCAAGTCCTTGTTCAGGCGCACGTGGCGCATCTTCATGCCTTTTTCGTACTTGCCCGAGCAGATGCGCATGAAGGCGATGCGGTCGCGGTGCTTGGGGTCCATGTTGGCCTGGATCTTGAACACGAAGCCGGTGAATTTTTCTTCGACCGGCTCCACGGTGCGCTCATGGGCCACCCGGCCCAACGGCCGCGGTGCCCAGTCGACCACCGCATCGAGCACATGATCGACCCCAAAGTTGCCCAGGGCGGTACCGAAGAACACCGGGGTCAGCTGACCGTTGATGAACTCGTCCTGGTTGAACGCGTGGCACGCCCCCTGGACCAGCTCGAGCTGCTCGACAAACGTGTCGTACTGGTCGCCCAGGTGCGCGCGCGCTTCGTCGGAGTCGAGCTTCTGGATGATCTTGGCTTCGGTGCGCTCGTGACCATGGCCTGGGGTGTAGACGACGATGTAGTCGCCGGTCAGGTGATAGACACCCTTGAAGTCGCGGTAGCAGCCGATCGGCCAGGTGATCGGTGCGGCCTTGATCTTCAGTACCGCTTCGATTTCGTCGAGCAGCTCGATCGGGTCACGGATGTCACGGTCGAGTTTGTTGATGAAGCTGACGATCGGCGTGTCGCGCAGGCGGCACACGTCCATCAGGGCGATGGTCCGTGGCTCTACGCCTTTACCGCCGTCGAGCACCATCAACGCCGAGTCCACTGCGGTCAGGGTGCGGTAGGTGTCTTCGGAGAAGTCTTCGTGACCGGGAGTGTCGAGCAGGTTGATCATGTGCTCGCGGTACGGGAACTGCATCACCGAGGTGGTGATGGAGATGCCGCGCTGCTTCTCCATTTCCATCCAGTCGGAGGTGGCGTGGCGGTCGGACTTGCGCGACTTCACCGTACCGGCGACGGCAATGGCCTTGCCCATCAGCAGCAGCTTCTCGGTGATGGTGGTCTTACCGGCGTCGGGGTGGGAGATGATTGCGAAAGTGCGGCGCTTCGCGACTTCGGCGGCCTGGTTGGTCATGGGAAATCGCCTGACTGGGGGATTAAAAAGGGGCGGTATCATACCTGAAGTTGAGCGCCGGACCAAAATCTCGGGTTGCCGGCGGCTCTCTCATCGCACGCCAGACCAACCACCCTGCGACTAGCTTGCATAGCAGGTAATTCAACGCCTCGAAGCACAAAAGCCGCTGATTTCTCGCGCCACTAATCCAACTTCATAGTGATTAACGCTGGCCAAATGCCGCCTGAGATGGGAACCTTTAGCCCCTCGGAGACGTCCATTCCCCTGCAAGCCGCTTCGGTTGGGGATCGGTTTGATCAGCATTTTCGAGCCCGACGGGGTTCGGCTCATGGTCTGAGTGCAGCCTTCGGTTGCCTCTGGCTGCTTTTCGCGAACACACCACCCGCCGCCCACACGGCCGGCTATGAAGAAGTGTGCTCGCCGACAACACAAGGAGTCCGCCTGTGGCTACACGCTACGGAAAAGGGCTGATGGGATGCGCCACCGTGCTCGTCATCCTGGCCCTGCTGGTCCATTGGATCGGCATCGACACGATCGTGCGCTATCGCGACGATCTTGGTTTCTACCTGCAAGCGCACCTGGTCCTGGTGCTGGCTTCGATGGCGGCGGCATTGGCCGTGGGCATCCCCGCTGGCATTGCCTTGAGTCGACCGCATCGGGTCGACAAAGCCGAACGCTTCATGCAGTTTTTCAACGTTGGCAACACCATTCCCCCCTTGGCCGTTCTGGCCATCGCCCTGAGCATCCTCGGCATCGGTGCCGGGCCTGCGATCTTCGCGCTGTTTCTCGCCTCCTTGCTGCCCATCGTGCGCAATACCTACGAAGGCCTGAAGAATGTCCCCCTCTCGCTCAAGGAAGCTGCCACCGGCATCGGCATGACCCCGCGCCAGCAGCTGTGGCAGGTCGAACTGCCCAATGCCGTGCCGATCATCGTTGGCGGCGTACGGGTGGCCCTGGCTCTGAACGTCGGCACCGCGCCACTGGCCTTCCTGATCGGAGCCAACAGCCTGGGCAGCCTGATCTTCCCCGGCATCGCCCTGAACAACCAGCCGCAGCTACTGCTGGGCGCGGCGTGTACCGCGCTGCTGGCACTGCTGCTCGACGCAGTGGTGAGTTTCTCCAGCAAGCGCTGGCTGGAACGTGGCCTGGCCGGATAACACGAGGGAAACCATGAAAAACACAATCGCCTTGCTCCTGGGCGCGGCCCTGCTGTACGCAGGATTTGCCCAGGCTGCGGATAAACCGCTGATCCGCATCGGCGCGCGGGTGTTCACCGAACAGACCGTGCTGGCCGAAATCACTGCCCAATACCTGCGCGCCAACGGCTTCGAGGTGCGCGTCACCGGGGGCCTGGGTAGCAGCATTGCGCGCCAGGCCCAGGAAACCGGGCAGCTCGACCTGATGTGGGAATACACCGGCGTGTCGCTGGTCTCGTACAACCACATCGACGAGCGCATGCCCAGTGCGGCAGCCACTTATGCCAAGGTCAAGGCGCTGGACGCCAAGAAGGACCTGGTGTGGCTAACGCCGTCGAAATTCAGCAACACCTATGCGCTGGGCCTGCCGCAGCAGGTGGCCGCGGACTACCCGCAGATCACTACCATCAGTGACCTGAGCCGCGTGCTGCGCGCCGAAAGCGACCGCCGGCACCTGATTGCCCTGGACACCGAGTTCGCCAATCGCCCGGATGGCCTGGTCGGCCTCAAGCAGCTGTACGAGCTGCAGGTCGGCCGCGCCAACATCCGCCAGATGGATGCCGGTCTGGTCTATACGGCGATGCACAACAACCAGGTGTTCGCCGGGCTGGTGTACACCACCGACGGGCGCCTGAACGCGTTCAAGCTCAAGCTGCTCGAGGATGACAAGCACTACTTCCCCGACTACACCGCAGCGCCGGTGGTGCGCAAGCAGGTGCTCGACGCCAATCCGCAGCTGGCGAGCCTGCTCAAACCGCTGGCCGAGCAGTTGGACGACGAAACCATGCGCCAGCTCAATGCCAAGGTTGATGTCGAGCACCAGAGCCCTAGCGTGGTGGCCGCTGCCTTCCTGCGCGAGCACCCGATGAACAGCGAGGTACAGCCATGAGCTTGCTCGACACATTCGCCCATCTGGACTGGGCCCAGGTCCTGCAACTGACTGGCCAGCACATCATGCTGGTCGGCATCGCCGTAGGCCTGGCGATCCTCGTTGGCGTGCCGCTGGGCATCCTGATGACTCGCTTCCCCGCCGTGGCCGGCCCACTGCAAGCCAGTGCCACGGTGCTGCTGACCATCCCCTCGATTGCCCTGTTCGGCCTGCTGCTGCCGTTCTATTCCAAGTTCGGCCAAGGCCTGGGGCCGATGCCGGCGATCACCGCCGTGTTCCTCTATTCATTGTTGCCGATCCTGCGCAACACCTACCTGGCCCTGACCAATGTCGAACCTGGCATTCGTGAGGCCGCGCGCGGCATCGGCATGACCTTCGGCCAGCGCTTGCGCATGGTCGAGCTGCCGATCGCGGTGCCGGTCATCCTGGCCGGCGTGCGCACGGCGGTGGTGATGAACATCGGTGTCATGACCATTGCCGCAACCATCGGCGCTGGCGGCCTGGGCGTGCTGATCCTGACCTCCATCAGCCGCAGCGACATGTCGATGCTGCTGGTCGGCGCCGTGCTGGTCAGCCTCTTGGCAATCATCGCCGACCTGCTCCTGCAAACCCTGCAACGTGCCCTGACTCCAGAAGGACTGCGCTCATGATCGAACTTCAGAACCTCAGCAAAACCTTCAACGCCAACGGCAAGCAAGTCACGGCCGTCGACTCGGTCAGCCTCACCGTCAACGAGGGCGAGATCTGCGTTTTCCTCGGCCCCTCCGGCTGCGGCAAGAGCACCACGCTGAAGATGATCAACCGCCTGATCACGCCGACTTCCGGCCGGGTGTTGATCAACGGTGAAGACACCTCTGCACTGGATGAAGTCACCCTGCGCCGCCACATCGGCTACGTGATCCAGCAGATCGGCCTGTTCCCCAACATGACCATCGAGGAAAACATCACCGTGGTCCCACGCCTGCTCGGCTGGGACAAAGACCAATGCCGCGAGCGCGCCCGCGAGCTGATGAACATGATCAAGCTCGAGCCCAAGCAGTACCTGCAGCGCTACCCGCGCGAACTGTCCGGAGGCCAGCAACAGCGAATCGGCGTGATTCGCGCGTTGGCAGCAGACGCGCCGGTACTGTTGATGGACGAGCCGTTCGGGGCGGTCGACCCGATCAACCGCGAGATGATCCAGAACGAGTTCTTCGAGATGCAGCGGGCGTTGAACAAGACCGTGATCATGGTTAGCCATGACATCGACGAGGCGATCAAGCTGGGCGACAAGATCGCCATTTTCCGTGCAGGCAAACTGTTGCAGCTCGACCATCCGGATACCCTGCTGGCGCACCCGGTGGACGATTTCGTCAGCAACTTCGTCGGCCAGGACAGCACCCTCAAGCGCCTGCTGCTGGTGCGCGCCGAAGATGCCGCGGACAATGCCCCGTCGGTGAGCCCGCAGACGCCGGTGGCCGAAGCCCTGGAGCTGCTCGATGAGCACGACCGCCGCTACGTGGTGGTGACTGACGCGCAGAACAAGGCGCTGGGTTACGTGCGTCGCCGTGACATGCACCGCCAGCAAGGCAGCTGCGGCGATTTCCTGCGCCCGTTCAATGCCACCGCCGCGCACGACGAGCATCTGCGCATCCTGTTGTCGCGCATGTATGAGTTCAATCGCGCCTGGTTGCCGGTGCTCGATGCCGAGCAGGTGTTCCTCGGTGAGGTGACCCAGGAGTCGATCGCCGCCTACCTGAGCTCGGGGCGTTCCCGTGGCGCGAAGACCAGCATCGTGTCACCGGCCGAAACCGTGGCGTCGTGAGCAGGCCAGCAGCGATGATGAAATCGCCGATCCGCCCGTCGGTAAAGAAAAATTTATGAGGAAAATTCGGTACGCCCGTACCTGAACGCCGTGGCCATAAATATGAACACCCGTGGCCCGTCTGCGCGTCGCCCCGTCCCAGCCGGAATAGTCCGAGCCCTGCTGGGGCGGGCCCCACCTTGCGTGCGTCCCGCACGTCCATTCCACAATATTTAACGCTTGAATCGGCGCCGGGAACATCAGCCGGTCATGCGAGTCGGTTATTCAAGTGACAGGGCGGCGATCCGCGCCGATCACGCCGGGATTGCCTGTTGATTCTGCGTGCTTGCCGCCCTAAAGTGCGCGCCGAACGTCCATGCTGGAAACGATCCATCCGGCTCAAGTACTGAGTAGGCGAACCAAAGTGGGGATACGGAGGACGTTCAGTTTGCAGCCACTTAATCTTTCAGTTTGCCCATGGAGTCCCTGAGCATGTCGATCCAGGTCGAAGACTATTTCGCACGTGACACCTTCCAGAAAATGAAGGCGTTTGCCGACAAACAGGAAACCCCGTTCGTCCTCATCGATACCCAGATGATCAGCCAGGCCTACGATGACCTGCGTGCAGGCTTCGAATTCGCCAAGGTCTACTACGCCGTCAAGGCCAACCCGGCGGTCGAGATCATCGACCTGCTCAAAGACAAGGGATCGAGCTTCGACATCGCCTCGATCTACGAGCTGGACAAAGTGATGAGCCGCGGCGTGAGCGCCGACCGCATCAGCTACGGCAACACCATCAAGAAGTCCAAGGACATCCGCTACTTCTACGAGAAAGGCGTGCGTCTGTTCGCCACCGACTCGGAAGCCGACCTGCGCAACATCGCCAAGGCCGCGCCGGGCTCGAAGGTGTATGTGCGAATCCTGACCGAGGGTTCGACCACTGCCGACTGGCCCCTGTCGCGCAAATTCGGCTGCCAGACCGACATGGCCATGGACCTGCTGATCCTCGCCCGTGACCTGGGCCTGGTGCCCTACGGCATCTCTTTCCACGTCGGTTCCCAGCAACGCGACATCAGCGTCTGGGACGCCGCCATCGCCAAGGTCAAGGTGATCTTCGAGCGCTTGAAGGAAGAAGACGGCATCGAGTTGAAGCTGATCAACATGGGCGGCGGCTTCCCAGCCAACTACATCACCCGGACCAACAGCCTGGAAACCTACGCTGAAGAAATCATCCGTTTCCTCAAGGAAGATTTCGGCGACGACCTGCCGGAAATCATTCTCGAGCCGGGCCGTTCGCTGATCGCCAACGCCGGCATCCTGGTCAGCGAAGTGGTACTGGTCGCGCGCAAATCGCGCACCGCAGTCGAGCGCTGGATCTACACCGACGTCGGCAAGTTTTCCGGTTTGATCGAAACCATGGACGAAGCCATCAAGTTCCCGATCTGGACCGAGAAGAATGGCGAGGCCGAAGAAGTGGTCATCGCCGGCCCGACCTGCGACAGCGCCGACATCATGTACGAGAACTACAAATACGGCCTGCCACTGAACCTGGCCATCGGCGACCGCCTGTACTGGCTGTCGACCGGCGCCTACACCACCAGCTACAGCGCGGTGGAGTTCAATGGCTTCCCGCCGTTGAAGGCGTACTACCTGTAATGCGAAACGGGGCCGAAAGGCCCCGTTTTGACAATGCGCAAGGGTGTCGATCATTGCCGGTGCATTGCCGGGCTATCGAAGCGAGCGACGCCGACCTTGCGAATGTCCATCCTGAACTGCAAGACGTTTTTCTTTCCCACCCCTACGTAATGGTCATCCCAGGCAGGCCGGGTAGCACAGCTGAGCATCGCGCGGGCTGGCGCCGCCAAGGTAACATCATCGTACTGGCCGACCTCAGGGCGCACGATCTTGACGCCGCCTAGGCGCACTCGCCAACTGATCGGGTGAGTGCTTTTGGCATAATAGCCAACCGAGTTGCGAAGGCTCAGGCCCCACAGATCGTAATGCGAATTGGACGAATCGAAGGCAACGGTTCGTACCTGATAGCCCTCCACATCACCTTGATAGTAACCAAACCAGAAGCCTTGCTGCGCCTGAAACCCGGCTGTGTCTGCCCTGACGGTCAGCCACTGATTTCTGCGCTCGGTGGGTGAACCCTCCAGCGAATCCAGCCAGCCCTCATAACCGGGGGTCACACTGGTGAAAGTCGCAATGAAAGACCGTTCCTGAACGTAAGTCATCACTGTACCTCTGCTCGTTAGAGCAAGTGATGGTTCTTTGTAGACACGCCCGGCCGAATCGGGAAGCGCTTCTTGGCTTGAACGCGGCGTCAGACGGGCTGCTTGTCGAGCTCGGCGGCATACTGTTGCGCGAATGCCATCAACGCAGGCCCTGCTCGCTGCAAGGTTGCCAATGCGCTGCGCAGAAAGCCCAGGTTCGCTTGCCCAACTTCTCGTGCCCGGCCAAACCAGGCCCCCGCCTCGACCATCTCGCCGCGCTCGGCCAGCACCAGCGCCAGGCTGAACATGCCGCGAAAATCGCCAGCCTCGGCCGAGCGCCGGTACCAGCGCACGGCACGGACGGGGCTCGCCGTGACAGCGATGCCCTGCTCCAGGTAACGGCCATACAGATTCATCGACTTGGCATGGCCCATCTGCGCTGCCTTCTCGTAGCACAACAACGCTTGCGCCTGATTAGCTGGCACGCCACGGCCGGTAGCCAGCAGGTTACCGAGGTTGTACAGCCCCCAGTCAAGGCCGGCATCAGCCGCGCGGGCGTAGTGGATGGCCGCTTGGGAAAGGTTCACCGCACCGCCCCAGCCATGTTCCAGGCAGCGCCCGAGCATGTTGTGCGCCATGGCATTGCCAGCCTGTGCCGCGATGCCGAACCAACGCCTGGCGACGGTGGCGTCCTGCTCGATACCGCGCCCGTCGAGCAAAATCTGGCCCAGCAGCGCTTGCGCCTCGACCACCCCCTGCCCGGCTGCGGCCAGGATCGCCTGGGCGGCCTTGCCCGGGCTCTCATCGAGCATCGCCCGCAAGCGGGCAGCATCCATGACTTCTTCACGACGCAGCTGAAAACTCACCGCTCAGACCTCCGCCCAGCGCCGCAGCAGGTTGTGATAGGTGCCGGTCAACTGCAGCAACGCGGGATGTTCGGGCACATCGGCGCCCAGTTGGCGGATGGCATTGTCCATCTCGAACAGCAGCGTGCGCTGGCTGTCTTCACGCACCAGGCTCTGGGTCCAGAAGAAGGCTGCCAGACGGGTACCACGGGTCACCGGGTTGACCTTGTGCAGGCTGGTGCCGGGGTACAGCACCAGATCGCCGGCAGCCAGTTTTACCTGCTGCTCGCCGTAGGTGTCCTGAATCACCAGCTCACCGCCGTCGTAGCTGTCGGGGTCGCTCAGAAACAACGTCGACGACAGGTCGGTACGCACTCGCTCGGCACTGCCTTTGGGTTGACGCAGCGCGTTGTCGATATGGAAACCGAAGTTGTCGCCGGCACGGTAACAGTTGATCAGCGGCGGGAAGACCTTGTGCGGCAGCGCCGCCGACATGAACTGCGGGTGCTGCCACAAACGCTCGATCAGCGCGCCGCCAATCTCCTTGGCCAGCGGGTGGCCTTCGGGCAATTGCAGGTTGTGCTTGGCCTTTGCCGACTGGTAACCGGCCGTGGCTTTCCCGTCTGCCCAGTCGGCTTGCGCCAGGGCGTCGCGGATACGGGCCAGCTCGCTTGCGTCGAACAGGCCTGGAATGTGAAGCAGCATGACGGCACACCGTGACGGCTTGAAGAAGCCTCAATGATATTGATTCCCTTTTACGCGGCACAAGCCCTCAGCGCGCCTTAGACGATTCAGCGTGAAGAAAACGTAAAGAGAATTTGTAAAGATTGTAAATTAATAACGAATGGTAACGAGTCTCAATTGTGCCTTACATTTCCTTACATTAATATCCGCGGCCTTCATACCTTGGGGAAGGCCTACCACGATGCGTCATGTACCAACCGCAGTGAGTTCACCACGCTTGATCGTCTCGGCCATCGGCGTCGCCCTCAGCGCATCGGGCGCCTATGCCGCCGATCCGGCCACCAGCAGCGCCATCACGCTCGATGCCACCAGCGTCAACGGCAAGGCCGAACAGGCCAGCACCGACTACAAGGTTGAGCGGGCGGCTTCGCAGAAATACACCGCACCGTTGGTCGACACCCCGCGCTCGGTGACGGTGATCCCACAGCAAGTGATCAAGGATACCAACGCCCTGAGCCTGCAAGATGCCTTGCGCACGGTGCCAGGCATCACCTTCGGCGCTGGCGAAGGCGGCAACCCCCAAGGCGACCGTCCGTTCATTCGCGGCTTCGATGCCCAGGGCGACACCTACCTGGACGGCGTGCGCGACACCGGCGCGCAGACCCGGGAAATCTTTGCCATCGAATCGGTCGAGGTCGCCAAAGGCCCCAACTCGGCGATCGGCGGCCGTGGCGCCGCAGGCGGCACCATCAACCTGGTGAGCAAGCGCGCACATCTGGGCAACTCGCTCGACGGTGCCTGGACCTGGGGCAGCGATCAGACCCAGCGTTACACCTTCGACGGCAACTACCAGTTCAGCGACAGCGTAGCCGGTCGCCTGAACCTGATGACCCACGAAAGCAACGTGGCCGGTCGCGACAAGGTCAACTACGACCGCTGGGGTATCGCCCCGTCCCTGGCCTTCGGCCTGGGTACCGCGACGCGCGTCAACCTCGACTACTACCACCTGGAAAGCGACGACCTGCCGGATTCGGGTATCCCCTACACCCTTCCGGCTGCTGGCAGCGCCGCGCGTACCTCGGCGCACCCGAGCAAGCCCTATGACGGTGGCGACCGCGACAACTTCTATGGCCTGAGCGACCGGGATTTTCGCAAGACCCGGGTCGATATCGCGACCTTTGCCATCGAGCATGACCTGAGTGACACGCTGACCCTGAAGAACACCCTGCGTCACGGCAACAGCATGCAGGACTATATCCTCACCCAACCTGACGACAGCAAGGGCAACGTCAACAACGGCAGTGTCTGGCGCCGTGCCAACACCCGCGTCGGCAACACCGCCACCACGACCAACCAGACCGACTTGTTTGGCGAGTTCTATCTGGGCGGGCTGAAGAACAGTTTCTCCACCGGTATCGAATTCAGCCGCGAAGAAAGCGATCGGTCGTCCTACACCGTGAACACCGACACCACCCCCCGGACGCCGGCTGCCACCACCAACTGCAACCCTGGCCTGATCGGCGCGAACAGCGGCTATAACTGCACTTCGTTGAGCAATCCCAACCCGAACGACCCCTGGAGCGGCAGCATCGCGCGCAACTACGCCGGCACCGAAACCCAGAGCAAGACCCGGGCGATCTACGTATTCGACACCCTCGAACTGAGCCCGCAGTGGCTGCTCAACATGGGTCTGCGCTACGACCACTTCGACACCGACTACAAGACCCACAATGCCGCCGGTACCACCACGGCCAAGGGCGACGACGTCAGTGAGTTCGTCACCGGCCAACTGGGCCTGGTGTGGAAGCCCGCCGAAAACGGCAGCATCTACGTCTCCTATGCCACCTCCGCTATCCCTCCGGGCGCGATGCTGGGCGAAGGCACCGAGAGCAACCCATTGGGCGGCACCCCTGACCGCAACGGCAATCTGTTGGCCAGTGACATGGAGCCGGAAGAAACCACCAACTATGAAATCGGCACCAAATGGGACCTGCTTGACCAGCGCCTGTCCCTGGCCGCCGCGCTGTTCCGCACGGAGAAGGAAAACGCCCGCGTTCAGGTGAACACCAACACTTACGAAAACGTCGGCGAAACCCGGGTGCAGGGTATCGAGCTATCGGCCAGCGGCAAGCTCACCGACAAGTGGCAAGTATTCGCCGGCTACACCTACATGCAAGCGCGGCAGATCGATGGCGGCCCGCTGGGCAAGGCCAATGACGGCAACCAGTTGCCCAATACACCGAACAACAGCGCAAGCCTCTGGACCACCTATGCCATCACCCCGAAGCTGACCGTCGGCGGCGGCGCCTTCTATGTCGACGATGTGTACGGCAGCGTGGCCAACACCACGATGGTCGACAGCTATGTCCGCTACGATGCGATGGTCGCCTACAAGCTGACCCGGCATGTGGACCTGCAGTTGAACGTGCAGAACCTCACCGACGAGGTGTACTACGACAAGGCCTTCTCGACGCATTTCGCCAACCAGGCGGCCGGCAGGACGGCGTTGCTGACGACCAGCGTGCACTTCTGATCATGCAGCGCTAGCTGCGCAGCAGGGCCCCGTTCAACTGCGAGCGGGGCTTTTGCGTATCCAGGCATAATGCACGCCGCGCCGGCCGTGCCAGCGACACAAGGTAGAAGGTGTGATGAAAAAGACGCTATTCCAATTGCACTGGTTGTTCGGCATCACCGCTGGCCTGGTCCTGGCCGTGATGGGCATCACCGGAGCGCTGTACTCGTTCCAGGAAGAACTGCTGCGTGCATTCAACGCCGATGTGCTCACGGTCGAGGTGCGCGCCGAAGGCGTGCTGCCGCCTGCCGAGCTGGTACGCAGGGTCGAGGCCGCGCAGGGCGATACGGTGTCGATGCTGTGGGTCGATGTGCGCGAGGGCAACGCCGCACGCATCTTCTTCACCCCGCCTCCCGGCGAGCGCCGCGGCGCGTTGCGCTACGCCGATCCCTACACCGGGGCCCTCAAGGGCGAGGCTGCCGGCCAGGGCTTCTTCAACCTGATGCTGAAGTTGCACCGTTTCCTTGCCATGGGCGACACCGGTCGCCAGATCACCGGCGCGTGCACCTTGATGCTGGTGTTCTTCTGCCTTTCCGGGCTGTACCTGCGTTGGCCGCGCAAGCCGTTGAACTGGCGCACCTGGCTGACCCTGGACTGGGCCAAGAAGGGCCGGGCCTTCAACTGGGACTTGCACGCCGTAGCGGGCACCTGGTGCCTGGTCATCTATCTGCTGTTCGCGATCACCGGCCTGTTCTGGTCCTACGAGTGGTACCGCTCAGGGTTGAACACGCTGCTGGCCGATCAATCCGCCGCCGGGCAGGCGCACAAGCGCGGCGAAGGTCGCGCTCGCCAAGGACCGCCAGCGCTCGACAACAACGCGCCAGCGCGCACCGTCGACTACGACGCCATCTGGGCCAACCTCAAGCAGGCTGCAGGCCCTGGGCTTGCCAGCTACAACCTGCGCCTGCCAGCGCTTGGCGGCCAACCGGCCAATCTGTTCTATCTGCTCGAGGATGCCGCCCACCCACGTGCCTTCAACACCCTGGTGCTGGACCCTGCAACCGGACAGATCAAACGTCACGACCGCTACACCGACAAGTCCTTCAAGGCGCAACTGCTGCAGAGCGTGTATGCCTTGCATGTGGGCGAATACTTCGGCCTGCCAGGGCGCATCATCCTCACCGTTGCCAGCTTGAGCATGCCGCTGTTCTTCGTCACCGGCTGGCTGTTGTACCTCGACCGCCGCCGCAAGAAGCGTCAGGTCCGCGCCGCCCGTGGCACTGTCGACAGCCAGCAGGTCAGCCGTGACAGCTGGCTGATCGGCTTCGCCAGCCAGAGCGGCACCGCTGAACAACTGGCCTGGCAGAGCGCCGGGCAGTTGCAGGCGGCCGGCTTGCCAGTTCAGGTGCGTCCCTTGGCCGATGTAGGCGAGCATGACCTGCGCCAGGCACGCCGGGCGCTGTTCGTGGTCAGCACCTTCGGCGACGGCGAAGCGCCCGACAGCGCCCGTGGCTTCGAGCGCAAGGTCCTCGGCCAACCTTGGGCGCTGAACGAGCTCAACTATGCCCTGCTGGCCCTGGGTGATCGTCAGTATCCGCATTTCTGTGGTTTTGCCCGGCGCTTGCAGGCCTGGCTCGGCGAACGTGGTGCCAGCACCGCGTTCAGTGCGGTGGAGGTAGACAACTCCGATCAAGCGGCGCTGCAACGCTGGCAACAGCAATTGGCCCAGTTGACCGGTACCCAACCGATCAGCGCCTGGCAGCCTGCGAGCTTCGGCAACTGGACCTTGGTCCAGCGGCAGTTGCTCAACCCCGGAAGCCTGGGCGGCCCTGTGTACCTGCTTGGTCTGCGCGCGGAGCAGCCGGTCAGCTGGGAAGCCGGTGACCTGGTCGAGGTGCTACCGCTCAACGGCAAGCCGCGCATCGAGGCGTTTCTCAAAGGCATGGCGCTGGACAGCGAGGCTGCGGTGCGCATCGATGACCTGCCGCTAACCCTGGCCCAGGCCCTGGCCGGACGGCAGTTGCCGAGCCGTCGCGAGCACCTGGTCGGATTGCATCCACAAGCCGTGGTGGATGCCCTGGCGCCCATCGGCAGCCGCGAGTATTCGATCGCTTCGATCGCCAGCGACGGCCTGCTGGAGCTGATCGTGCGCCAGGAGCGCCACGCCGATGGGCATCTGGGCCTGGGATCGGGTTGGCTGACTGAATACCTGCCGCTCGATGGCAGCGTCAGCCTGCGGGTGCGGCGCAACAGCGGTTTCCACCTGCCGCAGACCGCTGCACCGATGGTCCTGATCGGCAACGGCACGGGCCTTGCCGGCCTGCGCAGCCTGATCCGCGCCCGGGTCAATGCCGGCGAGCCGCGTAATTGGCTGCTGTTCGGTGAGCGTAATCGCGCCCATGACCTGCTCTGCGCCCAAGAGCTGCAGGGCTGGTTGGACAACGGCGAGCTGGCCCGGCTCGACCTGGCCTTCTCGCGCGATCAGGCCGAGAAGATCTATGTGCAGGACGTACTGCTCCAACAGGCCGAGGCGTTCAAGCGCTGGGTGGCGGATGGCGCATACGTCTATGTCTGCGGCAGCCTGCACGGCATGGCGGCAGGCGTGGACGCGGCGCTCAAAGGCATGCTCGGGGAAGAAACGGTGCAGCGGCTGATCGAAGACGGGCGTTATCGACGGGATGTGTACTGAGTAGCAGCCTCGGCTCTTGCGGGAGCATCCTTGCCGGGGCGCTCCCATGACGAGCCGTTATTCTTTCAATGCAGCTCGAAGGTATCGGCATCCAGGTTAGCCGGGAACTTGGTGCGATAGGCCGCCAGGTCGGCTGCATTGAGCACGGCCGTGAATACCCCGTCCGCCTCCCCGGCGCTGAGCAAACTCTCGCCTTGGAAGTCCAGCACCTGGCTGTCACCGGAGTAGGCGAAGCCCTTGCCATCGGTACCGACGCGGTTGACCGCCGCGACATAGCACAGGTTCTCGATGCCCCGCGCAGGCAGTAGGCGGTTCCAGTGCTGACGCCGCGCTGCGGGCCAATTGGCGGTGTACAGCAACAGGTCCGTGTCTTGCGCATCGCGGCTCCAGACCGGGAAGCGCAAGTCGTAGCAGATCAGCGCACGCACCCGCCAGCCCTTGACCTCGAACTGCACCTGGCGCTCGCCTGGGGTGTAGTACTTGTGCTCACCGGCCATGCGGAACAGGTGGCGCTTGTCGTAGTGCAGAATCTCGCCATCCGGGCGGGCCCACAGCAAGCGATTGCGATGGCTGCCGTCGGCGGCCTGGATGATCACGCTGCCGGTGACCACTGCATCGAGGCGCTTGGCCTGGGCCTTGAGCCATTTGTAGGTCGGGCCGTTTTCAGGTTCGCACAACGTGTGCGACTGCATGGAAAAACCCGTGGTGAACATCTCAGGCAAGATCACCAGGTCAGCGCCGCGCGCCTGCTCCAGCAGCACGTCGAAATGCGCGTAGTTGGCCTCGCGGTCGTGCCAGGCCAGGGTGGTCTGGACCAAAGCGACATTCAGGTTGGGCAGTGCACTCAGATCGCGCATAGTTTCTCCGCTGCCTGACGCAGCGTCTCCTCTCGCTTGGCAAAGCACAAGCGGATCAGCCGTTGCTCAGAAATGGGTTGCTGGTAGAACACCGACACCGGGATGCTCGCCACGCCATGCTCACGGGTGAGCCACAGGGCCATGTCGACGTCGTTCAGATCGGGACGGATCTGCGAATAGTCCACCAGTTGGAAATAGGTTCCAGCGGTAGGGGTGAAACCGAACCGCGAGCGCTCGAGCAAGCCGCAGAACAGGTCGCGCTTGGCTTGATAGAAGGCCGGCAACTGATCGATGTGTTCGGGGTGCTCAGCCATGAAGTCGGCCAAGGCACATTGCAGGGGCGTCACACCGCAGAAGTTGACGTACTGGTGCACCTTGCGCAGCTCTGCAGTCAGGGCTGGCGGCGCGATCACATAGCCGGTCTTCCAACCGGTGACGTGGTAGGTCTTGCCGAACGAGCTGACCACGAACGCATTGCCGGCCAGCTGCGGGTGGGCCAGCACGCTGGCATGGCGCACGCCATCGTAGACCAGGTGCTCGTAGACTTCGTCACTCAGCAGGTAGATGTCGCGCTCGGCAATCAGCGCCGCAAGCTGGTCGAGGTCCTGGCCACTGATCAGCGCGCCGCTCGGGTTGTGCGGTGAGTTGAGCACCACCATGCGGGTACGCGGGCTCAAGGCGTCGGTGAATTTCTGCCAGTCGATGCGGAAGTCGCCGTCACTCAGCTGCACATGCACGCAACGACCACCGGCCAGTTCCACCGAAGGTGCGTAGCTGTCGTAACACGGGTCGAAAACGATGACCTCGTCGCCTGGGTGTATCACCGCCTGAATGGCGCAGAAGATCGCCTCGGTGGCACCTGGGGTGATGGTGACCTCATGATCTGCATCGACGTTGACCCCGTACACCCGCGCAACCTTGGCAGCCACCTGCTGGCGCAACGCCGGCAGCCCACTCATGGGCGAATACTGGTTGTGTCCTGCGGCCACGTGCCGGCCGACTGCATCGAGCAGCGCCTGCGGTCCGTTGAAATCTGGGAAACCCTGCGAGAGATTGAGCGCGCCGGTTTGTACGGCGAGCTGCGACATGGTGGTAAAGATGGTCGCGCCGACATTCGGCAGTTTGCTGCGGTTCATGGAGCCCTCTTTCCTGGGGACTGAGGGTTCAAAGCTACAAGCTTGAAGCGGCAAGCTGCAAGCTCCTAGCTGCAAGAAAAAGCAGCGATAACACCGTCTGCTTTTACGTGCGGCTTGCAGCTTGCAGCTTCTAACTGCGTCAGCGCTTGTCGCGGCGCTTCTTCTCGGCTTTCTTGTGGTGCGACATCAAGCGGCGTTTCTTGTTGACCTGGCGATCGGTGAGGGTGTTTTTCTTGCCCTCGTAGGGGTTTTCACCGCCCTTGTACTCGATGCGGATCGGTGTGCCGACCAGCTTCAGCACCCGACGGTAGGTGTTTTCCAGATAACGCGAATACGATTTGGGAATCTTTTCGGTCTGGTTGCCGTGGATCACGATCAGCGGCGGGTTGGCTCCACCCAGGTGGGCGTAGCGCAGCTTGATCCGACGACCATTGACCAGCGGCGGCTGGTGTTCGCTGACTGCGTCCTCGAGGATCTGGGTCAGTCGGCTGGTCGGCCAGCGAGTCACTGCAGACTTGAACGCAGCCTGGACCGATTTGTACAGATGGCCCACGCCAGTGCCATGCAAGGCCGAAATGAAGTGGATGTCGGCGAAGTCGACGAAGAACAACCGGCGCTCCAGCTCGGTCTTCACGTAGTCGCGCTCGCCCGACTCCATGCCATCCCACTTGTTCAGCGCGATGACGATGGCGCGACCGGCTTCCAGGGCAAAGCCCAGCAGGTTGAGGTCATGGTCGACCACGCCCTCGCGGGCATCCATGACGAAGATCACTACGTTGGCGTCCTTGATCGCCTGCAGCGTCTTGACCACCGAGAATTTTTCGACTTCCTCGTGGATCTTGCCGCGCTTGCGCACGCCTGCCGTGTCGATGAAGGTGTACTTCTCGTCATCACGCTCGAACGGGATGTAGATACTGTCACGGGTTGTGCCCGGCTGGTCGTACACCACCACGCGCTCTTCGCCGAGCATGCGGTTGACCAGGGTCGACTTGCCCACGTTGGGGCGGCCGATGATGGCGATCTTGATGCCATCTTTTTCACTCGGGCCAGGAATACGTACCGCTTCCTCGCCTTCAGCGACTTCAGCATCCAGCGCCTGCTCTTCCTCGTCGCGCGGGATGTGGCCCAGCACCGATTCCATCAAGGCGTTGATGCCGCGGCCCTGGGAGCCGGCCACCGGGATGGCGTTGCCCATGCCCAGCGGCGAAAACTCGGCGCGGGCGACATCGGCGTCGATGTTGTCGATCTTGTTGGCCACCAGGATCGCCGATTTGTTGCGTTTGCGCAGGTGCTCGGCAATCATCTGGTCGGCTGCGGTCATGCCGGCGCGGGCATCGACCAGGAACAGCACATAGTCGGCTTCCTCGATGGCCATCAGCGACTGCTCGGCCATTTTTTCGTCCATGCCGACCTCGTCGCCGGTGATCCCACCGGTGTCGATCAGGATGAATGAACGACCCTGCCAGCTGGCATCGCCATATTGGCGGTCACGGGTCAGACCCGACAAGTCACCGACGATGGCATCGCGGGTCTTGGTCAGGCGGTTGAACATGGTGGATTTGCCGACGTTCGGGCGGCCCACCAAGGCGATTACGGGAACCATGCGGCTCTCCACTCTTGAATTCTTGAAAATGCAAAGGCCGCTGCAAGCAGCGGCCGGAGTTCGGGCGGCGTGTCCTACGCCGCGGCCTGAAGCCCCTCGAGGCTTCAAGTATAGCTTCAGCGGATGCTCAGTGCCTCGAGCTTACCGCTGTTGCCAAAGACATAAATGGTGTCGCCGACCACAAGTGGACGGGCGCGCAGGCCATCGCTGTCGATACGTTCACGGCCGACGAAGCGGCCATCGACCTGGCTCAGCAGGTGCAGGTAGCCCTCGAAGTCGCCCACTGCCACGTAGCTCGAGTAGATCTCGGGCGCGGTCAGCTGACGGCGGGCCATCGAATCGTTGGTCCACAACGCGCTGGAGGAGCGCTCGTCGACCGCTTCGACGGTTCCACCGGCTTCGCTGACATAAACGTTGCCAAAGCCCTGGGCAACGCCCACATAGCTGGAGGCATCGCGCTGCCACAGCACGCGGCCGCTTTCCAGGTCCAGGCCGGCAACCCGACCCTGGTAGGTGCTGACGTACAAGGTGCCACCGGACAGCAGCAAGCCGCCGTCGATGTCCACCACACGGTCGAGTTCAGAACGGCCTTGTGGGATGGCCACTCGGCTTTCCCATACCGGGATGCCATTGCTGATATCCACCGCCACGACCTTGCCGGTCGACAGGCCGGCGACGGCCAGGCGGTTGGTGGCGATCGGCGCGCCGGTACCCCGCAGGGTGAGCACCGCCGGCGTGTTCTCGTAGATCCAGCGGCGATCACCGGTGGCGGCATCCAGGCCGATCAGGCGATCGTCCTGGGTCTGCACCACAACCACATCACCGTTGTTGGCAGGCGGGGCCAGTACTTCGCTGGTCACGCGCGAGCGCCAGCGCTCTTCACCGGTACTGGAATCGAGGGCGATCACCTCACCTTTGAGGGTGCCCAGCATCACCAGGCCATAACCGACGCCGACGGCGCCGGACACCGGCAACTCGAGGTCCTGCTTCCACACCACGTCGCCGGTGATGCGGTCGAGGGCGAAGACTTCGCCGTTGACATCGGAGGCGTAGATGCGGTCGTTCTCGATGGCCGGCACCAGGGTGTTGTAGGTTTCGCCCTGACCGTCACCGATCGAGCGGCTCCACTGTTTTTTCAAGACCACTTCTTCGGTGAACTTGGTCAGCTCGGCCGGAGGCAGTTCCTTCTTGCTGTTGCTGCTGCAACCTGCGGCCAGCACGGCCAGGGTCAGCACTGCTGCGTGTTTCCAACCGATCACTTATGCATCCCCTTTGGCCAGGTCATCCAGCTTCAGTTGCAGGCCACCGACCGCGGCGTCATCAGACAGCGCAGCCTTGGCTTTTTGGTAGGCACCATGGGCATCGTCGCCGCGGCCCAATTGCACCAGCAGATCCCCTTTGAGCTCTTCTCGGCTGGCCAGGAACGCTTTTTCGGTGTCGCCGTCGAGCAGCTTGAGCGCGTCTTCGGCCTTGTTCTGAGCAGCCAGCACACGGGCCAGGCGCTGACGGGAGATTTCGCCCAGGGTCACATCGGCGGGCTTGTCCAGTACGCTTTTCAGCTCGGCAGCGGCATCGTCGAGCTTGCCGCTTTCAACCGCGACCTTGGCCACGAACAGGCTGCCGTACTGGGCATACGCGGTACCGCCAAACTCGCTCTTGAGCTTGCCGGCCAGCTCCGCGACCTTGGTCGCGTCAGGCTGGCCAGTGGGCGTCAGGCTGGTTTCCAGCAGGGCCTGATACAGCTGCGAGGCGCCTTGGGACTGGTTGTTCTGGTACTTGTGCCAGGTATTCCAGCCCAACACCACGACACCCGCCAGCAGGGCACCGGTCAGCAGCGGCTTGCCGTTGCGGTTCCACCAGTCCTTGACCCCTGCCAAATCATCATCGGTACTCGACACCCCAATACTCCTTTTCGCCTATTCGCTTGTTGAACCGCGTTACGCCTGAGCGATCGCGGTTTCCAGGTGCTCAGCCAGAGCATCCCAGGCAATGTTCTGTTGTTCGCCCTGACCACGCAGGGGCTTGACGCCGATGGTGTGCACGGCAAGTTCGTCGTCACCGAGGATCAGCGCGAACAGCGCGCCGCTCTTGTCAGCCTTCTTGAATTGGCTCTTGAAGCTGCCGCC
Organism: Pseudomonas sp. SMSB3; assembly: GCF_052041965.1. NCBI lineage: Bacteria > Pseudomonadati > Pseudomonadota > Gammaproteobacteria > Pseudomonadales > Pseudomonadaceae > Pseudomonas > Pseudomonas sp. SMSB3. Next base: position 246,990 of record NZ_JBKGGV010000001.1, on the reverse strand, counting down.
GCCGGCATTCACCGCCAGGCGCAAGCCCGGCAGACGATCACGCAATCCCTCGGCCAGGCGCAAGCCCGCCAGCTCGGCCTGCTCGCCGAAGGCGCACAGGTAGACGTCGATGGTGCGATTGATCGCCTCGGGCACTTTGCCAAGGGTTTCAAGCAGCAGGATCAAGCGCTCGATGCCCATGGCGAAGCCAACCCCCGGGGTCGGCTTGCCGCCCATCTGCTCGACCAGGCCGTCATAACGGCCGCCGGCGCAGACGGTGCCCTGAGCGCCCAGTTTGTCGGTGACCCACTCGAAGACGGTCTTGCTGTAGTAATCCAGGCCACGCACCAGCTTGGTGTTGATGACGAACGGAATGCCCGCGGCCTCCAGGCGCGCCTTGAGGCCTTCGAAGTGCACGCGCGAATCTTCGTCCAGGTAGTCTTCGAGCTTGGGCGCGCCCACCAGCACCGCCTGGGTGCCCTGGTCCTTGCTATCGAGGATACGCAGGGGGTTGCTCTTGAGGCGGCGCTGGCTGTCTTCGTCGAGCTGCTCCAGACGCGCCGAGAGAAACGCCACCAGCGCGTCACGGTACCGAGCACGGGCCTCGCTGGTGCCCAGGCTGTTGAGTTCGAGCTTGACCGCGTCCTGGATACCCAGCAGGCCCCACAGGCGCCAGGTCAGGGTGATCAGTTCGGCGTCGATGTCCGGGCCGTCGAGGTTGAACACTTCCACGCCGATCTGGTGGAACTGGCGGTAGCGGCCCTTCTGCGGGCGCTCATGGCGGAACATCTGGCCGATGTACCAGAGCTTCTGCACCTGGCCATTGCCGGTGATGCCGTGCTCGAGCACGGCACGCACGCAGGCGGCGGTGCCTTCGGGGCGAAGCGTGAGCGAATCGCCGTTACGGTCCTCGAAGGTGTACATCTCCTTCTCGACGATATCGGTCACTTCACCGATCGAGCGCTTGAACAGCTCGGTGAATTCCACGATCGGGGTACGGATCTGGCTGTACCCGTAGGTGTCCAGCAGGCCCGCGACAGTACCTTCGAAGTAGCGCCAGAGCGGCGACTGCTCTGGCAGAATGTCGTTCATGCCACGGATGGCTTGCAGCGATTTGCTCACGAAAAGTCCTTTCGAATCTGTGTGTCAGCCGCGGGCGATCAGCGCCGCGTCGGCTTCGACCTTTTCGGCCGCTTTCTGGCGGATGAGCTTCTCCAGCTCATCGACCAGGTTGTCATTGGTCAGCTTCTGCGCAGGCTTGCCGTCGATGTAGACCAGGTTAGGCGTGCCACCGGTCAGCCCCACGTGCGACTCCTTGGCCTCACCAGGGCCATTGACCACGCAACCGATCACGGCCACGTCCAGCGGTACCAGCAGGTCTTCCAGGCGCCCCTCGAGTTCGTTCATGGTCTTGACCACATCGAAGTTCTGCCGCGAGCAGCTCGGGCAGGCGATGAAGTTGATGCCACGCGAACGCAGGTGCAGCGACTTGAGGATGTCGTAGCCGACCTTCACTTCTTCGACCGGGTCGGCCGCCAGCGAGATACGGATGGTATCGCCAATGCCTTCGGCCAGCAGCATACCGAGGCCGACTGCGGATTTCACCGTGCCGGAACGTAAACCGCCAGCTTCGGTGATGCCCAGGTGCAGCGGTTGGATAATCTGCTTGGCCAGCAACCGATAGGCCTCGACAGCCATGAACACATCGGACGCCTTGACGCTGACCTTGAAATCCTGGAAATCCAGGCGGTCAAGGTGTTCGACATGGCGCAGGGCCGATTCGACCAGCGCTGCCGGAGTCGGCTCGCCGTACTTCTTCTGCAGGTCCTTTTCCAGCGAGCCTGCATTGACGCCAATGCGGATCGGGATGCCGCGATCAAGGGCGGCGTCGACCACCGCGCGGACACGGTCTTCGCGGCCGATGTTGCCCGGGTTGATGCGCAGGCAGTCGACACCCAGCTCAGCCACGCGCAGGGCGATCTTGTAGTCGAAGTGAATGTCGGCAACCAGCGGAACACTGACCAGCTGCTTGATCTTGCCGAAAGCTTCGGCCGCGTCCATGTCGGGTACCGAGACGCGGACGATGTCGACACCGGCATCGACCAGGCGCTGAATCTGCGCCACGGTGGCCAGCACATCGTTGGTGTCGGTGTTGGTCATGCTCTGCACCGCGATGGGGGCATCGCCACCCACCGGCACATTGCCGACCCAGATTTTGCGGGATTCGCGCCGTTTGATCGGAGATTCGCCGTGCATGAATTACTGTCCCAACTTCAGGCGAGCAGTTTCGCCACTGGTGAACGGGGCAACATCGACGGGCTGGCCGTTGTAGCTGACCTGGGCGCCACGGGCGAAGCCCAGGCGCAGCGCAAAGGGCGGCTTGCCGGTCAGTTCGAGGTTGTCACCTTTGCGCTTGATGGCACTGAACAGCACCTTGCCGTTGCCATCGGACACCTGGGTCCAGCAATCGGCGGTGAACTGAATCGCAACCTTGGCGCTGCCTGCCGGCGCGGCAGCCGCCTCCGGTGCGCTGGCGGCAGCCGGCGCACTGGAAGCTGCCGGTGCTGGGGCAACTGCCGAAGCAGGCGCAGGGGCTGCAGCCGGGGCTTGCACCGGGGCTTGCTCGGCCGCTACCGGCGCCGACTCGCTGGCAGCGGGCGCGGATTGGCTGCTGTTCTGATCGGCTACCTCGGCGCTAGCCTGTGGCAACGGCAATGCCGCGCTCTCGGCTTGCTGGCCGGCCGTCACGGCCTGGTCTTCAGGCTCATCGAGCGGGTGGATTTGAGTCGTGCCGTCGGCGCTTTCGACCTCGACATGCTCCAACGCCATCTTGGCCAGGTCCCTGCCCTTGGTGCTGCCCTGGTCCTGCCACCAGATGAAGCTGCCGCCGACCACTGCGATCAGCAGGAGCAGGGTGACACCGCGCATGATGTTATGCGACAGCCGCACCGGTTCCTCGATGCGGCCCAGAGAATGCACGTCACTGCCCTTGGCGTGAGTGCCGGTGTACTGGTCGAAGGCTTCGACCAAAGGCGCCTGGTCCATGCCGAGCAACTTGGCATAGGCCCGGATATAGCCGCGCGCGAAGGTATGGCCCGGCAACTTGTCGAAGGCACCAGTTTCCAGATGGTTCAGCGAAGTGACGGTGAGGTTCAGCTTGCGAGCCACTTCGGCTTGCGACCACTCGCGGTTCTCGCGGGCCTGGCGCAACAACTCACCGGGGTGCTGGCCAGTCGCTGCTGCTACTTCGGGATGCGCGGCTTTCATCGTTGCTCCGACAGGTATTGCTGATATTCCGGCGTACCGGGATAAAGTCGTTGTAATTGCTGGCCCAGCTCGGCCAGGGTGCCCTGCTCGTCGAATGTCCGGGCAAGGCGGCTGCCCAGCAGCAGGCTACGGGCACTCGGGTCGCTCAATTGGCTGAAACGATCGTAGTAATCCCGAGCTGGCACATAATGCCTGTTTTCGTAAGACAACTCAGCCATTTCCAGCAATGCCCTTGGCTGGTGTCGATTGAGCTGCAGAGCCTTGCTCAAGTACGCATGCGCCTGGGCCCGATCATCGAGCCGCAGGGCTGTGAGCCCAAGATTCTCGAAGACCCGTGACCGCTCAGGATACAGGGTATCGGCACTGGCCAGGCGAAACATCTGTTCGGCTTCGGCAAAACGCTGTTGAGCATATAGGAAACTGCCGAAGTTGTTACGAATTCGCGTATCGCCGGGGCGCACTGCCAGGGCTCTGGCGAAGTGCGTTTGTGCCAATGCCGGCTCGCCTTCGGCCTGGAATACCAGGGCAAGGCCCGCGAGGGCGTCGGCGTCAGCAGGGTCCAGGGCCAGGGCCTTGCCCAGTGGTACCTTGGCACGCTCGGTCATACCCTGTTGCAAATAGCCAAGCCCGAGTTGAACGTAGGCTCGCCCCGCCGCACTCGGCCCAGCACGCTTGGTCGAAGGCTCGCCCGCACCGCCCGACATGCAGCCTGCCAGCAGCGAAAGCGCAAGGATCGACAGCGCGGCGCGCAGGCTCATGTCAGGACCGGACTCAGTGGCGCACGGCGCTGTCTTGCAGCTCGGCGTCAGCGGATAACTGACGCACGGCGATGTAACGCTCGCTGCGGCGGGTGCGGTCGTTGACCTGGCCGACCAACTGACCACAGGCGGCGTCGATGTCGTCGCCACGGGTGGTGCGCGTGGTGACATTGAAGCCACCATGGTGCAGCAGGTCCTGGAAGCGGCGGATCGCATTGTTGCTGGGCCGCTCGTAACCCGAATGCGGGAACGGGTTGAACGGGATCAGGTTGATCTTGCACGGTACATCGCGCAGCAGCTCGATCATCTGCGCAGCGTGCTCGGGCTGATCGTTGACATCTTTGAGCAAGGTGTACTCGATGGTCAGCACACGCTTGCCGCCCAAGGTCGACATGTAGCCCATGCACGACTCGAGCAGCATCTTCAGCGGGTACTTCTTGTTGATCGGCACCAGCTGGTTGCGCAGCTCGTCGTTCGGCGCGTGCAACGACAGGGCCAGGGAGACGTCGATGTGCTTGGCCAGCTCATCGATCATCGGCACCACACCCGAGGTCGACAAGGTGACGCGGCGCTTGGAAATACCGTAGCCCAGGTCGTCCATCATGATGTGCATGGCGGCGATGACGTTGTCGAAATTCAGCAGGGGCTCGCCCATGCCCATCATCACCACGTTGGTAATCGCGCGGTCGATCTTGGCCGGGACGGTCCCGAAGGATTTGTTCGCAAGCCACACCTGCCCGATCACTTCGGCGGCGGTGAGGTTGCTGTTGAAGCCTTGCTTGCCCGTGGAGCAGAAACTGCAGTCCAGGGCGCAGCCGGCTTGCGACGAAACGCAGAGAGTGCCGCGGTCGTCGGTAGGAATGTAGACGGTCTCGACGCAGCTGCCGGAGGCAACGCGGATCACCCACTTGCGGGTGCCGTCGGCGGAAATGTCTTCACTGACCACTTCCGGGGGGCGAATCTCGGCAACGGCCTCGAGCTTTTCGCGCAAGGCCTTGCCAACGTTGGTCATGGCCGCAAAATCGGACACGCCAAAATGGTGAATCCATTTCATCACCTGACCGGCACGGAAGCGCTTCTCCCCTATTGAGTCGAAGAACTTTTCCATTTCCGGCTGGGTCAGCCCCAACAGGTTGATCTTGCCAGTAGATGTCGTCATGGATTCACCCTCACCCGTAAGCTTTCGCTTAGCGAGTGGTTACCTCGGTAGCAGCGAAGAAGTAAGCGATTTCGCGAGCAGCAGCAGCTTCGGAGTCCGAACCGTGAACGGCGTTGGCGTCGATGGATTCGGCGAAGTCGGCGCGGATGGTGCCTGGCGCGGCTTCTTTAGGGTTGGTGGCACCCATCAGCTCGCGGTTCAGCGCGATGGCGTTCTCGCCTTCCAGAACCTGAACGACCACTGGGCCGGAGGTCATGAAGGCAACCAGGTCACCGAAGAAGCCGCGAGCGCTGTGCTCGGCGTAGAAGCCTTCGGCTTCGGCCTTGGACAGCTGCTTGATTTTCGAGGCAACGATTTTCAGGCCGGCATCTTCAAAGCGAGTGGTGATCTTGCCGATGACGTTTTTGGCGACGGCGTCTGGCTTGATGATCGAGAAGGTACGTTGAACAGCCATGGAAAACTCCAGAATATGAGTGTTACGAAAAATTAAACCCGCGAATTATACGCGGGTTCCAGGGGATTGCCTAACCTGCAGCGTCACGCTTAGTCGGCTTCGTCGATCCAGGCCGCCTGGATGGCCTCGAGGACTTTCTCACCGCCCCGCGCAGGGTCGTCGCTGAATTCTGGCAGGGCCAGCACCCAACGGTGCAGATCGACGAAATTCACGTATTTAGGATCGACTTCCGGCTTGCTTTCTGCAAGCTGAATGGCGATCTCAAGTACATCAATCCATTTCAAGCTCATCTAACGAACCTCAGTGCGGTGCTTCGGCAGCGTGGTTGAGCGAGTACTTGGGGATCTCGATGGTCAGGTCCTGGTCGGCCACGACCACCTGGCAACCCAGTCGGGACTGCGCTTCCAGCCCCCAGGCCTTGTCCAGCATGTCCTCTTCGAGCTCATCGGCTTCTTCGAGCGAGTCGAAGCCCTTGCGCACGATGCAGTGGCAGGTGGTGCAAGCCTTGACCCCGCCGCAGGCGCTTTCCATCTCGATGTGATGATCGTGGGCAAGCTCCAGGATATTGGTCCCGGCAGGCACTTCCACGGTCAGCCCCTCAGGGCAAAACTTTTCATGCGGCAGGAATGTCACCAGCGGCATCGGTTACTCCTCGATCTCATTCAGGTTGCGCCCGGCCAGTGCGGCTTTGACCGTCGAATCAAGGCGACGGGCGGCAAATGCGTCGGTCACCTGCGACAGACGCTTGGTCTGTTGCTCGATGGCAGCGCCATCGGTGCCGGCCAGCAAATCACGTAGTTCTTGCATCTGGAAGGCAATGGCGTCGCGTTCGTCAGCGCTGAGCAGACGCTCGCCATCGGCCTCCAGGGCACCTTGCACCGCTTCGAGCAGCCGTTCGGCATCGACCTGGTGCTCGCGCAACTGGCGGGCGTGCTTGTCGGAGCCTGCGTGCTCGAAGGAATCCTTGAGCATGCGCGCGATTTCACCGTCGGTAAGCCCGTAGGACGGCTTGACCTGAATGCTGGCTTCGACGCCCGAACCCAGCTCGCGCGCAGCGACGCTGAGCAGGCCATCGGCATCGACCTGGAAGGTCACGCGGATCTTCGCGGCGCCGGCAACCATTGCCGGAATCCCGCGCAACTCGAAACGTGCCAGGGAGCGGCAATCGCTGATCAGCTCGCGCTCACCCTGCAGCACGTGAATCATCATGGCCGACTGGCCATCCTTGTAGGTGGTGAATTCCTGCGCGCGCGCCACCGGAATGGTGGTGTTGCGCGGAATCACCTTCTCCATCAGCCCACCCATGGTCTCGAGGCCAAGGGACAACGGGATGACATCGAGCAGCAGCAGCTCGCCACCTTCGCGGCGGTTGCCGGCCAGGGTGTCGGCCTGGATCGCCGCGCCGATGGCGACCACCTGATCAGGGTCGATGGAGGTCAGCGGGGTACGCCCGAACAGTGCGCCAACGGCTTCACGAATACGCGGCACACGGGTAGATCCGCCGACCATCACCACGGCGCCGACTTCTTCGAGCTCGACGCCACTGTCGCGCACGGCCCGGCGGCAGGCCTTTAGGCTACGTGCCACCAGCGGCTCGATCATGGCGTCGAACGCGGCGCGGCTCAGCTCGCCCTGCCAGGCGGCATGACCGACGGTGACGGTGTCGGCATCGGTCAGCGCCTCTTTGGCAGCGCAGGCCGCTTGCAGCAACTGGCGCTGGGTGGCGGGGTCGAGATCGGCGGACAGGCCCGCCTGCTCGATGATCCAGCCAGCGATGGCATGGTCGAAATCATCACCACCCAGCGCTGTATCGCCGCCTGTGGCCAGTACCTCGAAGACCCCGGCGCTCAAGCGCAGGATGGAAATGTCGAAGGTGCCGCCGCCCAAGTCATAGATGGCGACCACGCCTTCGGCGTTCTGGTCCAGGCCGTAGGCCACGGCCGCTGCAGTCGGCTCGTTGAGCAGGCGCAGCACATTGAGGCCAGCCAGGCGCGCAGCATCCTTGGTGGCCTGGCGCTGGGCATCGTCGAAATAAGCCGGCACGGTGATCACCGCGCCCACCAAATCACCGCCGAGGGTTGCTTCGGCACGTTCGCGCAGCACCTTGAGGATATCGGCCGAGACCTCGACCGGGCTCTTCGGGCCTTGCACGGTGTCGATGAACGGCATGTGCGATTCACCGCCGATGAAGCGGTACGGCAGCTGCTCGCCGAGTTGCTTGACGTCAGCCAGACCGCGCCCCATCAGGCGCTTGACCGACAGCACGGTGTTCAACGGGTCGCTGGACGCCGCTTCACGTGCGGCCAGGCCTACCTCATGATGGCCAGCCAGGTAACGCACTGCCGAAGGCACGATGACGTTACCCTGCGCGTCGGGCAGGGGTTCGCTGCGACCGCTGCGCACGGCAGCGACCAGAGAATTGGTAGTACCCAGGTCGATCCCAACTGCCAGGCGGCGCTGGTGGGGTTGGGGAGTCTGACCGGGTTCGGCGATCTGCAGTAGGGCCATGCTTATCTGAATACCTTAGGCGTCATCACGGGCGACACCGGGTTAATCGTCGAGGCGCTCTTCCAGTTGGCGCACTTCTTGGGCGAGCTTGTCGAGGAACTGCATGCGGCGCATCAGGCGCTCGGCCTGGTCGCGCTCGCCAGGCACATCCCAGCAGGCGGCGAAATCGTCGTCCAACTTGGCCTGCGCAACCTTCAAGCGCTGCTTGAACAGCGCCACGCCATCCAGGTCGGCTTCGTCCTGCAAGTCTTCGAGCTCTTCGCGCCACTGCATCTGCTGCAACAGGAAGTCGGGGTCGTGGACCGTCACTTCCTGCGGCACGTCGTGACCACTGATGGCCAGCAGATAGCGAGCGCGACGCGGCGCACTGCGCAGCGTCTGATAGGCGTCATTGAGGGCAGCGGATTTTTCCAGCGCGACCCGCTGCTCACGCTCGGAGGCGTCAGCGAAACGGTCGGGATGGACTTCGCGGGCCAACTCGCGGTAACGAGCGGCCAGCTTGTCCAAGTCCAGGCGGAAGCATGGCTTGAGGTCGAACAACGCGTAATGACAAGGAGTACCCACGTTCAGCCTCAGACGTTGAAGCTTTCGCCGCAGCCACACTCACCGCGCACGTTGGGGTTGTTGAACTTGAAGCCTTCGTTCAACCCTTCCTTGACGAAATCCAGCTCGGTGCCATCGAGGTAGACCAGGCTCTTGGGATCGATGATCACCTTGACGCCGTGGTTCTCGAAGACTTCGTCTTCGGCAGCCAGCTCGTCGACGAACTCCAGCACGTAGGCCAGGCCCGAGCAGCCGGTGGTGCGCACGCCCAGGCGAATGCCTTCACCCTTGCCGCGCCCGTCGAGGGAGCGGCGAATGTGGTTGGCGGCGGCTTCTGTCATGCTGATAGCCATCGGAACTCCTTGACTCTTAGCTTGCAACGGACGGCTTAGACCAAGCCTTTTTTCTGCTTGTAGTCGCGAACGGCTGCCTTGATGGCATCTTCGGCGAGTACCGAGCAGTGGATCTTCACCGGCGGCAACGCCAGCTCTTCCGCCAGTTGGGTGTTCTTGATGGTTTCGGCTTCGTCCAGGGTCTTGCCCTTCATCCACTCGGTGGCGAGGGAGCTGGAAGCGATGGCCGAACCGCAGCCATAGGTCTTGAACTTGGCATCTTCGATGATGCCCTGCTCGTTGACCTTGATCTGCAGACGCATCACGTCACCACACGCTGGTGCACCGACCATGCCGGTACCGACATCAGGGTCCTCGGCGTTCATCTTGCCGACGTTGCGTGGGTTTTCGTAGTGGTCGATGACCTTTTCACTGTATGCCATGGTGCAATTCCTTCCTCATCAGGGAGCCGCTCTTGCTGGCGACTGCTTAGTGGGCGGCCCACTCGATCTTGGAGATGTCAACGCCGTCTTTGTACATGTCCCACAGCGGCGACAGCTCACGCAGTTTGTTGACGGCCTCGCAGACTTTCTGCGCGGCGTAGTCGACTTCTTCTTCGGTGGTGAAGCGACCGAACGAGAAGCGGATCGAGCTGTGCGCCAGCTCGTCGTTGCGACCCAGCGCACGCAGCACGTACGAAGGCTCGAGGGATGCCGAGGTGCAGGCCGAACCCGAGGATACCGCGATGTCCTTGAGCGACATCAGCAGCGACTCGCCTTCGACATAATTGAAGCTCAGGTTCAGGTTGTGCGGTACGCGGGCAGTCTTGCTGCCGTTGACGTACAGCTCTTCAAGGTCCGAAACCTGGGCGAAGAAGCGATCGCTCAGGGCCTTGATGCGCTGGTTTTCCGCGGCCATTTCCTGCTTGGCGATGGCGAAGGCCTCGCCCATGCCGACGATCTGGTGGGTCGGCAGTGTGCCCGAACGCATGCCGCGCTCATGGCCGCCGCCGTGGATGATGGCCTCCAGACGTACGCGCGGCTTGCGGCTGACGTACAGCGCGCCGATACCTTTGGGGCCGTAGGCCTTGTGCGCGGAAAACGACATCAGGTCGACCTTGAGCTTCTGCAGGTCGATGTCGACCTTGCCTGCCGACTGCGCAGCGTCGACGTGGAACAGCACACCGCGCGAGCGGGTCAGTTCGCCGATGGCAGCGATGTCATTGATCGAGCCCACTTCGTTGTTCACGTGCATCAGCGACACCAGAATGGTGTCATCGCGCAGCACGGCTTCGACCATGGCCGGGGTGACGATGCCGTCTTCGCCCGGTTCCAGGTAGGTGACTTCGAAACCTTCGCGCTCGAGCTGGCGCGTGGTGTCCAGGACCGCCTTGTGCTCGATCTTGGAGGTGATGATGTGCTTGCCCTTGGTCTGATAGAAGTGCGCCACACCCTTGATTGCAAGGTTATCGGACTCAGTGGCACCACTGGTCCAGACGATTTCGCGTGGGTCCGCGTTGATCAGCTCAGCGACCTGGCGACGGCCATTCTCGACCGCTTCTTCGGCTTTCCAGCCAAACACGTGGGAGCGCGAGGCCGGGTTACCGAAGTTGCCGTCGACCAGCAGGCAGTCGGCCATCTTCTGGGCGACACGGGGGTCGACCGGCGTGGTAGCGGAGTAATCGAGGTAGATCGGCAACTTCATGGGTATCTCCTATCAGGCGGTGGCGTCGCTCGTGACTGCCAAGGGTCAGTCGACGGCGGACGTCTCAATCTTGTCCAGCTGGGCGGAACGGCCTGCGACACGTCGCAGGTCCTGGCGCTGGGCGACTTCCTGCACCTCACGGCGGGTGACGAGGTCGGCCAGGCTGATGCCACTGAGAAACTCATGGATCTGCTGGCTGAGGTCGCACCACAGGTGATGGGTCAGGCAGGTGTCACCGGCATGGCAATCCCCGAGGCCCTGGCAGCGCGTGGCATCGACCGACTCGTTGACCGCGTCGATCACCTGCACCACCTGGATGCTCGCCATGTCGCGCGACAGCTGATAGCCGCCGCCCGGACCGCGCACGCTGGATACCAGGCTGCTGCGGCGCAGCTTGGCGAACAGCTGTTCCAGATAAGAGAGGGATATGCCCTGGCGCTCGGAAATGTCGGCCAAAGACACCGGCCCCTGCTGCGCGTGCAGTGCCAGGTCGAGCATGGCAGTCACAGCGTATCGGCCTTTGGTAGTCAATCGCATGGCTAATGGGTACCACGGGAGTTACGGGATGAGTGCGAGTATGCGATTCCCGAGCATTTAAGTCAACTATTAGACCTACTGCTTTGGTCGGGTATGCATCGGCGGGGCGGGCGCGATTGTAGCAGCAAAGGGGCGCCAGCACACGCCCCTTTGCCCAGCCCGCCTCGACGCGGCGCGATCAATGCGGTTGAGTGTCGCGCTTGGCCGCCTGGGCCTGTTCGGTGAATTCATCCTCGGGCAGCTTGGGCAACTCCTTGGCGCAGAAGTCGCTGCCCATGCGGGTCAGCGCGCCACACATGCCTTCCAGGCGCTCGTCGACCGCCTGCAGGTGATCGAGCATCTGCCCGATGGCGCGGGCAACCGGGTCTGGCATGTCGCCGCTGACACCATAGGCGTCGAAGCCGATTTTCTCGGCCATGGCCTTGCGCTTGGCCTCGACTTCGGTGTCTTCGCTCTTGACGATGATGCGCCCCGGAATACCGACCGCGGTGGCGCCGGCGGGTACGGCCTTGGTCACCACCGCATTGGAGCCGATCTTGGCCCCTGCACCCACGGTAAAGGGCCCCAGCACCTTGGCACCCGCCCCTACCACCACGCCGTTTTCCAGGGTCGGGTGGCGCTTGCCTTTATTCCAGCTGGTGCCACCCAGGGTAACGCCTTGGTACAGCGTGACATCGTTGCCGATCTCGGCCGTTTCGCCGATGACGATGCCCATGCCGTGGTCGATGAAGAAGCGCCGGCCAATGGTTGCGCCCGGATGAATCTCGATGCCGGTCATCCAGCGCCCGAAGTTCGACACCAGGCGTGCCAGCCACTTGCAGTCGCGCCGCCACAGCGCGTTGCCCAGCCGATGCAGCCAGATCGCGTGCATACCGGGGTAGCAGGTCAGCACCTCGAAGGCGTTGCGCGCTGCCGGGTCGCGATGGAACACACTTTGAATATCTTCACGCAGACGTTCGAACATCTGTCAGTCCTTCCGTTTATGCGGCTCGCCACGGACCACTTTCTGGGTCTCGGTGAGAATGCCGCGCAAAATGCTCATTTCCGGGCGATTGACCGCGCTGCGCCCATACAAACGGCGCAGGCGCGCCATCAGGTGCTTGGGCTTTTCGGGGTCGAGGAAGCCGATGTCCACCAGGGTTTTTTCCAGGTGGTCATAGAACAGCTCCATCTCGTCCATGGTCGCCAACTCGTCGCCGTTGGCGTCGGACTTCTCGACTTTCGCCGCCGCACCGTCGGCTGCCAGCCAGGCCATGCGCACCTCGTAAGAGAGCACCTGGACCGCTGCAGCCAGGTTCAGCGAGCTGAAGTCGGGGTTCGAGGGAATGTGCACGTGGAAATGACATCGCTGCAGTTCTTCGTTGGTCAGGCCGGCGTGCTCGCGCCCGAACACCAGGGCGATGTGCTCACCGCCGCCAGCGTGCGCCACGGCTTTCGCGCCGCACTCACGTGGGTCGATCAACGGCCACGGAATGCTGCGCTCGCGGGCGCTGGTGCCCATGACCAGGCTACAGCCGACCAGCGCCTGCTCAAGGCTGTCGACCACCTGGACGTTGTCCAGAATGTCATCGGCGCCGGAGGCACGCGCGGTCGCCTCGGCCGCCGGGAACGCTTTTGGCTGCACCAGCACCAGACGCGACAAGCCCATGTTTTTCATGGCACGTGCAGCGCCGCCGATGTTGCCGGGGTGGCTGGTATTGACCAGAACAACACGAATATTTTGCAGCAAGGTGTTGTGCTCACAGATGCAGTTGCGGGGAGGTTCGATCTTACAGAACCGACCAGCGTAACGCCACGAAAGCAAATGTGACACTTCTGCCGCCAAACTTTTCTGTTAGAATGTTCGGCTTTCTTCTTTAACATCTCCAGGTGACCCGCCCATGCAGCCTATGCTGAATATCGCCCTGCGCGCCGCTCGCAGCGCCAGTGAACTGATTTTCCGCTCCATCGAACGCCTGGATAGCATCAAGGTCGACGAGAAAGAGGCCAAGGACTACGTTTCCGAGGTTGATCGCGCCGCCGAGCAAACCATCGTCAACGCCCTGCGCAAGGCCTACCCGAACCACTCCATCCAAGGTGAAGAAACCGGCTTGCACGCTGGCACCGGTGAAGAAGGCAAGGACTACCTGTGGGTCATCGACCCGCTGGACGGCACCACCAACTTCCTGCGTGGCATTCCGCACTTCGCGGTCAGCATCGCCTGCAAGTACCGCGGTCGCCTCGAGCACGCCGTGATCGTCGACCCAGTGCGCCAGGAAGAATTCACCGCCAGCCGTGGCCGTGGTGCCCAGCTCAATGGCCGCCGCCTGCGCGTCAGCTCGCGCACGAGCCTGGATGGCGCCCTGCTGGGTACCGGTTTCCCGTTCCGCGACAGCCAGATGGCCGACATGGACAACTACCTGGGGATGTTCCGCGCCTTGACCGGCCAGACCGCCGGCATCCGCCGCGCCGGCTCCGCCAGCCTGGACCTGGCCTACGTCGCTGCCGGTCGTTTCGACGCCTTCTGGGAGTCGGGTCTGTCCGAGTGGGACATGGCAGCAGGCGTGCTGCTGATTCAAGAAGCCGGTGGCCTGGTCAGCGACTTCAACGGCGGCCATGACTTCCTCGACAAGGGTCATATCGTCGCTGGCAACATCAAGTGCTTCAAGGCCGTGCTGACCGCTATCCAGCCGCACCTGCCAGAGAGCATGAAGCGCTAGGCGCAGAGCCATGGCGAAAAAAAAGCACCCTCGGGTGCTTTTTTTTGCTTGGTGGCCTGCAACGACTGTGTCAGATCATTGGCCAGCGTCGCTCAGGACGAGCTTGCCATTCTTGTCCAGCGGGATGGTCGAGCCTGGCTCGCGATCCATCTTCACCTGACCCACCTGATCGCCGATGGTGTACTTGACGCTGTAGCCCACCACCTTTTCGCTGATGTCATTGACGGTGTTGCAGCGCGTCTGCGTCGTGGTGTAGGTATCACGCTGCTGCATGCCTTCCTGCACCTTGTTGCCGGCATAGCCACCACCCACCGCACCGGCCACGGTCGCGATCTTCTTGCCTGTACCACCACCGATCTGGTTACCCAGCAAGCCGCCTGCCAAGGCACCTACCACGGTACCTGCGATCTGGTGCTGGTCCTTGACCGGCGCCTGACGCGTCACCGCAACATCCTTGCACACCTCGCGGGGCGTCTTGACCTTCTGCTTGATCGGTTGAACATCGGTGACCTGGGCATAATCGGGCCCTTTGTTCACCAAGCTGTAGGTTGCGACAGCACCTCCGGCAGTCACACCGACAGCACCCAGCACAGCACCTACCAGCATTGATTTGTTCACATGAACCTCCTGATCTTACCCCGCGGGGCTCACCCGCCTTCACCCTGCCTTGGAGCAAAAAAAAAGGCGCGAGTTCAACACTCGCGCCTTGGGGTCGCCGAACGGCGTGGCCTAGCCGTTAGGGACGGTCATCCACACCTTCGCTTTTCGCAGGCGGAATCAGGTCTTCGCTGTTCAAGTTCAGCCAGATCAGCACCACGTTGGCGATGTAGATCGACGAGTAGGTACCGGCCATGACGCCGATGAACAAGGCCAACGAGAAGCCGAACAGGTTGTCACCGCCGAAGAACAGCAGCGCAGCGATCGCCAGCAGGGTCGAAACCGACGTGGCGATGGTCCGCAGCAGGGTTTGGGTGGTGGAAACGTTGATGTTCTCGATCAGCGACGCCTTGCGCATGACGCGGAAGTTTTCTCGCACCCGGTCGAACACGACGATGGTGTCGTTCAACGAGTAGCCGATGATGGCCAGCACCGCCGCCAGCACCGTCAGGTCGAACGTGATCTGGAAGAACGAAAGGATACCCAGGGTCACGACCACGTCATGGATCAGCGAGATAATCGCACCCACGGCGAACTTCCACTGGAAGCGGAAGGCCAGGTAGATGAGGATGCCGCCCAGCGCCAGCAGCATGCCGAGGCCACCTTGGTCACGCAGCTCTTCCCCAACCTGTGGGCCGACGAACTCGACACGCTTGACGGTGGCCGGGTTATCGCCCCCAGCCTTCTGCAACGCGGCGGCGACCTTGTTACCCAGTTGCGGGTCGTCGCCGGGCATGCGCACCAGGAGGTCGGTGGTCGCACCAAAGCTCTGCACCACGGCCTCGTGGAAACCGGAGTCGACCAACTCGGCGCGCACCGCCTTGAGGTCGGCCGGGCGTTCGTAGGTCAGCTCGATCAGCGTACCGCCGGTGAAGTCCAGGCCGAAGTTCAGGCCTTTCTGCCACCAGCTGAACAGCGCCAGCACGGTGAGGAGTACGGTAATGGCGAACGCGACATTGCGCACGCCCATGAAGTTGATGGTTTTCATCGCAGCTCCCTCAAACCCACAGCTTCTTGATGTCACGCCCGCCGCAGGTCAGGTTGACCATTGCGCGGGTCACCATGACGGCGGTGAACATCGAGGTGAAAATCCCGAGGGACATGGTGACCGCAAAGCCCTTGACCGGGCCGGTGCCCATGGCGAACAGGATGCCGCCGACCAGCAGGCTGGTCAGGTTGGCGTCGATGATCGCGGTGTAGGCGCGGTTGAAACCTTCATGGATGGCGCGCTGGACCGACATACCGGATTTGAGCTCTTCGCGGATCCGCGAGAAGATCAGCACGTTGGCATCGACCGCCATACCCATGGTCAGGACGATACCGGCGATGCCTGGCAGGGTCAGGGTTGCACCGAGCAGCGACATCAGCGCCAGCAGCAGCACCATGTTCCCGGCCAGGGCGATCGTGGCGATCACACCAAAGCCGCGGTAGATGGCGATGATGAACAGCGATACGAACAACATGCCCCACAGCGACGCGTCGACACCTTTGGTGATGTTGTCGGCACCCAAGCTTGGGCCAATGGTACGTTCTTCGGCAAAGTACATCGGCGCCGCCAGACCACCGGCACGCAGCAGCAGGGCCAGTTCAGAGGATTCACCCTGACCATTGAGGCCGGTGATGCGGAACTGGCTGCCCAGTGGCGACTGAATGGTCGCCAGGCTGATGATCTTCTTCTCTTCCTGGAAGCTCTGCACGGCGACGTCTTTTTCGACGCCATTGACAGTCTGCTTGACGTAGCGGGTGACGGGCTTCTGCTCGATGAAGATCACCGCCATGCTGCGCCCGACGTTGCTGCGGGTGGCACGGCTCATCAGCTCGCCACCGTGGCCATCGAGACGAATGTTCACCTGCGGGCGACCGTGTTCGTCGAAGCTGGCCTGGGCATCGGTGACCTGGTCACCGGTGATGATCAGACCGCGCTCCACGGCAGCGGAGCGATTGCCCTCGCGGAACTCGAACACCTCGGTAGTGGCCTTGGACGCACCGGGCTCAGCGCCAAAGCGGAACTCCAGGTTGGCGGTCTTGCCGAGAATACGCTTGGCTTCGGCAGTGTCCTGCACGCCTGGCAACTCGACCACGATGCGGTTGGCGCCCTGACGCTGTACCAGCGGCTCGGCCACGCCCAGCTCGTTGACGCGGTTGCGCACGGTGGTGAGGTTCTGCTTGATCGAGTATTCGCGGATCTCGGCGACTTTCGCCTGGGTCAGCGCCAGACGCAGCACGGCAAGCTCGTTACGCTCGCTGGTGGTCAGGTCGAAATCATTGAAATTCTTGCGGATCAGGGCACGCGCCTGTTCGCGGGTGGCATCGTCGGAGAAGCCCAGCATCACCGCGCCATCCTGCTGCGGCAGGCTGCGGTAGCGGATGCGCTCTTTGCGCAGCAAGGTCTTGACCTCGCCCTCGTAGACTTTCATGCGGGCGCTCATGGCCTTGTCCATGTCCACTTCCAGCAGGAAGTGCACACCACCGGACAGGTCCAGGCCGAGCTTCATCGGGCTGGCGCCCAGGTTGCGCAGCCACTGCGGAGTGGTCTGAGCCAGGTTCAGCGCCACGACATAGTCATCGCCCAGCGCCTTGCGCACCACATCCTTGGCTGGCAGTTGATCTTCCTGGTTGTTCAGGCGGATCAAGCCACTGCCCTTCTCACCCAGGCTTGCGCCCTTGACGGTGATGCCAGCGTCGACCAGCGCTTTGCTGACACGGTCGAGGTCGGCCTGGTTGACCTGCAGCGCCGAACTGGCACCGCTGATCTGCACCGCCGGATCATCCGGGTAGAGGTTGGGAGCGGAATAAATGAAACCGACCGCCAGTACCAGCACGATCAGTGCGTATTTCCACAGAGGGTATTTGTTCAGCATCACGCCGCCCGTTCAAGACGCGGGGCGCTTTGCGCGCCCCGACTGGAAAAAATGAAACCGGTAACTCAGATAGCCTTGAGCGTACCTTTTGGCAGGGTCGCCGCGATGGCACCCTTCTGGAACTTCAGCTCGACGGTGTCGGAAACTTCCAGCACCACGAAGTCATCGGAAACCTTGACGATCTTGCCGGCGATGCCGCCGTTGGTGACAACTTCGTCACCTTTTTGCAAGTTGCCCAGCAGGTTCTTCTGCTCTTTGGCACGCTTGGCCTGCGGGCGCCAGATCATCAGGTAGAAGATGACCAGGAAACCGACCAGGAAAATCCACTCGAAGCCGGTACCGGCTGGGCCAGCGGCGGGGGCTGCAGCGTCCGCGTATGCGGCGGGAATCAAGAAGCTCATTGGGCACTCCTAATGTAATTTTCTAATAATGGATGCGAACAGTCAGTCCAAAGGCGGCACAGCAAGCCCGCGCTTGGCGTAGAAGGCGTCGACGAAGGCGGCCAATTTACCCTGTTGAATAGCCTCGCGTAAACCGGCCATCAAGCGCTGGTAATGGCGCAAGTTGTGGATGGTGTTGAGCATGCTGCTGAGCATTTCACCGCACTTGTCCAGATGGTGCAGATAAGCGCGGGAGAAGTTGCTGCAGGTGTAGCAGTCACAGGTTGGATCGAGCGGCGAATCATCGTGGCGATGAAACGCATTGCGGATCTTGATCACCCCGGTATCGACGAACAGATGGCCGTTGCGCGCGTTGCGCGTGGGCATCACGCAGTCGAACATGTCGACGCCGCGGCGCACACCCTCAACCAGATCCTCCGGTTTGCCTACCCCCATAAGGTAACGAGGTTTGTCAGCCGGCATCTGGTCAGGCAGGTAGTCGAGCACCTTGATCATTTCGTGCTTCGGCTCACCGACCGACAGGCCACCGATGGCCAGGCCGTCGAAACCGATATTCTCGAGGGCTTCCAGCGAGCGCATGCGCAGGTCCTGGTACATGCCGCCCTGGACGATGCCGAACAGCGCCGCGGTATTGTCGCCGTGGGCATTCTTCGAACGCTGGGCCCAGCGCAGCGACAGTTCCATGGAAGTGCGCGCAACATCATGCTCGGCCGGATACGGCGTGCACTCATCGAAGATCATCACGATGTCCGAGCCCAGGTCGCGCTGCACCTGCATGGACTCTTCCGGGCCCATGAACACCTTGGAGCCGTCGACCGGCGAGGCGAAGGTCACGCCTTCTTCCTTGATCTTGCGCATCGCACCGAGGCTGAACACCTGAAAGCCACCGGAGTCGGTCAGGATCGGGCCTTTCCACTGCATGAAGTCGTGCAGGCCGTTGTGCTTCTTGATCACCTCGGTGCCTGGACGCAGCCACAGGTGGAAGGTGTTGCCCAGAATGATCTCGGCGCCAATGGCCTCGATGTCACGCGGCAGCATGCCTTTGACCGTGCCGTAGGTACCCACCGGCATGAACGCCGGGGTTTCGACCGTGCCACGGGGGAAAGTCAGCCGACCGCGACGGGCCTTGCCGTCGGTGGCCAGCAGTTCGAACGACATTCGACAGGTGCGACTCATGCTTGATCCTCAGGGCCGCGTGGCGCCGGATTGCGGGTGATGAACATGGCATCACCGTAACTGAAGAAGCGGTAACCGTTATCGACCGCCGCCGCATAGGCAGCCATGGTCTCGGGGTAACCGGCGAAGGCCGAGACCAGCATCAGCAGCGTGGACTCCGGCAGGTGGAAGTTGGTGACCAGGGCATCGACCACATGGAACGGCCGACCTGGGTAGATGAAGATGTCGGTGTCACCACTGAAGGGCTTGAGCACGCCGTCGCGCGCTGCGCTTTCCAGCGAACGTACGCTGGTGGTGCCCACGGCAATCACCCGTCCGCCCCTGGCCCGGCAAGCGGCGATGGCATCGACCACCTCCTGGCTGACCTCGAGCCACTCTTTATGCATGTGGTGGTCTTCGATGTTGTCGACCCGCACCGGCTGGAAGGTGCCGGCGCCCACGTGCAAGGTGACGAAGGCCCGCTCGACGCCCTTGGCAGCGATCTGCTCGAGCAACGCCTGGTCGAAGTGCAAACCGGCCGTGGGCGCCGCGACGGCGCCGGCGCGTTCGGCGTAGACGGTCTGATAGCGCTCACGGTCGGCGCCCTCGTCCGGGCGATCGATGTAGGGTGGCAATGGCATGTGGCCGACACGTTCGAGCAGCGGCAGCACCTCTTCGGTGAAGCGCAACTCGAACAGCGTGTCGTGACGGGCGACCATCTCGGCCTCGCCGCCGCCATCGACAAGGATCACCGCACCCTCTTTGGGCGCCTTGCTGGCGCGCACGTGGGCAAGCACGCGATGATTATCGAGCACGCGCTCGACCAGCACTTCGAGCTTGCCGCCCGAAGCCTTCTGGCCAAACAACCGCGCCGGAATCACCCGGGTGTTGTTGAACACCATCAGGTCGCCGGGCTGCAGGTACTCGAGCAGATCAGGGAATTTCTTGTGCGCCAGCGCCCCGCTCGGACCATCGAGGACCAGCAGTCGGCTGCCATGGCGCTCGGCCAGAGGGTGGCGGGCGATCAGGGAATCGGGGAGTTCGAAGGAAAAATCGGCGACGCGCATGATGATGTTCGGGTTCGACAGGGCCGGGAAGTTTAGCCCAAAGTGTGAAAATTCACCATGAAAGCCGATTGACCGCTCTCAGCGACCTCTCTATACTGCGCGCCACAGCCCTGATGGCGGAATTGGTAGACGCGGCGGATTCAAAATCCGTTTTCGAAAGGAGTGGGAGTTCGAGTCTCCCTCGGGGCACCAAAATCCAGAAAAAACCGACCTTATGGTCGGTTTTTTTTTGGCCGCCATCTGCGCCTCAACCCACCGGGCGGCCCGCGTCGATCCAAGCCTGTACCTGCTTGAGCGGCAGTCGGTAGCGAGCGCAGTTATGCAAACCCAGAACCTCCAGTTCGCTGCGCAGCAGCGGCGCGAATTCCGCGGGCGTGGCAACAGCAAGCGCCATCTCCTCCATTGCCTGCTCGACCGTAACACCCTCACGCACCACCGCATTGATGGCTTCATTCAACAGCTCGCGGTATTGCAACCGGACGGGGTCAGGTACGCCCATCGCTTCAAGCATGACGCCATATTTGGCAATCGATCGACGATAGACCCAGGTGAACACGTCAGCTGCCATGGCCATGTCACGCTGCTCGTACACCCCCATCATCGCCAAGGCATAATCCTCACGCCCAACATCCAGGAATGACAACGGCGAGCAGTTGTAAAGCATCAGCGGGATATTGGCTGCCAGTCGGCTGGTGCGCTTGTTGCCGACCTCGAACGGCTGCAGATACGCCAAGTTGACCCACAGGAAAAAAGCCGCTTCGATCGGATTTTTGGTATCCAGCAGCGTGTAGCGGTTACCTTCCAAGCGCGAAGACGACCACGATAAATCGATCAGAAATGGCTCCAGCACCTTACGGGCGTATGTCCCTGCGGGCTGCTGCCCACGCATGCGCCCCTCTGCTTCCAGAGCAACTGCCAAGTCTGCGCCTAGCCACGACGACTGGTTGGGCCTATAGCTGTCGACCAGGTCTCGCTGATACGTCACCGCGTCTCGCATCGCCAGTGGGCGAAGCAACAACTCACGGAGCATGAGGCTTTCGCGCGTCCAGGGTATCGCGGCAACTGCGGCTACTTCATTTGTAATGGGGATAGCTGATGCGTTGCTCAGGCGGTAGCGGGTTGTACGCCCGTCTTTCTCGCGTACGACATAACCGGCCGTCAGTAAAGGTTCAGGTGCCGCTTTACCGTCGACCAGCTTGCGCCTGTCTGTTGGCTCAATTCGCGAGAGCTCAGTCTTTGGGCTACTCGCAATGCACTCAAGATTTTATCTGGCAACGTCATGACACCCTCTACTCACAGCTCACTGAGCTCAATGCAGCTCAATGCAGCTCAATGCAGCTCAATGCAGCTCAATGCAGCTCAATGCAGCTCAATGCAGCTCAATGCAGCTCAATGCAGCTCAATGCAGCTCAATGCAGCTCAATGCAGCTCAACAATGAGCTGAGTCCATCCATCTCCAATCAGCAACCGTTGTGTGCCGACTTTGACGCCATCCCAACGACTGACCCCTAACCCCCGCATCGCTTAATTCAATTAGCCCTACGTAAAATGATGGCATTAAGCTGTCACTCGTCGGTTATATGCCAAAAGTATTGCCACAATGATGTCACTTGGCCATATTTGCGATCCCGTTCAATAACCCATGCGTGACCCATGAACAAACTGGCGCCCTGTGTGGCAGCAATGACGCTGCTGAGTGGGTGCAATGGAATGCCGACCGCTTATGTTTCAGACCCCGTCTACGACCAAGCTTTCGTGGTGACCTCAGGCGCTCCCCTGCCGATGCTGATGATGGCCAGTGCCATCCAATGGAATGAAGACTACGCCGTGACTGCCAAGCACACCCCGTTCTTGCCGAACGTGGTGCACAAGGGCTTGGGCGATGTGGTGTTCTTCAAGCACAAGGCCAGCAAGGTGCCGCAATGGCGCCAGTTCGTACCGGGCGAGTCGGTGACGGCGGTCGGCTTCAACAGTTTCATGGTGCCGGTGCAGGGCAAAGGCCATACCCTGGACTCGCTGGTACGCCTGAACGGCACGCCAGGCAGTGTGTTCTACTCAGTGCACGACGGCCCGCTGGTCAAGGGCATGTCGGGCGGCCCGGTGTTCGCCGACGATGGCAAGGTGGTCGGGATGAATGTCGCCTTCATCGCCAAGGACGGAATCGACGCGCGCAGTCGCCCGGACCTGGCCGACAAGGCGCGGGTCAGCGTGTTCATGTCATACAGCGAAATCGACAAGGAATGGCGCCGCTTCCAATACCTGGCCAACAAAGGCAAGGGCAATGGCGCACCGGTTGCGGTCAAGGGCTATGTAGCGGTGGCCAGCAAACCATGACGACGCGCCCGTCAGGCCGAAGGTTCGGCCTGACGGGCCGCTGCCGCTACGACCAGGCAATTGCGCCCCGCGCTCTTGGCCTGGTACAGCGCCATATCGGCGGCATGCAACCAGGCTTCGGCATCGGTCAGATCGCTGCGATAGGGTGCGACGCCGATGCTCACGGTCAACGCCAGCTGCGGCAGTGCCGCGTCGCGGAAAGCCTCGATGGCCTGGCGTAGCCGCTCGAGAATCTCCAAGGCCTGCTCGGCGTTGGTGTCAGGCAGCATCACGCAGAACTCATCGCCCCCATAGCGCGCGGCGACATCGCGCTTGCGTACATGCAGCGACAGGCTGGCACTGATCACGCGCAGAATGTTGTCGCCCACCAGGTGGCCGTGGCGGTCGTTGATCTGCTTGAAATGGTCGATATCGATCAAGGCCAGATAGCTGCTGGCGGCATTTGCCTGACAGCGGGCGAATTCACGCAGCAGCATGCCTTTCCAGGCACCGTGATTGCTCAAGCCGGTCAGGCTGTCGGTCTCGCTCAAACGGGCCAGGGCGCGCTTGTGCCTGGTCAACTGCACGGTGACCTGGTAACAGACCATGCCCACAGCCATCGGATAGATCAGCAGAATGGGCAGGCAGGCCAGCACCTGCGCCTGGGTCGTTTGTGGGAACAACGGCGGTGCATAGAGCCACAAGCCCAAGGCAATGCCTGTCGCTTGCATGATCAAGGTCTTGACCAGCATGCGCCAACCGCCTGCAGCGATCTTGTCCATGGCGATCATCGACAGGATGATCACGCTGGGCAATGGGTTGAGCCCCATTACCCCGGCCCAGCAACCGCCGGAAAACCCGTCGAACAACAGGTTGCGCTGTTCGGCACGAAACGGCTGTGCCGAACCGCGCGCGATCAGGTACGCCAGGTGCGGCCAGACGAAGCCATGGCCGATCAGCAAGGCCCATATCCAGCCACTGGGTTGCAGCGGGTAGATGCCAATCGATACGCAGAAAAACCCCAGCCCCGTACCGATAGCACGGGGCAGGTACATGCGTTTGGCAAAAGAGAGGCCTCTGCCCCTGCGCTCGTTCATCGCCGGATCACCGAGAAATTGCTGTCCTGGAGGCGCCGGACAGGCAGTCAGACGGATAGCGCCTGACGGTTCGGCGGAGAAGGCATTGTGCCATCACTCGATCGCGGGCACCAAACCTGGCGGACGAAATGCGAGCCGAGCGTGCAATCCTGCCACCTGCGAGGAGCTCCTCGGGTTCATCCGATTGCCCTGCCCAACCTCTTGCAACATCACTGCGCGAACCTTCCCCCGCCCTCGACGTCCGATCCATCATCCCCGCGATTCTTCGAGGCCCCTCGCGTGAAAGACGTCATCGCCCGCAAATATCGCCTGGTCGTCAAGACGTTCGGCTACATCGGCTGGTCGCTGCTGTGGCTGTTGCTCTGGGACGTGCTGGTCACCATCGACTTCATGCTGTTTCTCGACAGCCAATTCAGCCTGCCGCTGATCCCGCTGACCTTGCTCGGTTCCGCGCTGGTGGTCTTGGTCAGCTTTCGCAACAGCAGCGCCTACAACCGCTGGTGGGAAGCGCGCACGTTGTGGGGCGCGCTGGTCAACAGCTCGCGCAGCTTTGCCCGGCAGACGCTGACCTTGATCGATGATCCGGCCGATCAACTCAACCCGGTCAAGGCAACGCTGCTGCGCCGGCATATTGCCTATGTGAACTGCCTGGCGGCGCACCTCAAGGGCGAGGCGTGCCCCGATGAGCTGATGGCTTTCATCCCGCCTGGTGAGTTCGAACGGCGCAACCGCTCGAACAACTTCGCCAACGACATTCTCAGCGGTTCGGCAGCGCTGCTGGCCCGCGAATACCAGGCCGACCGGCTCGACAGCATTCGCCTGGCGCGCCTGGAATCGACCCTGGTCGACTTGTCCAATGCCCAAGGCGGTATGGAGCGCATCGCCAATACGCCCCTGCCCTACCCGTATGTGTATTTCCCGCGCCTGTTCATCACGCTGTTCTGCCTGATCGTGCCGGTGGGACTGGTCGAATCGCTGGGCTGGTTCACGCCGCTGGCATCCACCGTGGTGGGCTTCATGCTGCTGGCGATCGAGCGGATCGGCACCGACCTGCAAAGCCCGTTTCGCACCAGTGAGCACCAGATCAAGATGGACGCGATCTGCGAAACCATCGAGCGCAACCTCGAGTCGATGCAGCGCGAGGCCCAGTGTGGCGAGGTGGTGCAGTAATGGCGGCGGGTCGATCAAGCCCGCACGTAGCGCTGGCGCAGCACGTCGCTACAGGCATCCACCAGCAAGACCAGCACCAGCATGGCGATGATTACCGTGCTGGCCTG
Source organism: Pseudomonas sp. SMSB3 (assembly GCF_052041965.1). Classification (NCBI taxonomy): domain Bacteria; kingdom Pseudomonadati; phylum Pseudomonadota; class Gammaproteobacteria; order Pseudomonadales; family Pseudomonadaceae; genus Pseudomonas; species Pseudomonas sp. SMSB3. Next base: position 222,222 of record NZ_JBKGGV010000001.1, on the reverse strand, counting down.
CGCCTCCTGGAACAGGCTCAGTGTGGTGTAGAGCAGCTGCCCCAGGCCGCCCGCGCCGACGAAGCCCAGCACGCTGGCCATACGGATATTGTTCTCCCAGCGGTACAGGCTGTAGGCGAGCAGCTGCGGCCACAGGTTCGGCAGGGTTCCGAAGCAGAACGCCGCGACTTGCCCGCCACCCTGCAGGCGGATCGCCGCAGCGGGTGCTTCGGGTGCGTTTTCCAGCGCTTCGGCAAACAGGCGCCCCAGCACCCCGGCAGTGTGCAGCGCCAGCGCCAGGGTGCCGGCATTTGGTCCCAGGCCCGCCGCCAATACTGTCAGCGCCGCCCACACCAGTTCCGGGATCGCCCGCAAGGCGTTGAGCAGCAAGCGCGCCAGCGACTGCAGCGGCCAACCGAAACGCCCCGCCGCCGGCAACGCCAACAGCAGGCCCAGGAGCATCGCCAGCAAGGTGCCCATGCCGGACATGGCCAGCGTTTCCACGGCGCCGCGGCCCACCGCCTGCAGGTGCTCGACGGACAGGTCCGGCTGCAGGAAGCGCGCAGCGTATTCGCCCATCTGCCCGAGCCCGCCGTCACCGATCACGGCATGCCAGTCCAACTCGAGGTAGCTGAATGACGCCAGCACCGCCGCCAGGATGCCCAGCAGCACGGCTGCATTGATCAGCCGATTCATGCCAGCCTCCCGCGCAGGAAGCGGCTGAGCAGATCGGCCAGCATCACCAGCACCAGGAACGCCAGCAGCATGCTGGCCACCTCGCCCCCGGCGAACATGCGCATGGACAGATCAATCTGCTGGCCAAGCCCGCCAGCACCGACGAAGCCCATCACCACCGAGGCGCGCACGGCACATTCCCAGCGGTACACGCTGTAGGACACCACCTCGGCCGCTGCGCTGGGCAAGATGCCGTAGAAAAACGCCGTCAACCGACCGCTGCCCGCCTGCAGCAGGGCATGTGCGGGGCGTTGATCGACCGACTCGAAGATCTCGGCGTAGACCTTGCCAAGCATGCCGCTGTAGGTGATGGCGATGGCCAGCACGCCGGCGGTCGGCCCCAAGCCCACGGCGCGCACGAACAACAGTGCCCAGACGATCTCCGGCACGCTGCGCAGAAAGATCAGCATACCGCGCACCGGCAGGCGCAGCAGGCGCGACCAGGCGCCAGCGCGACCGCCGTCGCTAGCGGCGCGCAACGACAGCGCGCGGCTGGCCAGCAGGCTGGCGGGAATCGCCAGCAACAACGCCAGCGCCATGCCGGCAGTGGCCACGGCGAGGGTCTGCAAGGTGGATGCGTAGAGCAGTTGGAGGAATTCACCGCTGTGCGCCGGCGGCCAGAAGCCGCGGGTGAAGCTGGCGATCTGCTGACGGTTGTCCGCTTGCACCAGCACGCCAGGGTTCAGTTCGCTCAGGTGCAAGCCGGGCCACAGCACAGCAATCGCCAACAGGGTCAGCAACAGCCGGGGCACGCTGGCTGGATCGCGCGCATCGGTTTTCAGCATCGCGGGATCTGTACCGTCAGCGCCGCGCCCTCGGGCGCGATGGGCGAAGCCAGATGTTCATTGGCATACAGCGCCTGCAGCAACGGCTCGCTGACCGCCTCGGCCGCGCAGTCGAAGGCGACCTGGCCATCGCGGATACCGATCACACGGGGAAAATGGGCCAGCGCCAAGTCCACCGCATGCAGACTGGCCACCAGCGTAACGTTGTGGGCCAGCGCATGCCGATTGAGCAGCGCCAGGCTGTGTTCGGCCAGCACCGGATCCATCGCCGAAACTGGCTCGTCGGTCAGCAGCACCTGCGGCCGTTGATACAGCGCCCGGGCAATACCGACCCGCTGCAATTGGCCACCGGAGAGCTGCCCGCACTGCACGAACAGCTTGTCAGCCAGGCCCAGTTCGGCAAGCACCTGGCGTGCCCCGGGCACATCGGTGGGCCAAAGCAGATTGAGCAAGCCGCGCAAGGTGCCCCACTGCCCCAGGCGGCCCGCCAACACCGCAGTCACCACGCGCTGGCGCGGCGGCAAAGGCGGCGCCTGATGAACCAGGCCGATGTGCGTACGCAGGCGCTGGCGGGCTGCGGCAGACAGGGCCCAGGGCTGCTCACCGAGCACCTGCAGCTGCCCATTGCTGGGTTTGAGCGCGGTGGCCATCAGCTGCAACAGGCTGGACTTGCCAGCCCCCGACGGGCCGATGATGGCCACGCGTTCGCCTTGGCCAATGCGCAAGCTGATGGCGTCCAGCGCGCGCACCTGGCCATGGCGCAGGCCGGCGCCCTGTAGCTCGATAGTCACTTGAGCAAGCCGGCCTCGCGCGCGGCTTGCTCGGTGCCGAGGTAGTTCTCAGGCTCGGTTTCGATGAAGCGGCTGGCGGCTTGCAGGTCAAGAATCGCCTTGTGCTGCGGGTTGGCCGGGTCGAGGCTGAGGAACGCCTGCTTGATCTTGTCCTTGAGCGCCGGGTCCATGTTGCCGCGCACGGTCCAGTTGTAGTCGAAGTAGGTCGGGGTAGTGGCAAATACCTTGACCTTGCTGGTGTCGACCTTGCCGGCATCGACCAGCTTCTGCCAGACACTGGCGTTGAGTACACCGGCATCGACCTTGCCGGCCTGGACCCAGGCCACGGTGGCATCGTGGGCGCCAGAGTAGGCCACGCGGCTGAAATAGCTTTCTGGCTTGATGTTGTCCTGCTTGAGCATGAAATAACGCGGCATCAAGCTGCCAGAGGTGGATGAGATCGAACCGAAGGCGAACGACTTGCCCTTGAGGTCGGCCAAGCTAGTGACGGCCGGGTCGGCGGTGATGAACTTGGAGGTGAACTGCGCATCCTGCTCGCGCTGCACCAGCGGCGTGGCAGTCGGGTCCTTGAGGTGGACCTGGACGAAGGTGAAGCCGCCCAGCCAGGCCATGTCGAGGCGATTGCTGGCCAGCGACTCGACCACTGCCGGGTAGTCGGCCACCGGCACGAACTTCACTTGCATGCCCAACTGCTCGGACAGGTACTTGCCCAGCGGCTCGAACTTGCGCAGCAGTTCGGTCGGCGCTTCGTCGGGAATGGCGCTGACGCGCAAGGTATCGGCAGCCTGCGCGACAACCGCACAGCACGACAGCACAAGGCCGGCGGCAAGCGCCAGAGGACGTTTGAGCATGGGGCTTCTCCATGGAGCAGCTTCAAGCGATGCGCTTCAAGCTACAAGAATGACAATGGGCGATGCTTCGACTTGCGGCTTGCAGCTTGTCACTTACCGCTAGCAACTGCGGGGAATTATAAGAGGCGCAGGCGCAAAGGCCAGCTTTGCTACAATCGCGCAACAAATTGACCTGCCGAGGTATCCATGAGCGAGCCGATTCGCCTGACCCAGTACAGCCACGGCGCCGGCTGTGGCTGCAAGATTTCCCCCAAGGTGCTGGACGTCATCCTGGCCGAAAGCGGTACCCAGGCTCTGGACCCGAAACTGTGGGTCGGCAACGCCTCGCGTGACGATGCCGCGGTGTACGCCCTGGACGACGAACGCGGCGTGGTCTCGACCACCGACTTCTTCATGCCGATCGTGGATGATCCGTACGATTTCGGGCGCATCGCCGCGACCAATGCGATCAGCGACATCTATGCCATGGGCGGCGATCCGTTGATGGCCATCGCCATTCTCGGTTGGCCGGTCAATGTCCTGCCGCCAGAGGTTGCCCGTGAGGTGATCCGGGGCGGCCGGGCGGTGTGCGCCGAGGCCGGCATCCCCTTGGCCGGCGGCCACTCCATCGACGCCCCCGAGCCGATCTTTGGCCTGGCAGTGACCGGCGTGGTGAGCAAGCGCCACCTCAAGCGCAACGACACGGCAACCGCAGGCTGCCGCCTGTACCTGACCAAGCCGCTGGGCATCGGCATTCTCACCACTGCCGAGAAAAAGGCCAAGCTGCGCGAGCAGGACCAGGGCCTGGCGCGCGACTGGATGTGCACCTTGAACACGCCCGGCAGCCGTTTCGGCAAACTCGACGGGGTCAAGGCGATGACCGACGTGACCGGCTTCGGTTTGCTGGGTCACTTGGTAGAACTCGCCGAAGGCAGTGGGCTTACCGCTCAACTGGACTACGCTGCCGTGCCGCGCCTGCCGAGCGTCGAGCACTACCTGGCCGAAGGTTGCATCCCTGGTGGCACGCTGCGCAATTTCGACAGCTATGGGCACAAGCTCGGCGCGCTGAGCGACGAGCAGAAACACCTGTTGTGCGACCCGCAGACCAGCGGTGGTCTGCTGGTGGCAGTCAGCGAACAGGGTGACGCCGAATTCCTTGCCGTGGCTGCCGAACTTGGCTTGCAGCTGTCGCCCATCGGCCAATTGGTCGAGCGACAGCGTCACGCGGTCGAGGTGCATTGATGCGCCACGACTGCACCGAGTTTCGCCAGCTGTTTCTCGCCGACACGCCGCTGATGGACATGCGCGCGCCAGTGGAATTCGCCAAAGGCGCCTTCCCTGGCACCGTCAACCTGCCGTTGATGACCGACATTGAGCGGCAAAAGGTCGGCACCTGCTACAAGCAGCAAGGGCAAGCCGCGGCGATCACCCTCGGCCACCAGCTGGTCAGCGGCGCGACCAAACGCGAGCGCCTGCATGCCTGGGCCAGTTTCGCCAAGGCGCACCCCGAAGGTTACCTGTACTGCGCCCGCGGCGGGCTGCGCTCGCTGATTGTGCAGCAGTGGTTGCGCGATGAGGCGGGCATCGACTATCCGCGCATCAAAGGCGGCTACAAGGCCATGCGCACGTTCCTGCTGGAAACCACCCAGCAGGCCGTCGCGCAGTGTGATTTCGTGCTCGTCGGGGGCCTGACCGGCACCGGCAAGACCGACGTGCTGCACCAACTGAGCAACGTGCTTGATCTTGAAGGTCACGCCAACCATCGAGGCTCCAGCTTCGGCAAACGCGCCACTGCACAGCCGGCGCAGATCGACTTCGAGAACAAGCTGGCCATCGATCTGCTGAAAAAGCGCGCCCGCGGCATCGACCAGTTCGTGCTGGAAGACGAAGGGCGCATTGTCGGCAGCTGTACCGTGCCGCTGGAGCTGTATCAGGGCATGCAGCACTATCCGTTGGTATGGCTGGAAGACAGCTTCGACAACCGGGTCGAGCGCATCTTGCGTGATTACGTGATCAACCTCAGCGCCGAATTCATCGACGTGCATGGCCCGCAGGACGGGCGCCTGCGCTTTGCCGCACGCATGACGCAAAGCATGAGCAACATTCACAAACGTCTGGGCGGTGAGCGTTATCAGCGGCTGTCAGCGCTGCTCAACCAGGCCCTGGATGAGCAATTGCGCTCCGGCGCGGTAGACCTGCACCGGGGCTGGATCGAAGGGCTGCTCAAGGAATACTACGACCCGATGTACGCGTATCAGCGCGATGCCAAGGCTGAGCGAATCGAGTTCGCCGGGGATGGCGTGGAGGTGCGCGAATACCTCAAGGCCCGCGCCCAACGCGAAGCAAAATCGCCGTCAATCTGAGCGCTGGCGTAAACCACGTAAACCCATAGCCGCTTCGGCGCAGATCACTGCCCGGGGCTGAGCACCCGCTCCAGCTCCGCCGCACGCTCGCGGGTCATGTTCATCATGCACATCCCGCCTTCCAACTGCGCCATACTGCCGCCACTGGCCTTTACATGGAATGCGCAGTTGGCGTCGCGGTAGGCGATCCATTGCCGCTGCACATCGCGCAAGCTCTTCTTCGGCCCTGATTCGAGTGTGCTGGTGAGTTGCTTGTAGGCCCGGTTCAGGCGTTGGTCCTGAAGTCGGGTCTCGGCCTGGACGCAACTGCTCATGGCCAGCGTGCTGGAGGCGTTGTCCATGCACTCGCGGTAAGACGATGATTGGTCATCGGCCTGTGCCAGCGGCGCGATGACAGCCAGCAATGCAAATAGTGTCCTAGTCACGGCACACTCCTCACAACGTTTGGATGGGCGCCGAGGGCATCAACACCCTACCCGGTTCGAATTGTATAGCTGGCATCTGCGTGGCGGCGTAAGCGGTCGCTGCCAGCGCCGCGATCAAGGCGACATCCAGCCAATTCCAACCCGGAACGTCGTCGCGACTGCGCGCCTTCCAGCACTGCCACGCCTGGCCTGCGCAAAATAGGGCGATCGCCGTCAACCACAGGTAGAAACCTGCACCGAAGCCCGTACGATCGGTGAACTCGTAGCTGATGTTGTTCGGCAGGCGCTCGATGGCAAAGCTGCTAGCGGCCAGGTACAACGCGCCCAACCCAAGCAGCAGCGCCAACCGACGAAAGCGCCGATGGCAAAGGATCGCTACCGCCAAAAGTGGATTGGCGAACCACTGGAGCATCCCGAAGGGAATGCCCCAGGGGCCGTACAGGAACATCTGCAGGGCGGGCATGTGTCGGCCGGCGCTCATCAGGGCGCCGTCGAAGGCTAGGCTAAGCAGGTACAGAGCAAGGCTAAGCGTAAGGTAGAACCCAGGCAGGCGGGATACGCTCATGCGACGGGAGGTTCCAGCAGCAGGCCATAGATACCCGAGTCGGTCAGCTCGCCAGCCACGCACCAACGCGCCCGCAGCGTGCCTTCGAGTACGAAGCCCTGACGTTCCAAGGTACGCGCCGAGCCCTGGTTGCGTGGGTCGATCTCGCCTTCGAGGCGGCGCATGTGCAGGGTGTGGGCGATGTAGTCGATGAAGCAGGTCAGCGCTTCGTCCATGTAGCCCCTGCCCTGCACGGCGCTGGCCAGGCAGTAGCCGATTTCGCCACGGCGCGAGATTTCGTCGATGTTGAACAGCTGGACCATGCCGATCAATTCGCCGTTGTCGCGGCGGTACATGCCGAGCTTGAGCTGGTCGCCGTTGGTGTAGGCCTCGCGGTCGGCGGCCAGGGCGCTTTCGGCTTCGGCCAGGTTTTGCCAGGGGGCATGGTGCCAGTAACGCATGACCTCGGGGTCGGCCATGATCGTCAGCCATTGCGCGGCGTCGGCGTGGCGCATCGGCCGCAGTTGCAGGCGTGGGCTGTCGAGGCAGAGGTCAGTCGGAAAACTGCGGGGTGGGGTCACGCCGGATCTCCTGTCCATTGCTGGGGAGATGACAGTTTAACGTGATGTGGGGGCTGCGGGTGTATGTCTTGGGGGTTGTGGTGGGGCGGATATCGAGCGCCGCCCGCGCGGCGCATCGCGAGCTGCGCTCGCTCCTACGTTTGTTTCGGGCCAGTGACGCCTGTGACGGAAGCGCGCGACCGCCTTGGGGTACGACGCGATATCGCGCCAGGCGCCAGGGCGTACGCGCGCTAATTCCCCGGGTTAAATTGGCCCGAAACACATGTATGTCTTAGGGGTTGGGGTGGGGCGGATATCGAGCGCCGCCCGCGCGGCGCATCGCGAGCTGCGCTCGCTCCTACGTTTGTTTCGGGCCGGTGACGCCTGTGGCGGAAGCGCGCGACCGCCTTGGGGTACGACGCGATATCGCGCCAGGCGCCAGGGCGTATGCGCACAAATCCCCTGGGTGAAATTGGCGCGAAACACATGTATGTCTTAGGGGTTGGGGTGGGGCGGATATCGAGCGCCGCCCGCGCGGCGCATCGCGAGCTGCGCTCGCTCCTACGTTTGTTTCGGGCCAATTATTCCTGAGGGATTAGCGCGCGGGGGCCTTGGCGCATGGCGCGATATCGCGTCGTACCAACAAGGCGGTCGCGCGCTTCTGTCACAGGCGTCACGGGCCCGAAACAAACGTAGGAGCGAGCGCAGCTCGCGATGCGCCGCGCGCGCGGCGCTCGATCTCAAGAGCACTGCAACTGGGAGCGGGCGTGCCCGCGAAAGGGCCGGCACAGGCCAACGAAAATGGCTCAGGCCACCTCCGCTCCATCATCCGGCCAATGCGGCTCGTTGGCCCCCGGCGGAGTCAGCGGCGGCAGCCCATAGGCCGCCCGCGCATCATCACAGCTGGGATTATGCACCCCACCCTCCCACGATGCCTCGAACTCACGGCACGGGCTGGAACGGTTGGCGTAGATGGTGCACGCCACCTCGGTACCGATCTCGCCTTGCAAGCTCACGCAGCGGCAAGGCTTGGCGTCGGTGCCGATCATGGCAACGCGGGTGGGGTTGATCTGTACCACCAAGCCATCCGGCACAAGGCCGCCGGCAGACTGGCATTCGCCCCAGAAGAACGACACACGGAAGTACCCGCAGCAGGCGCCGCAGTCAAGGCAAGGGTTATATTCGGACATGATGGCACGGAGGGAAGGTTGTTGTTATCGGGGCTGGGCCCGCGCGCCATTTGTAATCGAAGCCAGGTCGGCTGAGAAGAGGGGTAACGCAAAAATAGTTTGCCATTGATCCGGCAAGCCCGGGCCCGCCAAGGCGGGCCCGGGAAACGCGTTACTTTTGAGTCAGACCATCGGCCCGGAACATCTGACGAATTCCACGTATCGCCTGGCGAATGCGGTCCTGGTTCTCGATGAGGGCGAAGCGCACATGGTCGTCCCCGTAATCACCAAAACCGATGCCCGGCGACACACAGACCTTGGCATCGGCCAGCAACTTCTTGGAGAACTCGAGCGAGCCCAAGTGTGCGTACTGCTCCGGAATCTTCGCCCACACGTACATTGACGCCTTGGGGTTCTCGACCATCCAGCCCAGCTCGTGCAGCCCCTTGACCAGCAGGTTACGGCGCTGCCGGTACTGCTCGGCGATGTCGCGCACGCACTGCTGATCGCCTTCGAGGGCGGCGATGGCTGCCACCTGCAATGGCGTGAAGGTGCCGTAGTCGTGGTAACTCTTGATCCGCGCCAGAGCGCTGACCAGCTCGGGGTTGCCGACCATGAAGCCGATCCGCCAGCCGGCCATGTTGTAGCTCTTGGACAGGGTGAAGAACTCAACCGCAATGTCCTTGGCGCCCGGAACCTGCATGATCGACGGGGCCTTCCAGCCGTCGTAGACGATATCGGCATAGGCCAGGTCGTGCACCACCAGCACGTCGTACTGCTTGGCCAGGGCCACCACGCGTTCGAAGAAGTCCAGCTCCACGCACTGGGCGGTAGGGTTCGACGGGAACCCGAGAATCATCATCTTCGGCTTGGGGATCGACTCGCGTATCGCCCGCTCCAGCTCGTTGAAGAAGTCCACGCCTGGCACCAGGGGCACGGAGCGTACCTGGGCGCCGGCGATCACCGCGCCGTAGATGTGGATCGGATAACTGGGGTTGGGCACCAGGACGGTGTCGCCGTGGTCAAGGGTGCCGAGCATCAGGTGCGCAAGGCCCTCTTTCGAACCGATGGTGACGATGGCCTCGCTCTCTGGGTCGATATCGACCTCGTAGCGTCGCTCGTACCAGTTGGCGATGGCCCGCCGCAGGCGCGGGATGCCCCGGGAGGTGGAGTAACCGTGGGTGTCATCGCGCTGGGCGACCTGCACCAGTTTCTCGACGATATGCGCCGGAGTCGCGCCATCGGGATTGCCCATGCTCAAGTCGATGATGTCCTCGCCACGGCGGCGTGCGGCCATCTTGAGCTCGGCAGTGATGTTGAACACGTAAGGGGGCAGACGATCGATACGCGCGAAGCGGCGCGGCGAACCTGGATTAGCCATGGAAACCTCTGAAGACGTAAGCGCCCGGAACCGTCCGAGCGACGCTGGCCGATTTGGCGGCCTGATTCAGACGATAATGCCGAAATGAGCACCCTGTAAAGGATGATTTCCTGTTTTAGCCCGGCTTTTCAGACTTTATTTTTGAAAATGCACTTTTAGGCTTTGTGCGCAGCCCTTAAATTCCGGGCGTAAAAAAACCCGACGCCAGGCCGGGTTTTCGGGTGAAGCACCCGCCTCGATCAGCGCGCGTAGGTCATCAGCACATCAGCAGCGGTCTGGCTGTCGACGCCCATCATCAGGCTCAAGGCCATGACGGTGAGGATCGAGAAGCCGAAGACCTTGCGTGCCCACTTGCTGTCATCCTCAGCCTTGTAGCCGCCCCACGCCATGTACAGCCAGTACAGGCCCATGGCAGCGGCCACCGCCAGGTAACCAAGGCCGGCATAGCCGCCCAGGGTCAGCATCACGCAAGCGAGGACGAAGGCCAGTACGTACAGCACGATCTGCTTCTTCGCCGCGAGGATGCCGCGGGCCACCGGCAAGACCGGGATATTGGCCGCGCTATAGTCCTTGAAGCGGAAGATCGCGATGGCAAAGCTGTGAGGCATCTGCCACAGGCTGAACATCACCAGCAGGGTCACTGCCGCCATGTCGAAGCTGTTGCTCACGGCGCAGTAACCGATCACTGGAGGCATGGCCCCCGACAGGCTACCGACCAAGGTGCCGTGGACCGACTTGCGCTTGAGCCACAGGCTGTAGAAACCGACATAGACGATGAAACCTGCCAATGCGCAGTACGCCGCCAGCGGGTTGGCCTGGACATACAGCAAGCTGAAGCCCGCCACCCCGAGCAGGGTGGCGTAGACCAGCGCGAGGGTCAGCGACATGCCGCCCTGAACCATGACGCGGTTCTTGGTGCGCTCCATCTTGTGGTCGATGTCACGGTCGATGCAGTTGTTGAACACGCATCCGGACGCCACCACCAGCGAAGTACCGATCACCACCGCCAGGAACAGGGCGAAGTCCACATGGCCCTTCGAGGCAAGGAAGAAGCCGCCTGCCACGGAAAGCACGTTACCGAAAATGATCCCCGGTTTGGTGATTTGGATAAAGTGCTTAACGGACATGCAGTCTTACCTCACTTGGCCATCATTTCGAAGTGGATGCTGAACATGATCCACAGCGACAGGCCGACCAGCAGAGCGATCACCAGGGTGGTGAACAGGAACGTCGATACGTTGTTACGTTGCTCTTTCGAGCGGTCCATGTGCAGGAAGTACACCAGGTGTACCACTACCTGGATCACCGCCATGGCGACAACGATCAGAACGGTCAGGTTCTTCGGCAGGCTCGGGAACATCACCAGGCCGAATGGAATCGCGGTCAGGATGATCGACAGTACGAAGCCGATCATGTACGAGCGAACGCTACCGTGACCGCCTTCGTGATGAGTGTCGTGTGCGTTAGCCATTACAGAACCCCCAGCAGGTAGACGACGGTGAATACGCAGATCCAGACCACGTCCAGGAAGTGCCAGAACAGGCTCAGGCAGCTCATGCGGGTCTTGGCGGTCGGCGTGATGCCGTGCTTGTTGATCTGGTACATCATGATCGCCATCCAGATCAGGCCGGCGGTCACGTGCAGACCGTGGGTACCTACCAGGGCGAAGAAGCCCGACAGGAAGCCACTGCGCTGAGGGCCGAAGCCCTCGCCGATCAGGTGATGGAACTCGTAGATTTCCATCGCGATGAAGCCTGCACCGAACAGGAAGGTCACGGCCAACCAGCCCAGTACGCCTGCTTTCTTGCCATCGAACATCTTCAGCATGGCGAAGCCGAAGGTGATCGAGGACAGCAGCAGGAACAGCGTTTCAACCGCTACGAAATCGAGCTGGAAGATGTCGTGACCCGACGGGCCGCCGGCAAAACTGCCGGACAGCACCGCGTAGGTGGCGAAGAGCGACGCAAACAGGATGCAGTCGGTCATCAGGTACAGCCAGAAACCGAATACGGTCATCTGACCCGAGTCGTGGTGGTGGTCATCGTGAGCATGGTCATGACCATGCGCGCCACCGTGGATTACTTGGCTGGACATTGATTACACCCGTTCAAACGATTCGACACGTGCGCCGGCAGGCAGAGCACCTGCATTGGCCAGCGCTTTGAGACGCTCGCCTTCGATGCGCGCAACTTCTTCGGCTGGAACCATGTAGCCCTGGTCGTCACGTGCAGCGTGGCGGACGAAGACTGCGATGGTTGCCAACAGGCTCGCGCCTACCAGCCACCAGATGTGCCAGATGAAGGCGAAGCCGAACACGGTCAGGAACATACCCATGAACAGACCGGTAGCGGTGTTGTTCGGCATGTGGATCGGCTCGTACTTGCCAGGCACCTTGTAGGCAACACCGGCTTCCTTGGCTTCGTTCCAGCAGTCCAGGCCAACTTTCTCTGGCATGTGGGCGAAGTTGTAGAACGGCGGTGGCGAGGAAGTCGACCACTCCAGGGTACGGCCGCCCCATGGGTCGCCGGTCACGTCCAGGTTCTGCTCGCGATCGCGGATCGAGACGAAGATCTGGATCAGCTGGCAAGCGATACCGCACAGGATCAGCACGGCGCCGACCACGGCCACGTACAGGTAGGGTTCCCACAGCGGGTTGTCGGAGTGGTTCAGACGACGGGTCATGCCCATGAAGCCCAAGGCGTACAGCGGCATGAACGCCACGTAGAAGCCCGAGATCCAGAACCAGAACGCAGCCTTGCCCCACTTCTCGTTCAGCTTGAAGCCGAACGCTTTTGGCCACCAGTAGGCGAAGCCGGCGATGTAGCCGAATACCGCACCACCGATGATCACGTTGTGGAAGTGAGCGATAACGAACAGGCTGTTGTGCAGCACGAAGTCAGCGCCAGGTACAGCCAGCAGGACGCCAGTCATGCCACCGATGGAGAAGGTGATCATGAAGCCCAGGGTCCACAGCATTGGCGCAGTGAAGCGCACGCGGCCCTGGTACATGGTGAACAGCCAGTTGAACAGCTTCACACCGGTCGGAATGGAGATCAGCATCGTCGCCAGGCCGAAGAAGGTGTTGACGCTGGCGCCGGCACCCATGGTGAAGAAGTGGTGCAGCCAAACGGCGAAGCCCAGCACGGCGATGGCGCCCGATGCGTAGATCATCGAGTGGTGGCCGAACAGACGCTTGCCAGAGAACGTCGAAGTCACTTCCGAGAACACGCCGAAGGCCGGCAGGATCAGGATGTAAACCTCAGGGTGACCCCACGCCCAGAACAGGTTGACGTACATCATCGGGTTCCCACCAAGCTCGTTGGTGAAAATGTGGAAGTCCAGATAACGGTCAACGGTCAGCAGCGCGAGTGCAGCGGTCAGGATCGGGAACGAAGCCACGATCAGCACGTTGGCCCAGGTGCAGGTCCAGGTGAAGATCGGCATGTCCATCAGCTTCATGCCAGGGGCGCGCATCTTCATCACGGTGACGAGGAAGTTGACGCCGGTCAGTGTCGTACCCAGGCCTGATAACTGTAGCGCCCAGATGTAATAGTCGACACCGACTCCGGGGCTGTACTGAATGCCTGCGAGCGGCGGATAGGCAACCCAGCCGGTCTTGGCGAATTCACCAACGCCCAGCGAGATGTTGACCAGCAGCACGCCTGCCAGCAGCAGGTAGAAGCTCAGGGAGTTCAGGAACGGGAAGGCAACGTCACGTGCACCGATCTGCAGCGGAACCGCAAGGTTCATCAGGCCGGTGAAGAACGGCATCGCCATGAAGATGATCATGATCACACCGTGGGCGGTGAAGATCTGGTCATAGTGTTCAGGCGGCAGATAGCCTTCGGAGCCGCCGGTAGCAACCGCCAGCTGAGTACGCATCATGATCGCGTCGGCAAAGCCGCGCAGCAGCATGACCATCGCGACGACGATATACATCACCCCGATTTTCTTGTGGTCGACGGTGGTCAACCACTCGGTCCACAAGTAACTCCACTTGCGGAAATAGGTGATAGCACCAACGACAGCGATACCCCCGAGCGCAATCATGGCGAGCGTCACCATGACTATCGGCTCGTGGAAGGGCACCGCCTCCAGGGTTAATTTACCGAACATCTCTTACTCCTCTGCACCGGCAGCTGGTTGCATAGTCGATTCCACACCCTTGGTAGTGGCCAGGTCTTTGCTGCCTGCTTCTTCGTGGCTCGGACGACCGCGGTTCATGCCTTCGTACTTGTCGACGATGAGCTGGAACTGGTCAGGCGAAGCCTCGCTGTACAGCTCGACTGGGTTGTTTTCGCTTGGTTTGGCCAAGGCGTCGTAGGTAGCCTTGTCCAACTTCTTCGGCGACTGCTTGACCTCGGCGACCCACTTGTCGAAGTCTTCCTGGGAGGTGGCAGTGGCCTTGAATTTCATGCCGGTGAAGCCAGCACCGCTGTAGTTGGCGCTGATACCGTCGAACTCGCCATTTTCGTTGGCGATCAGGTGCAGCTTGGTGGTCATGCCCGCCATCGCGTAGATCTGGCCGCCCAGGCCTGGGATGAAGAACGAGTTCATCACGGCGTCGGAGGTCACGCGGAAGTTGACCGGAGTATTAGCCGGGAAGACGATCTTGTTGACCGTGGCAATGCCCTGCTCCGGATAGATGAACAGCCATTTCCAGTCCAGCGCGACCACGTCGATCTGCACCGGCTTCACATCGGAATCCAGCGGACGGTACGGGTCCAGCTTGTGGGTCGACTTGTAGGTGACGTAGCCCAGGGCAATGATGATGATGATCGGGATGATCCACACCGCAGCCTCGATCTTGGTCGAGTGCGACCAGTCGGGGGTGTAGGTGGCAGCCTTGTTGGAAGCGCGATACTTCCAGGCGAACGCCACGGTCATGATGATCACCGGAATGACCACCAGCAGCATCAGGCCGGTGGCGATCAGGATCAGGTTCTTTTGCTCAATGCCGACCTGACCTTTCGGGTCGAGCAGGGTCCAGTTGCACCCACTGAGTAAAAGCATGCCTAAAAAGGGCAATATGCCAAACAGTCTGGGGTAACGCTTTTTACTCATCTCACGACCTCTAGATCAGCTTGCTTCAATGCAATTTGTGTTTTGGTAGCCAACACTTCGTCCTGCCAAGTGAGGCATTGCGCGCCCGTACTCGCTCCTGCCGGGGGTCCGACTGCAGGACCTTGGCGTCAAGCGGGTTAGCGGTGCGTGTGGTTTCGTAGGCAACAGGCCTGTACTTCAGACCAAGTCCATTTGGTGCGGGAAAACGCGGAGGGGGGTCCGCCCGGTCTCGCCGTTGGGCGAAACTTGACGAAGTCAGCAAAAAGGAGCGCTGGGGCTTCCTTCAATCCTGCGACTCGCAAGCAGTGCCGAACGGAAATTGGGGGCGATTGTAGATAGGTCGCAAACCCTTGACTATGACTTATTGAGCAACAGTCTTTTACAGGATCTGCAACAATGACGGGAGGAAAATCAACTTCGCGACAGTTTGTCGCACCCCGCTTGCTAGCGCTGCAAGCCTTCTATTGCAAGGGCTTGAGGTTGATCCAGATCAAGCGGGAGGCGACTTTTTACTCTTCACAGCCGGCGCAAAAGACCTCAGCGAAATCGTGACTTTGGTCTAACCCTGGCGCCGGTTGCGGTAGATGCCCAGCGGCACCAGAACGGCAGTCAGCACGAAGGCCACCAAAGCCCACTGCGCCAGCGACAACCCCAGCACCGGTGGGTAGGGCGTGCTGCAGAAGCCGTCGACCTGGAAGGCCAGTGGCCAGAGCTTGGCCAGCGGCAGGTCATCGACGATCGGCTGCAACGTATCGATGCCGCAACTGACCATGGGGTTGGCGAGTATATACACATGGTTGCCGGCTGCAACGATTCCCCCGACAGCGCTGAGCACGACCAGCCCTTCGAACAGCGTCAGGCTGCGGCGTCCGGGCATGGCAGCGGCGATGAAGGCGAACAGGGCGATAAAGAGCAAGGCGTAGCGTTGCAGGATACACAGCGGGCACGGGGCCTCGCCGAGCACCACCTGCATGTACAGCGCGCCGCCGATCAGCGCCAGGCAGATGACGCCCAGCAGCACCAGAAAGCGCCGTTCGCGGTTCAGGCGCGATGATTCTTCGTTCATTGCCGATTCCTTCGATGAGTAGATGGCAGCTTGACCCGCCTGCCTGGCGCGATTCTACACAGGCACGGCGTGCTAGGCGTCGAGGAACCGTTACGACCTTCTTGCGCGAGATCCGGAGAAGTAAGACAGGCTAGCGCGAGATAGTTCCACGGTGGCCAGCGAGGGGCTGCCCGAATGTCAGGCAGGGACCAGCCCTCGACATCCGGGAGTGAAGGATACAGCGATTAAACCAGGATTAAAGATGAAAGGTGCACAGGCGCCTTTCATCTTTCCTTTTATATAGGCAGGAAGTATTACCTGACGGCTGCTGGCTCATTCCAGTGCGGCGGCCGGCCCGAAGAACTCGTAACGGCTTTGCACCTCGGGGATACCAAGCTTCTTCAACTGGCGTTTGACGGACGCCATGAACCCTTTGGGCCCAAGGAAATACACATCGACGTCGCGCTCGCGCGGCAACCATTCTTCCAGCAATGCTTCAGACAGCTGACCGACGGCGTGCGCGCGGTTCGCTGTGTCTGGCTCGGCATAGCAATAGAAGCGCTT
This sequence comes from Pseudomonas sp. SMSB3, assembly GCF_052041965.1. NCBI lineage: Bacteria > Pseudomonadati > Pseudomonadota > Gammaproteobacteria > Pseudomonadales > Pseudomonadaceae > Pseudomonas > Pseudomonas sp. SMSB3. The sequence goes on along the minus strand of NZ_JBKGGV010000001.1, from coordinate 205,987 downwards.
GAGCTGCGGATGGCGTGCGGCCAGGCCATCCACCCAATCGCTGAAGGCGTGCACGGCGGCATTACGGGCACAGTGGATAAAGTGCACAGGACGCTCGGTCTGCAGCGCCGCTTCGAGCATCGCCAGGGTCGGCGTGATGCCTACCCCACCGCTGATCAGTACCAGCGGCTTGGCGCTGGCGGCCAGGGTGAACTCGCCTGAGGGCGGGAACAGCTGCAGACTGTCGCCGACCGCCAGCCGGTCATGCAGATAATTGGAGACCTTGCCATTGGCTTCGCGCTTGACGCTGATGCGGTATTGACGACCATCGCACAGCGCCGACAGCGAGTAATTGCGCCGATGCTCGGCACCGTCGATGAACAGCTGCAAGCCAATGTACTGGCCGGGCTCGGCGGCGAGTACCGCCTGGCCGTCCAGCGGAGCGAAATACAACGAGGTGATCTCGTCGCTCTCCTGCTCGCGGCGCACCAGGCGGAACTCCCGCGTCCCGCGCCAGCCGCCAACCGCCTCTTGCTTGCGCTGGTAGAGGTTTTCCTCGGCGCCGATCAGGATGTCGGCAAGCTGGCCATACGCCGCAGCCCAGGCCGCCACCACTTCAGCGGTGGCGACTTCCGTGCCCAGCACCTCCTCGATGGCCCGCAGCAGGCAGCGGCCGACGATGGGGTAATGTTCCGGCAGAATCTGCAAGGCGACATGTTTGTTGATGATCTGACCGACCAGGCCACCGAGCTGGTCCAGGCGATCGATGTGCCGCGCATACATGAGTACGCCATTGGCCAATGCCCGTGGCTGGTCGCCACTGGCCTGGTGGGCCTGGTTGAACAGCGGGCGCACTTCGGGATACTCGCTGAGCATCATGTTGTAGAAATGCGTGGTCAGTGCCTCGCCGCCCGTTTCCAGCAGGGGCACGGTGGCTTTGATGATTGCGCGTTGTTCGGCGGTGAGCATTCAGGTAACTCCTGAGCCAGTGGCTTGAGATGAATGCCTTAGGGATTACAGCTTTCATGCCAACTTTTTTATTCAGCAAAATCAGTGCTTTAGGCATAAACATGTCAAATTGACCCGCCTGCGCGTATAGTCATTATGACCAAAAGGAGTCCTTATGACTGCAAAGCCCCTGCTCACTGCCCTTCTGCCACTGGTCAGCGACCTGTCGCGCGACCTGCCCGACCGGGAACGCTACCGCCGGTTGCTGCAAGCCATGCGCAGCCTGCTACCCTGCGACGCCGCTGCACTGTTGCGCCTGGATGGCGAGTGGCTGGTACCGCTGGCGGTAGACGGACTGGCGCCCGATACCCTGGGTCGGCGCTTCAAGGTCAGCGAACATCCACGTTTTCAGATTCTGCTGAGCAACCCGCAGCCAACCCGTTTCGCCAGCGACTCGGAGCTGCCGGATCCGTATGACGGGCTGGTCAATACCCCGCAGGCGACCCTCGAGGTACACGACTGCATGGGTTGCCCGTTGATGGTCGAGGAACGGCCCTGGGGCCTGTTGACCCTGGACGCATTGACGCCCGGGCAGTTCCAGAGCCTGGAGCTCGATGCCTTGCAGGCGTTCGCCAGCCTTGCGGCAGCCACCGTCACCGTGGCCGAGCGCATCGAGCATCTGGCGCTGCGCGCCGAAGACGAACGCCACCGTGCAGAGGTGTATCGACAGGCCAGCGGCCTGGACAGGCAATTGATTGGCCAAAGCCCTGCGCACAAGCGCCTGCTCGAGGAAATCCGCCTGGTCGGCAGCAGCGACCTGACGGTGCTCATCACCGGCGAAACCGGCGTCGGCAAGGAGCTGGTGGCGATGGCCTTGCACCAGGCCAGCAACCGAGCCGACAAGGCCTTGGTCAGCTTGAATTGCGCCGCCCTGCCCGACACCCTGGTTGAAAGCGAGCTGTTCGGGCATGTTCGCGGCGCCTTCACAGGCGCCCACGGCGAGCGTCGCGGCAAATTCGAACTGGCCAACGGCGGCACGCTGTTTCTCGACGAAGTGGGCGAATTACCACTTACCGTGCAGGCCAAGCTGCTGCGCGTGTTGCAGAGCGGTCAGCTGCAGCGCCTGGGGTCGGACCGCGAGCACCGGGTCGATGTGCGCCTGATCGCCGCGACCAACCGTGACCTCTCTGCCGAAGTACGTGCCGGCAACTACCGCGCCGATTTTTATCACCGCCTGAGCGTTTACCCGCTGCACGTACCGCCGCTGCGTGAACGAGGCCGGGATGTGCTGCTGCTGGCAGGCTTTTTCCTCGAACAGAATCGATCGCGGCTGGGTTTGAACAGCTTGCGCCTGAGCAGCGAGGCCCAGACAGCACTGCTGACCTACGACTGGCCCGGCAACGTGCGCGAGCTGGAGCACTTGATCGGCCGCTCTGCCCTCAAGGCCATGGGTCGACATCCGCAGCGCCCGCGCATCCTTACCCTGGAAGCCAGCGACCTGGACCTGCAGCTGGCCCAAGCGCCCTCCCCTGCTGCACCCGCGTCAGGCCCGCAGGTGCCTGAGCGACTGCCGCCTGGTGGCCTGCGCGAGGCCCTCGACGATTATCAGCGTCAGTTGATTGCCGCGTGCCTGCAAAGGCACCAGCACAGCTGGTCGGCAGCAGCCCGCGAGCTGGGTCTGGACCGCGCCAATCTAAGCCGTTTGGCTCGTCGTCTGGGGCTGCGCTGACCCTTCTACGAAAGGACTAAGGCCTAAGTTCATTAACTAAACGACTACCGCCAAAGCCATCTGGTGGCGATTTTCTGGACTGCTATATCTCCCTAATCTCCGGTTACACGGCCATCACCCTGGCCGGCCTTGCGCACCGCGTCATGCCTGGCGCGTTGCACGGGTCAAGGATCGCCGAAGTCGAGCCTGTGTGCCGAAATCCAGCAGGGAGCAGTCATGGACAACATCGTCGTCGCCGATAAGCAATCCGCCGTAGCCACCCAGAATGCCTGGGGCAACATCACCCTCAACAGCCCTGGCGTGGTGCAGATGCCCGTAGCGCCCGACCAGGTGGCCACCGTCACCCGGCGCGGGCAGGACCTGATCGTCACGCTCAAGTCCGGAGAGAAGGTCACCGTCGGCAACTTCTTCGCCGTTGACCAGGCAGGGGTTGCCAGCGACATGGTCTTCGTCGGCGAAGACGGCACCCTGTGGCACGCCAACTACGATTCGACGGCCTTTACCGGCTTTACCTTCGATGAGGTGAAATCGCTTGACGAGTTGGTGGCTGGCATCGGCACGGCAGGCAACGAAACATCGACCTTCGCCTTTGCCGCGCTTGGCCTGCTGGGCGCAGGCGGCGTGGCGGCAGCGGCAAGCGGTGGTGGTGGTGGCGGCGGCGGTGGTGGTGCACCAGGCGACACGACGGCCCCCGCCACGCCGATCGACCTGCTGGTATCGCCCGATGGCCTGCGCCTGAGCGGCCGCGGCGAAGCCGGGGCGCGGGTGAATGTCTTCGATCCAGCGGGCAATCTGATCGGAACCGGTACGGTGAATGCCGACGGCAGCTTCGACGTCGCCCTCAGCAGCCCTCAGGCCAACGGCGAAAATCTCACGGTCAGCCTCACCGATGCGGCCGGCAACACGTCGCAAGCCGGCACCGTCACCGCGCCCGATACCACCGCACCGGTCGCACCGACCGATCTCGCTGTCAGCCCGCAAGGCGACACGGTCACTGGCCGCACCGAGCCCGGCGCCACCGTCGAGGTGCGCGGTGCCGACGGCGCGCTACTGGGCAGCGCGGTTGCTGGCGCCGATGGCCAGTTCAGCGTCACCTTGCAGCCGCCCCAGACCGACGGTCAGGCCTTGCAGGTGACCATCACCGACACGGCAGGTAACGTTTCCAGCGGCACCGTGATCACTGCCCCTGACGACGGCCTCGGCAACCCACCCGACACCACCCCTCCCCAGCCCGCCAGCGATCTGCTCATCAGCGCCGATGGCCGCACCGTCTCGGGGCGCGGTGAGGCAGGCACGACGGTCACTGTGCTCAACGACCAGGGCCAGGTGATCGGCACAGGCACGGTGCAAGCCGATGGCACGTTCAACCTGCAACTGACCACACCCGTGACCGACGGCTCGTCGCTGCAAGTGACGTTGACCGATGCCGACGGCAACGTATCGGCTGCCAGCCCGCTGACTGCGCCCGATCTGCAGGCGCCCGGGCAACCGACCGGGCTGGCCCTCGCCGATGGCGTGACCCTGACCGGTACGGCGGAGCCCGGTGCACGCGTGGAAGTGCGCGATGTCAACGGCACGCTGATTGGCAGCGCCATCGTCGCTGCCGATGGCAGCTTCAGCCTCACCTTGAACCCTGCGCAAACCGACGGTGAACACCTGGCCGTCACCGTGACCGACGCGGCCGGCAACAGCTCTGCCCCGCTCGATTACACCGTCCCGGATACCACGCCACCTGCGATCATCAGCAACGTGATCATCGGCAACGGCAGCGTGGTAGTCAGCGGTCGCGGTGAACCGGGTGCTACCGTGCAAGTGCGCGATGCCGATGGCGCCGTGCTCGGCAGCGGCGTGGTAACGGCCAATGGCACCTTCCTGGTCGAGCTGAATGGCCCGGTCAGCGCGGGTCAAACGGTCGTTCTGGTGCAGACCGACCCAGCAGGCAACCCTTCGGACCCGCTCAGCGTGATCGTACCGGCTGCCGCGGTACCGCAAAGCCCAGCCGATCTGCTACTGAGCCCTGACGGCAGCAGCCTGACCGGCACCGCGCCGGCCGGTAGCCTGGTAGAGGTCCGCGATGCCAGCGGTGCGGTGATCGGCAGCGTCCAGGTGGGTAATGACGGCACCTTCACCCTGCCACTCACCCCGGCCCAGGCCAATGGCGAACTGCTCGATGTGGTGGCGATCGACACCGATGGCAACAGCTCGCTGCCCACCCAGATAGGCGCGCCCGACATCACCGCGCCGAACCAAGCCAGCGATCTGCAGCTCGCCGCCGATGGCGTGACCCTGACCGGCCGTGGCGAAATCGGTGCGACGGTCGAGGTCACCAACGCCCAAGGGGTGCTGCTGGGCACTGGCGTGGTGGCCCCCAATGGCACCTTCACGGTCATCCTCGACGCGCCTCAGACCGATGGTCAGGTTCTGGACGTGGTGCTGCGCGACGGCGCCGGCAACAGCTCGAGCGCGCCCTTCACCGCACCTGATCTGGACGGCCCGCTGCAGCCTTCGGCCTTGGCCGTGGATGTGACCGGCCTGCAACTCACCGGTGAGGGCCAGGCTGGCTCGATCGTCACCGTGCGCGCTGCCGACGGCACAGTGCTGGGCACCACCACGGTGGGCGCCGACGGGCGTTTCAATGTCACCCTCAGCCAGCCCCAGCGCAACGGCGAAAGCCTGTCGGTCGAGGCTACCGACAGCCAGGGCAACAGTGCCGGGCCGGTCACCTTCATCGCACCGGACACCACCGCGCCGCAAGCGGTCGGCACGCCGGCCATCGATGGCACCGGCAGCACCGTCACCGGGACCGGCGAAGCGGGTGCAACGGTTACCGTAAGGGGCCCGAACGGCGCTGTGCTGGGCACCGCTGTGGTCGGCGTCGATGGCAACTTCAGCGTGACCCTCGACAGCGCGCAGAACAACGGCCAGGCCCTGACCGTCGAACAACGCGATCCGACTGGCAACGTGTCGGTCAGCGTCGCTCTGGCGGCGCCAGACACCACCGCGCCAGTCAGCACCGCCGACCTGGCGCTGTCCAGCGATGGTGCGCTGCTCAGCGGCACCGGTGAGGCCGGCGCGCAGGTCCAGGTGACCGGCGCCGACGGCGTCGTCCTGGGCAGCGCCGTGGTGCAGGCCGATGGCAGTTTCAGCGTGACCATCGATCCTCCCCAGCTCAACGGCCAGACCTTGACCGTGGTGCAGGTCGATGGCGGCAACAACGTCTCCCCAGTCAATACCATCACGGCCGCCGACCTGCAGCCGCCGGCACCTGCGCAAGGCCTTGCCCTGAGTGGCGATGGCCTGGTGCTGAGCGGCCAGGGCGAACCTGGCGCCACGGTGCAGGTGCGCGATGCTGCCGGGCAGTTGCTCGGCAGCGACGTGGTCGACGCCGACGGCAACTTCAGCGTCACGCTCACGCCTGCGCAGACTAACGGCCAGACCGTGTCCGTGGTACTGACCGACGCCGCTGGCAATGCCTCCGGCTCGACACCGTACACTGCCGCCGACACCAGCGGCCCAGACGTCCCTGGCGCTTTGCAGGTCAGCGCCGACGGCACCCTTGTGCTGGGCAGCGGTGAAGTGGGCGCCACCGTGCAGGTGCGCAACGCGGCTGGCGATTTGCTGGGCAGCGTCGTAGTGCCGGCCGGGGGCAGTTTCAGCGTCGCGTTGACCCCGCCACAACTGGATGGCGAGGTCCTCTCCGTCATCCAGGTCGACGCCCAGGGCATCGCATCGGCTACCGGCCAGGCCACTGCGCCTGACCTGACCCCGCCCGCAGTGCCGGGCGACCTTGCAATCAGCGCCGATGGCCTGGCCCTGACCGGCACTGCGCCCGGCGCAGCGTCGGTCACGGTAATCAGCCCAACTGGCGTCGAGACCACGCAGGCAGTCAACCCTGACGGCAGCTTCAGCGTGCCGTTGACGCCTGCGTTGCTCAATGGCGAAACCGTCACCGTGGTGGTTACCGATGCCGCCGGCAACAGCACCCTGCCGACCCCGGTCAGCGCTGCGGACACCACACCGCCAGCGGCGGCCACGGACATCGCCGTGAGCCCGGATGGCGCCCTCATCAGCGGCACCGCCGAGGCCGGCACCACGGTCATCGTGCGCGACGGCACGACCGAGCTGGGTACAGCGGTCGTGGCAGCGGACGGCTCGTTCGTGGTCACGGTGGATCCGCCGCTGCAAGCGGGCGACAACGTGCAACTGGTGGTGCGCGACGGCGGCAACAATGAAACTGGCATCAACGTAGCGGGGCCAACCGGCGCTGAACTGGCTGCACCAAGCAACCTCAGCCTGAGCGCCGATGGCTTCCTGCTGACCGGTGAAGGCACGGTCGGCAGCCTGATTACCGTCACCTCTGCCGGCACCACACTGGGCAGTGCCACGGTGGGCAGCGACGGCATCTTCCGCATCTTCTTCGCCAATGCCCTGCTCAACGCCCAAACCCTGAACGTCACGGCGCGCGCCTCGGCAAGCGGCGCGCCTTCGGTGCCCGCCACCATCGTTGCGGCAGACACCACGCCGCCCGACGCGCCTGCGGACGTTGCGATCAACCGCAGCGGCAGCCTGGTGTCTGGCCGTGGTGAGGTAGGCGCGACGGTCAGCGTAAGCGATGCGAGCGGGACATTGCTTGGCACCGCCGTAGTGGGCAGCAACGGCCTGTTCAACGTGACCTTGGTGCCTGCCCAGGCCAATGCCCAGAATCTCACCATCACCCAGGCCGATGCCGCCGGCAATGTCTCGCTGGCCGCCACCGTCCAGGCTGCAGACCTGCAAGCGCCGGGCGCCGCCACCGGGCTGAGCCTGAACAACGCCGCCACCGTGGTCAGTGGCCAAGGCGAAGCGGGGGCGCTGGTCACGGTGCGCGATGCCAGCGGGGCGATCCTGGCCACCGGCACGGTCAACCAGAGCGGGCAATTCCAGATCACCCTGCCCAGCGCACAAACCACCGGCAGCGCGCTGCAGGTGACCCTGAGCGATGCCGCAGGTAATGTCTCCGGACCGGCCAGCCTGGCCACGCCAGATCGCACGCCGCCGGCTGCGGTCACCGACCCGGTGCTGAGCGCCGATGGCCGCCAGCTTTCCGGCAGCGGCGAGGTGGGCGCCACCGTGCAGGTGCGCGATGCCGCTGGCAGCGTGCTGGGCAGCGCAACGGTAGGCGCCGATGGCCGCTTCACCGTGAACTTCGCCACCGCGCAAGCCGATGGCCGCGCCCTCGGTGTGAGCCAGGTGGATGCAGCCGGTAACGTGTCGCCGGCCGTGAGTGTAACGACCCCGGACCTCACCGCCCCCGCCGCCCTGAGCAACGTCGTGCTCAACAACAACGGCCTGACGCTGACCGGGCTGGGCGAAGCCGGTGCCAGCGTGACCGTGCGCGGTCCCGATGGCACCATCATCGGTACTGGCCAGGTCGCCGCCAACGGCAGCTTCACCCTGACCCTGGACAGCGCCCAACTCAATGCCCAGCGCCTGAGCGTGACGCAGACCGACGCCGGCAACAATACCTCGGCTGCCGTTGCGGTAACGGCCCCTGACTTCACCGCGCCTGCAGCACCGACTGCACTGGCCCTGGCGGCGACCGGCCTGCAACTGAGCGGTACCGCCGAGGCCGGCAGCACAGTGACCGTCCGCAATGCTGCCGGGACCGTGCTGGGCACTGCAGTGGCCGCCAGCAACGGCACCTTCCAGGTCACCCTGGCCAGCGCCCAGACCAACGGTCAGACCTTGCAGGTGACGGCGACCGACGCTGCGGGCAATGTATCGCCCGCCGCCGCCTACACCGCAGCGGACACCACGGCGCCTGAGGCAGTGACCAACCTGGCAGTCTCGGCCGATGGCGCGACGCTGACTGGCACCGGTGAAGCAGGCGCTACGGTCACGGTGCGTGCCGCCGATGGTAGCCCCCTGGGCACCGCGGTCGTCGGCGCCGATGGCCGCTTCAGCGTCGCCCTTGTCCCTGCCGCGATCACCGGCGAAAGCGTGAGCGTGGTACAGGCCGACGTGGCGCAAAACGTCTCGCCTGCACAGAGCATCCTGGCACCGGGCGCGCTGGTGCCCGACGCGCCAGACAACCTGCTGCTGTCCGCCGACGGCCTGGTCGTCAGCGGAACCGCCGCGCTGGGCAGCACGGTCAATGTCTACGGCCCTGGCGGTGTATTGCTGGGTTCGGCGCCGACCGCCCTTGACGGCACCTTCAGCGTCAACCTCGGCAGCGTTCAGGCCAATGGCGAGCTGCTGCAGGTGAGCGCCGTGGGCAGTGACGGCAGTGCTTCGCTGCCTGCGGACCTGCAGGCGCCCGATACCACCGCGCCGCAACCGCTGAGTGACCTTGTCTTGTCCAGTGACGGCCTGGTCTTGAGCGGCCGTGGCGAAGCCGGCGCGAACGTGACCGTGCTGGGTCAGGGTGGCATCGAGCTGGGCACTGGCGTGGTCGATGCCAGTGGCAACTTCAGCATCACCCTGGCCACCGCGCAGCTCAACGGTGAATTGCTCAGCGCCGCCCAGGCCGACGCGGCAGGTAACGAGTCCAACAGCGTCAGCCTGACCGCCCCGGACCGCATCGCCCCCGACGCCCCTGGCGGATTGGCCTTCTCCAGTGGCGGCAGCCTGCTCGACGGCAGCGGTGAAGCCGGCGCCAGTGTGCGCGTGGTAGCCACCGATGGCACCGTTCTGGGTACGGCCGTGGTGCGCGACAACGGCACCTTCCAAGTGACTCTGAGCCCCGCGCAAGCCAATGGTGAGCAGGTGCAGGTGATTCTGACCGATGCCGCCGGCAATCAGTCGACCCCAGGTACCGTGATCGCGCCTGATATCACGCCACCGGCCGCGCCAGCAGAGCTTACGATCTCCAGCGACGGCGTGACCTTGACCGGACGCGGCGAGCCGGGTGCGCTGGTCACCGTGCGCAATGGCGCAGGCGATCCGATCGGCACCGCCACCGTCGAGGCCAGCGGCGACTTCACCGTGACCCTCAGCCCTGCGCTGGGCAATGCCGAAGTGCTCAGCCTCACCCAAGCCGACGCTGCCGGCAACGTGTCGCCACCGAGCAGTTTGCAAACGCCCGACTTCACGCCACCCGATGCCCTCACCGATGTCGTCATCAACGCCGACGGCAGCGTGGTCAGTGGTCGCGGCGAGGTCGGCGCGACCGTCACCGTCAGCGACGCCGCGGGCGTGGTACTGGGGACGACCGTGGTGCTGGCCGATGGCAGCTTCCGCGTCGAGCTCACGCCGGCGCAGATCAATCAGCAGGTGCTGTCGGTGCAGCAGGCCGACCCACCTGGCAACATCAGCGCGCCGGTCACGGTCAATGCACCTGATCTGACGCCTCCGGAGGCAGCCTTGAACCTGCGGCTCAACGCCGCTGGCGACCAGCTGGGCGGCACCGGGGAACCCGGCAGCACCGTTCGGGTGTATGTCGGCACCACTGAAATCGGCACCACCACGGTCGCTGCCAACGGCACCTTCCTGGTCGACCTGGATGCAGCCCAGCTCAATGGCCAAACCCTGCAAGTGACCCTGGAGGACGCAAGCGGCAACGTCTCGCCGATCAGCACGGTGCTGGCTGTGGACAGCACTCCGCCGGCCACGGTCGTGGCCACGCTCAACGGCAGCGGCACCCAGTTGATCGGTACCGGTGAGGCCGGCGCGCGCGTTACGGTGATCGACAACCAGGGCAATCTGGTTGGCCAAGGCACCATCGACCCCGACGGCACCTTGGTGCTCAACCTCGACACGCCGCAGATCAATGGCCAGGTCCTCACGGTGATCGCCCAGGACGCGACTGGCAATCCATCGGCGCCGCTGCAATTGACCGCGCCCGACCTGGTGCCGCCGCCGCAGCCTGCCAACCTGACCCTCACTGGCAACGGCACGTTGCTCAGCGGCACTGGCGAAGTGGGCAGTGTCATCAGCGTGCGCAACCCCGCCGGTACGGTGGTCGGTACCGTTACCGTGCCCGACGGCGGGACGTTCACTGTGACCCTGACGCCTGCGCAGAACAACGGCCAGCTGCTGACGGTCATTGCCACCGACGCCGCCGGCAACACCTCGATCCCTGCCGAGTACCAAACCCTCGACACCCTGCCGCCAGAGATCGTCACCAACCTGGGGGTCAACACCACCTATGACATCCTCACCGGTCGCGGCGAACCAGGCGCAACCGTGACCGTCAGTTTCAATGGTGGTGTCATCGGTACCGGCCAGGTCGACAGCGGTGGCAATTTCTCGATCCCGCTGCAACCTGCGCCAGGCTCGGGCGCCTCGCTCGCCGTGACCCAGACCGATGCTGCCAATAACACCTCGGCGGTGGAGACTTACCTGACGCCACTGGTGCCTCCACCGGCGTCACCCTTGAACGTCACACTGGCTGCTGACGGCCTGACCCTGACGGGCACGGCCACCACGGGTGCGTCCATCCGGGTCTACGACGCCGCTGGCAACCTGATCGGCAGTGGCAGCGCCAACATCGGCAATGGCGGTTTTTCGATCACCCTCAACACCCCGCAGCTCAACGGCGAAAACCTCTCGGTAACAGCCGGATCGCTGCTTGGCGGCGAGTCGCAGCCGGTGTTCATCACCGCTGCTGACATCACCCCACCAGCCAATCCAGTGGTCACCGCCTTGTCGGCCAACGGCTTGGTGCTCAGCGGCACCGGTGAAGCAGGCGCCACGGTCACCGTACGGGACGCCGCCGGCAATGTGCTGGGCAGCGGCCTGGTCAACGGTGCCGGCGGCTTCGCCATCAACTTGAGCAGCGCCCAGCTCAATGGTCAGGTGCTGAGCCTGACCCAGGCCGATGCGGCATCCAACGTCTCCGGCAGCACCGCGTTCACCGCCCCTGATACCCAGGCGCCGCTGGCGCCGACCAACTTGCAGCTCAGCGCGGGCGGCACCTTGCTGACCGGCACTGGTGAACCTGGCGCAACCGTTACGGTGCAAGGCCCGGGCGGCCCATTGGGCACAGCTGTCGTGCAGCCCGACGGCAGCTTCACCGTGGCACTGAGCAGCGCCCAGGCTAACGGCCAGGCCTTGCTGGTACGCCAGGCTGACGCTGCCGGCAACCAATCGGGCAGCGCTGGCATCACCGCGCCCGATACCACGCCACCGACCGCGCCGGTGGCTGCCATCAATGCCAACGGCACGGCAGTCACAGGCTCCGGCGAGGTCGGCAGCACCGTCACCGTGCGCAACAGCGCAGGCGCCGTGCTGGGCACTGCCACGGTTGGCAGCAACGGCCTGTTCGTGGTCAGCCTCAGCGCCGCGCAGATCGATAACCAGGCCCTGAGCGTCACCCTCACCGACGCTGCCGGCAACACCTCGACTGCCACGCCGCTGACCGCGCCCGACTTCACCCCGCCGGCCAACGCCGCCAACCTGGTCATCAGTGCCGACGGCAGCACCTTGACCGGCACTGGCGAGGTCGGTGCCACGGTCACCGTGCGCAGCGCCACTGGCACCGTGTTGCAAACCGCCGTGGTGCAGCCCAATGGCAGCTTCAGCGTGACCCTGAACCCGCCGCAAGACAACGGCCAGGTGCTCTCGGTAACGCTTACCGACCCGCGCAGCAATGTCTCCGGCAACGTCAACATCACCGCCCCGGATGTGGATGCCAATGCGCCTGTCGTCGCCAGCGACAACCTTGCCACCGCTACTGTCAACCTGGCACCGGTCACGGCTACGCAGACCTACAGCGACAGCTTCACCACGCTGCTGTCCGGCTTCAGCAAAACCTTCACCTGGACGGTGGGCGCTGGCACTACGGTCGACCCAACGCTGACGCTCACCACCAATAGCGTGCTGGCGCTGCTGAACAACGCCACCTTTACCTTGCAGGTCAAGAATGCCAGCGGCGCCTGGGTCAACCTCGCCGTCGGCAATACCCAAGGCTTGCTCGACCTGATCATCCTGCCGATCGGCCTGCAGGTGGACATCGGCAGCCTGCAAGCGGGCGACTACCGCCTGACCGTGGCCAGCGGTGGTATCGGCCTGGTTACCCAGGTCACCACCACCCTGGATATCGCTGCCACCAGCCTGACTCAGTTCACCGGGGTCGGCACGGCGGTGTCGGGCAATGTGGTCACCGATCCAGGCACGGATGGCACGGTCGATGCCCGCGGGCCGGACAGCGGCGCCGTACTGCAGGTGTTGAAAAACGGCGTCTATGTCGCTGCCGGCAGCGGCACCACGGTGCAGGGCCAGTACGGCACGCTGCTGATCAACGCCGATGGCAGCTACACCTACACCCCCAATGGCAGCCCTGCCAGCGTGGGCAAGGTAGACGTGTTCAACTACCAGTTGGTGCACCCCAACGGCTTGTCGGACGGCGCCAACCTGTATGTGCGCATCGACAGCCCGCAAGCCAACGAAATCTGGAACAACGGCAACCTCGGCGCGCCAGCCACGGTCGTCGATGCGGTCAACGATATCGACAGCACCAGCATCACCTTGGCCAACCGCGTCGACACCAGCAGCAGCACGCTCGGTAGCTTGGCCTTGCCGGTGATCGGCAGCCGCTCGGCCACCTACACCACCACAGTTGCCGCCGACACCACGGCCAACCTGCAGGTGGTGGTCAACTCCACCAACCTGCTGGCGCTGCTCAACGGCACCACCATCGACCTACTCAAGCTCAACCCGGCGACTGGGCAGTATGTCGTGGTGCAGTCGGTCGGCGGCGCATCGCTGGTCAGTTTGCTGGGCGGCGGCGCAGGCTACACCTTCCAGAACCAGGCAGCCGGCGCTTACCAGGTACGGGTGACAGCCGGTGGTATCGGCTTGGCCAGCTCCATCACCACCAGCGTCAACGCCACTACCACGCACCTCAACGAGTTCGTGGTCAGCGGCTACACGCCGGTTACCGGCAACCTGATCACCGACCCCACCGGCGCCGATAACCTCGGCTCTGCGTTGACTGTGCTGAGCGTGCTGACCGCAGCCGGCACCTATGCCATTCCGGGCTACAACGGGGTCAGTGTGACCGGTACCTACGGCACGCTGCTGGTGCAGGCCGACGGCAGTTACACCTATACCCTGAAAAGCGGCCTGACCTCGGTCGCCGTTGGCAAACAGGACGTCTTCACCTATGAGCTGACCCACCCCAACGGCACCACCGACACCGCCACGCTGACCGTCAACCTGAACAACGCCAGTGGCGCTCGGGCCTTCTCCGCCCTGGTAGCCGATACTGACGACGATCATGTGGCCCTGGCCAGCGTTGCGGCAGCGGCCGGCAGTGAAGCGTTGCTGGGCAGCGACGCTGACGATCACCTGGTGGCGAGCCAGGGTGGGCAGGTCACCCTGGAGGGCGGCGCGGGCAACGACACGCTTGAGGTGATCGACCAGAACTTCGCCAGCGTCGACGGTGGCAGCGGCACCGACACCCTGCTCTGGGGCGGTGGCGATGCCAGCATCGACCTGGGGGCCCTGGCCGAGCGTATCCACAACATCGAGGTCATCGACCTCAACGACACCAGCGCGGTGGCGCTGACCCTCAACCTGGCAGACGTGGTAGCGGTCACCGAGCCTGGCAATGACACGCTAATCATCAAGGGGGACAACAATGACACGCTGCACATGACCGACAACTGGAACCTGGTCGGCAACCACAGCGCCGAGGGGATCGACTATAACCAATACACGGCCCAGGAAGATCCGAGCCACCACCTCTGGGTGCAGAACAGCATCCATATAGTCTGAGGCCGCTGTAACCCGCCGGGCGTAACGCCCGGCGACAAGGACGAGTAGCAGTAAGGGAATTTCGTGAAGCGAAGCAGTCCGCTATCACCGCTGTGGCTGGGAGCCCTCGGGCTCCTGGCATTGAACCTCAACCCGGTTGTCCAGGCAGCCGACGACATTGACCCCAGATTGCGCACCATCGGGCCGTCATTGATGCGTGACGCGCCCGATGCCATTTCCGCTCGCCCATTTGCCGGTCAAGGTGCCGTCAGCGGCGACCGATTAGGGCTGGCCGAGGCAGTACTCACCGCTGCCCAGTGGCATCCCAGCATTGCCGAGGCGATCGGCAACCTCTACAAGCAGGGCGAAGGCATCAACGTTGCCCGCGCCGGTTACTACCCACAGATTTCCGGTGGCCTGCGTACCGGCTACGACACCGGTTACGGCGGTGATCGCAGCAGCCAGGCGCTGAACCTGTCGCTCAAGCAGATGCTCTACGATTTCGGCAAGGTCGACAGCGCCGTGAGCGCCGCCCAGGCCGCCGCCACGCGGGCGCAGGCCAATATCCTGCTGGTGGTCGACGACCTGGCGCGCGATACCGCCTATGCCTGGATCGAGACGCGCCGCTACGAGCAACTGATCGTCATCGCCCGCGATCAGATCCGCGGCGTCGGATCGATTGCCGACATGGCTCGCCAGCGCAGCGACATGGGCGCCAGTACCCGCTCCGATGTGGTCCAGGCCGAGTCGCGCGTCGAGGGCGCCCGCGCGACCCTCGAGGAATACCAGGCGCAGTACGAGCGCTGGCGCTCGACCCTGGCCGAATTGCTCGGTCGCGCCGAGCCGCCGGCGCTGGCCGAACACGCCCCGCCTGAGCTGAACCAGGCGTGCAAGCGACCCGCCAGCGCTGCCGACCGACTACCGGCCGTACTCATGGCCCTGGCCCTGCGCGCCCAGTCCCAGGCTGAGTTGGCCCAGGCCAAGGCCGAAGCTTATCCGACCTTGTCATTGCAGCCGCAGGTCAATCATTACCTGGACGACGACTACAACCGCGACAACTCGCGCCTGGACCGCACCCAGGCGGGCATCTACTTGAACGTCGAGGTGCCGATCTACCAAGGCGGCGCCACCAGCGCGCGCAGCCGCGCTGCGGGGCATGCCCTGACCGCCGCTGATTCCGCCGAAGACGCAGCGCGCCTGCAAGCGCGTCGCGGCTTGGCCGAGGCGGTGGCGCAAACCTCCGGCCTGGGCCGTCGCCTGAGCTCGCTCGAGGCCCGCCAAAGCAGCATTCAGGAGGCCCGCGTGCTGTATGGACGGCAATACCTGGACCTCGGTACCCGGCCCCTGCTCGACCTGCTCAACGCCGAGCAGGAAATCTATCAGTCGCGCTTCGAACTCGCTGGCACCCGCTCCGACCTGCTGCGCCTGGATGTCGACTGCCTGTACAACACCGGTGCCCTGCGAACCGCCTTCGGGCTGGAAGGGCGCAACCTGCAAGGGGTGGAAATCGCGCCATGAACGATACCGTCAACCTGGCCCAGGCCAGTCAGGCACAACCCCCTGAGCATGCCGTGGAGCCACGGCCCGATCTTGGCCCGTGGCTGGAAGTGATGCTGCAGGTCGCCCACCACTATCGTCTGGATGTCTCGCCCCAGCGTATCCGCCTGGCAGCAGTCGAGGATGCCCCCCCGTTGGATGAGATCCTGCGCCACATGGCGCGCCAGGCCGGCCTGACCCTGCGCTTCGTGCGTTACGACGCCAAAGCCCTGCGCCAGTGGCGCACACCGCTGGTGCTGGAGCTCGACGACGGCCAGCTGGCCACGGTCGAGGCGGTGACCGAAGACGATCAGCTGGCGGTGGTGTTCGCAGGTGACCAGCGCTTGACTTCGCGTCTGCCACGCGATGCGCTCGAAGGCAGGATCAACCGCGTGGCGCTGATGCGCCCGGCGCGGCCGCTGCGCGATGTGCGTACTGATGACTACACGGCGCCTTACGATCGTCACTGGTTCGCCCGCATCGTCTTGCGCGACCTGCGCCCCTATGGGCAGGTGATGGTCGCCTCACTGGTAGCCAACGTGCTCGCCCTGGCGGGGGTGCTGTTTTCCATGCAGGTCTACGACCGGGTCATCCCGGCCGAGTCGTTGCCCACGCTGTATGTGCTGTTCGGCGGTGTGGTGCTGGCACTGGTGTTCGACTTCAGCATGCGCCTGCTGCGCTTGAAGGTCACCGATCTGCTGGGCAAGCGGGCCGACCTGCGGGTATCGGACCTGGTGTACGGGCATGCCCTGCGCCTGCGCAATTCGGCGCGGCCGAAATCGACCGGCTCGTTCATCTCGCAATTGCGTGAACTGGAATCGATCCGTGACCTGATTACCTCGAGCACGGCCACGGCGCTGGCCGACTTGCCATTCTTCCTGTTGTTCCTGTTCGTGTTCTGGCTGATCGGCGGCGTGCTGGTGTTCATCCCGCTGGTGGCGCTGCTGGCCATGGTCGTTCCCGGCTTGCTCGCACAACGACGCCTGGCGGTGCTGGCCAACGCCTCGATGCGCGAGTCGTCGCTGCGCAATGCCATGCTGGTGGAAAGCATCCAGGGCTTGGACGAGATCAAGGCCTTGCAGGCCGAGGCGCGCTTCGAGCGCCAGTGGAACCAGTACAACGCCGCCTGCGCACACACCAACCTGCGCCTGCGCACACTCACCAATGGCCTGGTGACCTGGACGCAGAACGTGCAGGGTGCGGTGTTCGCCGTGGTCATCGTGATCGGCGCACCGATGGTGATCGCCGGCGACCTCACCACCGGGAGCCTGGTGGCTGCCTCGATGCTGTCATCGCGCATGATGGCGCCGCTGGCACAGCTGACCCACGTGTTGACCCGCTGGCAGCAGGCCAAGGTCGCCTTGCAAGGGCTGGACAAGCTGATGCAGGCACCGGTCGATCACCCTGAAGGTGAAGCGCGGGTGCATCTGCCCGCGATTCGCGGCGAATACACCTTGCGCCAGGCCACCTTCGGCTATAACCCAGAGGCGCCACCGGTACTGAGCATCGGCCAACTGGATATCCAGCCTGGCGAACGCATCGCCGTGCTGGGGCGCAACGGTGCCGGCAAATCAACCCTGTTGCAGGCGCTCGCAGGCGCCATGGACCTGAGCCAGGGCGAAGTCACTCTGGACGGCATCGCCATGGCGCACCTCGACCCCGCCGACCTGCGCCGCGACGTGGGCGTGCTGGCCCAGTATGCGCGCCTGTTCCACGGCACCCTGCGCGAGAACCTCACCCTCGGCGCCGGTCAGGCCAGCGACCAGGAACTGGTGGCAGCGCTGGCCGCGACCGGCGCCCTGGAGTTCGTCCGGCGCCTGCCCAAGGGGCTCGACCACTTGATCCTGGAGGGCGGCCAAGGCCTCTCCGGTGGCCAGCGCCAGGCCTTGGTCCTGTCACGCCTGCTGGTGCGCCAGCCGCAGGTATTGTTGCTCGATGAGCCGACCGCATCGCTGGACGACATCACCGAGCGCAAGCTGCTGGATAATCTCGATCGCTTCTGCCAGGGCCGCACGCTGGTGATCGCCACGCACCGCTTGAGTGTGTTGCAGCGGGTAGAGCGAATCATCGTGCTGGACAACGGGCGCATCGTCATCGACGACAAGCGTGATGCCGCCCTGGCCAAGCTGCAAGGAGCGCAGGCATGAGCAACCACGAACTTCCCGCCTCCTACCTGGATGGCCAGGATGATCAGGCGGTGCTGCGCGCCGGGCGCGTCATCACCTTATGTGCCTTGATGCTGGCCGCTTTCCTGGCCTGGGCGGCCTGGTTCGAAGTGACCGAGGTGTCCACCGGTACCGGCAAGGTCATTCCCAGCTCCCGCGAACAGGTGATTCAGTCGTTCGAAGGCGGCATCGTCGCGCAGATGAACGTGGCCGAAGGCGACCTGGTCGAGCGCGGCCAGGTGCTCGCCCAGCTCGACCCGACCAAGACCGCCTCCAGCGTCGGCGAAAGCGAAGCCAAGTTCCGCGCCGCCAAGGCCAGCGTGGCGCGACTGCGCGCAGAGGTGACTGGCAAGCCGCTGAAGTTCCCGGACAGCCTGCGCGATTCGCCCGAGCTGATCGACGCCGAAACCGCGCTCTACGAGACGCGCCGGCGTGGCCTGGAGCAGACCCTGGCCGGCATCGAGGACTCGCTGCGCCTGGTGCGAGCAGAACTGAAGATCACCGAGAACCTGGCCAAGATGGGCGCTTCCAGCCGGGTCGAGGTAATCCGCCTGAACCGCCAGCGCTCGGAACTGGAGCTCAAGGCCAATGAAGCCCGCTCCGAATACCTGGTACGCGCCCGCGAGGAACTGGCCAAGGCCAGCGCCGAAGCTGACAGCCTGTCGGAAGTGATCCGCGGGCGCAGCGATTCGCTGACCCGCCTGACCTTGCGTTCGCCGGTGCGCGGGATCGTCAAGGATATCGAGGTCAACACCTTGGGCGGCGTGGTGCAGCCGGGCGGGCAGGTGATGAAGATCGTGCCGATGGACGAGCGTTTGCTGATCGAGACACGGATCGCCCCGCGCGACATTGCCTTCATCCATCCTGATCAGGCGGCCAAGGTCAAGATCAGCGCCTATGACTATTCGGTGTATGGCGGGCTGGAAGGCAAGGTCGTCGGGATCTCGCCCGATACCCTGCAAGATGAAGTCAAACCAGAGATCTACTACTACCGGGTGTTCATCCGCACCGAGCAGGACCGCCTGACCAACAAGGCCGGCAAGCATTTCGCGATCGTGCCGGGGATGATCGCCACGGTGGATATCCGCACCGGCGAGAAAACCATCCTCGACTACCTGATCAAACCTCTGAACCGAGCCAAGGAGGCCCTGCGCGAGCGGTGATTGGCAGATTCGTCCTGCACTGGACTCCAGCGCGATCTACCTGATCGCGCTCGGTTTTGAATAGCAAGACAGTGGCTTGCACAATTCATGCGCGGGGATCTGCAAACGCTAAAGCCTTGCCTGATCAGGCCGATAACCCGGCATCCCCTGTGCCTCACGAAGATCACCATGGCCACGCATAAAGCCCGCGCGGATTCGCTGTCGCTGCTCCTGTTCACCCTGCGCAGCGGCAAGCTGATGGCAATCAACCTGCTCAAGGTAAGCGAAATCATCCCCTGCCCGCCGCTGACCAAGCTGCCTGAATCACATCCGCACGTGAAGGGCGTGGCGACACTGCGCGGCAACTCGCTGTCGGTCATCGACCTGTCGCGGGCCATCGGCGAGCGCCCGCTGGCAGACCCGAATGGCGGCTGCCTGATCGTCACCGAGATCAGCCGCTCACGCCAAGGTCTGCACGTGCAGGCGGTAAGCCGCATCGTCCACTGCCTGAGCACTGACATCAAGCCGCCGCCGTTCGGCTCGGGCAACCGCTCGTTCATCACCGGCGTGACGCGGGTCGACAACACCTTGGTGCAGGTGCTCGACATCGAAAAGGTCATCCACGGCATCGCTCCGCCTGCGCACGAGCCACAGCCGGGCGAGTTGAGCGAAGAGGACGCCAGCCTGCTGGCTGCCGCGAACATTCTGGTGGTCGATGACAGCCAGGTGGCCTTGCAGCAGTCGGTGCACACCCTGCGCAACCTAGGCATCGACTGCCATACCGCGCGCAGCGCCAAGGATGCCATCAACGTGCTGCTGGAACTGCAAGGCACAGCCCAGGAGATCAATATCATTGTCTCGGACATCGAGATGTCGGAAATGGACGGCTATGCGTTCACCCGAACCCTGCGTGAGACGCCCGACTTCCAGCACCTGTATGTGCTGTTGCACACCTCGCTGGACAGCGCCATGAGCAGCGAAAAAGCCCGCCAGGCCGGGGCCAATTCGATCCTTACCAAATTCTCCTCGCCAGACTTGACCGATTGCCTGGTAACTGCTGCACGCACAGTGGTATTTGCCGAGCGTTGATGCTCGTGTTTTTATATTCAGCGACAAACTCCCTGGCGTGACGCCAGGGGCGCTCGGGCATGATTCGCGCCCCTCGGATGAAATCCTGGAACCGCGTATGAAGTTTCTTAGCTCCCTTGTGATCGCCTGCACGCTGTTCAGCAGTGCCGCCCAGGCTTCCAGCACCCAGGCCTGGAACGACCAGCGCCAGCAGATGCTCAATGCCTGCCTCAAAGCCAGCCAGTTCAAGAACGCACATGCCCGCGGCAAGCCCGCCGAGTTCGACGACCGGGTGGGCTTTAGCGCGTTGCTGATCGAAGGCACCTATGCGCAGAAGCACATGAAGCAGCGCACCGGTAGCGAGCTGTGCCTGTACGATCGCCGCCAACAGCAGGCCTTCGTCAGCGAATGGAACCCCCAGGCCAAGTGAACGACACCCTGCGCTTCGCCTGCACTGGCTGCGGTAAATGCTGCACCGGCCACCATGTACCCCTGACCCTGGATGAAGCACGGCAATGGGCTGTGTCAGGCGGCCAGGTGATCGTGCTGATCGAGGCATTCGTCAGCGACGGGCCCGGCATGCCGGTCGAACAGCGCGAGCATGTCATGCGCCGTTCCTACCCGGTACCGTGCGGCAGCGCCGAGGCGCGGGTCGCGGTGACCTTCGCCGCCTTCAATCCGGGGCGCTGCCGTCACCTCGATGCTGACGACCTGTGCTCGATCTACGACCAGCGGCCGCTGGTTTGCCGCATCTATCCGGTGGAAATCAATCCGCACATCGCGCTGCGCCCAGAGCACAAGGACTGCCCTGCAGAGGCCTGGCAGCAAGGCCCTGAGCTGATCCATGGATCGCTGCCGGTGGACGCCGCGCTGCAGGCGCTGGTGCACGCTTCACGGCAGGCGGATCGCGCTGACATTGCCGCCAAGGTTGCCATCTGCGAGGCGCTGGAAATGACCACCAGCGCCCTCAAAGGCAACGGCTTTACCGCCTATCTGCCGCAGATGAGCGCGTTCGCCGCTGCCACGCAGGCGCCCCGCGCAGCGCCTATCGGGCTAGGCTGGACGCTGCACGTGGAGCAACCTGAACGGGTAGATGAGTTGCAGGCGCTGGGCTTGCACACCACGGCGCAAGCGCCGGTCTTCTATGCCTTCATTGGTTTCTGATGCCAGGTGCGCAAAAAAGCGTGGATTGCTCCGCGCATCCCGATAATCTGCACAGCTACCCCATCGGCCAAGGTGCCTGCGCCAATGCGACGTCGTTCTCGAGCTATTGTGCTTGCCGCTTGCGCACTGTTCGCCTTATTGGCCGTGGCGTTCTGGTTTGGACAGCGCCAGCCAGGCATTGCGCCGCGGGCGCAGGCGGCCATACCGGTCAGGGTGGTCAGCGTCGTCGAGCAAGACGTGCCGCACTACGCCAGCGCCATCGGCGCCGTGCAATCGTTGCACAACGTGCAGATTCGCCCACAGGTGGACGGCATCCTGACCCAGGTGTTGGTCAAGGAAGGCCAATCGGTCCACCGCGGCGACCTGCTCGCTACCCTCGATGACCGGGCCATTCGCGCCAGCCTCGATCAGGCGCGCGCCCAGCTCGGCCAGAGCCAGGCGCAACTTCAAGTGGCGGCGTTGGACCTCAGGCGCTACCGTCTGCTCAGCAGCGACAATGGCGTGTCCCAGCAGACCCTCGACCAGCAGCAGGCCCTGGTCAACCAGTTGCAGGCCACGGTCAAGGGCAACCAGGCGGCGATCGCCAATGCCCAGGTGCAGCTTTCCTACACGCAGATACACTCCCCGGTGACCGGACGCGTCGGCATTCGCAATGTCGACCCCGGCAACCTGGTGCGCAGCAGCGATGCGCAAGGCCTGTTCAGTGTCACCCAGCTCGACCCGATCGCGGTGCAGTTCAGCCTGCCGCAGCAGCTACTGCCCACCCTGCAGGCGCTGCTCAAGGCGCCTGACCCAGCGCTGGTGCAGGCCTACATGGACGCCGACGGTGACCGCGCCCTGCTTGGCGAGGGGCACCTGGCGTTGATCGACAACCAGGTTTCGCCCAGTACCGGCACGGTGCGGGTCAAGGCCGAGTTCGACAACCACGATGGCAGCCTATGGCCGGGGCAACTGGTCACCTTGCGCTTGCGCACCGCCATCGCGCGCAACGCCCTGGTGGTACCACCGCCAGTGGTGCAGCGCGCTGTCGACGGCCACTTCGTCTATCGCCTGGATGGCGACACGGTGACCAGCGTCGCGGTGCATGTCGTGCACCAGGACAGCAGCCTGATGGTCATCACCGGGGTCAAGCCCGGCGAACGCCTGGTGCTCGACGGCCAGTCACGCCTCAAGCCCGGGGCGCGCGTCGACGTCATCAGCGATGCCGCCTCGACGCCGCCACCCGCTGACCTGCGGCGCCAGCCATGAACACCCGCAACGGCGTCTCTGCCTGGTGCATCGATCACCCAGTGGCAACCCTGCTGCTGACCTTCGCCTTGGTGTTGCTGGGGCTTATCGGCTTTGCGCGGCTGCCGGTGGCGCCGCTGCCGGAAGCGGATTTTCCGACCATTCAGGTCACCACGCAGTTGCCAGGGGCCAGCCCTGAGACCATGGCTTCATCGGTAGCGACGCCATTGGAGGTGCAATTCAGCGCAATACCCGGCATGACCCAGATGACCAGCAGCAGCGCACTGGGCTCGACCACGCTGATCCTGCAGTTCAGCCTCGACAAGAACATCGACACGGCCGCCCAGGAAGTCCAGGCAGCGATCAACACCGCCACCGCCCGCCTGCCGCGGGACTTGCCCAACCCGCCCACCTGGCGCAAGGTCAACCCGGCCGATAGCCCAGTGCTGGTGCTGAGCGTAAGCTCCGCACAAATGCCCGGCAGCGAACTGAGCGACTATGCCGAGACCCTGCTGGCACGCCAGTTGAGCCAGGTCGACGGAGTCGGCTTGATCAACATCACCGGGCAACTGCGCCCCGCCATTCGCGTGCAGGCGCAGCCAGAAAAACTGGCCGCGGTAAGCCTCACCTTGGCCGACCTGCGCCTGGCCATTCAACAGACCAGCCTCAACCTTGCCAAAGGCGCGTTGTACGGCGAGCACAGCGTGTCGACCCTTGCCGCCAACGACCAGCTGTTCCGCCCCGAGGACTACGCCCGGCTCATCGTCGCTTACCGTGACGGCGCAGCGGTGCAGTTGCAGGATGTCGCCACGGTGATCAACGGCGCCGAGAACGCCTACGTCAAGGCCTGGTCCGGCGAGCAACCGGGTCTGAACCTGGTGGTGTTTCGCCAACCAGGGGCGAATATCGTCGACACGGTCGATCGAGTCATGGCCGCGCTGCCGAAATTACAGGAGATGCTACCGGCCTCGGTCGAGGTGTCGGTCTTGCAGGACCGCACGCAGACCATTCGCGCCTCCCTGCACGAAGTCGAACTGACCCTGCTGATCGCGGTGGCGCTGGTCATCGGGGTGATGGCGCTGTTTCTGCGCCAGTGGTCGGCCACCTTGGTGGTGTCCAGCGTGCTTGGCGTGTCGCTGATCGCCAGCTGCGCGATGATGGACCTGTTCGGTTTCAGCCTGAACAACCTGACCTTGGTCGCCATCGTCATCGCCGTGGGTTTCGTGGTGGACGACGCCATCGTCGTGGTCGAGAACATCCACCGCCACCTGGAAGCCGGCGACGACAGCCGCACGGCGGCGCTCAAGGGCGCAGGCGAGATTGGTTTCACGGTGATCTCGATCAGCTTCTCGCTGATCGCCGCCTTCATCCCACTGTTGTTCATGGGTGGCGTGGTCGGGCGCTTGTTCAAGGAGTTCGCCCTCACCGCTACCGCGACCATCCTGGTTTCGGTGGTGGTCTCGTTGACCCTGGCGCCGACGCTCTGTGCGTTGTTCATGCGCCGCCCGCTGCAGGAGCAGCACGGTGGTATTGGCGCGCGTTTGCTCAAGGGTTACGAGAAAGGCCTGAACCAGGCGTTGGCCCATCAACGCCTGACCCTTGGCGTATTCTTCCTGACGCTGGCCCTGGCAGTGGCAGGCTACATCGGCATTCCCAAGGGCTTTTTCCCGCAGCAGGACACCGGCTTCGTGCTCGGCACCAGCGAGGCAGCGGCAGACGTGTCGTACCCGGCGATGATCGACAAGCACCAGGCGCTGGCGGCGATCATCGCCCAGGACCCTGCGGTGCAGGCCTATTCCCATGCGGTGGGCGTCACCGGAAACAATCAGACCATCGCCAACGGCCGCTTCTGGATCGCCCTCAAACCGCGCGCAGAACGCGACGTCTCGGCCAGCGAGCTGATCGACCGGCTGCGGCCCAAGCTTGCCCAGATACCGGGGGTGGTGCTGTACCTGCGCGCCGGCCAGGATATCAACCTCAGTTCCGGTCCATCGCGCACGCAGTATCAATACGTGCTCAAAAGCAACGACGGCGTGGCACTGAACCTCTGGACCCAGCGTCTGACTGACCGCCTGCGCGAAGAGCCGGCCTTTCGTGATTTGTCCAACGACCTGCAGCTGGGCGCCAGCGTTACTCGCATCGACATCGACCGCCAGGCCGCCGCGCGCTTCGGCCTGACTACCGCCGATGTCGACCAGGCGCTGTACGACGCCTTCGGCCAGCGGCAGATCAGTGAGTTTCAGACCGAGACCAACCAGTACAAGGTGATTCTGGAGCTGGACGCCCAGCAGCGAGGCAAAGCCGAAAGCCTGAACTACTTCTACCTGCGCTCGCCGTTGAGCAATGAAATGGTGCCACTCTCGGCAGTGGCGCATGTCGCGCCGCCCAGCACCGGCCCGCTGTCGATCAGCCATGACGGCCTGTTTCCAGCCGCCAACCTGTCGTTCAATCTGGCACCCGGCGTCGCCTTGGGCGATGCGGTGACAATCCTTGAACGCACCCAGCGTGAACTGGGCATGCCTGACGCGATCAGCGGCAATTTTCAGGGAGCAGCCCAGGCCTTTCAGCGCTCGCTGGCGAGCCAGCCCTGGCTGATTCTGGCGGCGCTGGTGGCGGTTTACATCATACTTGGCGTGCTCTACGAGAGCTTCGTGCACCCGTTGACGATCATTTCGACGCTGCCTTCGGCAGGGCTGGGCGCCCTGATTCTGCTTTGGGCCATGGGCCAGGACTTCAGCATCATGGGCTTGATCGGCGTGGTCCTGCTGATCGGTATCGTCAAGAAGAACGGCATCCTGCTGATCGACTTCGCCCTGGCCGCTCAGCGCGATCAGGGCGCCTCCCCTGAGCAGGCGATACACCAGGCGTGCATGACGCGTTTGCGTCCGATCGTCATGACCACCCTCGCCGCCCTGCTCGGCGCGGTGCCGCTGATGTTCGGCTTCGGCGCTGGCGCAGAGTTGCGCCAACCTTTGGGCATTGCTGTGGTGGGCGGGCTGCTGGTGAGCCAGGCGTTGACCCTGTTCACCACGCCGGTGATCTACCTGGCCATGGAGCGCCTATGCCACCGTCATCGGGTGAATCCTTACCTTTCGCGCAACAGTGATTATCGATAATCAGCCTGTTTCCGGGCGCTTGGGCGGATTAACGTTAACCCCGTCCTCATTAGCACTTGCCCCGCAAGAAGGTAGTTTCAACATGTCCAACAGTATGGGTATTGCCAGCGTTTTCGTCCTGTCGTCCCTGTTGTTGTCGCCCTTGGCCATGGCCGAAGAATCCCCGGCTTTCGTCGCCCGCAACGCACAACTCGCGGCCACTCAGCAACAGTCTCGCGAAGCCTTGGCCAATCAGGCCGACGCCGCCAAAGACGCGCAGCAGACTGCATCGAAAGCCTCGAGCGACACCGCCGCCGACAGCTGAGTGCAGCTCAAGCACGCCGCATCTTTCCCCCGGCTAGACCATGGGCACCGTTGGTGTCGATATGTTAGCCTTTTAAAGCCGCTGCCAATCAGCGGCTTTTTTTATGTGCGCTCGCCATCAGCCCAGCTGTCACGTATCGATATGAATAGACGCGCATTGAAAAACAAAAACAGTCACACCCGTCAGACCAAAGGAGCTAGTCCCGGTGCCTTCCGCGTTTCGTTTTACCCCGCTGTTCATTGCATTGACTGCAACGATGCCGTTCGCCGCCCAGGCCGATGAAGACAAGGCTGATGGCTTCATCGACGGCGCGTCGTTCAACCTGCATTTTCGCAATGCCTACTTCAACCGCAACAACCACAACAGCGACGTGCGCGACACCCGCGAGTGGGGCCAGGGCGCAGTGGCACGCTTCGAATCCGGTTATACCCCAGGTGTGGTCGGCGTCGGCGTCGACGCCCATGCCATGCTGGGCCTGAAGCTCGACGGCGGCGGCGGTCACGCGGGCACCAGCATCTTGCCTGAGCACATCAAGGACGACGGCGAACTAGGCGCTGCTCCCCGCTCGTTCTCCACCGCCGGTGCTGCGCTCAAGCTCAAGGCTTTCGACACCGAGCTCAAGGCCGGCGATCTGTTTCTGACCAACCCGGTCATTGCCGGTGGCGAAACGCGAATGCTGCCGCAGACCTTCCGCGGCATCAGCCTGACCAACACCAGCATCGACGGCCTCTTGCTCGAAGGCGGCCAGGTGAGCTTCACCCATCCCTACAACCAGAGCGGCCACCGTCGTATCGACACCTACTACGGCAGCCTCGACGAGCGCGACAAGAGCAAGCACCTGAACTGGGCAGGCGCCACCTGGAGCGGCACCGAGAGCATCACCACCAGCCTGTATGCCGCCGAGCTCAAGGACATCTGGAACCAGTACTACGCCGACTTCGACTACACCTACGTGGTCAACGACCTGGTCAGCCTCAACCCTGGCGCGCACTTCTATCACACCCAGGACACCGGCCAGGCGCTGCTGGGCAAGATCGACAACAACACCTACAGCCTGCACTTCACCGTCAACGCCGGCTATCACAGCCTCACGGCCGCGTATCAACGGGTCAACGGCAATACGCCCTTCGACTACATCAATCTGGGCGACAGCGTCTATCTCGACAACTCGCGGATGTACTCGGACTTCAACGCACCCAATGAACGCTCGTGGAAACTGCAGTACGACTACAACTTCGCCGGCATCGGTATTCCGGGCCTGAGCACATCGCTGTCGTATTCGCGCGGCGAAGCGGACCTGACCAAGGCCACCCAGGACACCACCCACTACGACTACTACCGCGCCGACG
This sequence comes from Pseudomonas sp. SMSB3, assembly GCF_052041965.1. NCBI lineage: Bacteria > Pseudomonadati > Pseudomonadota > Gammaproteobacteria > Pseudomonadales > Pseudomonadaceae > Pseudomonas > Pseudomonas sp. SMSB3. Next base: position 178,584 of record NZ_JBKGGV010000001.1, on the reverse strand, counting down.
GCAAGCATGCCACGCACTGGGAGCGCGATCTGGACGTCAAGTACGTGTTCCAAGAGGGTGACTTCAAGGACCTCGCAGTACAGGTGCGCTACGCAACCCACCGCGGTGGCCAGGGCTATGCTTCGATCGACAGCAACAGCGACAATGATGAACTGCGCGTGATCGTCGACTACCCCCTGAACGTCTTCTGATTCGCAACCGGCTATGGCGCAAGGGGCGGAACTGGTCTTCCCGCCCCTTTCCAAGCGCCATTGGCGATGTTTCCGTCGGACAAATCTTGTCCGACAATCACCGCTTGCCTAGAATGTCGCCGCCGAAAATGGCCCTGCCTCAGCAGTAGCGCGCATGCCCAACCGACTGTCGTCCCCCGCCTTCTACCGGTCGCACCCCGAGCTGTTCCTCAACCTGGGCAGTTGCCTTGCCGTGCTCGCCATCGTCGCCATCGTCAGCTACCTGCTCGGTCGCGAGCGCGAGAGCGTCGAGCAGTCGGCGGTACGTGCTGCCAACAATATCGTGCAGTTGATCGAAAGCGACATCCTGCGCAACGTCGAGTTATACGATCGATCGCTCAAGGGCCTGATCTGGGCCGTCAGCCGGCCAGAGCTGACCCGCCTGCCGCAGCCGTTGCGCCAGCGCCTGCTGTTCAATGACGCCCTGGTCGACCATCAGCGTGGCGATGTGTTGTGGCTGGACAAGCAGGGTAACGTGGTCGGCGATTCCAGCAGCCCGGTGCCGCGCCAGGCCAACTTCGCCGAGACCGGCGACTTCCAGGCACACCTGAATGACCCACGGCTGGGTTTGCTGGTGGGCCCCCCATTCAAGGCCAGGCTAGGGGATCTGGACTGGTGCATCAGTTTCAGTCGGCGCATCGACGACGCCCACGGCAATTTCGCTGGGCTGGCAGCAGGCGCCCTGCGTCTGTCGTATTTCAGCGAGCTGTTCAAACGCTTGGACATCGGCGCCGACAGCAGCATCAACCTGCTCAACGTCAACGGCCAACTGCTGGCCCGTGAGCCAGCCCCTGCGCAAGACGCCGCGGTCGGCGCATCTTATGCACAGCGGCCCAACTTCCGGCGCATTCTCAGCCAAACCGAGGGCAGCTTCACGGCCCGCTCCAGCGTCACGCAGCGCCAGAAGATGTATACCTTCGCCAGGGTCGGCGACTTGCCCCTGGTCGTACTGGTGATCAATTCAAGCGATGAAGTGTTTCAGTCATGGCGCCGTACCGCGATTCTGGTGAGTGTGGCCACTGGAGTCCTGTGCATCGGCATCGTCTGGCTGACATTGCTGCTGGGACGCGAGCTGCGTCGTCGGCATCACGCCGAACAGGGGCTGGTAGCGCTTGCGGCCACCGACAGCCTGACCGGTCTGGCCAATCGACGCCAGCTCGACCAGGTGCTGCGTCTGGAATGGGCACGCGCCCAACGCAATCGCCAACCTTTGGCAGTGCTGATGGTGGATGTCGATCACTTCAAAGCGTTCAATCAACGCCATGGGCATGCGGGCGGCGACAAGGCACTGCACAACGTCGCCAGAACCCTGGGGCGTTGCATCAGGCGTCCAGCCGACTTGGCTGCACGGTATGGTGGCGAGGAATTTCAGGTGGTGTTGCCGGAGACGGGCTTGGCTGGCGCCAGGGTACTGGCTGAAAATATCCGTGCCGAAGTGGCAGCGCTAACGCCGTTTGAGGGTGACAGCCAGGGCATAACGGTAAGCGTAGGCATTGGGGTCTTCACCCCCGGCACTCAGCACGATTTGACTCAGCTGCTGAGCGCCGCTGATGAAGCCCTCTACCGGGCCAAGGCTAACGGCCGCGACCGGGTAGAAGGACCGCTCGATTAGGAACGAGCGCGGGCCGCGTCACGCAGCGCCTTGACTTGGTCGTGGTTCTGCTGCACGCCTTGCAGTTGCTTTTCGACCAGCGCATAAGTCGAGTCACCGGCAGCGTGGCCGTGCTTGACCAGCTTCTCACGGGCTTCTTTGTAAGCCTTCAGCGCATGGTCTTCACCGCGTTCCACTTCATTGAGTACAGACTCTTCGTCCTTGCCGGTCAGCATGGACTTCAGGTTGACCCAACCGCGGTGCAGGTCGGCGGTCACGCTGGTGGAAGTTTCTGGATCGCCGCCCAGGCGACGCACTTCAGCCTGTAGTTCAGCCGCTGCGTTGGCGCAGGCGCCGGCGCGCTGTACGAAGAACGCCTTGAGTTCCGAGTTCTTGACATCATCGGCCGATTCTTTGAAGCCTTTTTCACCGTCCTTGCTGTACTCGATCAGGTCGTTGAGGATATCGATCACTTCTTTGTTTGCATTGCTCATCGCACAAACTCCGTGGCAGGTGATAGTCACTAGGAGAGGAGCAGGCATCGTGCCAAATCGGCTATAAAATTAATTTCTATATAAATCAGCGAGTTAGCCACTAGTAAAAACCCGCTCGGCACGGTTTTCTGCATGATTGCCCTGGGAGGACCGTGCAGATTGCAGTATCGTCGCCACCCGCTCGATGAAGAGGCTGGTGATGAAACCTGAGATGCTAGAACTGCTGGTGACGCGCAACATGCCCTTCGGCAAATACCAGGGGCGGTTGATTGCGGATTTACCGGGTGACTACCTGGCATGGTTCGCCCGCAAGGGCTTTCCAGCCGGCGAGTTGGGCGGACTGTTGGCGTTGATGCATGAGATCGACCACAACGGCCTGGGTGACTTGCTCGTGCCATTGCGGCACAAGCACCGACGCTGATCGAAAACGCCCTATCGCAGCGGTTTCACGCGACGACAGGGCGATCGCAGAGCGTGAGCAGGTTTCAGCCCTTCGCCGGTGCCACGGCCAGCTCCACCTGTTCGCTTTTCTTGATGACGGCGTACACCACTGCCGTCACCAGGCTGCCGGCGACGATCGCCAACAGATACAACAGCGCGTGATTGATCGCATTAGGAATGAGCAGCACGAACAGCCCGCCGTGCGGCGCCATCAGCTTGCAGCCGAAATACATCGACAATGCACCGGTCAACGCGCCCCCGGCGATGCTGGCGGGGATGACCCGCAGCGGGTCCTTCGCGGCGAACGGAATCGCCCCCTCCGAAATGAAGCACAGGCCCAGGGCCAACGCGGCCTTGCCGGCTTCGCGCTCGCTCTGGGCGAACTTGCGCCGGGCCAGGAAGGTGGCAATACCCAGACCGATCGGCGGCACCATGCCCGCTGCCATGGTCGCCGCCATTGGCGCGTAGCTGGACGACGCCAGCAGCCCCACCGAGAAGGCGTAGGCGGCCTTGTTGATAGGCCCACCGAGGTCCACGCACATCATGCCGCCAAGCAGCAGCCCGAGCAGGATGGCGTTGGTGGTGCCCATGCTGTCGAGAAACTGCGTCAGCCCCTCGAGCATCGCTGCCACCGGTTGGCCGACCACATAGATCATCACCAGGCCGGTGAACAGGCTGGCCAGCAGTGGAATGATCAGAATCGGCTTGAGCGCCTCCAGGCTGCTCGGCAGGCGCGCCCAGCGGGCAATGGCCTTGGCGCTGTAGCCGGCAAGAAAACCGGCGACGATGCCGCCAATGAAGCCGGCGCCCAGGGTACTGGCCAGCAGACCACCGATCATGCCCGGCGCCAGGCCCGGTCGGTCGGCGATCGACCAGGCGATGTAGCCCGCCAGCAGCGGCACCATCAGCTTGAAGGCCGCCTCGCCGCCGATCTGCATCAGCGCCGCCGGCAAGCTGCCGGCCTCCTTGTAGGCTTCGATGCCGAACACGAAGGACAGGGCAATCAACAGCCCCCCTGCCACCACCATCGGCAGCATGAAAGACACGCCGGTCAAAAGATGTTTGTAGACCCCGGCCTTCTCGGCCTTGGCCGGCGCTGCTGTGGCACCGTCGGCCGCGCCCTCGACCTTGGCCTCGGCCAGGGCCTTGTCCAAGGTGGCACGCGCCTGCTTGAGCGCAATGCCGGTGCCGCAGCGGTAGATGCGTTTGCCGGCAAAGCGCGCCGTCGGCACTTCGATGTCGGCAGCCAGCACTACCACATCGGCAGCGGCGATGGTCTCGGCCGACAGCGGGTTGCGCGCACCCACCGAGCCCTGGGTTTCGACGCTCAGCTCATAGCCCAACTGCTGCGCTGCCTGCTGCAGTGCCTCGGCAGCCATGAAGGTGTGTGCCACGCCGGTCGGGCAGGCAGTGACCGCAACCATGCGCACTGCCGCCACCGGCGCAGCAGCGCTGGCCTGCGCCGTCAGCATCTCGGCCTTGGCTGCCGCTTCGTCGAGAAAACACTCGCGGTCGGCCAGCGCCTGTGCAGGCGTGCTCTGGTAGACCCGCTTGCCGGCGAAGCGCGCCAGATCCACCGGGCCGGTGCTGATCACCAACACCCAGTCGGCCTCGGCGATCTGCGCGGCGCTGAGCTGGCGCTCGGGATGCTCGGTATCGAGCACTTCGACGCTGGTGCTCCAGCCGCGACGCTGGGCGGCGGCCGCCAGCAGGCGGGCACTGAGGACACTGGAAACCTGCCCGTTGGGGCAGGCGGTGACGATGGCGATGTTCATCAGCAACCCTCTTGTTGTTCTGTCAGTTGCACGGCGGCTTCAAGCGCCGCCAGTTGCTGGCGATCGCAGATGCCGAAGCCGATTTGCGTCACGGCTTGGGCGGCGATCGCGGTGGCGCGGCGCAAGGTCTGCTGCGCGTCTTCCTCGGCCAACAGGCCGTGGAGCATGCCAGCTACCAGCGAATCCCCGGCGCCCACGGTACTGGCCACCGACACCTTGGGCGGCCGCGCCTGCAGCGCATGAGCGGCGCTGAACCAACGCACACCCTGCTCGCCGGCCGACACCACCACATGCTCGACGCCACTGGCGAGCAGACGCTCGGCCGCCGCGCGCTGTTCAGCGGCGCTCTGCACGCTCAGGCCAAGTACTTCGCCCAGCTCTTCGGTGTTGGGCTTGACCAACCAGGGCGCACTCTGCAAACCGGCGCGCAAAGCCTCGCCGCTGCTGTCCAACACCACCTTCAATCCCAGTGCCTGCAAGCGCTCGAGCAACTGCCGCAGCCAGGCAGGGCTGATGCCTCGCGGCAGGCTTCCGGCCACCACCACTGCCGCATGCCCAGGTGCCACCTGTTCAAGGCGGCGCAGCAGCTCGGCGCAGGCCGCTTCATCCACCACAGGCCCAGGCCCGTTGATGTCGGTGACCTGGCCATCGGCCTCGACCAGTTTGAGGTTGCTGCGGGTTTCGCCGTCGACATGCACGAAGCAGTCGGCAAAGCCACGACGAGCGATCAGCGCTTGGAACGCTTGCAGGTTGTCGCGGCCCAGAAAGCCGCCGACGGTGACGTCATGCCCCAGGTCGGCGAGCACTTGCGCCACGTTCAGGCCTTTGCCGGCAGCATGGCTGAGTTGCGCCTGGGCACGGTTGACCTGCCCTGGGCGCAAGCGCTCCAGACTGACGGTGATGTCCAGTGCCGGGTTGAGGGTCAGGGTGAGGATCTTGGCCATTCAGAAACGCTCCACCAGCGCGCGAACCGCAGCGGCGCTGTCTTGTTGCAGGGCTTCGCGCGCCAGGGCGCGAGCCGCTTGATGATCGGTCTGGCGTACCAACGCCTTGACTTCGGCAATACTGCGGGCGGCCACGCTCAGTTCGTCGACATCCAGGCCCAGCAGTACTGCCACCGCCTGCGGGTCAGCCGCCAGCTCGCCACAGACACCGACCCACTTGCCCTGGGCATGGGCTGCGCGCACGGTCATGTCGATCAGGCTCAGCACCGCCGGGTCGAGGCCGTCGGCCTGAGCCGACAGGCTCGGATGGCCACGGTCGATGGCCAAGGTGTATTGGGTCAGGTCGTTGGTGCCGATGCTGAAGAAGTCCACTTCACGGGCCAGCTGCGGGGCGAGCAAGGCGGCCGAAGGCACTTCGACCATGATGCCGACCTGCAGGTCGGCAACCGGCGTTTCCTGGCGCAGACGCTCGACCATGGCGCGGGCCTCGCGCCACTCATGCAGCTGGCCAACCATCGGGAACATGATGCGCAGCGGGCGCTGATCGGCGGCGCGCAACAGGGCGCGCAACTGATCCTCCATGATCTGCGGCCGCTGCAGGGTCAGGCGCACGCCACGCACCCCGAGAAACGGGTTTTCCTCGGCCGCGATCGGCCAATACGGCAGTGGTTTGTCACCGCCTACATCGAGCGTGCGCACCACCAGCGGCCGACCGCCGAGGCCGTCGAGCACGCGTCGGTACTCGGCTTCCTGGGTAGCGACGTCCGGCGCCTGCGAATGGGCCATGAAGATCAGTTCGGTGCGCAGCAGGCCAATGCCCTCGGCACCCTGCTCCACGACCTTGTCGATGCCGCTGCTTTCACCAATGTTGGCGAACACCTCGACGGCGTGGCCATCGCGAGTCACCGCCGGGTCGTGGCGTTTCGCCCAGGCGGCCTGCAGGCGCTGCTCGCGCTGCTCGCGCTCGGCCAATGCCCGTTGCAGCACCTCTGCTGGCGGCGCGACCGTGACTGCGCCGCGCTGTCCATCGAGCAACAGCGGCGTGCCGGCCGCGAGCAGCAGGACCGCCGGGCCGACGCCGACCACAGCCGGAATGCCCAGGGCCCGGGCGACGATGGCGCTGTGTGCAGTGGCGCCACCGTAGGCGGTGACGATGCCGGCGACACGGGCAGGGTCCAGGCGCGCGACATCGGACGGGCCGACCTCCGCCATCAGCAGTACGTAGGGTTGTTCGGGTTCGGCCTGCGCCTGCAGCCCGCACAACTGGGCCAACACCCGGCGACCGACGTCACGCAGGTCGGCCGCGCGCTCGGCCAGCAGGGCATCGTGCAGCGCCTCCTGTTGGCGCGCTGCCGCATCGATCACCGCCATCCACGCGGCAGCTGCACTCTCGCCCTGGGCCAGGCGCAGCTCGGCGTCGTCAGTCAGCGCGGGGTCGGCGAGCATCTCCTGGTGGGTGACGAAGATTTCACCAATCGCCTTGTCGCTGCGTTCGACAAGGGCTTGCAGCTCTGCATGCACGGCCTGCAAGGCATCGCGCAGCTTGGCGCGCTCCTGGGCCGGCGAGTCACCGCGCAGGGGGTAATCGATCTCGCGCTCGACGCATACATGCGCCGGGCCACTGGCAATCCCAGGCGAAGCGCTGACACCCTGGACGCGGCTGCCTGCCGCCGGCGCCTCAAGATGTTCGACCGCTGTTGCGGGTTCGCTGCCGGCGGTGGGCGGTAGCGCTTCGACCTCTTCACCCAGGCCTTGCTCGATAGCCGCCAGCAACGCTGGCAGGGCATCGCCGGCAATCGACGGCTCGGCGCTCAGTTCCAGTTCCTGGCCACGGCGCACGCCCAGGCTCAGCAGCTTGCTCAGGCTCTTGATCGACACCGCCGGCTGCGCGCTGTCGAGGACCCGCAAGCGGATATCGCCCTCGAAGGCCTTGGCCAACTGCGCGAGAATCTTCGCCGGGCGCGCATGCAGCCCGTGGGCGTTGGCCAGCACGATGCGCGCCGTCGGCCAGTCGGCCGGCGCCTCACCGCCCAGCACTTCCAGCACCGCGCGGCTGCTGGTGGCTTGATAAAGGGTTTGGCCTCGGCCTTCGATCAGCACCTCGCACAAGCGCTCGAGCAGCGCCTGGTGCGCAGCGCCAAGGCTGGCCAGGCAGAACAGGCCATTGAGCGGTTGGTCGCGGTAACGCAGCGGCTGTTGTGGGGTGAGGAAGGCAAGCCCAGGCTGGCGCACCTGGCGCTCGCTGTGCAGCCACCACAACCCTTCGCCCAACGGCAACGGTTCGACCTGCTGCAACACTGCGGCAAAGCCATTGTCGACGCATCCTGCGCGCTGCAGCAGGCGTGCGCCGCGCCAGGCCAGTTCGTCGAAATCCTCGGCTGGCAGATTCAACCCTACCAGTTGCGCATCGAGCGCCAGTGCTTGCGGCGCACCTTGCAGGAGCTTGAGCAACGCTTCGGCCGAACTGGCCCGGCGCAATGCCTCGGCCAGGTCGGTCTCGCCCAGCGCACGGGTCAGCAGTTGCAGCAGCCGCAGGTGCTCGTCGGACCGCGCAGCGATGCCGATGGCCAGGTAGACGATTTGCCCATCGCCCCAATCCACGCCCTCGGGGAACTGCAGCAGCCGCACACCGGTGGCGAACACCAGGTCGCGGGTCTGCGGCGTGCCATGAGGGATCGCGATGCCTTGACCGAGGAAGGTCGAACCCTGCGCTTCACGCGCCTGCAGGCCTTGCAGATAACCTTCGGCGACCAGGCCATCGGCGACCAGGCGGTCGGCCAGCAAGCGCAATGCCGCCTGCTTGTCGACAGCCGTCTGGCCCATGGCTATCTGGCCTGTGGCGAGCTCGAGCATGACCTTCTCCTTTTGCAGTCCCGGATTTGATTTTGATGCCAGGTACTGAGGTATTGTTGTGATATTCACAGAATCAGCCAGTTCGACGGCTTTGCACAGGCGCCATCGAGGCAGAAAAATGGGCTAGCTGAAACGTTTAATCTGACCAGGCGGCCACGTTACTCGATAATCTCCTGAGGCAAAAGCCCCATCCTGTCGGACAATTGCGACAATGGTCGCCTGCGCGCAGCGCCCGTTCGCGGTCAAACTACCCGGGGCTGGTGCCGTAGCCAGCCCCGGCAATAACAAGGAAAATTCGGTGAAACTCAGCGATATCGCCCGTCTGGCCGGTGTGTCCGTGACCACTGCCAGTTACGTCATCAATGGCAAGGCCGAGCAGCAGCGCATCAGCGCCAGCACGGTCGAGCGCGTGCGCGCCGTGGTCGAGGCCCATGGCTTTACCCCCAACCCGCAAGCCGCTGGCCTGCGCAGCCGGCACACCCGTACGCTGGGCTTCATTCTCCCGGATCTGGAGAACCCCAGCTACGCGCGTATCGCCAAACAGCTCGAGCAAGGGGCGCGTGCCCGCGGCTACCAGCTGCTGATCGCCAGCAGCGATGATCGCCCCGACAGCGAGCGCCAGTTGCAGCAGCTGTTCCGCGCCCGCCGCTGCGATGCGCTGTTCGTCGCCAGCTGCCTGCCCCCTGAGGATGACAGCTACCTCGAACTGCTGGACAAGGGCCTGCCGGTCATCGCCATCGACCGACGTCTGGACCCCCGGCATTTCTGCTCGGTCATCAGCGATGACCGTGAGGCCAGTCGGCAACTGGCCGGTAGCTTGCTGGCAACTGCGCCCGCCAGTATCGCCCTGATAGCCGCACGCCCGGAGCTGTCGGTCAGCCAGGCCCGCGCCGGCGGCTTCGACGAAGCCATGCAGGGCTATCAAGGGGTGGTGCGTCGCTATGCCGGCGAGGCTTTCAGCCGCGAATGCGGGCAACGCCTGATGCAGCAGTTGATCGAGGAACACGGCGGCTTGCCGGACGCGTTGGTGACGACGTCCTATGTGCTGCTGCAGGGGGTATTCGATACCCTGCAAGCGCGCCCCGCCGACTCGCGGCAGCTGCAGTTGGGCACTTTCGGTGACAACCAATTGCTCGATTTCCTGCCCTTGCCGGTCAACGCGATGGCCCAGCAGCACGGCGCCATAGCCGCCACCGCCCTGGAGCTTGCGTTGGCGGCGATTGAAGAGAAACGCTACGAGCCCGGTGTGCACGCCATCGGCCGCACCTTCAAGCAACGCATCGCCGCGGCCTGACCATGCGCTTGATCGACACGCACAGCCACCTGGACTTCCCCGACTTCGATGCCGACCGCAGCCAGGTGCTGGCCCACGCCGCTGCCGCCGGCGTCGAGCGTGTGGTGGTGCTAGGCGTTCATGCAGACAATCTTCAGCGGGTCTGGGACCTGGCTCGTACGCACGATAACGTTTACGCGGCATTGGGCCTGCATCCGGTGTACCTGAACCAGCACCAGCCTGAGCATCTGGCGCTATTGCGCCAGTGGCTCGAGCGCCTGCACGGCGCTCAGCGGCTTTGCGCGGTCGGTGAGTACGGCCTGGACTATTACCTCGAGGGCCTGGACAGAGCGCGCCAGCAGGCCCTGTTCGAGGCGCAGCTGCAACTGGCCTGCGAGTTCGAGCTGCCGTCCTTGCTGCACGTGCGCCGCAGCCACGCCCAGGTGATTGCCACCCTCAAGCGCTACAAACCTGCACGGGCAGGCGTGATCCACGCCTTCGCCGGCAGTTACGAAGAGGCGCGTGAATACCTCAAGCTGGGTTTTCGCCTGGGCCTTGGCGGCGCCGCGACCTGGCCGCAGGCACTGCGGCTGCGCAAGACCCTCGCGCGCCTGCCACTGGAGGGCCTGGTCCTGGAAACCGATGCGCCCGACATGGCCCCGGCCATGTTCGCCGGCCAGCGCAACAGCCCCGAGCACCTGCCGGCGATCGCGCAAGCACTGGCGCCATTGCTGGGCGTCGACGCCGACGCGCTGGCGCAGGCCAGCACTCGCAATGCCTGCGCCCTGTTTGGCTGGTAGCCGCACAGCGCCGCCACCGCGCTACACCCTGAACGCACCGATCAAGCGCTTGAGCTCCATCACCTGTTGCGACAAGGCGCGGCTGGCGTCCTCGGTTTGACAAGCGCCCTGGCTGGTGTCCTGGGCGGCGAGGTTGATCGCCACAAGGTTGCGGTCGATGTCATGCGCCACGGCGGTCTGCTGCTCGACCGCGACGGCAATCTGCTGGTTCTGCTCGACGATCCCACCCACGGCGCCAAGAATAGTGCCCAGCGCCTGCTGCACCTGCTGCGCTTCATCGACCGTGCTCGCGGCCATCTGGTGACTACCGGCCATGGCCTGCACCGCCTGCGCCACGCCTTCGCGCAAGCGCTGGATCATCTGCGCGATCTGCGCAGTAGAGTCCTGCGTGCGCCGGGCCAAGGTGCGCACTTCATCGGCCACCACGGCAAAACCGCGTCCCTGTTCACCGGCGCGCGCCGCCTCGATGGCCGCATTCAAGGCCAGCAGGTTGGTCTGCTCGGCAATACCGCGTATCACCTCCAGTACCTGGCCGATCGCCTGGCTGTCGTCTGCCAGGCGGTTGATCGCCAGCACACTGCTGTCGATTTCGCCGGCAAGCCGACCGATGCTGTCCTGCTGGCCTTGCACCAGGCTGCGGCCATTGGCGCTCTCGAGATTCACCTGCTCCGCCCCATCGGCTGCCAGCGCTGCGCTGCGCGCCACCGCCTGCACGGTGGCGCTCATCTGGTTCATGGCCGTGGCCACTTGTTCGATCTGCTCACGCTGCCCGCCGATGGCCTGGTTGCTGCGTGCTGACACTGCCAGCACCTGCCCGGCCTGCAATTCGACAGCTGTCACCGTCTGCCCGACCTGATCGATCAGCCCTCGAATGCGCCGCACGGTTTCGCTGAAATCTTCGCCGAGGGCACCCAGCTCATCGCGGCTGCGCGCCCGGAAGCTGACGGTCATGTCGCCTGCGGCCACTTGGCCCATGGCCGTGCCCAAGCCGCGCAGGGTCGTGCGGGTCGAGGCGTAGAAGCCACCGTAGAGGTAGACGATCAGCACAAACACACCGCCTAGCAGCGCAGCCAGGGCCAGCATGCGCAGGCGCTGGTGGTCCAGGCGTATCTGCAATTGGTCGCGCAGCTGCGCCAGCAGCGCATCGTTCAAGCGCTCGGTCGGCACCAGCAGCTCGCTGACCTGCTGGTAGAACCGTGGCCATGGGGTATCCAAGGTCTGCGCCACGACGACCTGCTCCTCGAATACGCCTGCCGCTTGCGCGACCGTGGCCAGGCTGGCCTGGGCAGCGCGGGACACTGCCGTATCGGCCTCGAGGGCTCGCCCGAGGGCCTCGTCAAGTCGCAACCGATAATCCGCCTCCAATCGCTCCAGACGTTGCAGCAGATCGTCGAAGCGCGCGCTGCCGGTCGAATCGATGAAGCCTCTGCCCAATGCGATGGCGCCCAAGGTGCGGCCCTCGCCGAGGGTCTGGGTCACCGTAGCGGTGGCGACCACCAGCAGTTCGCTGAGCTGGCGCAGTGAGGCCTGGGCGTCCTGGCTCAGCCCTGACTGACTGGCAACTTGCCGGCCGAGTCGCTGCGCCTGGACCAGCAGCCTGTCGAGCTGCACCGCTTTGTTCTGCAGCGACGACTCGGCCCGCGCGCTGGTGAAGGCAGCCGAGAGCTCGGCAAGCTGCGCCTGAGCCACTGCGTCATCGCCTTGCAGGGCAGTGAGTTGCGCTTGCACCTGGTCCTGGGATTGGGTGATACGGGTATCCAGATCGCCGGACTGGCCGGACTGGCCGAGCACCGCATTGATCTGCACCAGGCTGCCCAATTCCTCAAGCTCGGCGCGCAGGCGCACGCTGGCGCTCAACGCAGCGATGCCGTGCAGCTCACTGCGCGTGCTGTGCAACTGTTGGTAAGCGTCGCGCACCAGATAAACGCTGGTGGCCAACATGGGCAGGAAAAACAACACACTGATGAGGCTGAACTTCTGACCGAAGCTCAGCCGATTCATCAGTGCGATGGCCGGGTCGAGCAAGCGCTGCACGGGGCACCTCCTGGATTCTTGTTGTTCTGCAGAGATAGCACTAGGCCACCTGTATAGCGCAGATCGAATCGGAGGTTTGTAACTTAAGGTTAATCGCGCGCCTGGCTGCCGATCAGGCCAGCACCGTCCATAACGCGAAGGCCGCATACCAGAGCACGGCGCTGCGCAAGAGCAGATCCCACAGGCTGTCCAGCCCGGCAAGTGCACGCTGGCTAGTCTCTTGTGGCGCGCTGTCATCGGCGATACGACCAACCTTGGTCACCAGGTGCGCCGCACTGATCTGCCCATTGAGCAGCTCGTGCAGCATGACGCGCATGACCGCGACGAAATTGCCGACCAGCGCGAAGCTCACCGCCAGCACCCGCACCGGCAACCAGTCCAGAATGTGGCGCAATCGCGCTGCTTGCAGCTGCACGGCGGGTTGCCCGGCATGCTCGGCGATCAGCGCCACCAGCCGGTAGGCCAGCGCGGCCAGAGGGCCCAACACGAAATACCAGAAGATCACCGCGAAAAAGCCCTGATATGCCTGCCACAACAGATGCCCCTGCACGCGCACCAGCAGCGCCTGTGGGTCATCGGCCTCAAGGCCCAGGTCGCGCGCGGCCACGTCCCGCGCAGCTTGCTCGTCGCCGCGTCGCCAAGCATCCCGGTAAGGTCCAAGGGCAGCCTTGGCATCGCCGCGCCCCAGGCTGTAGATCAGCACCAGCAGATGCACCGGCAAGGCCAGCAAGCCATAGGCCACCGGCTCGAGCACATGCAGCAGCAACGCCAGCAGCGCCAGCGGCGCTACTACCAGCAAGGTCAGTATCCACCAAGGCTCGACCTTGCCCGTACGCTCCAGACGCGCCAATTCTGCGCGCAAGAAGCCGTCGCGTTGCAGTTGATGGCGCAGGGCCGAGAACTTTTCTATCCACAGCGCCAACAGCAGCACCAGAAAACTCATAGGTTGTCCTCGTTGTCGGTCAGAGCCTGGCGATAGCGCGACCAGTCGAATGCCGGGCCAGGGTCGGTCTTGCGCTGCGGCGCGATGTCGCTGTGGCCCTGGATGCGTGCCACGTCGATGGCCGGACAGGCCGCCTGGATCTGCCGCGTCAGGCGCTGCAGCACGGCATATTGGGCGTCGCTGTAGGGCAGCTCGTCGGTGCCTTCCAGTTCGATCCCGATGGAAAAATCGTTGCAGCCTTCGCGCCCCTCGAAACTGGAAACACCTGCGTGCCAGGCACGGTCGTGCAATGACACGAATTGCGTCACGCCGCCGTCGCGCTCGATGAACAGGTGCGCCGACACGGTCAGGTGGCTGATGCTGGCGAAGTAGGGATGCTCATCGGGGTTCAGCGTGTTCTGGAAAAACTGCTGAACCTTGCCCGTGCCGAAGCAGGCTGGCGGCAGGCTGATGTTGTGGATCACCAGCAGCGAAACCGTCTCGCCTGGCGGGCGGGCGTTGTAATTCGGCGACGGGCAGCGGCTGATGCCGGTTCCGTGGAACCAGCCAGTGGCTCGGTCCAATAGCATGGGGCAAATCCTGAGCGGCGCAGGTACAAGGCCCGAGTATGCCTTGGCTGCTGACCACTGTGCATGTGAATGATTGTAAGGGCGCCGGCTCACGGCGCCGACTGTTGGCGCAGGCCCGCCAGCACGCAGACCAGCGCGCGCTCGAACAACAAGCCGTCATCCAGCAGTCGCGCTTCGCCTCGGCGCAGCGCTTGCGCAAGGCCTGCCGCCGTGCATTCGTGAACTTTCATGCCGGTACGGTTGGCGAACACCAGCCGGTCATTGCTGTCGACCCGCGCCACCAGCTTGCAGCGCAGCGGCTCGTCATCGTCGAGCAATTCTACCCAACTGCCGATGCGCAAGCGCTGCACCAGACGCAATTGCGCTGCCTGCCCATCATGCAGGCCCACCGACAGGCCGGCAGACTCGTCAGCGATCGCCAGCACCACGTCATCGGCCACCAACACCTCGGCAAGTTCGGCACTGCCCGCGGGCAACTCGCTGGCGCCACAGGCGCGCAGGTGCAATTGCTCGAGGTGCATGAAGAATTCGCGGGTGGCTGCCGACTCCAGCGCTACGCTGGCCAGGCCGTCCCGCAGGGCCTTGAGCAGGCCCGGCACCTGTTGCAGCAGGCGCTGCGGGTGCTGCTGGGGGGCGATGCTGGCCAACAGACTGTCCATGGTCGCCAGGGCCTGCTGCCAGGCACTGGAAGACTCGCCATGCTTGAGCCAGGCCATCAACAGCACCTGGCTCCAGGACTGCACCAGCATCTGCACCACCACCTGCGGCAGGCTACGCCCACGCAGGCGCTGGTTGAGCGCCTGCTGCACCTGTTGCCGGGCCTGCAGGGCGCGCGCGCGGCCCTCCTCGGCATCGCGCGTGCGTTGCTCGAGCAGTTCGTTGCGCCGGCGCTCGTCATGACTGAACGCGAGGAAATCTTCCAATAGTTCGGCGAACAGCGCGGGGTCTTCACCGAAGTCACTGAGCAAGCGCTGCACGATCCGCTCTACGCGCAGGTGCAGGCTATCGCGCAATCCGTCATTGCCGGTTTCCCAACCGAAGGCTGCTGCGGCCATTTCGTTCATCAGGCGTCTGACCGGATGACTGGCCCGGCTGAACAGGCTGTTGTCCAGCAATGCCACCTTGAGCACCGGTATATGCAGGCGCATGATCAACGCGCGCAGGCTTTGCGGCAGGTTGTCATCGGCCTCGATGAAGGCGAACAACAGCCCCACCAGGCTGATCACGTCCAGGTCGGCACAGGCGATGCGCCGGCGTGTACCGCTGCGCACACTGACGCGCAACAGCAGCTGCTCCAGTTGCTGGCCCAGCTCGAAGTCTTCATCCTCGCCACTGGCGGGCACGTAGTGCTGCAAGTGCGAGAGCAGGCGCAGCAGGTCCGCCGTGCTGATGGGCTCGGCCGACGCCACGGCTTGCACGCGCGGAGCGATCTGGCCACGGTAAGGCGCCAGCGCACTTTCCAGCGAGCGCATGAACGCTCGCCCAGCCGTGTCTGCGCCGACGCCGGCCGACGCGCGAGCAGCAGCTACCCGCCGCGCTTTCAGGCGACGGTCCTCGGCACGCCGGCACGGCGCCGGCTTCAACTCCGGAAAGGCGCCAGCTGCCGCGAGCAGCTGGTTGGCCTGGGCATACAAGAGGTCGATGTCGCGCAACACATAGCGCTCGAACAGTTTGAGCAGCACCAGCTTGACCCGCAGGCCCACGCCCAGGTTGCGCCCGGCATCGAGGAAATAACCGCACAAGGCGGCCGGCCCGAGCGGGTTGCGCTGCTCGTCGAAGGTGCGCTCGAGCACATAATGCAGGCGCACGGTCAGCTGCTGCAGGGCCACCCCATCACGCGACAGCACCCGCGCGACCATGCCATCGATGGCGACCGCCCGCTCGAGCTGCGACGGGTTGCGCAGATCGCTGTTCGCCGCTTGCACCAGGGGGTCGTAGTGTCCCATCTGCGAGAAGGCTTCATAGAAGGTATCGAGAAAACCGCGCTCGATGCTCTTGCGTTTCAACCGCAGGTCGCGCATGGCCTCGAAGTACAGATTCTGGTCGAAGCGCTCGGTTGCGCGATCGGCCATCTCGAACAGGGTGTCATCGGCATTGTCGAACAAAGCCTGCAAGCCTTGGCGCAGTTGCAAGGCAGCGTTGTCACGAACCTGTAGCAGCAATACCGGAAGGCAAGGCAACGGCGCGCGCTGGCCTCGATCGATGGCGGCCGCCAGGGGCACCACCTTGCCTTCTTTAAGCATCCCTGACTCCTTGTAGGGTGAGCTGAACGAGAAAACCGTTTGTTTCGTCAAAGCTATGACGCCAAATGTTGGGCGCCATTATCGATAAAAAATGTGACAGCCGCCAGCACTGTTATCTGACCCGCTACTGACCATAATTCAACAGCTTATGCTCACTCGGACTGACCAAAGGTCAGTCGCCTCGTGGCGGTACCCCGCGCGGCTGCCCTGCCCTATAATCGCCGGCACCTAGCTTGTGGAGTCCACCATGCCGAATCTACGCCTTGCCGACCTGACCGCCGAGATCGAAGCCAACGTGCGCCGCGCGTTGCTCGAAGACATCGGCAGCGGCGACATTACCGCGCAACTGATCCCGGCTGAGCGCCTGGCCAAGGCCACCATCATCACCCGCGAAGATTGCCTGATCGCAGGCACGGCCTGGGTCGACGCAGTGTTCCGCCAGCTCGATCCGCGCGTGGCGGTGCATTGGCAGGTGGTCGACGGCCAGCGGGCCATGGCCAATCAACCGCTGTTCCACCTGGAAGGTCCGGCACGCTCGCTGCTCACCGGCGAGCGGAGCGCGCTGAACTTTCTACAGATGCTCTCAGGTGTAGCCACCCGGGCACGGGCGCTGGCCGACCTGGTCGAGGGCACTGCGGTGCGCCTGCTCGACACCCGCAAGACCTTGCCCGGCCTGCGCCTGGCGCAGAAATACGCGGTCACCTGTGGCGGCTGCGACAACCACCGTATCGGTCTGTACGACGCCTTCCTGATCAAGGAAAACCACATTGCCGCCAGCGGCGGGGTTGCCGAAGCCGTGGCCGCAGCCCATCGCATCGCCCCTGGCAAACCGGTGGAAATCGAAGTCGAAAGCCTGGACGAACTGCGCCAGGCGCTGGAGGCCGGAGCCGATATCATCATGCTCGACGAATTGAGCCATGAGCAGATGCGCGAAGCGGTGCGGATCACCGCTGGCAAAGCCAAGCTGGAGGCCAGCGGCGGGGTCAACGAGCACACCTTGCGAGCAATCGCGGAAACCGGCGTCGATTACATTTCCATCGGTGCGATGACCAAGGATGTGAAGGCGGTGGACCTGTCGATGCGTCTGAGTCTGTAAGTAAATACCAGGCATGAAAAAACCGGCCAGGGCGGCCGGTTTTTTGTACCTCGATCAGAACGAGGCGTTGGCCAGACCGTCCAGGTAGCGCTCGACGTCCAGTGCCGCCATGCAGCCGGCGCCGGCGGAGGTGATCGCCTGACGGTAGACATGGTCAGCCACGTCGCCTGCGGCGAACACGCCTTCGACGTTGGTGGCGGTGGCGTTACCTTCACGGCCGCCATGGACTACCAGGTAACCGTCCTTGAGGGTCAGCTGACCTTCGAACAGCGACGTGTTCGGGGTGTGGCCAATGGCGATGAATACGCCGTCGACCTTGACTTCGTCACTGCTGCCATCGTTGTTCTTCAGGCGTGCACCGGTCACACCCATGTTGTCACCGAGCACTTCGTCCAAGGTGGCGTTGAGCTTGAGTTCGATCTTGCCTTCGGCGACACGGGCGTTGAGCTTGTCGACCAGGATCTTCTCGGCGCGGAAGGTTTCACGGCGGTGCACCAGGGTCACCTTGCTGGCGATATTGGCCAGGTACAGCGCCTCTTCGACGGCCGTGTTGCCACCGCCGACCACGGCCACCGGCTTGTTGCGGTAGAAGAAGCCATCGCAGGTCGCGCAGGCCGATACGCCCTTGCCCATGAACGCTTCTTCCGATGGCAGACCCAGGTAACGGGCGCTGGCACCGGTAGCGACGATCAGCGAGTCGCAGGTGTAAGTGCCGCTGTCACCCTGCAGGGTGAAGGGCTTGTTGGCCAGGTCGACAGCATTGATGTGGTCGAAGACGATCTCGGTCTCGAAACGCTCGGCGTGTTCCTGCATGCGCTGCATCAGGGCTGGGCCGGTCAGCCCGTGGGGGTCGCCCGGCCAGTTGTCGACCTCGGTAGTGGTGGTGAGCTGGCCACCGGCCTGCATGCCGGTGATCAGCAACGGCTTGAGGTTGGCACGCGCGGCATAGACCGCAGCGCTGTAACCGGCAGGGCCGGAACCGAGGATGATGACGCGCGAATGACGTACTTCAGACATGTCGAACTCCTGTCGAGCCGGCCGCAGCCCCCGGCATCACTGTGCCAGGCTGCGCCAGCTGCAATTTAAAAAGGACCCACGCAGCACTTGGGGAAGGCTACAACGCGCAGGTCCTTGAACCGTAAACTTGAGCGCACTGTAGCGAGGAGGCAAAGATTAAGGAAATATCCTTCGACAATCCACCTCATAGGCAACCTCTATCCGCCCCAGCGTCCTCTCGCATGGGTTGCGCGCTTTGTTACGACCGATGTCTCAGCGTGCATGCGCCTTTCGTCGCTGTCACAAACTCGGTAAGGTCAGCGCGTTTCCCCATTATGCGGAGTATCCCGATGCCAAGCCCTGTCCTCTCCGGCCCCCAGTACCTGCGCGAGGGCCTGAAACTGGTGCTCAGCCCAGGTCTGCGTCTGTTCGTGCTGCTGCCGCTGACGATCAACCTGCTGTTGTTTGGTGGCCTGATCTACTTCGCCGGCCATCAGTTCAGCCTCTGGCTCGATGCCTTGATGCCGACGCTACCCGACTGGCTAAGCTTTCTTTCCTACATCCTCTGGCCGCTGTTCGTCGCCCTGTTGGTGCTGATGGTGTTCTTTACCTTCACCTTGGTTGCCAACGTCATCGCCGCGCCGTTCAACGGTTTTCTCGCAGAAAAGGTCGAGGTGGTGGTCCGCGGACAAGACCCGTTCCCGGCGTTCAGCTGGGGCGAACTGGTGGCCATGGTGCCGCGCACTTTCGGCCGCGAAATGCGCAAGCTGGGCTACTTTCTGCCACGCGCCATCGGTTTGTTCATCCTGTCGCTGATCCCCGTGGTCAACGTGATCGCCGCCCCCCTGTGGCTGCTGTTCGGGGTGTGGATGATGGCCATCCAGTACATCGACTACCCGGCCGACAACAACAAGATGAGCTGGCAGGACATGCTCGCCTGGCTGCGTCAGAAACGCTGGCAGTCCCTGGGGTTTGGCGGCATCACCTACCTGGCGTTGCTGATCCCGGTGGTCAACGTGCTGATGATGCCGGCGGCGGTGGCTGGGGCAACGTTGTTCTGGGTGCGCGAGCGCGGCTGATTCGACCAGGGGCTGGTGAGCAGCCCCGTGCACGGCAATGGGTCTATCGTTGCGTGACCCATTTGGTCATCAGGCCTGGCTCAATCAACAAGGCGCTCAACCCGAGCAACAAGGCCATCACGAACAACCAGCGCGCCCCCGAAAACGCCAGGGTCAGCCCGGTCAAGAATATCCACAGACCTTGCAGCGGGCTGTAGCTGCGTTGATTCATCAGCGCCAGGTAATGAAGCAAGGCGACTCCGGTGAATACCATGACGAGAAAGATCAACGCCACGCCCAATACCTGGAACATCATGAAGATCTGCCCGTAGGACGACAGGCCTTGGGTGTAGAAACTCAAGAAGGTATGCTGAGTAGCCAGGGGGGTCAGGGCGGGATCGAAGGATACCCTCGCCAATGACAGCAGCGCTGCGCACGCTACCAGAATCGAACAGGGTGCGGCGATGTACAACGCCCAACTGCTCGAGGTGAATTGCCCTTTGAAAAAGGACACCACGGCAGTGGTCAAGCTGAAGGCCAGCAATGTCAACAGCAGCCCCATCAAGCCATTGTGCACCTCGTCGAAGTGGACTGCATATTTCCACACCAAAAAGGCCAGGCCCAAACCGGCACCGATCAAAATGACCATGGTGCCCTTGTCATCATCACCTGAGGACGTGCGCGGATCGGTGACGATCACCTTGGTGAGATAGACGTTTTTCGTCTGGCTGACTGTGACGGGAGCATTGACCGTCGGAGCGCTGGTCAACCCTGCGAACAGCGCACCGAGAATAACGCCCATCAACGGCCCCCAGATCCAGGCCTGTAGCGTTGCGTTGTGAATCAAATCCAGCATGGTCTGCATAAATCCTCTCTGATGTGGAGGGCAGACGGGTTATGCCTGAATTGCAAAAGGCGTCCCCTGCCTAGCCTGTGGAGGGCAATCACATCATGGAGTGACCTAGGAGATTCCTGAGAACGCTGTAGGAAATGTCTCTTTCACACGCTGATAGGCTGGAAACGATCGTGCGCAAGCCCTGATGAGGTTCAGCGGTTTGCATGGCAGCGGCGCCTGATTGCACCACGCAGGGGTACATAAATAGAGCCTTTACGGTTCATCGATGACTTCCAATCAGTCCCCGGCCCTACTCCCAGGGCCCCTTAGCATTGGAGCGCAACCATGGAATTCACCGACGTCAAGGCCAAAGACTTCATCGACCTGTCCGCAATCCCTGAGCACTTGCAGGGGTCGGCGATCGCCGAGCAGCGGGTCAAATGGCGCCTGCGCGAGGCCTTGCAAGCCGTGGGGATCGATGAGCCGATCGAGCGGCTGCACTACACCACGTGGGATGCGGACAGCGGGGAGGTCAACTACAGCCAGCCGCTGATCGAACTGCTGGTCGATGCCGTGCTCAACAGCGAAGCCCCTGGCATCGGCCTAATGGGTGGGATTTTCGGCGCCCGTGGGGTCAATAGCGAGCAATACCATCTGCAGATCGACCTGGCGGCAGTCAATGAGGCCTGCGCGCAGGTCTATCGGCATATCAAGCAAACAGAGCAAGCCGGCTGATCGCTAGCGGGCGGGAAGGGCCTGTGCTGTGCCCTTTCCGCTCGCCGCGGCCTCAGAGGCTCAACTGGCTGGAAAACTGGCCTACCGCGTCCACCACCTTTTTCGCCCCGTCCTGAATCTCGACGATGACCCCACCGGTGTCGGCCGCCAACGCCAGGCCCTGCTCGGCCTGGCGCTTGCTGGTGTCGATGATGTCCACCGCCGCCTGGGCCAACTGCTCGTTCTGCTGCACCACCTTGGCGATCTCCTCGGTCGCGCTGCTGGTCCGCGAGGCCAGTTGGCGCACCTCGTCGGCGACCACGGCAAAGCCGCGGCCTTGCTCGCCGGCGCGCGCCGCCTCGATGGCGGCATTGAGCGCCAACAGGTTGGTCTGCCCGGCAATATCGCTGATGGTCTTGATGATCGCGCCAATCACCTTGGACTGCTTGTCCAGTGCCTGGATGCCTTCGGCCGCGTTCTGCATCGAGCCTTCCAGCCCACGCATCACCTCTACCGTCTGGGTCACCACTTCGGTGGCGCGGCGGGCGCAGCCGTCGGTTTCCAACGAGGTGGTGTAGGCAATGTCTGCGGCCTGCGCCACCGCCTGCTCCTGGTTGACCTGATCGGTGATCACGGTAGCGAACTTGACCACCTTGTACAGCACATCATGGGCGTCGAAGATCGGGTTGTAGGAAGCTTCGAGCCAGATCGTGCGGCCATGGGCATCCAGGCGCTTGAAGCGGTCGGCAACGAACTCACCGCGCCGCAGCTTTTCCCAGAATGCCTGATACCCGGCAGCATTGGCTTCGCTCGGCTCGCAGAAAATCCGGTGATGCTTGCCGCGCAACTGCTCGAGGCTGTAGCCCATGGTGTGCAAGAAGCGCTCGTTGGCAGTCAGCACTTCTCCATCGAGGTTGAACTCGATCACCGCGGTGGAGCGCATCAACGCCTTGATCAGGCTTTCATGTTCACGCGAGGCGGCAATGGTGCGAGTCAGATCGCTCGAATGCAGGGTGAAATAGCAGATCTGCCCTTGGGCGTTCTTCACCGGCTGCAGAATCGAGCGTAGCCAGGCTTCCTGGCCGTTGCCCCGCAGCAGGCGGAACGCACCGTTGAGGTGCTCGCCACGGGTGATGGCGTGCTTCATGCGCTGATAGAAGTCGAGTTTCTTCACATGTGCCGGGACGATGTCTTCGATGTTGCGCCCTATCAGCTGCTCGGCGCGGTAGTGCATTTCGCTCTCGAAATTGCCGTTGACCTGCTCGATACAGCCCTGGGGGTCGAGCTGCAGCACCAGCATCTCGCTGTCGAGGCTGTTCTTGACCTGCTCGACGGCCATCAGCTCTTCGCGCAGTTGCTGGATTTCTTTCTTGAGCTTGTTGTTGAACATCACCGCTCTCCCGGAGCGCATCTGCCGATTCGGATGCTTCTTCATCGGCTGCAGCGCCTGCCGCTTGAGTACCGGCGCGAAAGAAAGCTGGCCGGCGTCATCGCAGCGTCATGCAGTGGTCATGTGTCCGCAACCGTGCAGCTCGACACTTGACCGATGAATACACGTGCGCTGCGCATCACCCTGGTCAGTGAAACCGCCCCTGCGCAGATGGGCGGCGAGGCCCACACCCTTGCGCAACTGAGCGAAGGGCTGCGTCGGCGCGGCCATCGGGTAGAAATTGTGCGGACCCGCCATTGCGACGAGGCCATGCGCGCAGGGCCCGAGCTATTGCTCTGCCGCAGCTGGCGGCTTCCGGGGTACCCAGCGCTGCAGTGGGGCGCTGTTTCCATGCATACGCTTACGCGCCGCTGGCGCCGGCAGCGTCCCGACGTGCTGTACATTGCCACCGAAGGGCCTTTGGGCCTGAGCGCCTTGCGTGCCGCACGGCGCTTGGGAATTGCCGTGGTCAGTGGCTATCACGCCAACGTACCGCGCGTGTGCGACCAGCTGCGCCTGGGCGCGCTGGTGCGCGTGCTGACCCACTACCTGCGCTGGTTTCATCGGCGCAGCGCTGCCACCCTGGTGCCCAGCGTCAGCCTGAGCCTGGCCCTGCAACGGCGCGGTTTCGCGCATGTGTCGGTGCTGGACCGAGGGGTCGATGCGCAACTGTTCAACCCCAGCCGTCGCAGCCAGGCCCTGCGCGAGCGCTGGGGCCTTGGCGCTAAGGACATCGCCGTGCTGC
The DNA here is from genome assembly GCF_052041965.1 of Pseudomonas sp. SMSB3. Classification (NCBI taxonomy): domain Bacteria; kingdom Pseudomonadati; phylum Pseudomonadota; class Gammaproteobacteria; order Pseudomonadales; family Pseudomonadaceae; genus Pseudomonas; species Pseudomonas sp. SMSB3. Next base: position 155,521 of record NZ_JBKGGV010000001.1, on the reverse strand, counting down.
ACGTCGGTCGACTGTTGCCGGAGAAAAACCTGGCACTGCTAGCGCCCTGCTGGCACGCCTTGCAACACCAGTCTGCGCAGCGGCGACTGCGGCTGGTCATCGTGGGCGATGGGCCCTATCGCGCCACCTTGCAACGCCAGTTGCCAGACGCGCTGTTCTGCGGCGCGCAAACCGGCGAGGCACTTGCCGAACACTACGCCAGCGGCGACCTGTTCCTGTTTCCGAGCCTGCATGAAACCTTTGGCAACGTGGTGCTCGAGGCCATGGCGTCGGGACTGGCAGTGGTGGCCTACGATCAAGCGGCTGCCGCCCAGCATGTGAGTCCCGGTCACAGCGGGGCGCTGGCCATGCCAGGCGATCACCGTGCATTCATCGAAGCCGCCTGCTGGCTGCTCGAAGACAGCGAAACACTACGCCGGGTGCGCTTGAACGCCCGGCAGCACGCCAGTCGCCAAAGTTGGCCGGCGGTCGTCGAACAGTTCGAGTCGTACTTGCTGGCCGCCTGCCACCAGAGCGCACGGACGCCACTGGCGGCAGGCGCGGCGCTTGCCATCAAGCCAGGTGCGCCAACGCCTCGCGGCTGAACGGCAAGACCTCCGCTTCACGCCCATCGCGCACCTTCTGCGCCCATTGGGCATCCACCAGCAAGGCCCGGCCAACTGCCACCAGGTCGAACTCCTGATCGTCGAGCCGGCGCAGCAAATCTTCCAGACTCGCAGGTTGGGCAACCTTGTCGGTATCCACCATGAATTGCAGGAATTCGCCGTCTAGCCCGACGCTCCCTACGGTGATGGTCGGCTTGCCGGTCAGCGTGCGGGCCCAGCCCGCCAGGTTGAGCACCGAGCCTGGGAATTCAGGTTCCCAGAAGCGTCGCGTCGAGCAGTGAAAGATGTCCACGCCCGCGGCGGACAGCGGAGCCAGAAACACCGCCAGCGCTTCGGGGGTATCCACCAGTCGGGCACTGTAGTCCTGCTGTTTCCATTGCGAGAAGCGGAAGATGATCGGAAAGTCCGGCCCGACCGCAGCCCGCACCGCCTGGATCAGTTCGATGGCAAAGCGCGAGCGCCCGGCCAGATCCCCGCCATACTCGTCGCTGCGACGGTTGCTGGCAGCCCAGAAGAACTGGTCGATGAGGTAACCGTGCGCGCCATGGATTTCCACACCGTCCATGCCGATGGCCTTGGCGTCACGCGCCGCCTGGGCGAACGCGGCGATCACTTCACGGATATCCTCGTGGGTCATGGCATGAACCAGCACCTGGCCGTCCTTGACCTTTTCGCTCGGACCGTAGCCCGGCACGCTGGCATCCGGCTCGGTGCCCAAGCGACGCACCGCGCCGACATGCCACAACTGCGGCACGATGCGCCCACCTTCGGCATGCACGGCCTCAACCACCTGCTGCCAACCTGCCAGCGCATCCTCGCCGTGGAAACGCGGCACGTTGGCATAGCCGTTGGCGGCGCGGTGCTCGACCGTAGTGCCTTCGGTGATGATCAAGCCGACACCTGCCGCAGCACGCCGCCGGTAATACTCCACCACACCGGCATGCGGGACGCCGCCAGGGCAAAAAGTCCGGGTCATCGGTGCCATGACCACGCGGGTCGGCAATTGCAGTGCGCCGAGGGTGACGGGCTGGAACAGTGCGTTGCTGGGCATGGGGGGCTTCCGCTTGAATGGACGATGCGCCAGAGCCTAGGGGCTGGCGGTACGCAAGCCCAGCATTATTGATAGGAGTGATTCGTCCTTACAGCAACGCCTTGTCGATCGCTTGCAGCACCGCTGGATCATCCGGCGCCGTGCGTGGCGCAAAGCGCGCGAGCACTCGGCCATCCTTGCCGACCAGGAATTTCTCGAAATTCCAGCTGATGTCGCCAGGAAACTCGGCCCCCTCGCCGGCCAGCAGGCGATACAGCGAGTGGCGCTGCGGCCCATTGACCTCGAGCTTGGCCCCCAGGGGAAAACTGACGCCATAATTCAGGCTGCAGAACTCCTCAATGTCTTTCTCGCTGCCCGGCTCCTGCCCGGCGAACTGGTTGCAAGGCAGGCCAAGCACGTTGAAGCCCTTGCCCTTGTATTGCTGCTGCAGCTTTTCCAGCGAAGCGTACTGCGGCGTCAGCCCGCACTTGGAGGCGACATTGACCACCAACAGCACCTGGCCCTTGAACGGCGCCAGGGGCAGGTCTTCGCCGTTCAGCGCCTTCAACGTCAGCTCGTGAAATGCACTCATGATCATTGCCCTCTCAGGTTCACGGTTGCCGCGGTGGCGAATGGCGCCCACTAAAAAGGCGCCCGTCCGAGCCGCGCGCCCCCTGTGGGAGGCATGCCGGCTGGTCCGAGCGCCTGGCGACTTTCTGAGCTTAGCGCAGAAAATCAGTGGTGATGGCCACCTTCGCCGTGCACGTGGCGGTGCGCGATTTCTTCTTCGCTGGCATCACGCACGTCGACGACCTTGACCTGGAAGTTCAGGCGCTGGCCAGCCAGTGGGTGGTTGCCGTCGACAGTGACGTCATCGCCGTCGATGTCGCGGATGGTGACGATCTGCATCTGGCCGTCCGGCGCCGAAGCGTGGAACTGCATGCCGACTTCCAGTTGGTCGACGCCTTCGAACAGGCTACGGTTCAGGGTGCTGACCAGCTCGGCCAGGTACTCGCCGTAGGCGTCTTCCGGCTCGATGGCAACGGTCAGCTCGTCGCCGGCTTGCTTGCCTTCCAGGGCTTTTTCCAGGCCTGGGATGATGTTGGCGGCACCGTGCAGGTAAACCAGCGGCGCACCACCGGCGGAGCTGTCGATGGTCTCCCCGGCGTCGTTGGTCAGGGTATAGTCGATGGAGACTGCCTTGTTGGCGGCGATCAGCATGGGGCAAGACCTTTTGCAAAAGTATGTAGAGCGCACAAGTGTAACCAAGGCACCGTCCGATTGCGACCGCAGTGCGGACCAGGGGCGGCCCATCAGTCGGATCACCGGCTTTCATCAGGACCAGGAAGGCCACTGGGTGGTCGAGTTGTCCTGCGGGCATACCCAGCACCTGCGCCACCAGCCGCCCTGGCAGGCGCGCCCGTGGGTGCTCGATGGCGCTCAGCGCGCGCAGCGCATCGGCCAGGTATTCGCCTGCGGCTGGTGCGCACGAGGGGCCGATGGCGCTACCCTTGGGCGTTGATTCCTTGCACCGCTTATTTCGAGAAGCACGCATGCAGACATTTTTCATAGCGCCGACAGACTTCGGCGTCGGCTTGACGTCCATCAGCCTGGGCCTGATACGCACCCTGGAGCGGGCCGGGCTGAAAGTCGGCTTCTTCAAGCCGATCGCCCAGCCACATCCAGGCGATACTGGCCCCGAGCGCTCTACCGAGTTGGTGGCGCGTACCCACGGCATCAAACCGCCGGTACCGCTGAGCCTTGCCCAGGTCGAGCGCATGCTTGGCGACGGCCAGCTGGACGAGCTGCTCGAGGCGATCATCCGCCTGTACCAGCAAGCCTGCATCGGCAACGACGTGGTGGTGGTCGAAGGCATGGTGCCGACCCGGCATGCCAGCTACGCGGCGCGGGTCAACCTGCACCTGGCGAAGAGCCTGGACGCCGAGGTGATCCTGGTCTCGGCCCCGGAAAACGAGGCGCTCAGCGAGCTTTCTGGGCGGGTGGAGTTGCAAGCGCAACTGTTCGGCGGCCCGCGCGACCCCAAGGTTCTGGGCGTCATCCTGAACAAGGTGCGCAGCGACGAGAGCATGAGCGATTACGCCACCCGCCTGCGCGAGCATTCGCCGTTGCTGCGCGGCAACGACTTCCGTCTGCTTGGCTGCATTCCCTTCCAGCCCGAGCTCAACGCCCCGCGCACCCGCGATGTGGCCGAGCTGCTCGGCGCCCAGGTGCTCAACGCCGGCGACTACGAGCAACGGCGAATGAACAAGATCATCATCTGCGCGCGCACCGTGGCCAACACGGTGCCGCTGTTGACCTCGGGCACCTTGGTGGTGACCCCGGGCGATCGCGACGACATCATCCTCGCGGTAAGCCTGGCCGCGATCAACGGCGTGCCCCTGGCCGGCCTGCTGCTGACCAGCGACAGCAAGCCCGACGCGCGCATTCTCGGCCTGTGCCGGGGCGCGCTGCAGGCAGGCCTGCCGATTCTGTCGGTCAGTACCGGCTCCTATGACACGGCCAATCTGCTCAACTCGCTCAATCGCGAGATCCCGGTGGACGACCGCGACCGCGCCGAATTCATCACCGACTTCGTTGCCAGCCACCTGGACGCTGCCTGGTTGCACCAACGCTGCGGCACGCCGCGTGAACTGCGCCTGTCGCCGGCGGTGTTCCGCTATCAGCTGATTCAGCGCGCGCAGCAGGCCAACAAACGCATCGTCTTGCCCGAGGGCGCCGAACCGTTGCTGGTCCAGGCAGCAGCCCTGTGCCAGGCGCGCGGCATCGCCCGCTGTGTGCTACTGGCCAAACCCGAGGACGTCGAGGCGGTGGCCCGCGCTCAGGGCATCGCCTTGCCGGCAGACCTGGAGGTACTCGATCCCGATTTGATTCGCGGGCGCTACGTCGAGCCGATGGTGCAGTTGCGCAAGAGCAAGAACCTCAACGCGCCGATGGCCGAGCAGCAGCTCGAAGACCCGGTGGTGATCGGCACCATGATGCTGGCTTTGGGCGAAGTCGACGGCCTGGTCTCGGGGCTGGTGCACTCGACCGCCAATACCATTCGCCCCGCCTTGCAGTTGATCAAGACCGCGCCCGGCGCCAGCCTGGTGTCGTCGGTGTTCTTCATGCTGTTTCCCGACCAGGTACTGGTCTACGGCGACTGCGTGATGAATCCGCACCCCAGCGCCAGCGAACTGGCCGAGATCGCCCGGCAGAGTGCTGAGTCGGCGCAGGCCTTCGGCATCGCGCCGCGGGTAGCGATGATCAGCTATTCGAGCGATTCGGCCAGCGACGAGGAAGTGGAAAAGGTTCGCGAGGCCACACGCCTGGCCCAGGCTGCCGAGCAAGCGCTGCTGATCGACGGGCCACTGCAGTATGACGCTGCCGCCAACCCGCAGGTTGCCCGGCAGCTGGCACCGAACAGCCAGGTGGCCGGCCGCGCCACCGTGTTCGTGTTCCCGGACCTGAACACCGGCAACACTACGCACAAGGCGGTGCAGCGCAGCACTGATGGAGTCAGCCTGGGCCCGATGCTGCAAGGCCTGCGCAAGCCGGTCAATGACCTGCCGCGCGGCGCCCAAGTGGATGACATCGTCCACACCATCGCACTGACCGCGATTCAGGCCAGTGTCGACGCAAGATAGACGAATGTTGCGAAACGTCGGCAGCCAGGGCTGGCCGCCGACATCACAGACCGATCACGGGTACTGCTGTACCTGACCCTGCTGCTGGTCATACTGCTGACCTGGAATCGGCTTGAGGTTGACTTCGACGCGGCGGTTCTGCGCGCGGCCATTGGCATCGGCGTTGCTGGCGATCGGCTGATCCGGGCCCATGCCGCGCACCGACACCCGCGAGGCGTCCACACCCTGGGAAGTCAGGTAGGTGCTGACGGCCTGGGCGCGCCGTTGCGAGAGGTCCATGTTGTGCTGGCGGCTACCCGTGCTGTCGGTGAAACCGACCACTTCGATGGTGTTCTGATTGAACTGCTTGAACGAGTTGGCCAGGTTGTTCAGCGGGTTGTAGAAGCTTGGAGAGATATTCGCAGAATCGGTAGCGAAGGTGATGTTACCCGGCATGATCAGCTTGATCTGATCGCCCTGACGCTGCACCTCGACGCCGGTATTGGCCATTTTCGCGCGCAGTTCGGCTTCTTGCTTATCGGCGTAATAGCCATAGCCGGCGGCAGCGGCGCCTACCGCAGCAGCGCCGATCAGCGCACCTTTGCCGCGGTGGTTATGGTCGATGGCGGCACCGGCGACGGCGCCGGCCAATGCACCCAGGCCGCCATACTTGGCGGTCTTGCTCATGCCAGCGGACTCACCTTGGGCCTGGCCCTGGTTGTCATACGGATTCTGCCCGGCACAGCCCGTCATCAAGGCTGCAGCGGTCGCGACGATAATCAGACGGCGCATGGTGAACATGGACAAGCTCCTACATAAAATTCGTGTGGGCGGCAGATCACGGGTGGATCTTTGCCAGGTTTGGATCGCCAAACCCAGGAAAAATTCCATTCCCGCCTTCTCGTCGGTGGCGTGCGCAGCCCTACCTAGAGCGCTCGCTCACGGCAAGAACAACCTGAACAAGCCGCCGCCCAGGGCACCGCCGTTGGCAATTTCGATCCGTCCACGCACGCCATCACGCTCATGCAGCGCTGCAATCCGCGCCGCGAAGTACAAACCCAGCCCGGTGCTGCCGCTTTGCGAGTCGATGCCTTGCACGTAATCCTGCTGACGCTCGAGCATGCGCGCCGGGTAGCCTGGGCCGTCGTCATTGACGCTGATTACCAGTTGCCCGTGCTCTTCGCCAATGCTGATCAGCAACGCATGACCGGCGTAGCGCGTGGCATTGGTGATGACGTTGGCGATCACCGTCGCCACCAGTTCGCGGTCGAAAAAGCCCAGCGGGTTGTCGCTGTCGATGCGCCAGGTGGCGAGGATGTCATTGTGCTGCAGCGCCTGGTGGTGGGCCGCCAACTGCGCCTCGATGAAGTCATCGAGCTCATGGTAGTCCGGGCATACGGGCAATTGATTCACGCCCAGCTTGTACAGGCCCAGCATCTGTACCAGCATGCCGTTGAGGTGGCGAAACTCGTGTTCGATGACGCCCTGCTCACTGCCGCCACGCAGCGCCTCGGGCAGGCGTGCACGCCATTGCTCATGTGACTGGATCAGCGCCGACAGCGAGTTCTTCAAGTCATGCACGGTCGAGGCGATCACCGTGGAAAAGTCCAGCCCCTGGTTATCCTGGCTCATGCGCCGAAGACCTTCATATGCAGTTTGCGGTAGCGCTGGTAGCGGCTGTCGCTGCTGGGTATCCCCGCCACGCGGGTCAGGCAGTCCCGGCATTCCTGCTCGATGGCCGGCGGGGTTGGCTCACCGCCGATGCGCAACAAGGCCTGCGCGGTATTGAGCGCGATACTGATGTTTTTCGGCTGCAGCGACAGCGCCTTGCGAAACATCTGCAACGCCTCGTTGACCTGCCCGGTTTGGTAGCTGCGCACGCCTTGCCGGTTGAGGTCGACCGCTTCGGTGACCGCGCCCAGCACCGTTGGATCGTCGGTCAGCTTGGCCACGCTCTGCATGACGTTCGGATCGTCCCCGTAGGTTTCCACGCAGCCTTTGAGAATGCTGCCCCCGGCGGCTTCCTGGCCCAACGACTGCAGCTGCCGGGCCACGGTCAGGGCGGCCTCGACCGAGAAGAACTGGTCCATTTTCTCCAGCCGCTGCATGGCCTGTTCGGTGAGTTTGGCAGCCGTCTCGGGGTCGCCGGCCTGTTGCAGGCTGGCCGCCTTCATCAGCCGCGCGCGCACTTGCAGGCCCTGGTCATCGACATTGTCCTTGGCCACCTCGCTGAGCACGGTGTTGATCTCGACCCGGGCGCGAGCATCCAGGCCAAAGCCTGCATTCTTGCTCATCAGCGCCTGCGCCAGCCCCAGGTTGCTCTCGGCGTCCTTGTAGCGTGAGCTCTGGCCTTGGTTGACGGCATGGCGAAAAGCCTTGGAGGCGCCCTCGAAATCTTCGTTGTCCAGCGCCAGCTTGCCCAGCGCCGCCTGACGCCGCACTGCCAGCGGTGACAGGCGCACGGCTTCTTCGAGCATGCCTTGCGCGCGCTTGGTCTCGCCCTGCGCCACCAGCACCTCAGCCATGCCGTCGTACAGCCCTGGCATGATCGGAAAGGCCTTCAGCGCCTGCTCGTAAACCCCTTGGGCCTGGGCGTGCTGGCCACGCTTGTGCATCAGGCTGCCCAACGCCGAATAGACCCACGGCTGCGGACGGCTGGCGAGAATGCTCTTGAGAAACTTCTCCAGTTCATCGAAACGGTTGAGGTCGCGCAACGCATCGGCGCGATAGCGCAGGCACAGCGGCGCGAAGCGCGGATCTTTCTTGCACAACTCGGCGCAGGCCACCAGGACCTCGGCCGGCTTGCCGCGGTCCAGGGCTTGCAGGATCGGCTTGAGCAAGGTCTTGCGCTGGGTCAGTTTTTCCAGACGCTGCGCCAGGCCCACACGATTGAACGGCTTGGTCAGGTAGGCATCGGGCTCGTGCTCCAACGCGCTGAGCACGATGGCCTGGCTGCTTTCGGCCGTGACCATGATGAACACGCACTCGTGGCTGATCAGCTTGTCGAGGATCATGTCTTCAAGCACCTGCTGGCCGTTCTTCTTGCCGTCGCCCAGGTGGAAATCCTGCAGGATGAAGTCATAGCGCTTCTGCGCACACATGCGCAGGGCCTGCTCGCCACTGTCGGCGGTATCTACGTCGCGCACGCCCAGTTCCCGCAACATGGACCGGGTCGACGTGCGAAAGTCGGTGAAGTCATCGACGATCAGAAAGCTCTTTTGCCCGTACTGCAGCATCAACTCGACCTGTATTGGGAAAATGGGTGAAGGGCGCGCGGCGATACGCATCGCCGAAACCTGTATCGGCAAGCGGTCAGTAAAGATGAGTACTGGGGAGCTGCAAACCCGCAAGATGGCAAGGTGCCATTATTTTACCGCGAGCGACCGCTGCCGACCAGTTTCAGTCCAGCAAGCCAAGGGCCTGCGCGCGGGCCACTGCCTGGGTGCGACGCTCCACGCCCAGCTTGCTGTTGATATGGCTGGCGTGGGTTTTGACGGTGTGCAGCGAGATGAACAAGCGTTCACTGATCTGCTGGTTGGAACACCCTTGCGCGATCAGCTCGAGCACCGCCAGCTCCCGTGCGCTCAAGCCATCGCCGCAAGTGCCCGACGGCAGGGAAGCCTCGGGCAGGCGTGTCAGCAGTTCGGCTTGGGGCGGGCACGTCGGCTGCGCCAGCAATTGTTCGCGCAACCACCCAGGGTGCAGCTCGATCAGGCGCTGGAAAGGCTGCACCACCCCGCCGCGCGCCGCGCTCAAGGCCTTGGGCAGCAGGTGCGCCGCCTGCGCAGGCTGCCCCTCGGCCAACAACAGCTCAGCCCACTGACACAGCGCATGCACAGTCAACATCAGGCCGCCGCTGGCCTGGCCGCGCTCCACCAGCGCGCCAAGGCGGGCTGCGGCATCGCCGCGCCGCTGTTGCACGCGCTCGAGCAAGGCTTGCTGCAACTCGACGTGCAAAGCCAGCAGCGGGTGAAACTCTGGTGCTGCCGCCGGATGCTCGCCGCCGTAGGTTTGCCCCAGCCGCAACAACCAGGACTCGGCAAGGTCGATACGCCCTTGCGCCAGCCACAGCTCGCATTTGACCAAGGTGATCATCGCCAGGTAGAAGATCGGCGGCACGTCCCAGATGTGCATCAAGCGCTCGGCCTCGGCCAGTTCGCCGAAGGCCTCGGCATAACGGCCTTCGCGGCCGTCGAGCGAGGCAATCACGCAGTGCCCGATGAGCACGCTGATGTCGCGGCAGGCACGGGCTTCGCTGAGCCCAGCGCGCAAGCGCGCTCGCCCCGGCCCAGGTTGCAGTCGGGCCACCAGCAGGTAGCCTTCGTACAGCGTGAGACGTGCGCGCACGGCATACAGGCGCTGCGCCGACAAACCTTGCAGGCGCTGCAGCCCCTGACGCACTTCATCCAGCGCGCGCAGGACTTCGCCGCGGGCATGCAGCACCCTGGCGCGGTCGTAGTGGGCCAAGGCCTCGAACAGCGGATTGCCGACCCGCTGCGCCAGCTCCAGCGCCTCACGGTTCCAGCCGCGTGCGCGCCAGAAGTCCCCGTCGGCAATCGCCAGGTTCGACAGCGTCGACAAACACAGCAGGCGTTGCCCATAACGCTTGCACGGCAGGCTCTGCAGCGCTTCGCCGCAATAGGCCAGGGTCGTTTCGCGATCGCCGCGGCCGCGGGCGATGATGCCGCTGAGCGCCAGCCACTGCGCCAGCATCGACTTCTGCGCGGTGGCTGACGGCGCAGGCAGAAAGCGGCTGAGGTAACCGGCCAGTTCTTCTGCAGCGTCCAGCTGGCAGGCCAGCCCCAACGCCCAGCTGTACAGCACGATCAGGCGCGGGGTGCTGATCAACAGGCTGTCGGGCAGATCCATCTTCCAGCGCAGCAGCATGCCCACGTTCTGCTCGGCCAGCAGTTGTTCTTCCGACAGGCTCTGCACCAGATCGGCGGCCACGTCCAGGTGACCGGCGCGCAGCGCTTGTTCGACCGCCTCATCGAGCAGGCCCTGGGCCTGGAACCAGGTGCAGGCACGCAGGTGCAGGCGGGACAGGGGTTGGCTGGACGGGCGGCTGCGCAGCAAATCAGAGAACAGGTGGTGATAGCGGTACCAGTGGCCATGCTCGTCCAAGGGCACCAGGAACACCTGGTGCGCCTGCAGATAACGCATGATCGCCTCGCTGTCGTTGCGCTCGCGCAGCGCATCGCACAGCGAGGCGCAGAAGCGTTCCTGGCAGGCGGTGTCGTCCAGAAAGGCCTGCACATCGCCCGGCAGCATGTCGATGACCTCTTCCAGCAGATAATCGCGGATCAGCCCCTCGCCACCGTGCAGGGCTTGAGGCAGACCGCTTTGCTCACCCGCCTCGCTGGCTGCCAGCTGCCAGAAGCGCAGCCCGGCCACCCAGCCGTCACTGCGCTGGATCAGGTTGTCGAGCGCTTGACCACCAAGCCCGCTGGGCGGGTGGCCGATCACCGCCAGTGATTCTTCAGGCGTCAAACGCAGGTCCTGTTCGCTGAGTTCGACCAGCTGCCTGGACAGGCGCAGCCGCGCCAGGTGCCAGTCCGGGCGCTGCCGGCTGGTCACCAGCAGGACCAGGCCGGCTGGTAGATGGTTGAGGAAAAACTGCAGACAGCGATCGAGGACTGGGCCCTGGGCCAGGTGGTAGTCGTCCAGCACCAGTAGCAGCGGCGAATCGGCCTGTAGATAGAGAGCCAGTTCATCGAGCAGGCTGTCGAGCCATTCCTCGAAGGCGAACGGCTGGTGGCGCTGGCGCATTTTCAGCAGGCCCATCGCCTGCCCTCCCAGGGCTGGGCAATAGTGCTGCAAGCCCTCGAGCAGACGCTCGAGGAAGCGCCCGGGATCGGCATCGCGCTGGCTCAGGCCCAGCCAGAGGCTGCGCCAATGCCCAGGCAACGATTCGCAGAACTCGATCGCCAGCGAGCTTTTGCCGAAGCCCGCAGGTGCGTTGACCAATAGCAGACGGCCAGCCAGACCGCCCTGCAGACGTTGGCACAGGCGTGGCCGCGGCACGTGCCCGTCGGGCTGCGGTGGCCGGAAGAAACGCCCGTCCAGCAAGCCCAGGGCCTGACTGGCGACTCCATGCGTACGGGACAGATCGGTCATGGCCGGCTCGTTCGATTGGGAAGACTACGGCGGTAGGGATGCTTGCGAGACTAGCGGGTAATGCCGCGCATTTGAAGGCGACGGGTCGCTTCACCCGGGAAAAGTCTGCGACAAAAAACGACACGGCCGATTGTCAGGGGGCTGGAGCGGGGTTTTGACGGGGCATTCAGCGGTTTTATCGGCGACCAAAACAGAAGCGCCCCGGCAAGCCGGGGCGTTCTGGGAGGTCACACGGAGTTGCAGGGTTCAGCTCAACGGATACCCGACTGGCGCAGGGCGGCTGGCTGGAAATCGGCTTTGCTGGCGGTGAAGCCAAAATCGTAGGCTTTTTTCTCTTCGTTCTTCATGCCCAGGGCCAGGTAACGACCGGATTGCAGGTCGTAGATGGCTTCCAGGGTGTACCAAGGCACCTGGTTGTTGTAGTACGGCTGAGCATGCGCTTCGGACACGCGCCACAGCTGGTTGCGGCCATCGTACTGATCGATCACCGCGGCCTGCCAGGTGTCTTCGTCAATGTAGAAGTCACGCTTGGCGTAGATATGCCGTTGGCCAGGTTTGAGGGTCGCGACCACATGCCAGACACGGCGCAACTCGTAGCGCGTCAGGTCCTGGTTGATGTGCCCGGCCTTGACGATGTCGGCGTACTTGAGCTTCGGATCATCGAGCTTGAAGGCGTTGGAGGCGATGTACAGCTCTTTCTTGCCTTCGAGTTTCCAGTCGTAGCGGTCGGGTGCCCCGTTGTACATGTCCAGGTTGTCGGAGGTGCGCAGGCCGTCGGCAGCGGTGCCTGGGCCATCATAGGACACCTGTGGGGCCTGGCGCACGCGCCGTTGCCCGGCGTTGTAGATCCAGGCCTTGCGCGGCTCCTTGACCTGATCGAGGGTCTCGTGCACCAGCAGCACGGTGCCCGCCAGACGTGCCGGCGCGGTCACCTCCTGCTTGAAGTAGAACAGGACGTTGCCCGGGTTGCTCGGGTCGTAGTCCTTCATCTTGTCGCGGAACACGAACTGATCGGAGAAATACACCGGGTTATAGGAGCCGTTCTGCTGCGGCGTGACCTGGGTCACCAGGCGGCTGACGCTGCCGCCGCGGTAGCGGGTGATGTGGTTCCAGATCACCTCGACCCCACTTTTGGGGATCGGGAACGGCACGGCAGTCTGGAAGTTGTTCAGGCCGTTGCCGCCCTCGACCAGCGTGGTCGCGGTGGCGTTCTTCTTGATGGCAGCGAACACATCGTCAGGCACCGTGGAGCTGCGGTGGGTCTTGTACACCGGGATACGGTAGCTGTCCGGGTAGCGTTTGAGCATCGCCAGCTGGCCTGGCGAAAGCTTGTCCTTGTACTGCTCGGCGTTCTGCGCGGTGATGGTGAACAGCGGCTTTTCCGCTCCATACGGGTCAGCGAGGAAGCCTTTGGCATCGACGCTGCCAGCGGTTTTCGACAGCGGCTCCCACGGGCCGATCGAACCGTCGGCATTGCCAGCCTTCTCGGCGCCCATTGGCGTCAGGGTGCTGCCCAGCTTGGCCGCTTCATCGGCGGAAACCGCAGCCATGACGCTGGTCGCCAGCAGGGACAGGCCCAGTACACCGGCTTGCAGCAGACTTCTGGTCTTGTTCATCTCGTGTCGTCCTGGATCAGTATGCTTAGAAGTTCACGCCGAAGCTGAGGGCGACGAAGTCGCGATCATCCACGGTGCTGTACTTGCCGTCGAAGAAATTGGTGTACGACAGGCTGGCGGTGTAGGTGTTCTGGTACTCGGCGTCCAGGCCCAGGCTGACCGCCTTGCGGCCTTCCTCGAAGTTGCCGCCAGGTCCTGGCGAGTAACCCGACACGTCATGGGACCAGGCCACGTTGGGACGCAGGTTGACCCCGGCGAACACGTCGTTGTAGTCCCAGATCACGCGGGCACGGTAGCCCCAGGAGGTGCTGGTGGTGTAGCCGTCGTTCTCGCACTTGCGGTTGAGGTTGGCGGTCGAGGCCCCGGCGCCTGCACCGGCGATGGTGCTGGTATTGAGCGCCTGGCAGGTGTTGGCACCGCCGGTAGCCGGCAGTGGGCCAGGGCCGAACACCGGATCGCGGCCGTAACGGGTGTCGTGGGCGCTTTCCAGGCCGCCGACGTGGGTCACGCCCAGTTCGCCGACCACGGTCATGCGGCTGGCGCCCATGACCTGATCGAAGAAGTGCGTCAGGGTGGTCTGGAACTGGGTGACCTCCTTGCGCCGGTAGCCGTGCAGGTCCTGGCCCGGGGTGCCGGTCAGCAGTGAGGCATTGGTCAAGGCGCCGCCCAGCGGTCGTACCCCGGCGAACAGGATGTCGGTGGTGTTCAACTGCACCGGCGCATTGGGCCGGTAGCTGATTTCACCGCTCCAGGCGGTGCCGGTGGGCAGCGTGGTGGAGAAGCTCAGGCCATACAGGCGGATGTCTTCGGGGTACTCTACGAAGTACTTGGAGTTGCCGGCCACGATCAGCGGCGCCAGCGCGCGCAGCTGCGCGGGCAGTGCGGCGATGCCCTGGAACACCGATGGCGCGGCACCGGTAGCACTGAAGATCGGCGCCCGGCTGTGGTAGTTCATGAAGTAGGCGCCGAATTCGGTGTCCAGCGGCTCGAACATGTAGCGCAAGGCCACGCCGAACTGGCCGCTGTCGCGGGCATCGCGGTCGCCGCCCCGGGCCACCATCACACCCTCTTCGTTGATGTTCACGCCACGGGTGGCGAGGAACTGCTGCGCCGCCGCCGGCACCGCACGGCTGCTGTTGAGCACGCGCAGGTTGTCGGTGCAACCATCGGCGATGATGTCCGGTTGCGAGAAGAAGGTGCCGCAGTTATCGACGACGGTCTGGTCCCACTCGAGCTGATAGAAGGCTTCGGCCGACAAATTGTCGGTCAGGCTCTGCGAGACGTAGAACATGTTGACCGGGATCAGGCCTTCCTTGATTTCCGATCCCGGACGGCGGAACGCTGCCACGTCGATCGGGTTGATCGAGTTGATGCCACCGCCGATGAAGGTGCTTTCGCCCCAACTGACCACCTGCTTGCCGAAACGCACCGAGCCAGGTTGATCGGCGATCGAGTAGTTGTGGTAGACGAAGGCATCGAGCAACTGCGCGCCGGACGACTTGGCGCCTTCCTTGCGGTTGGAGTCACTGATGTCCTTGAACTGGCGGCCTTCGTCCTTGAGCTCGAAGTCGTACCAGTATTTGCCGCGCACGAACACGCCGGTGTCACCGTACTTGAGTTCGAGGTCATGGATACCCTTGAAGATCTTCGAGAAGGTTTCGCCCTTCTTGAAATTCAGGTGGCCGTCGTCGGAGGTCTGCGACAGGCCCTTGCCGCCGTTGTTGACGCCGATCAGGTTCCGGTTGGGATTGGCGGTAGACCAGCTGGCGCCGACGGAGAGCGACGAGTCGAACTGGCCCTCGATTTCACCGATGTTGAAGCTCACAGCGAAAGCGGGACTTGCAAGCGTTGAAGCGATGCTGACGGCCAGGGGCAGCTTGGCCCGGCGCCAGAACGGATTTGCAGATTTCATCGACGCTACTCCATGTACTTTATTGTTATGGCAGTGAGTCCTTTCAGAAACGGCCCGAGCGACCGGTGCGCGGGTTCTCACCCACGGCGGCACGTTTTGCGCGTGCCGCTCTCCCCCATTCCTGAAGATCCCCTGGCCTTGACTATAGCCAGCAGGCTCAGGTGCTTGATCCCTCTAAAGTGTGATTTGCGCACCTGCTGCCAGATCGCACCGGTGGTTACCGGGTTATGCGTTGGCCGAGCTGAAGCATGGCCGATTTTTTCCGTTTGGCAAGGTTGGCGAGCGTCTAGCCTGCGGCTCGCAACCCTTGCTGGCAAAATGACACAGTGTTCACAGCGTAGACAGGAACGCGCTGTTACTGGCCTGCCACTGCACGATGTCCTGGCGGATGCGCTTCTTGTCCAGCTTGCCGACACTGGTCTTGGGAATTTCCGTAACAACGGCAATCTGGCTGGGGATTGCCCACTTGTTGATATGCCCCTGCTCGACGAACGGCTTGAGGTGCTCCTTGAGGGTTTTCGCATCGATCAGCTTGTCGTCGCGCAGCACCAGCAGGGCGAACGGGCGCTCGCCCCACTGCGGGTCGGCAACCCCCACCACGGCCACCTCGCGCACGGACGGGTGGCGGCTGATCAGGTCCTCCAGGTCGAGCGATGAAATCCACTCGCCGCCGGTCTTGATCACATCCTTGATGCGGTCGCGGATATCGATGTAGCCCATGCCATCGAGGGTGGCCACGTCACCGGTGTGCAGCCAGCCGCCCTGCCACAGCTCCGCGCTTTTCTCCGGCTCGTTGAAATAGCCCATGGTCAGCCAAGGTGCGCGCAGCACCAGCTCGCCTTGGGTCTCGCCATCGGCGGGAAGGAAATTGCCTTGGCCATCGACGATCGCCGCTTCCACCAGCGGCACCGGGACACCGGCCTTGATGCGGTAGGTCACGCGCTCATCTTCGCTGCCGGCCTGCAACTCGTCATTGAGGTGGGCGGCGGAAATCAGCGGGCAGGTTTCCGACATGCCGTAGGCCGCAGTCAGCTGAATACCGCGCGCCTGGGCGGCATCGTACAACGCCCGGTTGAGCGCGCTGCCGCCGATGATGATTTTCCAACCGGCGAAATGCTCGCCCTGGGAGGCTGGGCAATTGAGCAACATTTGCAGGATGGTCGGCACACAGTGTGAGAACGTGACCTTTTCTTCGCGCCACAACTTGACCAGCATGTCCGGCTCGTAGCGCCCAGGATAGACCTGTTTCAGGCCAAGCATGGTCGCCGCGTACGGGATACCCCAGGCGTGCACGTGGAACATCGGGGTAATCGGCATGTAAACATCATTGCTGCCCAGCAGGCGTACGCTGTCGATGCTACCGGTCACCGAGGCTTCGGCCAGGGTGTGCAAGACCAGCTGGCGGTGGGTGAAATACACGCCCTTGGGGTTGCCGGTGGTGCCGGTGGTGTAGAAGGTGGTCGCGACGGAATGCTCGTCGAAGTCGGGGAAATCATAGTGCGGGCTGGCGGCGGCGAGCAGCTGCTCGTACTCACCGACCAGGTTCGGCAGCTCGGCGCTGTGATCCCCCGCGTCGCTCAGCAGCACGGTTTTGTCGACGCTGGTCAGTTGCCCGGCAATGCCTTGATAGAGGCTGACGAAGTCGCTGTTGACCAGCACGAAGCGGTCTTCGGCGTGGTTCATGGTGTAGAGGATCTGGTCGGGCGACAGGCGCACGTTGATGGTGTGCACCACGGCACCGATCATGGGGATGGCGAACATGCATTCCAGATAACGGTGACTGTCCCAATCCATGACCGCCACCGTGTCGCCCGCCTTGACCCCGGCCGTGGTCAGCACGTTGGCCAGGCGTGCGATGCGTTCGTTGAGCTGCGTGTAGGTCAGGCGAACCTGGTCTCGGTAGACGATCTCGCGGGTTTTTTCGTAGCGCCCGCCTGACATCAGCAGGCGCTTGATCAACAGTGGGTAGGCGTAGGCGCCTTCGGTGGGCTTGATGATGCGGGTCTGCAACATGATGATCCCTTTTCTGGATGCGAACCGAACAAGTCTGAACCTACTGTAGTGCCTCGCTGTGACGGTCAAATCAGCCGAAGGAATGATTTGGCTGCGCAAGGTATGAGTGGCATTGTGCGGTCTGAAGGATCAATCCTCGCCCTGCCCCGGAGCCTTACCCGATGCCCAGCCCGCGCCGTGCCGTGTTTCTCGATCACCAATCCCTGGACCTTGGCGACCTCGACCTGACGCCGCTGACGCGGCAGTTCGACAGCTTCGAGCTGTTTGCCAGCACCGCCGCCGAGCAGGTCAGCGAACGCCTGCAGGGCGCTGTCGCGGTGGTCAGCAACAAGGTCGTGCTCGATGCCGCGACCTTGGCCGCCAACCCTCAGCTGAAGCTGATCCTGGTGGCCGCCACTGGCACCAACAATGTCGACCTGGCCGCCGCCCGCGCGCAAGGGATTACCGTCTGCAACTGCCAAGGCTACGGCACGCCATCGGTGGCCCAGCACACCCTCGCGCTGCTGCTGGCCCTGGCTACCCGCCTGTGCGATTACCAGCAGGCCGTGGCCGCCGGCCAGTGGGCCAGGGCGAGCCAGTTCTGCCTGCTGGACTTCCCGATCGTCGAGCTGCAGGGCAAGACCCTGGGCCTGCTTGGCCACGGTGAACTCGGCGGCGCGGTGGCGCGCCTGGCCGAGGCCTTCGGCATGCGTGTGTTGAGCGGGCAGATCCCTGGGCGGCCGGCGCGGGACGAGCGCTTGCCGCTGGCTGAGCTGTTGCCGCAGGTCGATGCCTTGACGCTGCACTGCCCGCTGAACGACCACACCCGTCACATGATCGGTGCGCCAGAGCTGGCGCTGCTGAAAAAAGGGGCGCTGGTGGTCAATACCGCCCGCGGCGGCCTGATCGATGAACAAGCCTTGGCCGATGCCTTGCGCAGCGGCCACCTGGGCGGCGCCGCTACCGACGTGCTGAGCGTCGAGCCGCCGGTCAATGGCAATCCGCTGCTGCAACCCGATGTCCCGCGCCTGTTGATCACGCCCCACAGTGCCTGGGGCGCCGTGGAGTCGCGCCAGCGCATCGTCGGCCAGTTGAGCGAGAACGCCCAGGCCTTCTTCGAGGGCCAGCCACGGCGCGTGGTCAGCTGAGCCCGAGCCGCGCCTCTGCTACACTGCGCGACTTTTTCAGGAGGCGTCGTCCATGGACCCGCGCAGTGAAGTGTTGCTCCGCCAGGCAGAGCTGTTCCAAGGCCCGCTGCTGCTGGCGGGCGCCCCGGCCGATGATCTGCTCGGGCACCTGCCCAATGCCCAGGCCTGGAGCTGGCACGCGGGCGACCAGGCACTGCTCGACAGTCGTTTTGCCGGGCGCAGTCATTATGGCGTCGAGGTCCCGGCGCCGGCCTTCGCGGCGGCCGTGCTGTTCCTGCCCAAGTCGCGCGAACTGGCGGCGTATCTGCTCAACGCATTGGCTTCGCGCCTGGCGGGTCGCGAGCTGTTCCTGGTGGGCGAAAAACGCGGCGGTATCGAAGGCGCAGCCAAGCAGCTGCAAGCCTTCGGCAAACCGCGCAAGCTCGACAGCGCGCGCCATTGCCAGCTGTGGCAGGTGACCGTGGAACATGCGCCAGCGGCAAGGCCGCTGGAAAGCCTGGCCGAGCGCTTCACCCTGGAATTGAACGACGGCCCGCTGCAGGTGGTGAGCCTGCCCGGGGTCTTCAGCCATGGCCGGCTCGACCGCGGTACCGCGCTGTTGCTCGAGCACCTCGATGCCCTGCCAGTCGGCGCTGTACTGGACTTCGGCTGCGGTGCAGGGGTATTGGGGGCGGCGGTGAAACGGCGCTACCCGCAGAGCAAGGTGACGATGCTCGACGTCGATGCCTTCGCCGTCGCGGCCAGTCGCCTGACCTTGGCAGCCAATAACCTCGAAGCCGAGGTCATCAGTGGCGATGGCATCGACGCAGCGCCCACCGAGCTGAGCGTGATTTTGAGCAACCCGCCGTTTCACACCGGGGTACACACCCATTACCAGGCTTCGGAAAACCTGCTGAAGAAATCCAGCGATCATCTACAAAAAGGTGGGGAAATGCGCTTGGTAGCTAACAGCTTCCTGCGTTATCAACCGTTGATCGAAGCGGCCCTGGGCAACTGCCAGACTTGCGCCGAGGCCGATGGCTTTCGCATCTATCGTGCCACACGCGGATAAAAACTAAGGCTTGCCGAAACCGTTTCGACTAGGCAGAATCCGCTCCGTCCTAGGGGAGTAGTCTCCCGCGAGCGCCCTGCTCGCCCGGTACGCGTCAACATACTTGGCCCGCAGGCCATGGCGCGTGCGACCCAGCGACCTGCACAGACAGGCCCTGGGTTTGACAAGACCTATGACACGCACACCTTACCCGGGGCGGGAAGGCTGTACGTGTCATAGCCGTGTTGTCCCGCCCCCGTTAGGTACCCTGATGCTGGAATCCCTGCTGGTCCCCACCGCAATCGTTGCGCTCGCCGAAATCGGCGACAAGACGCAACTGTTGGCGCTCATCCTCGCCGCGCGCTTTCGCAAACCTTGGCCGATCATTGCCGGCATCGTCGCCGCGACCTTGGCCAACCATGCTGCGGCCGGCGCCGTTGGCGCCTGGGTAGGGGGTTTTTTCAGCGAGTCGGTGCTGCACTGGATCCTGGCCGCCAGCTTCACCGCAACGGCGTTGTGGACCCTGGTGCCGGACAAGATGGACGACGACGAAAACCCTGCGCGCCGTTTTGGCCCGTTCCTGACGACGTTGATCGCCTTCTTCCTGGCCGAGATCGGCGACAAGACCCAGGTCGCCACGGTGATGTTGGCCGCCCAGTATCCTCACCTGATCATGGTCATCATCGGCACGACGCTGGGCATGCTGATCGCCAACGTGCCGGTCGTGCTGGCAGGTAACTTTGCGGCAGACAAACTCCCGCTCACCCTTATCCGTCGCCTGGCCGCCGCGGCGTTCTTCGTCCTGGCCATCGTGGCCGTCTATTCCGCCATGAAGACCAGCGGCTGGCTGGGGTGAGGGGTAGCTGCAAGCTGCAAGCAGATCGCGAGTGGATCACGATCCGCTTGTACTTGCAGCTTGCAGCTTTCAGCTCAATGCCCTACTGGGTGGCGGCGGCCTGGTAGAGGGGCATGACTTTGGGGATGGCCGCTTGCAGCGACGCGATGCGGCTGCTGGAGGCCGGGTGGGTGCTCATGAATTCGGGCGGAGCGCCTTCCGAGGCCTTGCTCATCTTGTTCCACAAGGTGATCGCGGCATTCGGGTCGTAGCCGGCGCGGGCCGACAGCTCCAGACCGATGAGGTCGGCCTCGTTCTCGTTGGCGCGGCTGTTCGGCAGGGTCATGGCGTAGTTCACCACCGTGTCGGCCATCGCCATGCTGTTCTGGCCCAGGCCGAACAAGGCGCCGGCGCCCTGGCGCGCCATCTCTACCCCATAGGCCTTGGACATCGCCTCGCGGCTGTGTTCACGCAAGGCATGGGCGATCTCGTGACCCACCACGGCGGCAATTTCGGCGTCGGTGAGCTTGAGCTGATCGATCAGCCCGGTGTACACGATGATCTTGCCGCCTGGGCCGCAGTTGGCATTGAGCTCGTCGCTCTTGATGACGTTGACTTCCCAGTTCCACTGCGCAGCGTCAGGGCGGAATTTCGGCGCCTGGGCGATCAGCCGGCTGGCGATCGCCTGCACGCGCTTGGCGTCGTTACTGGACTTGTCCAGGACACCTTTGCTCTGCGCTTCGCCCAACGTCTGTTGGTACGACTGCGCATACATCTGGTTGACCTCATCGGTCGACAGCATGCTGAACATGTACTGCTGGCGCTGCACGCCCACCGCACCGCCGCTGGTGGTATTCACAGCCTGGCAGCCGGCCAGCAAGATGCCAGCACTCAACAGGCTGACGGCAAAGAATTTACGCATGAAAACACTCCCTTTCTACATGCGCCGTATCCTAGGCCGAGTCGCCCTACCCTGCCAGAGCCACAGAGAAGATTTTATCTAGGCCGGCGTCAGGCACTGTGGCGCATCGAGTTTCGGGTCGTTGACGAAGTTCGCCAGGGCACGCTCGCGCAGTGTCGCAGGCGGGCTGGCCAACAACTCGTGCAGGCGCGCCTGCGCGGTGTCCGGGTCCAACCAGGCGGTCTGGCCCGCCTGGTCCAGAATCAAAGGCCGGCGCTGATTCATCGCCGCCTGAGTCACCACCGCACAGCTCAACCACACCTGATCTTGCACCGGGTAGGCCTCCCAGACTGCTGCGAAATACAGCGATGCACCCTCGCCCGGCGTCAGCCAAAAGGGTCGTTTGCGCACCGACCCGCGCCATTCGTAGAAACCGTTGGCCGGCATCAGGCAGCGCCGCTGGGCGAAGGCTTCGCGAAACATCGGCTGCTCGGCCAGGGTTTCGGCGCGGGCATGGGCCGGCGTGCGCGAGAGGTCGGTGAGCCAGGCGGGCGTCAGCCCCCAGCGCGCCTTGGCCAGTTGCTGTTGGCCATCGAGCTGGCGCTGGATCAGCACCGTGGCGCCGGGGGATATGTTCCATTGCGCTGGCTGGCCGGGCGGGAAGCCCGGCAGGCTGGCCAGCGCCTGGGGCCAGCGAAACAGGGCGTAGCGTCCACACATGGGCGATTCGAAACCTAGCAGATCAAAGTACCGGGATGACTCTCCGGCTCGTCGCCGGCAAGCGGCTGGGCACCATTGTACGCATCGATCAGCTGGCGTGCGTAAACGGCCTGCTCATCGGGCACTGCGAGCCCGAGCAGGCCATGCAGCGGCAACTCTCCGGCAGCCCCGATCAGATCGCCGCCGATCACATGCACCTGGACCCCTTCACTGAGCAACATGCCCCGCAGCATCTCTGCTTCGAGCAGGTTTTCCGGTTCGTAGATACGCCGCATCACTCATTCTCACTGTAGACATCCAGCATCCACTCTTCGCCATGGACCTGCAGCACGAAGCGAATCGGCCTGCAACAGACCTGGCAGTCTTCGATGTATTGCTGGTCACCACCTGACAGGTCAACGGTGGTTTCGACTTGCTCGCCACAATAGGGGCAATCGTAGAACGCTTGATCGAGCATCGCGGCCTCCGGGGTGACTTGTGCGTATAATCGCAGGTCTGTTTACAGGGATTGCGTGTGCCCGCACCATTTTCTCGGGCCCCACCCCTTACTTATTACCCTAGCCGTTTCCAACAAGAGAGCATGATGGGCGAATTCGATGCCATCCGACCCTACGACGACGCTGAGGTCCCTGCCGTTCTGGAACGGCTGTTCAGCGACCCGGCATTTCTCGATATCCTCACCCACTTCCGCTTCCCTCGTGCAGCCGGCGCTTTCGGCTGGCTGCTCAAGCCGCTGATCGCCCGCCGCCTGCGCAAGGAGTTTGCCGGCGTTACCTGCGTATCCACCCTGCAGGACAAGGTCGAGTACTACGTCGACCAGACCATCGAGCGCGCCACTGATGGTGTGACCTATTCCGGGGTCGAACAGCTCAAGTCAGGCACCGCCTACCTGTTCCTGGCCAACCACCGTGACATCGTCATGGATCCGGCGTTCGTCAACTATGCGGTCTACCACGCGGGCCTGCCGACGCCGCGCATCGCCATTGGCGACAATCTGCTGCAAAAGCCATTCGTCAGCGACATGATGCGCCTGAACAAGAGCTTCATCGTGCACCGCTCGATCAGCGGCCGGCGCGAGAAACTCGCCGCCTACCAGCTGCTGTCGGCCTACATCAACCACTCGATCCGCAACGACGGCGCCTCGATCTGGATTGCCCAGGCCGAAGGCCGGGCCAAGGATGGCGATGATCGCACCGATTCGGCGATCCTCAAGATGTTCCACATGTGCCGCAAGGACGAGCCGTTCGGCGCCGTGATCCAGAGCCTGAATCTGATTCCGGTGTCGATCAGCTACGAATACGACCCGTGCGATCAGGCCAAGGCGCGCGAGCTGTACATCCGCGCCACCACCGGCACTTACAAGAAAGCGCCCGGCGAGGACGACCACAGCATTGCCAAGGGCATTACCGGTTACAAAGGACGCGTGCACATCCATTTCGCGCCGCCGGTGACCGAGTACTACGAAGACACCAAGCAACTGGCCCAGGAAACCGACCGGCAGATTCTCGGCGGCTATCGCCTGTTCCCGGTGCACTACCTGGCCTATGCGATGTGGAGCGACCAGGACGACACGCTACAGGTGCCGAGCGCGGAAAAACTGTTCCCCGCCGATGAACTGGCCAAGGCCAGGCAAGAGTGGCAGCGCCGTCTGGATGCCTGCCCCGAGGAGCAGCGGCCCTACCTGGTGTTGCAGTACGCGACGCCGGTGCGTAATCAGTATCAGGTCAAGCAACAGGCGCCCGTCGCTTGACCGGCCCGGGGCTGCCTGCAGCCCCGCCGGTACTCAGGGCCACGTGCTCAGCCACGACAGCAGCAAGGCCATGGCCAGGCAGGCGAAGCCGAGGCTGTAGTAGTAACGCGGCACCCGCCGATCAACGCCTTGCAGCGGGCCTTCCTGCATCGCCAATCGCTGGCGGGCGAGCGCCTCGCGCCGCCGCGCATTGTGCAGCAGCAACCCACCTGGACAGGTCAGCAACAGCGCCAGCAGGTTGATCAGCTTGATCGGATGAGCGACCAGAAAGCCCCAGAGCAGTTGCACGGACATGACCTAACCTCGGTGATAGCGACGGCAAAACCCGGCATTCTAGCGCAGCCACGGCGACGCGCCGGGCCTCGGCGACCAACAGTCGGTTAATTTCATCTGTCACATGCTCGTCATCAGAACAGACCATCCTGACGCCCTTTGAATCAATGGAGCCGGTGCATGCTGCATGCCGAAAACCAGGACCGCCTTTATCTGGTGGCGCAAAGCGATGAACAACAGGCGCTGATCGATGGCTTCGCCATCAACGTTCAGGACCGCCAATGGCTGGTGTACTGCGCATTGGGCGGGCATTCGCACGCTGACCTGCCCGAGGTCGATACCGATACGGGCGTCAGTCTGTTGAACTTCAACATCGAAGCGGCGTGAACCCACCCGCGCGCAGCCACAAAAAAGCCCGCTGCCTGAACCCAGGTGGCGGGCTTTTCGCTGATCGCCCAGGGATTACTCGCCAAGCACCTGGCCGATGGTCGGGTCCTTGAACAGCCGGGTCAGCGCATCGCTGAGCACATCGCCTACCAACTGGGTGTTGGTGTCCTGGTTGGGTGCCATGCCGAAGCGCTGGTCCAGCGACGCACCATAACGGCCACTGTAGCGGCGGTTGGCGTTGGACACGTCGGCACGGAACGTGGCACCAATGGTGGCTTCAGTGACGTACATCTTGTCCTTGGGCGACTGGTACTTGAGCTCGGCCAGGGTCACGGTCAACTGGGGCGCATTGTAGGCGTTGGCCGTTGGGGTAAAGCCGAGCAGGCGCACCGCGGCTTCGGCCTGGGCTTGCAGCTTGGGCACCACGTCATTGCCGCTGACGCTGATGGTGCTGGTCTCAGGGTACATGCCACCGCGGGTGCCCAACGATTGCGAAGGACGCCCATCGACCACCTTGACCACCACCGGCTGACCACGGCCGACCGGATTGAGCTGGGCCTTGAGGGTGGGTTGCGGGCTGAGTTGTTGCGGGCTGTGGGCACAACCGACCAGGCTGAGGCTGGCCACGGCAATCAAACCGAACAACAGACGTTGCAACATGCGCGTTTCTCCAGAAAATGCGACGAAGGCGCACAGTATACCTAGCGGCAAGCCACAAGCGGCAAGCTGCAAGCAGATCGCGAACGGATCACGATCCGCTTTTACTTGGCGCTTGCCGCTTGCAGCTTTCCACAGGCCGCTTGTGCGCTTGCATACCTTTCTGCGCGCGACATCGTTATAATCTCCCCCCGATTATAAGGACGTCTCCTGATCGGGCCCCGCATTTGCCGATTGACCCCGGCACCACTACCCGCTTCGCCCACAGAGAGCCTTCCACTGAGGTCTTGCATCGGCTGTCGCGCCTGCTGTTTCGGCTCTTCGCATTGCAGGAACCTGCGGGTTGCCAACGCGCAGTCCCCTTTTGAGGTTCACGACTCCAAAAGAGCGTGAAAAAACGGTATTCAATACTTCACAAGAGTGTGGCGAGCAAATGAACAGTCTGGCATGTGCAAAAGCTTCAGATGTGTCCCGAACAGCCCTGAACAGGCGGCATCAGCGTTCATCCTGGATGAGCGCCTGAGGCCGTTCCATAACCCACGCACGACACCTTGACCATAAGTCGAATTGCCGCACCCATGGCATTCGGGGTTCAATAGTGCAACCCGAAGACTGGTTGGCGGTGTCCGCGCGAGTGGCAAGAACTGCGAAGAGTCGGACATGGCGACCCTGGCAACCCCAGCGGTCCCGTGCTGTCAATTAGGTAGCTGTAGATTGTGGAGACGCGTTAAATGGCGCAGAACGAATCGGTTGATGTGGTACTGGTAGGCGCGGGCATCATGAGTGCCACCCTGGCCGTACTGCTCAAGGAGCTGGATCCGACCCTGAAGCTCGAGGTCGTCGAAGCGATGGACTCGGGGGCCGCGGAAAGCTCCAACCCCTGGAACAACGCAGGCACCGGTCACGCCGGTCTGTGCGAGCTCAACTACACCCCGCAGGCCGCCGATGGCAGCATCGACATCAAGAAGGCCGTGCACATCAATACCCAGTTCGAGGTCTCGCGCCAGTTCTGGGCCTACCTGAGCAAGCAAGGCAACTTCGGCTCGGCGCGTGCGTTCATCAACCCCGTCCCGCACCTGAGCTACGTCGAAGGGGACAAAGGCATCGCCTTCCTCAAGAAGCGTTTCGAGCTGCTCAAGCAGCACCATGCCTTTGCCGAGATGGAGTACACCGAAGATAAAGCGGTGATGAACCAGTGGATGCCGCTGATGATGCCAGGCCGCCCGGCCGACCAGCACATCGCCGCAACACGCGTCGCCAAGGGCACCGACGTCAACTTCGGCGCACTGACCCTGAAACTGCTCAAGCTTCTCGGCGATCGCCCCGACGCTCAGGTCAAGTACAGCAAGAAAGTCGTCGGCCTCAGCCGCAAAGGCAGCGGTTGGGCTGTTAGCATCAAGGACGTCAACAGCGGCAGCACCCGTGAAGTCGATGCCCGCTTCGTCTTCCTCGGTGCAGGCGGCGCGGCGTTGCCGCTCTTGCAGATGTCCGGTATTCCGGAAAGCAAAGGCTTTGGCGGCTTCCCGGTCAGTGGCCAGTGGCTGCGCTGCGACAACCCGGAAATCGTCAAGCAGCACCAGGCCAAGGTGTATAGCCAGGCGGCGGTCGGTGCACCACCGATGTCGGTACCGCACCTCGATACCCGCGTGGTGGACGGCAAGACGTCGTTGCTGTTCGGCCCTTATGCAGGTTTCACCACCAAGTTCCTCAAGCACGGCTCGCTGCTGGATCTGCCGCTGTCAGTGCGCTTGGGCAACCTTGGCCCCATGCTCGCGGTCGCCCGCGACAACATGGACCTGACCAAGTACCTGGTCAGCGAAGTGATGCAGTCGATGGAACAGCGCCTTGAATCGCTGCGCCGCTTCTACCCGCAGGCCAAGGCCGAAGACTGGCGCCTGGAAGTGGCCGGTCAACGCGTGCAGATCATCAAGAAGGACCCGAAGAAAGGCGGCATCCTGCAGTTCGGCACCGAGCTGGTCTCGGCCCAGGATGGCAGCCTGGCCGCCCTGCTGGGCGCCTCGCCTGGGGCTTCGGTAACCGTGTCGATCATGCTCGAGCTGATCGAGCGCTGCTTCCCCGAGCAGGCCAAAGGCGCCTGGGCAGCCAAGCTCAACGAGATCTTCCCGGCCCGCGAGAAGGTCCTGGCGACCGACGCTGCGCTGTACCGCAAGATCAGCGCCGAAAACGATGCGGCGCTGGAGCTGGTCGAAGACAGCCCGGCCAAGCACTACGCCTGACCGACCGGCAAAAAAAAACGCCTCTCGGGGCGTTTTTTTTACCTGGCTGTTTATCAGCCACGCGCCTTGGCGATGATCTCGAGGTACTCAGGGGCATTGCGCTGATCGGCGATCACTTGCGCGAAGCTCTGGCCATGCTCGTCCTTGCCGTCCAGATCCAGGCCGGCTTCAACGAAGAAGCCAACGAAACGCTCGAAGTCGTCCACACGCAGGCCGCGGTAAGCCTTGATCAGCTTGTGGTGCGAAGGTGAAGTCAGCCCATCGGCAGGCTCGAACTGAAGGAACGACTTCACGTAGTCGTCGCTGATTTCGTCACCAATCACCTGCTTCTTGTCTTTGCGCATTGCCGGCTCCAACTGACCATCATGGAATTTCGAAGGCCGGCAGTTTACCCCCCACAGGCGGCGCGCCTCAACGCGAACGTACGGTACCCGTGTGCAAGTCGGCCCAGATGTGGCCATTGGCGTAGGTCAGAAACTGCACGTAGAGCGTCTCGTTGCGCAGCAAATCCATGATCACACGGTAATCGCTGGCCGGGTAGTTGAGGCTCAGGGTGCGCGTCTTGTCATCGTAGACCGGCTTTTTCAGGCTTTTACCCGCTTCACCGTCGAAGGTCAGCAGCACCTGGCTGATGGTGGCACCCTTGCTCAGCGGTTTACCCTTCAGACGCAACTGCAGCGAGGCAGTGATCGGAATGGGCTGCTGGTCGGACGGACGCTGTGCGCCCACCACCACGGCGTAGTCGGTGACTTGCAGCAATTGCTGGCCGGTCGGCGCTTCCTGGCGCAGGGACTGGTCATCGGGCGGGAGGAACTGGCTGTGCAGCGGCGCTGCGGCGAGAGGCAGGCTCACCGCCAGCAGCAGGGGAAGAATCGCACGCATGTGAGGCTCCTTGGCATGAAGGCGCACTCTAGCATGCTGGTGCAGGGTGCTTATCGCTCGAAGTGCTGGGCCATCCACGCCTGGTAGTCGGCAACACCGGCCTCGCCTTCGCGCGGCGCCCACGGCGCATGCTCGCCCTCGGCCAAGGCACGGTAGGGGCCAGCCTTGCACTCGAAGAGGATGGTATCGGCCTCCAGCACCACCAGGCTGTGAAAGATCCCAGGCGTCAGATCGACCCCCAGGCAATCGCCGCCTGCCTCGAGAACGCGCGTGTCGGTCACCGCACCCTGTTCGTCGAACAGCAACAAGCCCAGACGCCCTTTGAGCGCCAGCAAGGTCTCGGCCTTGTCTTCGCTCAGGTGCCGGTGCGGCGCGATGTAGGTGCCGGGTTGCAAGCCGACCGCCAGGCGGTGGCAGGGGTCTTCCATCTGGTGAAAATTGTGATGGTGGCGCCCACGCGGGGCGTCCGCGGCTTTACGCGCCAGCCCCGCGAACAACGTTTGGTCGATGAAAGCAGGCTGCGACATGATTACAGTCCTTTGACAGCGAAGATACCGTTGGCGTTACGCCAGTAGCCTTTATAGTCCATACCATAGCCGAAGATATAGCGATCGATGCAGGGCAGCCCGGCGTAGCTGGCCTTGAGGCCCGGGCTGGCTTTGCGGTCGTGGTCCTTGTCGATCAGCACCGCAGTGTGCACGGCGCGCGCGCCAGCATGTTTGCAGAACTCGATGATGGCGCTGAGGGTGTGGCCCTCGTCGAGGATGTCGTCGACGATCAGCACGTCGCGATCGATGAACGATACCTCCGGCTTGGCCTTCCAGAACAACTCGCCGCCACTGGTCTGGTTGCGGTAGCGCGTGGCGTGGATGTACGAAACCTCCAGCGGGAATTGCAGGTGGGTCAGCAACTTGCCCGCGAAGATCAGCCCGCCGTTCATGACGCAGAACACCACGGGGTTGAGATCGGCCAGGTCTTTGCTGATGTGTTCGCCGACCGAGGCGATCGCCGCTTCGACTTCGGCTTCGGTGTACAGGCAGTCTGCCTCGCGCATGACTTGACGGATGTGCTCGAGATCAGCGGACATGGCGCTCTCCAGGGGGCATTTTGGAAAAGCGGGCAAAGGTACGCATCCGCTCGTCACAGATCAAGCATTTATGGACTAACGTGCAAAAGGACTACACGACAGCAAAGGCTGAATAGATTAATCTAGCGCGGTTTTTTTGCCCGCCTTTCGGAGCCCCCTATGCCAACTCGTGAGATCCGCCATCCGCTGATCCGCCACAAGCTCGGCCTGATGCGCCGTGCCGACATCAGCACCAAGAATTTTCGCGAACTCGCCCAGGAAGTCGGTGCACTGCTGACCTACGAAGCCACCCAAGACCTGCCGCTGGAAACCTACGAGATCGACGGCTGGTGTGGCAAGGTGCAAGTTGAAAAGATCGCCGGCAAGAAGATCACCGTCGTGCCGATTCTGCGTGCCGGTATCGGCATGCTCGATGGCGTGCTCAGCCTGATCCCGGGTGCCAAGGTCAGTGCCGTCGGCGTTGCCCGCAACGAGCAGACCTTCGAGGCGCACACCTACCTGGAAAAGCTCGCCCCCGACATCAACCAGCGCCTGGCCCTGATCATCGACCCGATGCTGGCCACCGGTGGTTCGATGGTCGCCACCATCGACTTGCTGAAGAAAGCCGGGTGCAAAGAGATTCGCGCCATGGTCCTGGTCGCTGCCCCAGAAGGCATCGAAGTGGTGGAAAAAGCCCACCCTGACGTGCAGATCTACACCGCCTCGATCGACCAGCAGCTGAACGAGCATGGTTATATCGTCCCAGGCCTGGGCGATGCCGGTGACAAGATCTTCGGCACCAAGCAGAAGGACGCCTGACCATGCAGGACGGCTTCAACGACCCGCTCTGGCGCCAGGTCGTCTCAGGCGCGCAGATGCTCTTCGTGGCATTCGGCGCGCTGGTGCTGATGCCCCTGATCACCGGCCTCGACCCCAACGTCGCGCTGTTCACCGCCGGCATCGGCACCCTGCTGTTCCAGTTGGTCACCGGCCGCCAGGTTCCGGTGTTCCTGGCCTCGAGCTTCGCCTTCATCACTCCGATCATCCTCGCCAAAGGTCAGTTCGGCCTGGCCGAGACCATGGGCGGGGTGATGGCCGCAGGCTTCGTGTACACCTTCATGGGCCTGATGGTGAAGATCAAGGGCACCGGTTTCATCGACCGCATGCTGCCGCCCGTGGTGATTGGCCCGGTGATCATCTCCATCGGCCTGGCCATGGCCCCGATCGCCGCCAACATGGCGATGGGCAAGGCCGGTGACGGCACTGCGCTGATGCCGTACAAGACCGCCATGCTGATTTCCATGCCGGCGCTGCTGACGACCCTGATCGTCGCCGTGTTCGGCAAAGGCATCTTCCGTCTGGTGCCGATCATCGCCGGCGTGCTGGTGGGCTTTGCTCTGGCCTTCGTCTTTGGCGTGGTCGACACGGCCAAGATCGCTGCGGCGCCGTGGCTTGAGATTCCCAACTTCACGGCACCGGCGTTCAACTGGCAGGCCATCCTGTTCATCGTCCCGGTCGCCCTGGCGCCGGCGATCGAACACATCGGCGGGGTGATCGCCGTGGGCAGCGTGACGGGCCGCGATTACCTGAAAAAACCGGGGCTGCATCGCACCCTGCTGGGTGACGGCCTGGCCACCACCGCCGCAGGCTTGTTCGGTGGCCCGCCCAATACCACCTATGCCGAAGTTACCGGCGCGGTGATGCTGACCAAGAACTACAACCCGAAGATCATGACCTGGGCGGCGGTGTTCGCCATCACCCTGGCCTTCATCGGCAAGTTCGGCGCCCTGTTGCAGAGCATTCCAGTGCCGGTGATGGGCGGCATCCTGTGCCTGCTGTTCGGTTCGATCGCAGCGGTGGGCATGAATACCATGATCCGCCACAAGATCGATTTGGCCGAAGCGCGCAACCTGGTGATCGTCTCGGTGACCCTGGTGTTCGGCATCGGTGGCGTGCTGGTCGGCAGCGGCGACGGTCCGGATGACTGGGGCCTCAAAGGCATTGCCCTGTGCGCAGTGGTGGCGATCGCCCTGAACCTGATCCTGCCCGGCAACGATGGCTGGAAGCACAAGCGTCCGGACGCGTAACACGCTCGGTTACCACGATGGGGCCGCCTGGCGGCCCCTTCGCTTCACGCCTTCTCGCACATTCCCGCCAACACCTTCACCCAGTGCGGGTGATCATTCAGGCACGGCACCAGGACCAGCTCCTGACCACCAGCCTCGACGAACTGCTCACTGCCGCGCATGCCGATCTCCTCGAGGGTTTCGATGCAGTCGGCGACGAAGGCCGGGCACATCACCAGCAGCTTCTTGACCCCCGACTTGGCCAACTCGTCCAGGCGCGTTTCGGTGTAGGGCTCGATCCACTTGTCACGCCCCAGGCGTGACTGGAACGACACCGACCATTTACCGTCTGGTATACCCAGCTTCGCCGCGAACGCCTTGGCGGTCGATTGGCACTGGCCGCGATAACACACCGCGCGCACCTCGGCACTGGCGTCCTTGCAACAATCGGCGGCGCGCAGATCGTGCGCAGCGGGCCGGTAGAGTTTTTTCAGATGCCGCTCTGGCAAGCCGTGAAAGCTCAACAGCAGGTGGTCGTACGCCTGCTCCAGGTATGGACGGGCGCTGGCGACCAGTGCGTCGATATAGTCTGGCTGGTCGTAGAACGGCTGCAATACGCGCATCTGCAACGGCAACTGCTGCTCGGCGATGGTTTGCCTGGCCTGCTCGACCACAGTCGTCACGGTGCTGTCGGCGAACTGCGGATACAGCGGCGCCAAGGTCACCTTGCGCACGCCTTGCGCGGCCAGGCGCGCAAGTACATCGGGTAGCGCCGGCTGGCCATAGCGCATGGCGATTTCCACCGGCCCATGGGGCCAGTGCTCGACCATTGCCGCCTGCAGGCGCCGGGTCAGCACCACCAGGGGCGAGCCTTCGTCCCACCAGATCGAGGCATAGGCATGGGCCGACTGCTCCGGCCGTTTGATCAAGATCAACGACACCAGAAGACGGCGCAGCGGCCAAGGCAAGTCGACCACGTACGGGTCCATGAGAAACTGGTTCAGGTAGCGGCGCACATCGGTCACCGAGGTGGAAGCCGGGGAACCCAGGTTGACCAGCAATAGAGCGTGATCAGTCATGCAGCATCCTATTTCAAAGACCCGTGGCCAGATCGCCCAGGGCCGAGGGTAAGTCGGTGAAGCGGAAGGTGAAGCCTGCTTCCAGCGCGCGTTGCGGCAGCGCCCGCTGGCCGCCGAGCAGCAACGTCGACAGCTCACCCAGGCCAGCCTTGAGCAGCAAGCCAGGCACCGCAAGCACCGCAGGGCGATGCAACGCCCGCCCGAGCTGCTTGGCAAACTCGCGGTTGCGCACAGGCTCTGGTGCGCAGGCATTATAGGGACCGCTGGCGGCCTTGTGCTGCATGAGAAAATCAATCAGGGCGATATGATCATCGACATGGATCCATGGCATCCATTGCCGACCGTGCCCCAGCGGCCCGCCCAGCCCCAGCTTGAAAGGCAGGCGCAGGCGCGACAGAAAGCCACCATCGCTGGCCAGGACCAGCCCGGTGCGCACCAGCACCACGCGGATGCTCAGGTGCTGCGCACGGTGCGCGGTTTCTTCCCAGGCGATGCACAGCCGGCTGGCGAAGTCTTCACGCACGGGTGGCGAGGCTTCGGTCAGCTCGCGCTCACCGCCATCGCCGTACCAGCCTACGGCTGATCCCGAGATCAGCACCTCGGGGCGTTGCTCACGGCTGCCAAGCCACGCCAGTAACTGTTCGGTCAAGCTGATGCGACTGGCCCATAGCAGGCTGCGCCGTGACGCCGTCCACGGCCGATCGGCGATCGGTGCACCGGCCAGGTTGACCACCGCATCGAGAGGGTCGTCGGCGTCCAGCTCGTGAAGCTGAGCGATCCCCCTTACCGTGCTGCCACACAGCCGGGGGACCTGCTCAGGGCGCCGGCTCCATACCGTGAGCCGATGGCCCTTGGCGAGCCAGTATCGGCAAAGGTGCTGGCCGATCAAGCCGGTACCGCCTGTCAGCAAGATATGCATGGCTGTGTCCTCGCAGGCTGCGGCCATGGTCTATTTTTAAGATCAAGGCACTTTTCCAGACCAATCGCTCTCGGATAAACATAGGCCATCAGGCCAATGATGCGGTATAACCTTATACAAATTTTGTGCATTGTACAGGTTTGCTCGACAGCGTAGTCTGCCTACAGCAAGGTTCGAAGAGGCCATCATGACAGTACCTATTGCCATCATCGGTGCCGGTATCGCCGGCCTTTCCGCCGCCCAGGCGCTGCGCAAGGCCGGGCAAACCGTGCATCTTTTCGACAAAGGCCACGGCAGTGGCGGGCGCATGGCCAGCAAACGCAGCGAGGCCGGCGCGCTCGACCTCGGCGCGCAATACTTCACCGCGCGCGACCGCCGCTTTGTCGAGCAAGTCCAGCAATGGGTCAGCGCCGGCTGGGCTGAACAGTGGAAGCCGCAGCTGTACAACTACCGCGACGGTGAACTGACCCCCTCCCCCGATGAGCAGACCCGCTGGGTCGGCGTGCCGCGCATGAGCGCCATCACCCGCGGGCTGCTGCACGACGTGCCGGTGAATTTCGGCTGCCGTATTGCCGAAGTGTTTCGCGGCAAAGATTACTGGCACCTGCAGGACACCGAAGGCTGCAGCCACGGCCCATTCAGCCGCGTAGTCATCGCTGTGCCGGCTCCGCAAGCCACACCGTTGCTGGCGGCCACACCCAAGCTGGCGGCGGTCGTCGCGGGCGTGCAGATGGAGCCGACCTGGGCTGTCGCCTTGGGCTTTGAAGCGCCCCTGGCGACCCCGATGCAAGGCTGTTTCGTGCAGAACAGCGCGCTCGACTGGCTCGCCCGCAACCGCAGCAAGCCTGGTCGTGAAGCGCTGCTCGACACCTGGGTGCTGCACGCCACCTCGGACTGGAGCAAACAGCACATCGACCTGGCCAAGGAAGCGGTGATCGAGCACCTGCGCGGCGAATTCGCCGAGCTGGTCGGCTGCGTCGTGCCGGCGCCAAGCTTCGCCCTGGCGCACCGCTGGCTTTATGCACGGCCTGCCGGCACGCATGAATGGGGCGCCCTGGCCGATGCCGATCAAGGCCTGTACGCCTGTGGCGATTGGTGCCTCTCTGGCCGCGTCGAAGGTGCGTGGCTCAGCGGCCAGGAAGCAGCGCGGCGGTTGCTCGAACACTTGGAATGACGCGTAGTTGATCGTGGGTCATCGTCTCAATGACGGCAGAAGTTCCTGCAGGGGCTGGAACCTTGTTGTACACGACTGCTCAAATGTACAAGTTTTCGGAGTCAGCCATGCACGAACCCACTCTGCCGCATAAGCCCCGTATCGCCATCAGCGCCTGCCTTACCGGCCACAACGTGCGCTATAACGGCGGGCACAAGAATTCCGACCTGTGCCGGGAACAATTGGAGGCGCACTTCGAGTGGCAGACCGTCTGCCCTGAGGTGGCGATCGGCTTGAGCGTGCCGCGCGATCCAATCAGGCTGATCGGTGACCCTGATAACCCCTCGGTGGTCGGCACGCGCAACCCCGACGAAGATTTCACCGCCCCGCTGCGCCGTTACGGCGAGCAGATGGCCGGCGAGTTGACGGACATCTGCGGCTACATCTTCATGCAGAAGTCCCCATCGTGCGGCCTGGAGCGGGTCAAGGTCTACCAGGCCAACGGCTACCCAGCGCCCAAGGGCGGCACGGGGGCCTACGCCGCAGCGTTCTGCGCCCGCCGCCCGGACCTCCCGGTAGAAGAAGAAGGTCGCCTGCACGACCCGGTGCTGCGCGAGAATTTCATCAGTCGCGTCTACGCCTACGCCGACTGGCAGCACCTGCGCGCGCAAGGCTTGAGCCGTGGCGCCCTGGTGCAATTTCACTCCCGCTACAAGTACCTGTTGATGGCCAACAACCCCAAGGCCTATCGCGAACTCGGCCGGCTGCTCGGCACCATGCGTCGCGAGGACGACCCGCAGGTGCTCGGTCAAGCCTATTTCAGCCAACTGATGCAGGCCCTGCGTCGTCCCGCCAGCCGTGGCACCCACTGCAATGTGCTGCAGCACCTGAGCGGCTACTTCAAGGACGCGCTGACCCAGCAGGACAAAGCCGAACTGCAGCACATCATCGGTCAGTACCAACAGGGTGAAGTGCCGCTGGTAGTGCCATTGACCCTGCTCAAGCACTATCTGCGCAAGCACCCCGACCCGTACCTGGAACAGCAAGCCTATCTGCATCCCCACCCAGACAGCCTTGGCCTGCGCAATGCTGTCTGAGGCACTGCTGCCGATAGGCGAGCTGGCGCGGCGCACCGGGGTCAATCCGGTGACCCTGCGGGCCTGGGAGCGGCGCTACGGCCTGCTGAAGCCGCAGCGCACGGCCAAAGGCCATCGCCTGTATGGGCCAGATCAGCTCGAACGCGTCGAAGCGATCCTGGCCTGGCTGCAGCGTGGCGCATCGGTTGGCCAGGTCAAGGGGTTGCTCGAACTCCCCACCGAACAGGTGCCTGTAGGCGACTGGCAAGTCCGCCAGCAGCGCTTGATCGACGCCATCGCCGAGCTGTCTCAGCAGGCCCTCGACCAGCAATTGAACCAAGTGATGGCGCTGTATCCGGCGGTCACCTTGTGCGAGCAGTTGCTGCTGCCGCTTCAAGAAGCGCTGGCCGTGCGTTGGCGCAACCATTTCAACGCCCGCCTGGAGCAGGTGTTTTTCCACACCTGGCTGCGCAGCAAGCTGGGGGCGCGGGTCTATCACGACAATCAGTCGCTGCAAGGTCCGGCCGTGCTGCTGTGCGAAGACAGCGAACAGCCGATGAACCCGGGGCTGTGGCTATGCACCTGGCTGCTGAGCAGCAACGGTATCCCGGTAGAAGTGCTCGAGCAGCCCGTGGGCGGCGTGCAGCTACAGCGTGCCGTCAACGCCCTGCGACCGCGGGCAGTGCTGCTGCACCTTGGCCCGCGCATCGACATCGCGGCGCTGCAGCGCACCCTGAACGGTATCGCCGGGCCCAAATTGCTGGGCGGCGCGACC
This sequence comes from Pseudomonas sp. SMSB3, assembly GCF_052041965.1. Classification (NCBI taxonomy): domain Bacteria; kingdom Pseudomonadati; phylum Pseudomonadota; class Gammaproteobacteria; order Pseudomonadales; family Pseudomonadaceae; genus Pseudomonas; species Pseudomonas sp. SMSB3. Next base: position 119,672 of record NZ_JBKGGV010000001.1, on the reverse strand, counting down.
CTCGCGCTGCACCAGGAAAAACTGCGTGGCCTCGACCTGCCAGGGGTCAGTCTGTTCGACACCCCCCAGGCAGCGTTGCGCGCGCTGCAGCACTCCGACCGCCGCCCTATCGAAGAGTAATCCATGCAATTGATCTGGCTGCGCAGCGACCTGCGCATCGATGACAACACCGCCCTTAGCGCGGCCTGCGAGCGCGGCCCGACGGTCGCCCTGTGGCTGGCCAGCCCCGGCCAGTGGCAGGCCCATGACGATGCGCCGTGCAAAGTGGATTTCTGGCTGCGCAATCTGCGCGAACTGCGCAAGGCACTCGATAAACTCCACATTCCTTTGCTGGTGCGCAAAATCGACACCTGGGACCAGGCCCCGGCTGCCGTGCTCGATGTCTGCCGGCGTCACGGCATCGACGCGGTGCACTGGAACGACGAGTACGGCATCCACGAGGCGCGTCGCGATGCCGCCACGCGCAAGCTGCTGGAAGACTCACAGATCCAGGCGTTCAGCCACCTCGACCAGTTGCTGTTCCGCCCAGGCACCATCCTGACCCGCAGCGGTGACTACTTTCAGGTGTTCGGTCAGTTCAAGAAAGTCTGTCTTGAGCATCTGCACCGCAGCCTGCCGTCGCTGGCGCCTCGAATCAAGGCGCAAAAGCCACTCGACATCGCCAGCGACCCGATCCCGCAGCATATCGACGGCTTTGCAAAGCCCGCGCGCGTACTCATCGACCAGTGGCCTGCCGGTGAAGGCGAGGCGCAGGCCAGGCTCAGCCGCTTTCTCGATGAAACCGTGGAAGACTACGAACGCCTGCGCGACCTGCCCGCCAAGCCTGGCACCAGCCAGCTGTCGGCCTACCTGGCAGCCGGGGTGATCTCGCCCCGGCACTGCCTGCACGCCGCGCTGAGCAGCAACCGCGGCGAGTTCGACAGCGGCAACAGTGGGGTACAGACCTGGATCAGCGAGCTGATCTGGCGCGAGTTCTACAAGCACATCCTGACCGGTTATCCACAGGTCTCCCGCCACCGTGCTTTCCGCGCCCACACCGAAGCACTGCCCTGGCGCGACGCGCCGGATGATTTCAAGGCATGGCAAGAGGGCCGTACCGGCTTCCCGATCATCGATGCTGCCATGCGCCAGTTGCTGCACTGCGGGTGGATGCACAACCGTCTGCGCATGATCGTCGCCATGTTCCTCAGCAAGAACCTGCTGATCGACTGGCGCCTGGGTGAGCGCCATTTCATGCAGCATTTGATCGACGGTGATCTGGCGGCCAACAACGGCGGCTGGCAGTGGAGCGCATCAACCGGAACCGATTCAGTCCCCTACTTCCGGATTTTCAATCCGACCTCACAGTCTGAGCGATTCGATCCAGACGCAGTGTTCATCAAGCACTGGTTGCCAGAGTTGGCGGATTTGGACGATAAATCTGTGCATCAGCCCTTCAAGTCTAGGGATCTTTTTGCCAGCGGTAAGTATCCTAATCCCATCGTCGATCTTAGTAGTAGTCGCCAACGGGCGCTGGAGGCCTTCAAAAACCTTCCGCGCCGCTAGGGGTAGCAGAGGGCAGCACCTTGAATCATTCGCGTAGTTTCTGGGTTACAGGGGCCAGCAACGGATTGGGACTGGCCTTGGTGCAAAGGTTGCTCGAACAAGGGCACCGGGTCGCCGCAAGTGGCAGAGCAAGCGCGCAACTGGATGAATTGGCCGCACAGTACCGCAGCGAGCTGCTGCTGCTTGACGGCCATCTGCACAAGAAGGATCAGGCTGCCAGGGCTGCGCAGCAGCTGTGCGATGTTTGGCCTGCGCTGGACGGGTTGATCATCAACGCCGGAACCACCGATTATCTAGCCGATGGCGTGGCCAACGACGCGGTCTTCGAAACCATCGTCACCGATAATCAACTGGCCGCCGAGCACTGCCTGGCTGGGGCGCTGCCACTGCTGGCCAAAGGCCGCATGCCGCAGGTCATGATGATCTTCAATCGCTATTCAGCCTTGCAGCTGCATTCGCCGACGCGCGTTGCAGCGGGCTGGAACAACCTGCCGCAGTGGTCGCGGGAGCAGCGCGAGGCGCTCAAGGAACGCGGCATCGACCTGACCGTGGTGGCGCCGCAGTCACTCAAGGCGCCACTGACCACGGCAAAGGCCGTACCCCAATCCTGGACCGCGCAAAGCGCAGCGAGCGAGTTGTTGTCGCGCCTTGCCCTGCGCGAACCGGAGTTGATTCTGGAGACGATGGACACCGCCAGTCTGTGGCCAATGGCGCGTTGACTGGCAAGACCCAGCCTCTTCAGGTCGAAACCGAAGAGGCCGGGCCTTGGCTGATCAGAGCGCCATGCGGTAATGCAGGCTGTAGCTTTCGACGCCATCGTTGGGTTGCTTGATGCCGGCGTTGGAATAGTGGATTGCCCGTACACCGACCTCATGCCCACCGGCAAAACGCAGGCCGAAGCCGATGCGGTCTTCGAACTGGAAGGTCGAGCCCAGCTTGTTGCTTTCAAGTTCGGTGCTGGAGAACGCCGCGACGCCGATCCCCGCCTCGATGTACGGCTTGACGGTATTGCCTGCGAACTCATAAACGAATACCGGTGCGAACGACAGGCTGTGGTTGCTTGCCGTGTCATCGCCATCCCAATAGGTATAGGCACCATCCCAGTAACCGGTTATGCGACCGACGCTGGTCTGCCACCAGCTGGCGTCCCAGTTGGACTGCAGGCCCAGGCGGTACACCATTGTCGAATCGCCGGTCTGCCCCACCGAAAACGATGCGTCCGCCGCTTGCACGGCTGCCACCTGCCCCAGCGTGAGTGCAGCGAACGCCGCGAGTCCGAGCAGTTTTCTCATGAGATGTGTCCTTCTTTCCAATGCCGTTTTAAGTGTCGCCTTGTGTCAGGCTCAGGCATAGAAAGCCGAACTGGTACGATAGTTCAGCTATTTCACGATTTTTTTACACGTCGAGAAGCTGCACGTTCGAGGACGGCCGCCAGAGCGTGGGCAGGATGGCGATAAGGGCATCTGGCTCGGCGCTGGTCCAGAACGCTGTGTCACGGGACGGCCCCTGCGCCAGCAGCTCATGCGCGCCCAGCAGGCGCTGCAACTGGCGCGCCACGGCGGCGCCGGTGTCGATGACGGCAACGTCCGCAGGCACCATCTGCGCCAGCAATGGCCGCAGAAATGGGTAATGGGTGCAGCCCAAAATCAGGGTATCGCAGCCGGCCGCCAGCAGTGGCTCGACGTAGCCCCACAGCAGCTGGCGCAACGGCTCGCTGCTCAGGTCACCGCTTTCGATGCGTTCGACCAGCCCCGGGCAAGGCTGGGTGACCACGCGCACATCGCTGGCGAAACGGTCGAGCAAAGCCGCGAACTTGGCACTCTGCAAGGTGCCGGTGGTGGCCAATACGCCCACAACCCCCGAGCGGGTGGCCGCAGCGGCCGGCTTGACCGCAGGTTCCATGCCGACCAGCGGCCAGTCGGGGTACAACGCGCGCAGGTCTGCTACAGCGGCAACAGTGGCGGTGTTGCAGGCAAGTACCATCGCCTTGGCGCCCTGGGCGCGAAAGAACCGGGCAATATGGCGGCAGCGCTGGCGGATATAGTCCGCCGATTTCTCGCCGTAGGGCACGTGACCGCAGTCAGCCACGTACAGCAGCGATTCGTTGGGAAGCAAGCGCTGGATCTCGGCCAGCACCGACAAACCACCGACGCCCGAGTCCATGACGCCCACCGGCGCCGAACGCTCAGCCATCGCGCTGCGCACAGACCGGGCACGCAGGGTCGCGCTTGACCCGCAACTCGCGCAGGCGCGTGCTGAGGGCATCGATCAACAGCAGCCGGCCCACCAGCGGCTCGCCGAAACCGGCCAGCAGCTTCAACGCTTCCAACGCTTGCAGGCTGCCCACCAGCCCCACCAGCGGGCCGATCACGCCCGCTTCGCTGCAGGTCAGTTCCGCTTCGCTGCCATGGCCGTACAGACAGTGGTAGCAAGGGCTGGAATCACGGCGCGGATCGAACACCGACAGCTGACCTTCCAGGCGAATCGCGGCGCCGCTGACCAGCGGCTTGCCGTGGGCGAAGCACGCCGCGTTGACCGCTTCACGGGTCGCGAAGTTGTCCGAACAATCGAGTACCAGATCGACCGCCTTCACCGCAGCGCTCAGGCTGTCTTCATCGAGCGCCTGACGGTGAGCGACCAGCGCCACCTCTGGGTTGATCGCCTGCAAGCGCTGGAGCGCCGAGTCGACTTTGCTCAAGCCGACACTGTCGCTGTCATGGATCACCTGGCGCTGCAGGTTGGTCAGGTCCACCGTGTCGAAATCGGCCAAGTGCAGCTCGCCCACTCCCGCTGCCGCCAGATACAGCGCCACCGGTGAGCCGAGGCCGCCCAGTCCCACGATCAACGCCTTGCTGCGCTTGAGTCGCAGCTGGCCGTCTATGTCGACCTGCGACAGCAGGATCTGCCGGCTGTAACGCAACAGTTCCTGATCACTCAGCATGGCAGACGCCCCAGGGAAATCCGTTGATGACCGCCCAGGTCCATGCGGCTTTCAACATCGCTGAAGCCTTGCGCCGCAAGCAGCCCCCGCACCTGTTCGGCCTGGTCGTAACCGTGTTCGAGCAGCAGCCAGCCGCCAGGCTGCAAGTGTGCAGGCGCCTGCTCGACGATCGCGCGCAAATCGTCCAGCCCGTCGGCGCCTGCGACCAGTGCGCTGCTTGGCTCGAAGCGCACATCGCCTTCTGTCAAGTGGGGGTCTTCGGCCCTTATGTACGGCGGGTTGCTCAAGATGACGTCGAAGCGCTGCCCGACCAAGCTGGCGAACCAGTGGCTGACCAACACCTGCACGTTCTCCAGGCCCAGGCGCTGGCGGTTGCGCTCGGCCAGGGCAACAGCCTGCTCGACGCGGTCTACCGCCGTCACCCGCCAGGCCGGGCGTTCGCTGGCCAGGGCCAAGGCGATGGCGCCGCTACCGGTGCCCAGGTCAAGGACCTTGGCCGGTGACGCCGACTGCAGTTGCAGGGCGGTTTCCACCAGCAGCTCGGTATCCGGCCGCGGGATCAAGGTATGCGCAGCGACTTCCAGGTCGAGCTTCCAGAACCCTTGCTGACCCAGGATATAGGCCACCGGCTCGCCGGCGCGGCGGCGCGTCAGATAGCCTGCGAAAGCCTCGGCATGTTCGCTGCTGACAATACGCTCGGGCCAGGTGTGCAGGTAGCTGCGCGATTTGCCAATGGCGGCGGCTAGCAACAATTCGGCATCCAGGCGCGCGGAGGGTGAATCTGGCAGCTGCGCGTTGCGCAGCAGGCTGGCAATGATGGTCATCAATCCCCCAGGGCAGCCAATTGGTCGGCATGGTATTCGGCCAGCAAGGGTTCGATCACCGCCTCCACGCCGCCAGCCAGGATATCGTCGAGTGAGTAAAGCGTCAGGTTGATGCGGTGATCGGTGACCCGGCCCTGCGGATAATTGTAGGTACGGATACGCTCGGAGCGGTCACCGGAACCCACCAGCAACTTACGTTCGCTGGCAATGGCGTTCTGAGCGGCGCTGGTCTGCATGTCGTTGAGTTTGGCCGACAGCCAGGACATGGCACGGGCGCGGTTCTTGTGCTGCGAGCGCTCTTCCTGGCATTCCACGACGATGCCGGTCGGCAAGTGGGTGATGCGGATCGCCGAATCGGTCTTGTTGACGTGCTGCCCCCCCGCCCCCGAGGCGCGGTAGGTGTCGACCCGCAAGTCGGCCGGATTGATCTCGATGGCGGCCTGCTCATCGGGCTCGGGCAGCACGGCCACCGTGCAGGCGGAGGTGTGGATGCGACCCTGGGATTCGGTTTCCGGCACCCGCTGGACGCGGTGCGCGCCGGACTCGAACTTCAGCTTGCCGTAGACGTTGTCGCCCTCGACGCGGGCGATGATTTCCTTGTAGCCGCCGTGCTCGCCTTCGTTCTCCGAGAGGATCTCCAGGCGCCAGCCGCGTTTTTCGGCATAGCGCGAATACATGCGAAACAGGTCGCCGGAGAAGATCGCAGCCTCGTCGCCGCCGGTGCCGGCACGAATTTCAAGGAACACGTTGCGCCCGTCGTTAGGGTCCTTGGGCAGCAGCATGCGTTGCAGCTGCGATTCGAGGACCTGCAGTTGCTCCTTGGCATCGCGCACTTCCTCGACGGCCATCTCGCGCAGATCCGGATCGGCGTCCTTGAGCAGCGCCTGGGCGCCCTCGAGATCGTCCTGTACCTTGCGCCATGCGTTGTAGGCGCCGATCACCGGCTCGACTTCGGCATATTCGCGTGAATAGGCGCGAAAACGGGTCTGGTCGGAAATGACTTCGGCATCACCCAGCAGCGCGGTGAGTTCCTCGAAGCGGTCGTGAAGCGTATCCAGTTTATTGAGCAGCGACGCTTTCATTGCGGGGTTTTGTCCGTCGAGCCCTCGTTGAGGGCAAAGAGTTCCTGGGCCATGGCCAGCGCATCGACGCGGCCCTCGGCCGAGAGCTTTTTCAATTGCACGCTGGGCGCGTGCAGCAGTTTGTTGGTCAGGCCGCGCGCCAGTTGCGCCAGCACCTCTTCGGGGTTGCCGCCATTGGCCAGCAGGCGTTGGGCCTTTTGCAGTTCTTCGTCGCGCAACCGCTCGCTTTGCTGGCGATAGGCGCGCAGCACATCGACCGCAGCCAGCTCGCGCAGGCGCACCATGAAATCGTCGGCGCCCACCGCAACCAGCTCTTCCGCAGCCTGGGCAGCGCCCTGGCGGCTCTTGAGGTTTTCCGCGACCACCTCGTGCAGGTCGTCGACGGTGTACAAGTACACGTCATCGAGCTCGCCGACTTCAGGCTCGATGTCGCGCGGTACGGCGATATCGACCATGAAGATCGGCTTGTGCCGGCGTTGTTTGAGCGCGCTTTCCACCGCACCCTTGCCGAGAATGGGCAACTGGCTGGCGGTGGAGCTGATGACGATGTCGCTGTTGGCCAATTCCTGGGGAATATCGGCCAGCAGCACGGCATGGGCACCGAACTGCTCGGCCAGGATGCTGGCGCGCTCCAGGGTTCGGTTGGCCACGACGATTCGCCGCACGCCCTGCTCATGCAGGTGACGGGCGACCAGGGTGATGGTTTCGCCGGCGCCGATCAGCAAGGCCTGGCTGCGGCCCAGGTCGCTGAAGATCTGCCTGGCCAGGCTGACCGCCGCGAAGGCCACGGAAACCGGGTTCTCGCCGATGGCCGTATCGGTACGCACTTGCTTGGCGGCGCTGAAGGTCGCCTGGAACAGCCGGCCGAGCAATGGGCCGACGGTACCGGCTTCGCGCGCCACGGCGTAGGCTGATTTCATCTGACCGAGAATCTGCGGCTCGCCCAGCACCAGCGAATCGAGGCCAGAGGCCACGCGCATCATGTGCTTCACCGCCTCTTGCTCTTCGTGCACGTAGGCGCTGGCGCGCAGTTCGTCCAGGCTCAGCCGGTGGTAATCGGCCAGCCATTGCAGCACGGCGTCGGCGCTGAGCTGGTCTTGCTCTATATAGAGCTCGCTGCGGTTGCAGGTCGAAAGGATCGCCGCCTCGCGGCTGGCGGTCAGTCGGCAGAGCTGCTGCAGGGCGTCGACCAGCTGCTCAGGGGTAAACGCCACGCGCTCGCGTACGTCTACCGAGGCAGTCTTATGGTTGATACCAAGTGCAAGAAAGGCCATGCAAGGTCGCTGATTGTGACGTGAAGCCGATAATTGTCCTCTTTCGCAGGTTTTAGAACAACCACCGTTCGCTATCGTCGTGATAGACCGGACCGGCCTGCCCGCAGAAGGGCGAAAGCTGTAAAGCGGCGGGCCCGCCAATGGCCATACCCCAATGGTGCGCGGCGGTAAGGGGGCCCGTGCTGCGCGCCATTGCGGTGCTTGCGCTAGGTGAGACTCAAAGCGTATTCGGGCCGACCTTCAGCGCCTTGAAGCTCAGCAGGCACCCTGCTCGCACGGCCTCGACCTGGGCGCTGATCGCATCTTTGACCACCGCCTCGCCGAGGTCGGTGAGTTCTTGCTTCTTGATGTGCTCGACGCTTAGGTGGAGCATGTGCATGGCCACATCCATGGACTGCTGGAAAGCCAGCAGGGTAGTGTTGGGGCCCAATTGATCGATGACTTTTTCCCAGCGACGATCCGATTCCGCCTGTAACTGCAGAAACTCGTTCATTGACACCTTGTTGTCCGCATAGATGGTCGCGAGCAGCTCTTCGAGTGATTTGGAGATAACGCTCATGTGTAGCTCCTGAGATGATGGACAGTTAACCCGAAACGCGTTCGCAAGGCCCGGCTCACGCCGACCTCCTGACACCGTTTCCAAGAGCACCATGTATATCCGGTCAACCGTTACCACCCCATAAGGCTGTTCCGTTCAAGCCCGGCAGAATGCGCCAAGCTGCGTGGGATTTTTTTCAGGTTGCCCCGCCCTCTCCCTCAGCGCAGTCCGTGGAAAGGGTTTCTGTAACGGCGTGTCTCGTTCCGCCCGGTTGAACCGACATCCCCCTCGAAGGTCGCAATTAAGCCATCACGGCGCTGGTGGGTTTGCCCCCGCGCTTGTGTCATCATGCTCCGACCGCCGGTTAGTCCCAGTTAAGCCTCTCTATGAACAGACCCTACGCACTGCTGCTTGCCTTCGCCCTGCTCCAGGGCTGCCAGAGCCTGGCGCCGCAAACTGCCGAGCCTCCCGTTGCCGAGGCCGACAAGGATGTGGCGAAAAAGCCCGTGGCGTATGGATCGTTTACCCAGGACGGCCTCTATAGCCTGCTGGTGGCCGAGCTTGCTGGCCAACGCAATCGCTTCGACATCGCCCTGGCCAACTATGCCGATCAGGCCGAGAAAACCCAGGACCCTGGCGTCTCCGAGCGCGCCTACCGTATCGCCGAGTACCTGGGCGCCGATGAGCCAGCCCTGGACAGCGCGCTGATCTGGGCCAAGAACGATCCGCACAACCTCGACGCCCAGCGCGCCGCTGCCATTCAGCTGGCGCGCGCTGGCCGTTACGACGACTCCATGGTCTATATGGAGAAGGTTCTACAGGGGCAAGGCGACACCCATTTCGATTTCCTCGCCCTTTCTGCCGCCGAGACCGACCAAAGCACCCGCGACGGCTTGATGCAGAGCTTCGACCGCCTGCTGGTGAAGTACCCCGACAACAGTCAGCTGGTGTTCGGCAAGGCACTGCTGCTGAACCAGGACGGCAAGACCGAAGAGGCCCTCGACCTGCTCGAGTCGCACCCGGCGCAAAACGGCGAGATCGCGCCGATTCTGCTGCGCGCGCGCCTGCTGCAAGCCCTGGACCGTGGCCCGGAAGCGCTGCCGTTGCTGCGTGGCGCGATCCGTGACAACCCCGAAGACCGACGCCTGCGCCTGACCTACGCGCGTACCCTGGTCGAACAGGACCGCATGGCCGACGCCAAGGCCGAGTTCCTGAGCCTGGTGCAGCAGTATCCCGATGACGATGAATCGCGTTACTCCCTGGCCTTGGTGTGCATGGAGAACAAGGATTGGGACCAGGCCGAGGTGTACCTGCGCGAGTTGATCGAGCGCGACAGCAACGTCGACGCTGCTCATCTCAACCTTGGTCGCATCGCCGAAGAGCGCCATGACCCGGCCGCCGCCTTGCGCGAGTACGCCCTGGTCGGCGCCGGCGCTGATTATCTGCCGGCGCAACTGCGCCAGGCCGACATCCTGATCGCCAACGGCCGCGGCAGCGAAGCCTCGCGCCTGCTGGCCGAGGCCCGCGAGGCGCAGCCAGACGCCGCCGTGCAGCTGTACCTGATCGAGTCGGAAAGCTACAGCAACAACAACAAGGACGCCCAGGCCTTGCAGGTGCTGCAACAGGCCCTGATGCGCTACCCCGACGATCTCAACCTGCTGTATACGCGGGCGATGCTCGCCGAGAAGCGTGGCGACCTGGCGCAGATGGAAAAAGACCTGCGCGCCATCATTGCCCGCGAGCCGGAAAACGCCATGGCCCTCAACGCCCTTGGCTATACCCTCGCCGACCGTACCAACCGCTTCGCCGAAGCCAAGGCGCTGATCGAAAAAGCCTACAAGCTGACCCCGGAAGACCCCGCCGTGCTCGACAGCATGGGCTGGGTGAACTATCGCCTGGGCCAGCTCGACGAGGCTGAAGACTACCTGCGCCAGGCCTTTACCCGCTTCCCCGACCACGAAGTCGCTGCCCACCTGGGCGAAGTACTTTGGGCCAACGGCAAGCGCGGCGAAGCCCGCAAGGTGTGGGCCAAGGGCTTCGAAGCCCAGGCCGACAGCCCTATCCTGCGCAAGACCCTCCTGCGCCTGACCGGATCCGAGACTCTTTAACGCCATGTTCCTGCGCCATTGCATCACCTTCACCCTGATCGCCCTGTTGGCCGGCTGCGCCGGCTTCGGTAGTCGCGAGGCCGTGCAAGGCCACGGCGACCCGCAGCAGTGGCGCGCCCATAAAGAACAGCTGAGCAGCCTCGACGGTTGGCAGATCAACGGCAAGGTCGGCATTCGCGCGCCGCGCGACTCCGGCAGTGGCACGCTGTTCTGGCTGCAGCGCCAGGATTACTACGATATTCGCCTGGCCGGCCCGCTTGGCCGTGGCGCTGCGCGTCTGACCGGGCGTCCCGGTGGTGTCGTGCTGGAAGTGGCCAACCAGGGCCGCTATGAGGCCGACAGCCCTGAAGCGCTGCTCGAAGAACAATTGGGCTGGCAATTGCCGGTTTCGCACTTGGTCTGGTGGGTGCGCGGCCTGCCGGCACCCGATAGCAAGAGCAAGCTGACCCTGGACGGCGACAGCCGTCTGGCCAACCTTGACCAGGATGGCTGGCAGGTCGAATACCTGCGCTACGCCGAGCAGAACGGCTACTGGCTGCCAGAGCGGATGAAACTGCATGGCAAGGACCTCGACGTGACGCTGGTGATCAAGGACTGGCAACCGCGTCAGCTGGGGCATTGATCCCATGCACACGCTTACCTTGCCCGCCCCGGCCAAGCTCAATCTGTGGCTGCATATCATCGGTCGCCGCGCCGATGGCTACCACGAACTGGAAACCGTCTTTCAGTTTCTCGAGCATGGCGACGAGCTGAGCTTCGCCGTGCGCCAGGACGGCGTGATTCGCCTGCATAGCGACCTGCAGGCCGTGCCCCACGACAGCAACCTGATCGTGCGCGCCGCGCGCGCGTTGCAGGCGCAGTCGGGCACTGCACTGGGAGCCGACATCTGGCTGAACAAGGTGCTGCCCATGGGCGGTGGTATCGGCGGCGGTAGCTCCGATGCAGCCACGACATTGCTGGGCCTGGCACACCTCTGGCAGCTGAACTGGAATGAAGACCGTCTAGCGACCCTGGGTCTGAGCCTGGGCGCCGACGTGCCGGTGTTCGTTCGCGGCCATGCCGCGTTCGCCCAGGGCATTGGAGAGCAACTCACGCCGGTGGACCCTGAAGAGCCCTGGTATGTCGTGCTTGTGCCGCAAGTGTCTGTCAGCACAGTAGAAATTTTTTCACATCCGCAGTTGACACGTGATTCCCTCCCCCTTAAGATGCGCCCCGTTCCCGAGGGAAACAGTCGAAATGACTGCCAACCGGTGGTAGAGCAGAGTTACCCAGAAGTTCGCAACGCGCTGAATTCTTTGGGTAAGTTCACAGAGGCTCGACTAACCGGCACTGGAAGTTGTGTGTTTGGGGCCTTCCCAAGCAAAGCCGAAGCTGATAAAGTTCTGGCCCTTCTTTCAGCGACCCAAACAGGGTTTGTGGCGAAAGGAAGCAATGTTTCGATGTTGCATCGCAAGCTGCAAAGTCTGGTCAAGAAGTCGAGCGCATAAGCGTTCGCAGCAACAGATACAGGGGCGTCGCCAAGCGGTAAGGCAGCAGGTTTTGATCCTGCCATGCGTTGGTTCGAATCCAGCCGCCCCTGCCATTTTCCTTATACTCATCCAGGTATACCCTCAGCCTTCAGGTACTGCGCGTGTCCAAGATGATGGTCTTTACGGGGAACGCTAACCCCGATCTGGCTCGGCGTGTCGTACGTCAGCTGCATATCCCTCTCGGTGACGTCTCTGTCGGTAAGTTCTCCGACGGTGAGATCAGTACTGAGATCAATGAAAACGTTCGCGGTAAAGACGTCTTCATTATTCAGCCGACCTGTGCCCCGACCAACGATAACCTGATGGAACTGGTAGTGATGGCCGACGCCTTCCGCCGCTCCTCAGCCTCCCGAATCACCGCCGTGATTCCCTATTTCGGATATGCCCGCCAGGACCGCCGTCCGCGTTCGGCACGTGTAGCCATCAGCGCCAAAGTGGTGGCTGACATGCTCACTGTCGTGGGTATCGACCGTGTACTCACCGTCGACCTGCACGCTGACCAGATCCAAGGTTTCTTCGATATTCCTGTCGACAACATCTACGGCTCGCCCGTACTGGTGGACGACATCGAAGACCAGCGTTTCGAGAATCTGATGATCGTTTCCCCGGACATCGGTGGCGTGGTGCGCGCACGCGCCGTCGCCAAGTCCCTGGGTGTCGATCTCGGCATCATCGACAAACGCCGTGAAAAGGCTAACCACTCCGAGGTCATGCACATCATCGGCGACGTCGAAGGGCGCACCTGCATCCTGGTAGACGACATGGTCGACACCGCCGGCACCCTGTGCCACGCGGCCAAAGCCCTGAAAGAGCACGGTGCTGCCAAGGTTTACGCCTATTGCACGCACCCTGTCCTGTCGGGCCGTGCGATCGAGAACATCGAGAAGTCGGTCCTGGACGAGCTGGTGGTGACCAACACCGTGCCGCTGTCCGCCGCTGCTCAAGCCTGTGACCGTATCCGTCAGCTGGATATCGCACCGGTTGTCGCTGAAGCGGTCCGCCGCATCAGCAACGAAGAATCGATCAGCGCGATGTTCCGCTAAGCGGAACCCGTGTTGATATGAAGCGCCCCGCCCCAGCATGTGTTGGGGCGGGGCTTTTTTGCCATCCCCGTCGGCGCTGGTCGCAAACGTCTTCGGGGGGCTATTTTGGAGAAACAAAATGACTGATTTTACCCTGAACGCCCAAGCGCGTACTGACCTGGGGAAAGGTGCGAGCCGCCGCCTGCGTCACTCCGCTCACATCCCAGCCGTGGTTTACGGTGGCAACAAGGACGCTGAGTCCCTGACCATCCTGGCCAAGGAAATCACCAAGCTGTTCGAAGACGAGGCTGCCTTCAGCCACGTTCTGCAGCTGAACGTCGACGGCACCAAGCAAGACGTCATCGTCAAGGCCCTGCAGCGTCACCCAGCCAAAGGCTTCATCATGCACGCCGACTTCGTTCGCGTCGTTGCTGGCCAGAAGCTGACCGCCAAGGTTCCGGTTCACTTCATCAACGAAGAAGCCCCGGTCAAAAAAGGCGGCGAGATCTCCCACGTTGAGTCCGAGATCGAAGTGTCCTGCGAAGCCAAAGACCTGCCTGAGTTCATCGAAGTCGACCTGGGCAACGCTGAAATCGGCACCATCATCCACCTGTCGGACCTGAAAGCGCCTAAAGGCGTAGAGTTCGTCGCTCTGGCCCACGGTGATGACAAAGCTGTTGCCAACGTTCACGCTCCGCGCGTTTCCGCCGAAGCTGAAGAAGAAGGCGCTGCCGAGTAATCCACTCGCGCGCCGGTGTTGATCGGGTTACAGTGCGCCCCGCGCCTGTAACCCAACAACTCCAAGGAAGAGCCCCTGACGTGACCGCCATCCAGTTGATCGTCGGCCTGGGTAACCCCGGCCCCGAATACGAACAGACCCGGCATAACGCAGGGGCTCTTTTCGTTGAACGCATTGCCAGCGCCCAGCGCGTTTCGCTGAGCGCTGACAAAAAATATTTCGGCCTGACGGCTAAGTTCAGCCATCAGGGCAACGACGTTCGTTTGTTGATCCCCACCACCTACATGAACCGCAGCGGCCAGTCCGTGGCGGCCTTGGCCAATTTCTTCCGCATCAAGCCGGAAGCGATCCTGGTGGCGCATGACGAACTCGACCTGCCTCCGGGCGTTGCCAAGCTCAAGCGCGGCGGCGGCCATGGGGGGCACAACGGCCTGCGTGACATCATTGCGCAGCTCGGCAACCAGAACGACTTCCACCGCCTGCGGCTTGGCATTGGCCACCCGGGCGACGCCAAACTGGTCTCCAACTTCGTCCTGGGCCGCGCGCCGCGCGCCGAGCAGGAGAAGCTCGACGCCAGCATCGATTTTGCCCTCGGCGTGCTGCCGGACGTGCTGGCCGGCGATTTCGCCAAGGCCATGCGCGAGCTGCACAGCCAGAAGGCCTGATTTCCTAGAGAGGGGAATATCCATGGGTTTCAATTGCGGCATCGTCGGCCTGCCCAACGTCGGCAAGTCCACCCTGTTCAACGCCCTGACCAAGTCTGGTATCGCGGCCGAGAACTTCCCTTTCTGCACCATCGAGCCGAACAGCGGTATCGTGCCGATGCCCGATGCGCGCCTGGCGGCACTGGCGGAAATCGTCAAGCCTAACCGCATCCTGCCGACCACCATGGAGTTCGTCGACATCGCCGGCTTGGTGGCCGGTGCGTCGAAAGGTGAAGGCCTGGGCAACAAGTTCCTGGCCAACATCCGCGAAACCGACGCCATCGCCCACGTGGTGCGCTGCTTCGAAGACGAAAACGTGATTCACGTTTCCAACAGCGTCGACCCCAAGCGTGACATCGAGATCATCGACCTCGAACTGATCTTCGCCGACCTCGACAGCTGCGAAAAGCAGTTGCAGAAAGTGGCCCGCAACGCCAAGGGCGGCGACAAGGACGCCCTGGCGCAGAAGGCGATCTTGGAGAAGCTGATCCCGCACTTCACCGAGGGCAAGCCTGCGCGCAGCCTGATGAAGCACATGGCTGACGACGAAAAGGCGGTGATTCGCGGTTTCCACCTGTTGACCAGCAAGCCGGTGATGTACATCGCCAACGTGGCCGAAGACGGCTTCGACAACAACCCGCACCTGGACGTGGTCAAGGCCATCGCCGAGGAAGAAGGCGCGGTGGTGGTACCGGTGTGCAACAAGATCGAAGCCGAAATCGCCGAGCTGGACGATGGCGAAGAGAAGGACATGTTCCTCGAGGCCCTGGGCCTGGAAGAGCCAGGTCTGAACCGCGTGATCCGCGCCGGTTACGAGCTGCTCAACCTGCAGACCTACTTCACTGCCGGCGTGCAGGAAGTACGCGCCTGGACCGTGCGCGTCGGTGCCACTGCCCCGCAGGCAGCCGGTGTGATCCACACCGACTTCGAGAAAGGCTTCATTCGCGCCGAAGTGGTGGCCTATGACGACTTCATCCAGTTCAAGGGTGAAAGCGGTGCCAAGGAAGCCGGTAAATGGCGCCTGGAAGGCAAAGACTACATCGTCAAAGACGGCGACGTGATGCACTTCCGCTTCAACGTATAACGCCCTCTCACCGACGCCCCCTTCGCGCTGCAACAGGCTGCGAAGGGGGCGTCGTCGTTTCTGCCGTCAGCCGGCAGGCGGTGCTCAATGCCAGGTGATCTGGATACTTCGCAAGCCACTCCAAACAGAAGCATTTGGTTTCAAGTTGCGGCAACACGCCTGCCAATGGTTCACAAAATCCTGAACTGATTATTTCCCTCCAGCGATTTTTCTCTCAGCCAAGCCCCACCAGAATCGCCTCACCACAATCACAAAAACCGTGAGGCCACTCCCGTGGACCAGACACTTCAGGTACAGCAGGCTGCGGCCGAGCTGGTAGCCGCCTTTGCCAGCAACGACAGCGCCCGTTACTTCGCCTGTTTCAGCGAAGACGCCACGTTCCTCTTCCACACCTTGGCGCAACCGCTGCTGACCCGCCGCGCCTATGAAAACCTCTGGGCCCAGTGGCAAGCCGAAGGTTTTGCCGTGCTCGCCTGCCAGTCCAGCAACCCGCAGATCAGCCTGCAGGGCGAGGTGGCGATCTTCATGCACGAGGTGGCCACGCACATTCGTGCTGCCGGTCAAGAGCAGCAGTTGGCCGAGCGCGAGACCATCGTCTTTCGCCGCTATGGCGAGCGTTGGCTGGCGTGCCATGAGCACCTCTCGGTGCTGAGCCCAGCCTGATTCGAACTTACGCGGCCCTGCCGCACTGCCATCGCACCCACAAGAACGGGCAGCGCCAAGCGCGGCCCTACAACAACCGCGCTGGAGCATCACCATGAGCCACTCGACCACTATCGAGACCAACGGCGTCGAACAGATCCCCGACGATCAACGCGACGCTACCCCACTGGACCTGTTCCGCCTGATCTTCGGCGGCGCCAATACCTTTGCCACCGCCGTACTGGGCAGCTTCCCGGTGCTGTTCGGGTTGTCCTTCCAGGCCGGCGTCTGGGCCATTCTGCTCGGCGTTGGGGTGGGCGCGCTGATCCTCGCCCCCATGGGCCTGTTCGGCGCCCTCAACGGCACCAACAACGCGGTATCGTCAGGGGCGCACTTCGGGGTGCATGGGCGTATCGTCGGTTCGTTCCTGTCGCTGCTCACGGCGGTGGCGTTCTTTTCGCTGTCGGTGTGGAGCTCGGGCGATGCCCTGGTGGGTGGCGCCAAGCGCCTGGCTGGCCTGCCCGAAACCGAGCTGACCCTGGGCCTGGCCTACGGCCTGTTCGCGGTGCTGGTGCTGGTGGTGTGCATCTTCGGCTTTCGCTTCATGTTGTGGGTGAACAAGATCGCCGTGTGGGCTTCCAGCCTGCTGTTCCTGCTCGGCATCGTCGCCTTCGCCGGGCCGTTCGATGCAGCCTTCGCCGGGAGCGTGAACCTGGGTCAAGCGGGGTTCTGGGCGGCGTTCGTGGGCGCGGCGATCCTGGCCATGAGCAACCCGGTATCGTTCGGCGCCTTTCTCGGTGACTGGTCGCGCTACATTCCGCGACAGACGCCCAAGGCGCGCATCATGCTGGCGGTGATCGGCGCCCAAGCAGCGACGCTGATTCCCTTCCTGTTCGGCTTGTGCACCGCCACGCTGGTGGCAACCCAGGCACCGGACTACATCGCGGCCAACAACTACGTGGGCGGATTGCTGGCGGTAGCGCCGAGCTGGTTCTTCCTGCCGGTATGCCTGATTGCGGTGATCGGCGGCATGTCGACCGGCACCACTGCGCTCTATGGCACCGGCCTGGACATGTCCAGCGTGTTCCCGCGCTTGCTCAGCCGTGCGGCAGCCACGCTGTTGATCGGGGTGCTGGCGATCGGCTTCATCTTCATTGGCCGCTTCACCTTCAACCTGGTGCAGAGCGTGTCGACCTTCGCGGTGCTGATCATCACCTGCACCAGCCCATGGATGGTGATCATGATCCTCGGCTTGATCACCCGCCGCGGCTTCTACCATGCCGACGACCTGCAGGTGTTCACCCGCGGCCAACGCGGCGGGCATTACTGGTTCCGGCACGGTTGGAACTGGCGTGGCATGGGCGCGTGGGTGCCCAGCGCGCTGGTAGGCCTGTGCTTCGTCAACCTGCCCGACCAGTTCGTCGGCCCGCTCGGCGAGCTGGCCGGTGGCATCGACCTGAGCCTGCCGGTCACCCTGGGCCTGGCAGCAATGTTGTACCTGCTGCTGCTGAACCTGTTCCCTGAACCCGCTGGGGTGTATGGCCCGCAAGGGCCGCGCTGGGTGCGCTGCAAGCGTGCGGCGTGTGCACCGATAATTCGCGCCGAGATGGCCTGACTGGATACCGACCATGACAACTTCCCATTACATCGCCGGCCGCTGGGTCGAGGGCCAAGGCAGCGACTGCATCAGCGTCTGCGAACCGGCAAGCGGCTTGCCTTTCGCCGAATTCAGGGCAGCCAGCGCGGCTCAGGTCGATGAAGCCGTGGCGGCCGCGCGCGCTGCCCTGAATGATTGGAAACAGCTCGATGCCCGTGTCCGCGCAAACCTGCTGCGCGCCTTCGCCGAGCAGCTGGGCGAGCGTCGTGAGGCGCTGGTCAGCCTGCAGATGCGCAATAACGGCAAGCCACGCCATGAGGCCGAAATCGACCTGGACGATGCCATCGCCACCTTCACCTATTACGCCGACATGGCCGAGCAACTGCCCGCGCAAGCCCGCGACGTGCCCTTGGCCGTGCCAGGCTTCACGGCCAGAACCCGCATGGAGCCCGTGGGCGTGGTGGGCCTGATCGTGCCGTGGAATTTCCCCCTGGTGACCAGTGCCTGGAAACTGGCACCGGCACTCGCCGCCGGCTGCACGGTGGTGCTCAAGCCGTCGGAGGTGACGCCGCTGATCGAGCAAGCCTATGGCCAGATCGCCGACGCCGTAGGCCTGCCAGCCGGCGTGCTGAACATCGTCAACGGCAGGGCACCAACCGGCGCCGCCCTGAGCAACCACAGCGGTCTGGACAAACTGTCGTTCACCGGCAGCAACAGCGTAGGCAGTCAGGTGATGCGCAGCGCCTCGGCGCAGTGCCGGCCTGTGACCCTGGAGCTTGGCGGCAAGTCGGCAATCGTGGTGTTCGACGATTGCGACCCTGATCAGGCGGTGGCGTGGATCGTCGCCGGCATCACCTGGAACGCTGGGCAGATGTGCTCGGCGACTTCGCGCCTGCTGGTGCAGGAGGGCATTGCCGACACATTGATGCCGCGCCTCACGGCAGCGCTGGAAGCGCTGCGCATTGGCAACCCGCTCACTGAAGAGATCGACATGGGGCCGCTCACCAGCCAGGCGCAGTGGCTGAAAGTGGCCGGTTATTTCGCCACGGCACGCGAAGAAGGCCTGGACTGCCTGACAGGTGGCCAAGCACTGCAGCGTGATGGCTGGTTCGTCAGCCCGACGCTGTATGTCGATGTCCCCACCGACAGCCGCCTGTGGCGCGAAGAGATCTTTGGCCCGGTGCTGTGCGCGCGACGCTTCGGCACCGAGCAGGAGGCGATCGCCGAGGCCAACGACAGTCGCTTCGGCCTGGTCGCGACGGTCTGCTCTGCCGACCTGGCGCGCGCCGAGCGCGTCGCTGATGCCCTGGAGGTAGGCCATGTGTGGATCAACTCGGTGCAGGCGGTGTTCGTCGAAACCTCATGGGGCGGCACCAAGGGCAGCGGCATCGGCCGCGAGCTGGGGCCGTGGGGCCTGGCGGGCTATCAGTCGGTCAAGCATGTAACGCGCTGCCTGGGCTGAGCCCCCAGGCACATGCTTGCAAGGTCATGTCAGCGCAAGCCCGCATGACCTTGCAAGATCGCCCGTCGCGGCTCAAGCCCCTTGCGTGGAAGGCTCCCCGCCCTTCGCCCCGTCCTGCAGCAACACCATGCTCTGCGGCGCCGACAAGGCGATACCCTGCTCGCGCAAACGTCCCAGAATGGTGAACAGCAGGTCACTGCGGGTCCCCGACACCTGCCGTGGCCCCGCCACGTAACCGCTGACGCCAATCACCATGCCGGCCGCTGTCAGGTCCTTGAAACTCACCGAGCTGGCCGGCGCGTCGAGGATCGCCTCATGCTCGTGGAAGGCCGCAAGCAACAGCTCGCGTACCAGGTTGGCGTCGGTGTCCAACGGCAAGGTCAGGGTGATACCGACCACGCCCAGGGCATTGCCCATGGTGACGTTACGCACGTTCTGCGAGATGAACTGCGAGTTGGGCACGATCACCGTCGAGCGATCGGACATCTGGATTTCGGTAGCGCGCACGTTGATCCGACGGATATCGCCCTCGACCCCCGCCAGGCTCACCCAGTCACCGACCTTGACCGGGCGTTCGGTGAGCAGGATGAGGCCGGAGATGAAGTTCTGCACGATCTGCTGCAGGCCGAAACCGATACCCACCGACAGTGCGCTGACCACCCAGGTCAGGCTGGTCAGGTTGATGTGCAGGGTCGACATCACCAGCATCGCCAGGAACAAAAAGCCCAGGTAACCGACCAGGGTCACCAACGATGCGCGCATGCCTGCGTCCATGTCGGTGTCAGGCAACAGCCGCTCGCTCAACCAGCGCTTGACCACGCGGATGCCGAACAACCCGCCGCAGAAGATCGCTGCGGCCAGCAGAATATCCTGGGGCACGATGTTCAGATTGCCCAGCACCTTGCCACCGGTGCCGTCCCAATCGCCCAGGCTCAGCAACAGCTCGCCGGGGCTGGTACCCGAAGGCATCAGCGCCAGCAATACGGCCAGGAACAGCAGCACGGTACGGCTGATACCCACCAGGATGGTGCTGGCTTGCGCCTGATGGCGCGGCGCCAGGCCCAGGGTCGAGGCCAGCGCCAGGCCGCCGGGTTGACGCGGCGACAGCAGGGTTTCGCACAGGTCGGCGAAGAACGTGGTGAGCAGGTAGGCACACACCGCCACCACACTGATCCACAACAGCTTGGCGGTGAGGAAATAGGCCAGGGTCAGGTAGCCGGTCAGCAGCGCGAGGATGATCAGCCCGACCCAGACCACGATCACGAACGGAATCAGCCCGGCCAAGCCGGCCGGGCGTGGCAGCTCATGCTTGCGCAGCGTGCGGCGGTAACGCACCAGGGCCAGGGCGAAGATCGCCGCCACCACCAGCGCAGTCAGGCCATTGGTGGCCACGGTCAGTGCCAGGCTGGTGCCGATGACGCTGTTGATACGCTCCATGGTCAGCATCACCATCAGCGCCAGCGCCAGCAGTTTGGGGAACCAGCCCAGGGCGGCGGCGACTTCATCGGCGATCTGCGGCAAGCGCCAGGACGGCCGCTGCAGCATCAGCATGGCGCGACCAAGCCCGGTGATGAAGGCGCTGAACACCACCAAGGTGAGGAAGTGGTTGGTCAGGCTGGCGATGTCCGAGCCAAGCTCGGCGCTGCTTTCCAGACCCAAGCGCAACAGCGACACCGAGCCGGCGATGGTGCCCAGCGTGGCCAGGCTCACGCTCAGGGCCAGGGCACTGCGGCGCAGCCGGCCTTCGGGCAGGCGATGCACCATGGCACTGGCCAGCAGCCGCTCGATCAGCCGCCGCACCCAGATCCACACCGCGAAAGCGGCGACCACGCTGGCGATGAACCACCAGCGATGCTCGGCGCTGAACGCATCATTCAAGGCCGCGCTGGCCTCCTCGCGCAGATCGCGCAAGCGCGCCACGTCATCCTCGGTGGGGCGGATCAGGCTCGACCAGAAGGCCGGGCTCAGGGGCGAGGCGGCGCGGCTGAGGATCTGCGAGTTGAACTGGCTGCGGCGCAGGTTGACGATCTGCGTCGACAGATCACGCGCCGACTGGGTCAACTGCGTGGCTTGTTCCTGCTCGGCCACCAGCGCCTTGCGTTGCGCATCCAGTTGCTTGCGCTGGCGGGTCAGGCTTTCAGCCTCGTCAGGCTGCACCGGGCCGAGCACGTTGAGCTGATCGTTGACCTTGGCCACGTCACTGGTGCGCAAGGTAGCCAGGGCATCGGCCTGGCGCTGCACCTGCACCGCCGCCATGCGCAGCTGCGACAGCAGGTCATCGTTGGCATTGCTGGTAACGCCCTGGCGGATCAGGTCGAGGCGATCGCTCAACTGCTCGTAGCTGGCGTCCTCGGTCAGTGCCGGCAGGTCGGCGACGTTGAGCGCGGACGCCGGCGCAGCCGGCGCCGACCAGGCTGGGGCGGCCAGCGCCAGCATCAGGGTCATGATCCCCAGGTAGAATCGGGCAAGGCTGACACGCCTCATCGGATGTTCCTCTTTACACATCGATTTGGCGGGGGATTCTACGCCGCTTGCAGCGTTCAGGAGAGTGCCGTTTCTCGCGCCAGCAACAGGCGCTTGCGCTCGACGCCCCAGCGGTAGCCGCTGAGCTCGCCGTCACGGCGGACCACCCGGTGGCAGGGGATGGCCACGGCGATGGGATTGGCCGCGCAGGCCATGGCCACGGCACGCACCGATTTCGGCGCGCCGATGCGTTCGGCGATGTCGGTGTAGCTGACCCGGCTACCGAGCGGCACGTGGCAGAGCGCTTGCCAGACCCGCTCCTGAAAGGCGGTGCCTTGCACATCCAATGGCAGTTTCAGGCCCAGTTGCGGCGCCTCGACGAACCCTACCACCTCGGCGACCACGCGCTCATAGGCAGCATCACCGCCGATCAGGCGGGCCTTGGGAAATTGATCCTGCAACTGCTCGAGCAGGCCCTGGGGATCGTCACCGAGCAAGATCGCGCAGATGCCCTTCTCGCTCTGCGCCACCAGGATGGCCCCAAGAAAACACTGGCCGACAGCGAAATGCAGCGTGGCCCCGGCGCCGCCTGCGCGAAACGTGCGAGGACGCATGCCCAGGCGCTGCTCGGCGTCTGCATAAAAGCGGCTGTTGGAGTTGTAGCCGGCGGCGAAGATCGCCTCGGTGACCGAGCGCTGATCGTCGGCCAGGCGCTCACGCAGGCGCTTGGCACGAAACGCGCTGGCGTAAGCCTTTGGGGAAAGCCCGGTGACAGCTTTGAACAGCCGCTGCAGGTGAAACGGGCTGACCGCCAGTTGCATGCCCAGCTGCTCGAGGCTGGGGGCTGGATCGCCGCTTTCGAGCAAACGGCAGGCGCGCAGCACCAGCGCATCGCGCCGGGCGGGCTCGGCCTTGGCCAGGCAGCGACGACAGGCCCGGTAACCGGCGGCCTCGGCACTGCCGGCATCGCTGAAAAACGCGACATTTTCCCGTTTGGCCAGGCGTGAACTGCAATCCGGTCGGCAGTACACGCCGGTGGTGCGCACGGCGTAGACGAAATGGCCGGCGGCGCTCGAATCGCGCATCGCGACGGCGTGCCAGCGTTGGGCGTCAGTGGTGAATGCTGTCATCGCTTCGATCTCGCAGGCGGGTTCAGGCGCGCCACAGGTACCAGGCTGCCACCGTTCGATAAGGGCTCCAGGCTGCACCCAATGCACGCATCCGGGCCGGCGTCGGCGCCGTGTCCAGCCCCTTGAGTCGGCGATAGCCCTCACGCACGCCGAAGTCGTCCACAGGCAGGATATCTGAACGCTCGAGGCAGTAGATCAGCAGCATCTCGACGGTCCAGCGGCCAACCCCGCGCAACGCCACCAGGCGCTCGATCAACACCTGATCGGCAAGCGCCAGCGCCTCTGCCCGGCTAGGTACCACGCCGTCGAGGCGGGCCAGGGCAATGCCGCGAAGGGTCGCCTGCTTGCTGGCTGAAAAGCCACACCCGCGCAGCACCTCAGGGCTGAGCATCAACAGTTGTTCTGGGCTTGGAAACGCCTGATCCGGGAACAGCGCCAACAAGCGCCCGAGAATGGCCTCGGCCGCCCGCGCGTGCAATTGCTGGTAGGCAATCGCCCGCACCAGCGCTTCAAAGGGCTCGCGGCCAGGCGTGGCCCGGTGCAGGCACGGCCCGATCGCCTGGATGTGCCGTGCCCAGTCAGGGTCCGTGGCACTCAGGTGGGCAACGGCATCGTGATAGCCCGCAGGCGAGAGGTCGGCCAGGATCATGCTCGGCTCCAGCAGTTCGAGGCATTCAGCTTAACCCAGCGGTTGATCGGCTGATTGCCGGATCTTGCGCGGGTAATTGCCGCCCTGGCATTGCTCAGTGCCAGCATGGCCGCATAGAATTGAGAACTATTCACAATCACGCTCGCTCACGGAACCAGGCCCTGTAACGATGCAGACCCACGACACGTTGAAACCGGCCGAGGTCGCCCTGCTCTACCAGTCCCACCATGCCTGGCTGCGCGGCTGGCTGTGCAGCCGGGTGGGTTGTCGCGAACATGCCGCAGACCTCGCCCAGGACACCTTCGTGCGCCTGTTGCGGGCGCGCCAGATAGCGCCGTTGCGCGAGCCACGCGCCTACCTCAGCAGTATCGCCCGGGGTTTGATGATCGACCAGTTCCGCCGGCGTGCCCTGGAGCGTGCCTATCAGGAAAGCCTGGCGCTGCTGCCTGAAAACGAAGCCCCCAGTGAAGAACATCGGCTGCTGATTCTCGACACCCTCGAGCGCCTGGACCGGGCCTTGTCGCAACTCAAGCCACGGGCGCGTCAGGCGTTCTTGCTGGCGCAACTCGATGGCCTGAGCATCAGCCAGATCGCCCTGCGACTGAAGGTGTCGCGCGCGACCGTCGAACGCGATTTGGCCAAGGCCGTGGGCGTCTGCTATCGGTTGCGCTATGCGCAAGGCTGAACAGGCGCCAAGCCAGGCGCAGGTCGACCAGGCTATCGAATGGCTGGTCAAGCTACGCTTCGATCGGCCGGGGCCGGCCATCGAGGCGCAATTCAATCACTGGCTGGCGGCCGATGCGCTCAACGCATTGGCCTGGCAACGCGTCAGTGGGCTGAACGATGAACTGGCCGAGCTGCCCAGCACCCTCAGTCGACATACCCTCGAGTGCCATCGCCGACTGCGCGTCAGCCGCCGCGAGCACTTGAAGCTACTCGCCGTGCTGGCCGTGGGCGGCAGCCTGGGCTGGGCCGCACGCGAGCCGTTGGGTGTCGCGGCGCTGATGGCCGACAGCAGCACAACGACCGGCGCACGGCGAAGGCTGCAGGGCAGCGATGGCAGCCGCATCGAACTCAACACCGCCAGCGCCATCGACCTGCGCTACAGCCCTGTGCAACGCGAACTGACCTTGGTGCGCGGTGAAGTCAGCCTCGACAGCGCCAGCGGCGATCCGCGCCCGTTCCGTATCCACACGCGCCTTGGCGAACTGGCAACGGCTGACGCTCAGTTGTTGCTGCGCGAAAACGATCGAGGCCTGCTGCTGGCAGTGCGCGCGGGTGAGGTCACGCTGTTCCCCGCCTCGCCCAAGCAGCAGCAGGTGCATGCCGGCGAGCGCCTGCAGGTGCTGAGCAATGGTGATTACCAACCCGCGCAATGGCACGGCGATCCCTGGGGCTGGACCGACGGCGTGCTCAGCGTGCAACAGATGCCACTGGGGGAATTCGTGGCAGAGCTGGCGCGCTACCGCCCGGGTGTACTGCGCTGCTCACCAGAGGTCGCTGCCCTGAAGGTATCCGGCACCTATCAGCTCGATGACCCCGAGCGCATTCTGCATTTGCTCGCGCGCAGCTTGCCACTGCGGGTGAGCTACCGCACCCGTTATTGGGTGACGATTGGCGCTGCATAAATAAAGTGAAAAAAGAATGAGGGGGAATCTCATTCTCGTCCGGCCTTGAGGAATAAACCCGCACAGTGGTCTAGAACCCTTCAGGAGCCGTCCATGATTCTCCCCCATTTTTCCCGTGGCCAACGCCTTCACCTGGCGGTGCGCCTCGCCGTGCTGGGCCTTGGGATAAGCGTAGGTCAGGCCTGGGCAGCCCCTGCAGCGCCAGCGCCGGCCAAGCAGCGCCAGGCCCTCGCCTGGAACGTGGCGCCAGGGCCTCTGGCGGCGGCGCTGGATCAGTTGGCACGCCAAGGCGGCTTGAGCCTGTCGTTTGACGCCAACAGCCTGCAGGACCTGACCAGCCAAGGTGTGCAAGGACAACATGATCGCGCCACAGCACTGGCGATTGTGCTGCAAGGCAGCGGCGTGCAAGTGCAGCAGGAAAGTGACAGCAGCTTCTTGCTGATCGCGCCGGTCGAGGCTGGTGGCGCGTTGCAACTGGGGGCGACCAGTATTTCCAGTCAGCAACTTGGTGAAACCACCGAGCACAGCGGTTCCTACACCACCGGCGCGGTCACCATCGGCAAGACCGCGCAAAGCTTGCGGCGCACGCCGCAGTCGGTCACGGTGGTGACCCGCCAGCGCATCGACGACCAGCACATCACCAACCTCACCAACCTGCTCGAGCAAACCCCAGGCGTGGTGGTCAACCTCACCGACAGCGAGCGCGTGCAGTACTACTCGCGCGGCTACGCCATCGACGCCATCCAATACGACGGCGCCACCGTCGTGCAGAGCAGTGGCGGCGGCTCGTTCATTCAAAGCGACTCGGCCATCATCGATCGCGCCGAAATCCTGCGTGGCGCCACCGGCATGATCCGTGGCGCCGGCAACCCCTCCGGCACGGTCAACCGGGTGCGCAAGCGCCCGACTTATGCATTCCAGGGCGAAGGCAGCGTGACCCTCGGTTCCTGGGACGCCCAGCGCTACGTGGCCGACCTCTCCGGGCCGCTGACCGAGAGCGGCAACGTGCGCGGCCGGGTGATTGCCGTGCATGACGACAAGGCGCATTTCCAGGACGCGCGTGAGGAACGCAAGGAGGTGTTCTATGGCGTCCTGGCCTTCGACCTGAGCGACAGCACCACGCTGACCACCGGCCTTGAATGGACCAAGCTCGATGCCACCGGGGCGTGGGGCAACTTGCCTGCCGATTACGACGGCTCGCCGCTGCCGCTGGGCCGCAGCACTTACCTGGGCGCTGACTGGAACCGCTGGAACCGCAGCAACCTGCAGACCTTTGCCGAGCTCGAACACCGTTTCGACAACGACTGGAAGCTCAAGCTGATGGCTCAGCGCACCCATTTCAAGCTGGCTGACGACGGCTTCAAGCAAACCTACTTCAGCCGCGCGAGCGGCGCCGCCAACCCGACCAACAACCCATACCTGATGAGCTACCAGGTCACCGAGGGTGATGGCGGCGAAAGCCTGCAGAACAACCTCAGCGCCACCCTCAACGGCCCATTCGAGCTGTTCGGCCGCAGCCACGACCTGATGCTCGGCGTCGAACGTATCCGTAACGATTCCTACGCTTCGGCCACCAATTTCGTGACCTCCGGCAACTTCGATATCCGCCAGTGGGACCCCAAGACCAGCCTGTCCAACCCTGACATCGACATCCTCGCCCACCCGGTGCGTACGCGCACCACCCAGGAGGGTGCCTACGCCACATGGCGCATCTCGCTGGCCGAGCCGCTGACCGCCATCATTGGTGCGCGCAGCAACTGGTACGACTATGAGCAGGAAAACAACACCAGCAGTGGCGGCACGTTCAGCGTCGACAACAAGGTCGTGCCGTACGCCGCGCTGATCTATGACATCAACGACAACTTCAGCACCTATGCCAGCTACACGGAAATCTTCAACCCTCAGACCTCGACCGACGTCAGCGGCTCGGTACTACGGCCGGTGGAAGGCGAAGCCTACGAAACCGGCATCAAGGGCGAGTTCTACGAAGGCCGTTTGAATACCTCGCTGGCGTTCTTTCGCATTTACCAGGTCGGCAACGCGATCGACGATATCGCCAGCGGTCAGCCCTGCGGCGTGAACACCGGCTACTGCAAGATCGCTGCGGGCAAGAACCGCAGCCAGGGCTTCGAACTGGAAGTATCCGGCGAGGTGCTGCCGGGCTGGAACGTTGGCGGCGGCTACACCTATAACACCACCCGCTACCTGAACGACCCGACCAACCAGGGCAATGCCATTCGCACCACCGACCCCAAGCGTCTGCTCAAGCTGTTCACCAGCTACCGGCTGCCGGGCGCGCTCGACGCCTGGACCATCGGCGGCGGCGTGCAGGCGCAGAGCGAGATCTATTCACGAGCGCCGGCCAATGCCCGTGGGGTCAACCCCGGCGCGGTGGCCAGCCAGTCGGGGTACGCGGTGTACAACGCGATGGTCAATTATCGCTTCAACGACAACTATTCGCTGCAGCTCAACGCCAACAACCTCTTCGACAAGAAGTACTACCGCCAGGTAGCGCCGACCCCCACCGGTTACTACTGGGGTGATCCGCGCAACGTATCGTTGACCTTGCGCGGCACGTTCTGAGGCCGACTCGCGGCTCAGTCAGCCACGGCTCGTAGCTTGCCGACCCGGCGATACGACTGCCGGGCCACGCAGACGAACAGCCCCGCCATCACCGCCAGCGCCATCGGCAGGCCGTGCGGGGCGACGTCCATCGCCGCGCCGCTGACCAGCGGCCCTACCAGGCTGCCCACGCCCCACAACAGCCCGACGCTGGCATTGGCGGTGACCAGGTCCTGGCCCTTGAAGCGCTGACCGATCAGCACCAGGGCCAAGGTGTAGATGCCACCTGCCACCGCGCCCAGCAGCACCAGCATCGGCCACAGCAGCCAGGTCAGCTGCAACAACCAAGGCAAGGCCAGGCCAATGGTCATCGCCACCAAGCCACAGGCCAGGTGCAACCCCGTGCGCTCGACCCGGTCGGCCAGCCAGCCCAACGGCAACTGGAACAGCATGTCGCCAGCGAACACCACGGTCACCATCAACGCCGCGACCGCCACGGCAAAACCATGACTGCTGGCGTACACCGGCAGCAGCGACAACACCACGGCATCGAAGAACGAGAAGAACAGCACGGCCACGCACAGCGCCGGAGCGACCCTGAAGAACCCCGCCAGGCCGAAGCTCTTGCTCTCCTCGGCGTGTTCGACGTGGTCGTCCGGCACGGTCAGCACGATGCACAGCAAAGCCAGGCCATAGCCGAGCGTCACCACCCCGATGATCCAAGGGCTGCCGGCGCCGATCAGCGCGATCAGCGCCGGGCCGAGTACTTGAAAGCCAGTGAAACTGGTGGCGTACAGCGCCATGATCTTGCCGCGGTTATGCTCGGGACACAGCTCGTTGACCCACGATTCGCCGAGTATGATCGCCACGCCCATGCCGATGCCCAGCCCTAGGCGCAGCGCCGCCAGCAGCCACAGCGACGAGAAGGCCCACTCCAGCAAGGCGACGCTCACGGCGCACAGGCTGAAGCACAGCAGGTAGATGGTGCGTCGGGTCAGGTGCCGGCAGCAGGTGTCGACCATGAACGCCGAGAGCATCATGCCGGCGGCAGGAATGGCCGAGATGATGCCGATCTTCAGCGTATCGGCACCGGCCTCGTGCAAGCGCAACGAGACCAACGGCAGACTGGCGCCCAGGCTGAAGCCCACGACCGAAACGGCGAACAGCAAGCCCGCCAGCAAACGCATGTTCATTCACAACTCCTCGCAACCTGAAAAAGACGTGCAGCTACAGGCGCCCACGCGCACGCCGCAGCATGCGGGGTGGCTCGGGCGCTAGGTCAGTTCGGCGCGAAGTGCGGAGAGAAGGTAAAGGCGAACAGCACGCTACGACGGCGCTTGAGCACGGTGTCGCTCGGCCACGCACGACGCATGGCCTGCAAGGCAGGCTGACGTGTGTGGGAGAGTGACGGGCTGCGGCGCATCGCGTTGGCTACGGGTCTGGAAGAAGAGCCGGCACTCTAGGCCAAGCCTGAGCCTATCGTCAATTACCGGTGCAAGGCTTGCAGTGGCGTCATCCTGCTCGTCAAGGGGCTGCCAACGCAGCCCCAATCGTTTCAGCGCTTGCCGGTGCTCGGCAAGAACACCGCCAGCAAGCCGAACAGCGGCAGGAACGAACACAGGCCATACACATACTCGATACCGCGCAGGTCAGCCAGATAGCCCAGCAGGGCTGCGCCGATGCCGCCGAAGCCGAACATCAACCCGAAGAAAATCCCGGCAATCATGCCGACACTGCCCGGCACCAGTTCCTGGGCATACACCACGATGGCGGAAAACGCCGAGGCCAGGATGAAGCCGATCACCACGCTCAGCACGCTGGTCCAGAACAGGTCGGCGTACGGCAACGCCAAGGTGAACGGCGCCACCCCCAGGATCGAGAACCAGATCACTGCCTTGCGCCCGATACGGTCACCGATCGGCCCGCCAAAGAAGGTGCCGGCAGCCACCGCACCGAGGAACAGGAACAGGTGCAGCTGCGAACTGGCCACCGACACGCCGAATTTTTCGATCAGGTAAAAGGTGAAGTAGCTGGTGAAGCTGGCCATGTAGAAGTACTTGGAAAACACCAGCAGGCCGAGCACGATCAACGCCGCGATCACCCGCCCGCGCGAGATGCCGTGGCTGGCCTTGACCGCCGCACGCGCCTTGGCCTGGCTCAGGTGTTCGCTGTACCAACGGCGCAGCATCAGGGTCACGGCAAAGAACAACAGCCCCGCCACACCGAACCAGGCCACGTGGCTCTGGCCGAAAGGAATGACGATCGCGGCGGCGAGCAATGGTCCGAAAGCCGAGCCGGTATTGCCGCCGACCTGGAAGGTCGACTGCGCCAGCCCGAAGCGGCCACCGGAGGCCAGGCGGGCGATTCGCGAGGTTTCCGGGTGGAAGGTCGAAGAACCGATGCCAACCAGTGCCGAAGCGAGCAGGATCATCGGGAAGCTGCCGACGAACGCCAGCATGACGATGCCGACCAGGGTACACAACGTACCCAGTGGCAACAGGTTGGGGGTCGGGCGGCGGTCGGTGAAGAAGCCGACCCATGGCTGCAGCAGCGAGGCGGTGATCTGGAATGTCAGGGTGATCATGCCGATCTGGGCGAAGCTCAGGTCGTAGTTGGCCTTGAGCATGGGATAGATCGCCGGCAGTACCGACTGGATCAGGTCATTGATCAGGTGCGCCAGGGCACAGAAGGTGATGATGCGCATCACCAGGGGATTGGCTTGGGTCGCCGTCCCGGTGCTGGCGGTCGAAGGGGTACTGGTGGCCATGGGGGAGTTACCGTGCGCGGAGATAGGATCCGATTATCGGGAAACAAATAGATACATAGCTACCTTTTATTTGCTCCGCGCGCAGCAAGGGTACGGGCACGCCGCTAAGTTTTTGAAAGCGTGCAAATTTTTTTTGAACGAGGTGTTGACATGCCCCCCTCACAAGGGAATAATGCGCGCCATCGGCTACATAGCTCAGTTGGTTAGAGCATAGCATTCATAATGCTGGGGTCCGGGGTTCAAGTCCCTGTGTAGCCACCAAACACGTCAAAGGGCTTACCGCAAGGTAGGCCCTTTTTCTTTGCACTCAAAAAAGCCAGCGCGGTCGTCAGGCTTTGCCGCAGAAAGACGACGTGGCGCTGCCATCCCCACCCCAAGTCCGATACCCCGCCGTGTCGATATGGATGCGCCCGCTCGGGTAGCGACCCAAGCCCATGTTCCACGCCTGACCTTGCTGCTGCCAAAAGCGGCACAGGGGATTGGGATCGGCCCAGGGTGGCAACAGCACATCGACGGCGAAGGCACGGGTGTGCGCGCTGTCCCGCGCCCCGCCTGCGCAGCGGTTCAATAGCGGATCACGGTAGGCCGAAACCACCTCGAACTCAGGCACCACCTTTTGCCGACGCAGGGTCTGCAGCAGTGCCAGGGTCGAACGCACTGCCGGCCAGTTGCCATGCGGTGGCACCGCGAACGGCGCGGCGTGGCACAACTGCCAGTCCGACGCCGAGCGCAGCAGTTGATGGATCGGCACCACGCCATACAGGCGGGCTTGCACCAGCATCTCGCGAAACGGCCGGGTTTGGTGGTCGCCGGCCCACTGCGCGAACATCCACAGGTCGCGCCCATCAGCCTGGGCCATGGCGCTGAGCAGCACCCCAGCAGCGCCTATCAAGCCTGTCGCTCTTCTCATCCCCTCGCCCCTTGTCCAGTATGTGCTGCGCCGCCAACCCTGGTGGCCCTCAACAAGGAGTTAAGCATGCACAAGACTGCCCTCGCCTGCCTCGGCGCCTTCGCCTTCAGCGGCGCGGCCATGGCCGATGCCCAGATCGTCCTGGGCGACGCCCAGCGCGTGGCTCGGCTGTTCGCGTTTCCCAACAACTGCCATGTGATCTGCTACCGCGACTGGAGCCTGGAACAGACCGTCGAGCACTACCTGACGCAAAGCGTACGGCGTGATGGCTATGCCACTGCCAAGGTACAGGTCAGCCGTGCCAACGAGCAGGTGCGGGCTTCCATCAGCGAAGTGCCGGCCGACTACGCCCTGCCCTTGCAGCGGTTGCTCGACAATGGCGAGCTGGCGTATCAGGGCGCCAAGCAGTTGAACAAGGACGGCAAATGGTCCTATGACTGGTACCTGTTCCTGCCTCTGGGCATGGCGTTGCACAACCGCCGCAGCATCGAATTGCTGCACTTCCCGCCTGATTATTCGCTGACCCAGGCGCAGGACTATCTGCGTTCGAACACCACCGATCGCTGGGCCGAGCTGCTCACGTACAACGGTGTCGACGCCAGCCAGACGCCGGCCTACCAGACCATCATCGATATCGCCCCCATCGCAGCGCCCGCCAGTGCCGGAGATGCCCTGACCGGCACCTATGGTTACTTCAAGGACTATCAGCTGCGCATGGTCAAGGACATGACCCTGCAAAGTGCCGAGCAAGCGCTGCCCATGGTCGCCTTCGGCGCCCCGGTGCGCAGCTGGGTGCAGCAGCAATACGGCCCACAGGTAGGTGTACTGGGCCTGGTCAGCATCAGCCCGCAAACAGGCATGCAGGTGCCTGTGCTCGGCGCCAACCACCCCAGCGCGATCTGGTACGCAGCGAACAAGGACAGCCACGGCGGCGACCAGGACGCAGCCGACGCGGCAGGCTTGAAGATGATGGGCCAGGACCTCACGGCGGCCTGCTGGCAGGCCGGCATGGGGCGCAACCCGGCTGCCAACCCGAACATGACCCTGCAGGCCTGCTCAGACAAATGGCAGGTGACGCAGAAGAAGCAGACCTGCGAATTGTTCTTCCGCAGCGTGCGTAAATACACGCCAGAGCAGGCGGCCGCCAAGTGCAACAGCGGGCCAGTGAACCGAACCCTGCGTGACCTGCGCAAGCCGATCGAGGCATCAAAGGCGTTGTGATCGACAGACGGCGTGTGGTCCGAAGGCTTAAGCGGCGTTCGCCACAGCATTCTTGGCACGGGTGAGATCGAGCGCCGCGCGGGCGCTCGATCTACGCATTCCCTCACCACACAAGACGAGCACCCGCTGCGGGTCGCCCTCCGGCCGTCAGTCCTCGAGCAACGTGCAGGCCATCACCAGCGCATCTTCACGCCCCCCCGCCACCGGGTAGTAATCGCGGCGCCGGCCGATTTCGTTGAAACCGTAGCGCTCATACAGCCGATAGGCTGGCTGATTACTGGCGCGCACCTCCAGGAAGCACTCCCGGCCATTGAGCTGATAAGCACGCGCCATCAGGTGTTCGAGCAGCTTCAGCCCCAGGCCACGGCCTTGATTCTCGGGCTTGACGGTGATGTTGAGCAGATGCGCCTCGTCGATGATCACATTGATCACCCCGTGCCCGACCTGTTGTTGCCCGTCGAACATCAGCCACACTTCGTAGGACTTGAGTGCGTCCTGAAAGATGCCACGGGTCCAGGGGTGACTGAACGCTGCATATTCGATTTTCAGCACGGCATCCAGATCCGCCTCGGTCATCGGGCGGAAACTGATCGATTCACTCATTCAACGCTCTTCCAGCGCGCCATCAGCTGGCGCATGGCTTTCCAGACGTCCGCCTTGCGTTGCGGCTCGTCCATCAACAGTTCAAGGCCCGGCAGCGCCCAGGCCGCGCCCAGGCCGTCGATCTGCAAGACCTGGTAGTAGGCTTCGGTGTCTGCATTGGCGGCGAAGCGCAAGGCCGGCAGCCCCACCAACCAGATCAGGCTGCAGGGTGTTTCTTCAAGGCGGGCCTGAATGAACCCTTGCACGAAATCGCGCGCGGCCTCCGGGCCCTGGTCCATGGTGCCGCGCACGAACAACGGCCAGCGTACGGGTTCGCCGATGATCTGTGGGGCGTCCGGCAGGCCGGCTGCGCGCAGCATGTCCTTGAGCAGCAGGTACGAAGGGTCGCGGCTCTGGAACGGCTGCCCGGTGGCCAGTTCGACCAGCAACAGGCAACCGCCGGCACGCAGCAGCTGCAACGCAAAGCGTGGCGGCGGCACCGGGGCGGGGCGCGGCGCAGGCGCCTGGGCCTGCTCCTCGGCCGGCTTGGCCACGACCTTGGGCCCGCTGCCCGGACGCGGGATCTCGATTTTCGGCCGCTCGACGGAACGCGTCTGCACGACGGCCGGGGCTGGGCTGGCCGTCGGCGCGGTCGTTAGTGCGTCGAACGCGTCATCCTCCAGCGGCGCTTGCGGCAACAGCAGCGCGGGGCGTGAAGGTGCGGCGAACGGCAGTTCGGCACGCGGCAGCCATTGCGCCACTTGCATGGCGGAAAGGTAGGCGCGGCGGCGAGGTTCGGTCAGCAAGGTGGGGTGTCCGGGGTTTGCAAACGACGCACATTCTACCGTTGTTGGCCGGGCAGTGCTGCAACGGGTCGGCGGAAATTTACCGGCGACACCGGTGAAACCCCTACTTCGGCCAGGGTTATGCCTCATTACAGACCAAGGGGTGAAATCCTCCCCCCCGGATGCAGTACAATCGCCCCCTTTTTACTTGGCAACGAGTAGACGCCAATGATCGAACCCAAGCGCGTCCTGCGCGCCCTAGCCGAACACTGGGCCCTGATCGAGCCGCTGTGCGAGCGTTTCGACCAAGGCACCCTGAGCCTGGTGGAACTGCGCCAGCAACTGGCTCGCCAGCAAGTGGAAAGCACGCCGCAGGACATCACCCAGCTGCTCGACGTGTGGATCCGCCTGGATATCCTGGTGCCGGTGGCCAAGAGCCCGAACCGCTTCGAGCTCAATGCCCAGATTCACGACTTTCTCGCCTACCTGCGGCGCGAGCACCGGCTGGGCCTGTGCCTGGAGATCGAGGCCTACCTGCGCCACCTGGAACGCCTGGCCGGGCATATCCAGGACGCTTTCGACAACCGCGACAGCGATGACCTGGCGCGCCAGTTGCGCCTGCTCGACATGCGCGTGCGCGATGTGCTGAAAAAACTCGACAACGACGAACAGGCGCTGGTCGCCGTGGCCGAACGGGCCAAGACCAGCAACCGTCAGATTCCCTTGCGCCAGCGCTATGCCGAGGTGCTGGCGACCTGGGACGAGTACGTCGAGCCGATGATCCAGCTGGTCAATGCCGATGGCGCCTTCGAACAAGGCGTGCGCAAGGTCGAGACGGTGCTGCTCAAGCTGCTCGGCGAGCAAGCGCGCCTGGGCCACCTGGTCGATGACGACATGCTGCTGCGCACCCATGCGCGCATCCTGGAGATGCAGACCAGCGCCCAGTTGACCCTGCGCCATGCCCGCGAGCTGCTGCTGCCTCTGCGCGAAGAAGCGCGCCGGCACAACGCCGTGACCCGCGGCGCGGCGCTTGCCCTGTCGGTGATCCGGCGCAAGGGCATCGACGCCGTGCCCCAGGCCGCCATGCCGCTGTTCACTCGCCCGCAAAGCACCTTCCTCGGCAGCGCCAGCCAGGTCGAGGCCTATGTCTACGTCCTGGCCCGCTTCGAGCCGAAACCGGCCAAGTTCCCCAAGGCGCACAAGACCCATAAAGGCCCGCTGCCGCGTGCACCGCGCACCGTGAAGGAGATGCTCGAGCGCTGCGAAGACGCCCTGCCGCTGCCCGACCTCATGGTCTGGCTGCTGGACCAGGAGCCAGACGGCGCCACCGACGAACTGCTGTACTGGTTCTCGCGCCTGTCGCGTGAGAAGCGTTTCAAGCGCAAGCGTCTTGAGCGGCGCCAGTACGCCACCCACGAACACCTGGTCAGCCTGCGCTCGTTCGCCCTGACGTCCAGCCGCGAAACGCCATCTGAACCCCACGCGAGCCCAGCCAATGCATCTTGATCTTTCCGAACTGTCCCAGCTCGCGCCGATCTTCCGCGAGCTGTTCAAAGGCTTTCACGTCAGCCGCCGCGATCCGGAAATGTACAGCCAGCTGTCGAACTTCCAGGACCAGTACCGCACCCTGTTCAAGGCCTTGGGCTTCGACCTGGTGTGCGACACCCGCGGCTTCTACTACTTCGTCCCCGAACAGGCCGCCGCGCAGGTCAACAAGACCGCCCAGCGCCTGTCGCTGTTCACCTTCATCCTGGTCGAGCACCTGGCCGACCAGGGCCGCGACCCGATGGCCGTGCTCGACGGCGGCAGCATCGGCCGCGACGAACTGCCGTCGTTGCTGGACAAGTACCGCGACCTGTTCCTGCAGGCTGAAGTACAGACCGTCGAAGAGCTCGAAGAAAAGATCCTGCGGCGCATGACCCAGCTGGGCTTTGCCCATGAAGAGGGCGGCATCTACCGTTTCCTGCCGCCGATGCACCGTTTCCTCGACGTGTGCCTGTCGGTGCAGCAGGACCGCGACCTGGCTGCCAGCCTGCACAGCGACCTGCCGCTGCCCACGCCGGTGCTGGCCGAGGAAGAAAGCCCCGAGGCGCTCGAGCACACCGAAGACCCGCTGGACCTCGCCCCGTTCGGCGATGAAGAAAGCGAAGAAGACGCCCTGGCCCGGGCCATCCGCGAAGAGCAACAGGAGATTGACGCATGAGCCAGGAACGCTACGGCATTCGCCGCTTCGCATTGCTCAACACCGCCGGCTACAGCCTCGGCCTGTTCCCACTGGAGCATCCGCTGTCGGTCTACGGGGCCAACAACCTGGGTAAGTCGGCGTCGATCAACGCCTTGCAGTTCCCGATCCTGGCGCGCATGTCCGACATGAGCTTCGGCAAGTACAGCCTGGAGCAATCGCGCCGCTTCTACTTCGCCAGCGACACCTCGTACATCCTCTGCGAATTGCACCTGCCCCATGGCCCGCACGTGATTGGCGTGGTCGGGCGCGGTCCGGGCGGCGGCTTCGGTCATCAGTTCTTCGCCTACAAGGGCGAGCTGGACTTGGCCCATTACCAGAAAGATGACACCTGCCTGCGCCAGAAGGAGCTGTTCACCAACCTCGAGCGCCTGGGACTGAAGGCCTACGAGCTCAAGCCCGACGAGTTGCGTCGGCTGCTGGTCGGTGGTCATACCTCGTGCCCGCTGGACCTGACGCTGATCCCGCTGCGCTCGACCAGCGAGCAGAGCCTGAAGACCTTCCGCGCCCTGTTCATCAACCTGCTGCACATGCGCGAGATCACTGCTGCCAAGCTCAAGCAGCTGTTCCTCGATGCCTTCGAGCACAGCCTGCGCTCAGGCAGCGTCGACTACATCGCCGCCTGCGAAGAAGCCTTCCGCGACGTGCGCCGCATGGAACAGGACTACAACGCCCTGGTGGCCGCCGGCCCGCTGGTCGAGGCCCTGGCCGGGGGTGTTTCCCAGCGCGACATCCTGCGTGGCAAGTTGCATCGCCTCTCGCCGCTGCTCGACAACCTGCTGGGCACCTGGCAGGAATACGCCATGGCGCGCAAGGAAGAGCTGGTGATCCAGGCCGAGCACTGGCGCAGCGAGCAGGACCGCCTGCAGAACGACCAGCGCGGCGGCACCCAGGAGCTGATGCGCCTGGAGCGTGAGATCACCGGCATCCAGCGCTGGCTGGGCGAGCTGGCGGTGCTCAAGCACCGTTTCGCCCTGGTCGACGACGTGAAGATGCTCGAGCAGCAACTGCTGGCGGCCAAGGACGCACACGATGAACTGGCCGGTGCCTTGGCTCAGTCACGCCAGTTCAGTGCCGAAGACCTCGACGAACGCGTGCGCGACCTGGAAAAACGCCTCAAGCAGGTCAAGCAGCAGCTCGACCATGCCGACAACAACAGCTACGCCCGCTTGCGCGAGGAATTCTCGCAGCAGGACGTCGACCGCCTGATGCGTTTGTTCAACGGTGCGCTGTTCAGCTTGCCGCTGGGCGATCGTGGCATCGAGCTGGACGACAGCGATCTTTGGGTGAAGTCCCTGGAAGCCGTGCTTGAAAGGTTCAAGGGCGAGCGCTTCGAAGCCCCAGGCCTGTCGATCGACCTTACCCACATCGACCCGCCAGCGTTGCAGGCACTGGCTGACCGCGCAGCGCTGCGCGATCAGAAGGAACGTCTGGAGAAAGAGCTCAAGCAGCTCAAGACCCAGCAGCAGGTCGCCGCCGACCGCAACGCCTCGAAGGCACAGACCGAAGCGCTGTATCAGCAAGTGCTGGATGCCCAGAAGGCCCTGGAAGACTACCGCCGCAGCGAAACTCTGAGCGCCGAGGAGCCGGAGAAGCTCGAACAACTGGCACAGCTCGAAGCCGCCCAGGACGAGCTCAAGCGCTCGAGCGATGCCTTCACCGAGCGCGTTCAGCAGCTGTCGGCCAAGCTGCAGCTGGTTGGCCGGCAGATCGGCGATCTCGAATCCAAGCAGCGCACCCTGGAAGACGCCTTGCGCCGTCGCCAGCTGCTGCCGGCCGACCTGCCCTTCGGCACGCCGTTCATGGAAGCGGTGGACGATTCGATGGACAACCTGTTGCCGCTGCTCAACGACTACCAGGACAGCTGGCAGGCCCTGCAACGGGTCGACAACCAGATCGAGGCGCTGTATGCCCAGGTGCGCCTCAAAGGCGTGGCCAAGTTCGACAGCGAAGACGACATGGAGCGCCGCCTGCAGCTACTGGTCAACGCCTACGCGCACCGTACCGACGAGGCCCTGACCCTGGCCAAGGCACGCCGCGCTGCCGTCACCGACATCGCCCGGACCTTGCGCAATATCCGCAGCGATTACGACAGCCTGGAACATCAGCTGGCGCTGTTCAACCGCGAGATCAACAAGCGTCAGGTGTCCAACCTGGAAAGCTTCCGCGTGGTGCTGGCGCCGAACAAGGAAGCGCTCAAGCACATCGATCAGATTATCCACAGCGCCGGCCAGTACGAAGAAGGCGAAACCCTGTCGGTATTCGACCTGACCCAGAGCGCCGAGCAGGACAACAAGAACGAAGAGGCCAAGGAATACCTGGCGCGCCTGGTGGCCGCCAACCATAACCAGTTGGGCCTCAAGGACCTGTTCGAGCTGGCGTTCGAGATCACCAAGGTCAACAGCCAGCCGGTCATTCATGCCGATATCGACGGCGCTGCATCCAACGGCACGACCATGACCATCAAGGCGCTGACCAACATGTACCTGTTGCTGCACCTGATGGACCGCGACCTGGCCGGGCGGATTCGCCTGCCCTATTACCTCGACGAAGCGGCGGACATCGACGAACGCAACCAGGCGGCGCTGTTGGAGACCAGCTTGCAGTTGGGCTTCGTGCCGATCTTGGCGAGCGTCAAGCCGCAGGTATCGGCGCACGTGGCGATCGATCTTGAAGGTGGCAGCGGGCCGAATGGCATCTACATCGACGAGGACGACTGGAAGTACATCAGCCGTCTGGATGAGGTGAAGGCGGTCGTGCGTGAGGATCAGGCCGAAGCGTTGGTTTGAGAACCGGGGGGCCGCTTTGCGCCCCATCGCGACCTGCGGTCGCTCCTACCGTAGGAGCGACCGAAGGTCGCGATTGGAGGCCGCAGGCCTCCCAGCCAATCACTGCACCCACGGCAGAATCAGGATCGCAGTCACCGCATTCTGGAGGCTGCCTTCGACAACCCGGGGGCCGCTTTGCGGCCCATCGCGACCTATGGTCGCTCCTACGGTAGGAGCGACCGAAGGTCGCGATTGGAGGCCGCAGGCCTCCCAGGCAATCACTGCGCCCACGGCAGAATCGCAATGGCAGTCACCGCATTCTGCAGGCTGCCTTCCACAACCCGGGGGCCGCTTTGCGCCCCATCGCGACCTGCGGTCGCTCCTACCGTAGGAGCGACCGAAGGTCGCGATTGGAGGCCGCAGGCCTCCCAGGCAATCACTGCACCCAAGGCAAAATCGGAATGGCAGTCACCGCATTCTGCGGGCTGCCTTCCACAACCCGGGGGCCGCTTTGCGCCCCATCGCGACCTGCGGTCGCACCTACCGAAGGAGCGACCGAAGGTCGCGATTGGAGGCCGCAGGCCTCCCAGCCAATCACTGCGCCCAAGGCAGAATCAGGATGGCAGTCACCGCATTCTGCAGGCTGCCTTCCACAACCCGGGGGCCGCTTTGCGGCCCATCGCGACCTATGGTCGCTCCTACGGTAGGAGCGACCGAAGGTCGCGATTGGAGGCCGCAGGCCTCCCAGTCAATCACTGCACCCACGGCAGAATCGGAATGGCAGTCACCGCATTCTGCAGGCTGCCTTCCACAACCCGGGGCCGCTTTGCGCCCCATCGCGACCTATGGTCGCTCCTACGGTAGGAGCGACCGAAGGTCGCGATTGGAGGCCGCAGGCCTCCCAGCCAATCACTGCACTCAAGGCAAAATCGCAATGGCAGTCACCGCATTCTGCGGGCTGCCATCCACAACCCGGGGGCCGCTTTGCGCCCCATCGCGACCTGCGGTCGCTCCTACCGTAGGAGCGACCGAAGGTCGCGATTGGAGGCCGCAGGCCTCCCAGCCAATCACTGCACCCAAGGCAGAATCAGGATCGCAGTCACCGCATTCTGGAGGCTGCCTTCCACAACCCGGGGGCCGCTTTGCGCCCCATCGCGACCTATGGTCGCTCCTACGGTAGGAGCGACCGAAGGTCGCGATTGGAGGCCGCAGGCCTCCCAGCCAATCACTGCGCCCAAGGCAGAATCAGGATGGCACTCACCGCATTCTGCAGGCTGCCTTCGACAACCCGGGGGCCGCTTTGCGGCCCATCGCGACCTATGGTCGCTCCTCCGGTAGGAGCGACCGAAGGTCGCGATTGGAGGCCGCAGGCCTCCCAGGCAATCACTGCGCCCACGGCAGAATCGCAATGGCAGTCACCGCATTCTGCAGGCTGCCTTCCACAACCTGGGGGCCGCCATGCGCCCCATCGCGACCTATGGTCGCTCCTACGGTAGGAGCGACCGAAGGTCGCGATTGGAGGCCGCAGGCCTCCCAGCCAATCACTGCACCCAAGGCAAAATCGGAATGGCAGTCACCGCATTCTGCGGGCTGCCTTCCACAACCCGGTCGCTGTAGACCAGGTACACCAGGGTATTGCGCTTCTTGTCGAGGAAGCGCACCACCTGCATGGTCTTGAACACCAGCGAAGTGCGCTCCTTGAACACTTCATCGCCATCCTTGAGCTCGCCCTTGAAGCTGATCGGCCCCACCTGACGACAGGCGATCGACGCCTCGGCGCGGTCTTCGGCCAGGCCCAGGCCGCCCTTCACGCCACCCGTCTTGGCCCGCGACAAATAGCACGTCACGCCCTCGACCTTAGGGTCATCGAAGGCCTCGACAACGATTCGATCGTTAGGGCCGACGAACTTGAACACGGTGGACACCTGGCCGATTTCTTCGGCACCGGCCAGCATCGGTACGCTGAAAACTGCCAGCGCCAACAGTTGCTTCAGACGTTTCATACCAGCACCAGATTGTCACGGTGCACCAGCTCAGGCTCGGCAATGTAGCCCAGGGTGCTGACGATGGCATCGGACGGCTGCCCGATGATCTTCTGCGCTTCCAGCGCGCTGTAGTTGGCCAGACCGCGGGCCACTTCTGCGCCATCGGGGCCGACGCAGACCACCATCTCGCCACGCCGGAAGCTGCCCTGCACGGTCTTCACTCCCACCGGCAAAAGGCTCTTGTTGGCGCCGCGCAAGGCCTCCACAGCCCCTGCATCCAGCACCAGGGTGCCGCGGGTCTGCAGGTGACCGGCCAGCCACTGCTTGCGCGCCGCCAACATGCCGCGCTCGGGCGACAGCAAGGTCCCCAGGCGCTCACCGGCCTTCAGCCGATCGAGCACACGCTCGATCCGCCCACCGATGATGATGGTGTGGGCACCGGAACGGGCCGCCAGGCGCGCCGCACGCAGTTTGGTCTGCATGCCGCCACGCCCCAGCGCACCACCGGTGCCACCGGCCACGGCATCCAGCGACGGATCGTCGGCGCGGGCTTCGTAGATCAGTTGGGCTTCAGGGTTGTTGCGCGGATCGGCGTCGAACATGCCGTCGCGGTCGGTGAGGATCACCAGCAGGTCGGCTTCTACCAGGTTGGCCACCAGCGCGGCCAAGGTGTCGTTATCGCCGAAACGGATCTCGTCGGTGACCACCGTGTCGTTCTCGTTGATCACCGGCACCACGCCCAGGTCCACGAGGGTGCGCAAGGTGCTGCGGGCGTTGAGGTAACGCTTGCGGTCGGACAGGTCGTCATGGGTCAGGAGGATCTGCGCCGTGTGCTTGCCATGCTCGCCAAAGCTCGATTCCCAGGCTTGCACCAGGCGCATCTGGCCAATCGAAGCGGCGGCCTGCAACTCGTTCATCGCACTCGGTCGCGACGACCAGCCCAACTGGCTCATGCCGGCAGCCACGGCCCCGGAGGACACCAGCACCAACTCCACGCCCGCTTCACGCAGCGCGACCATCTGCTCGACCCATACGGCCATGGCGCCGCGGTCGAGGCCCTTGCCGTCGGCGGTCAGCAGGGCACTGCCAATCTTCACGACCCAGCGCTTGGCGCCCGTCACCTTGCTTCGCATCGTCTTCCAACCTATGTCGAATCTATAGATACCGTGGATACAAAAACGCCGCTCAAAGGAGCGGCGTTTAGTGTACTGCAACCGGTCAGTCGCGCACGTAAATGATTTCCGGGCCGTCTTCGTCGTCCTCGAAATCATCATCCCAGGCATCGTCGTCGCCGATGTCGTGCACGCTCTTGACGCCGGTACGGCGCAAGGTACGCGCATCGTCCAGGGCTTGCAGCTGGGCACGCGCTTCGTCTTCGATGCGCTGGTCGAGCTCGGCCATTTCCGCGGCATAAGCTGGGTCGTTGGCCAGGCGGTCGGCGCGGTCTTCGATGTAGCGCATCAGGTCATGGCTCAGCTGCTCGGTGCCCTGCTTGGAGATCGCCGAGATCACATACACCGGGCCATCCCACTGCAGACGCTCGACCACTTCCTTGACCCGCTCGTCACGCTCGTCGTCCATCAGCATGTCGGACTTGTTCAGCACCAGCCAGCGCTCACGGTCGGTCAGCGACGGGCTGAAGCGGGTCAGCTCGTTGATGATGATCTCCGCGGCGTCGGCCGGGCTGCTGCCATCCAGCGGCGCCAGGTCGACCAGGTGCAGCAGCACGCGGGTGCGCGCCAGGTGCTTGAGGAAGCGGATACCCAGGCCAGCACCGTCGGAGGCACCTTCGATCAGGCCAGGGATGTCGGCGATGACGAAGCTCTTCCAACGGTCGACGCTGACCACACCCAGGTTTGGCACCAAGGTGGTGAACGGGTAGTCGGCGACTTTCGGCTTGGCTGCCGAAACCGAACGGATGAAGGTGCTCTTGCCCGCGTTCGGCAGGCCCAGCAGGCCGACGTCGGCCAGCACTTTCAGCTCCATCTTCAGGTCGCGCTGGTCGCCCGGCTTGCCCGGCGTGGTCTGGCGCGGCGCACGGTTGGTACTGGACTTGAAACGGGTGTTGCCCAGGCCGTGCCAGCCGCCCTGGGCGACCATCAGCTTCTGCCCTGGGGTGACCAGGTCGCCGATCACTTCCTGGGTGGTGGCGTCGATCACCGTAGTGCCGACCGGCACGCGCAGGAACAGGTCTTCGCCCTTCTTGCCGGTGCAATCGGTGCTGCCGCCATTGGAGCCGCGCTGGGCTTCGTGGTGACGGGTGTAGCGATAGTCGACCAGGGTGTTGAGGTTTTCGTCGGCAACCATGTACACCGAACCGCCATCACCACCGTCACCGCCGTTGGGGCCGCCGTTCTCGATGAACTTCTCGCGGCGGAAGCTCATGCAACCGTTACCGCCGTCACCGGCCTTGACCCGAATGGATACTTCGTCAACAAACTTCATTGAAAACCGCCTCTCGCCGATCGGCGAGCTGAATACTGAAAAACCTGAGGCTCTTGCAAAAATGAGCGCGGCGGCCCCGTACGACCGAAGAAACCCACGCCGGCAGCCCATACAAACAGCTTTGCAAGAGGCTCACCACAAACGAAAAAGCCCCGTCGCATGACGGGGCTTCAGGAGCGACGTCGCGATTAGGCTGCGACGATGCTCACGTAACGGCGGTTGAACTCGCCTTTCTTCTCGAACTTGATCACGCCTTCGATCTTGGCGAACAGGGTGTGATCTTTACCGATGCCCACGCCGTAGCCTGGGTGGAATTCGGTGCCGCGCTGGCGGACGATGATGTTGCCTGGCTTGATAACCTGGCCGCCATACATCTTCACGCCAAGGCGTTTCGATTCTGAGTCGCGACCGTTACGAGTACTACCACCAGCCTTTTTGTGAGCCATGGTTCAATTCTCCAAATAAATTCAGGGGAACCGGGCGATTAAGCCTGGATACCGGTGATTTTGATCTCGGTGAACCACTGGCGGTGGCCCATACGCTTCATGTGGTGCTTACGACGACGGAACTTGATGATGCGGACCTTGTCGTGACGGCCTTGCGAAACGACTTCGGCAACCACTTTAGCGCCGGCGACGACTGGAGCGCCGATGGTGACTTCTTCACCGTTGGCAACCAGCAGAACGCGATCGAAGGTCACGGACTCGCCAGTGGCGATTTCCAGTTTTTCGATCTTGAGGAATTCACCTTCAGCGACTTTGTACTGCTTGCCGCCGGTAACGATTACTGCGTAAGACATGGGTATTTCTCCGATAATCCTGCTCACCCAGCGCTTTATATGATGAGTATTGGCTGGCATGGCTGCATGGGGCTGGAACGGCCCTGTGCAATTGCGTAAGGCAGGTGCTGCCCAGGAAGTTAGGGTGCGCGATTGTACGCAACCGCGGTTTTGCTTGCAAGTCCCGGCCCCGGCCCGCGGGCACCGCGCCTTGACACACCGGGACCTGCGACCTAGCATGCCGCGCAACCCCAATGGAGCAGCCGATGCAACCCCAAACCTTCTACCGCGCGGTAGCTGACGATTTCAGCGCCGTCGACGAGATCATCAAGAAGCAGCTGACCTCGCGCGTGCCGCTGGTATCGAAGATCGGCGACTATATCACGTCGGCCGGCGGCAAGCGTCTGCGTCCACTGCTGGTGCTGCTGTGCGGCAAGGCCCTGGGCCGCGAAGGCGACCAGCTGCGCCTGCTGGCGGCGACCATCGAGTTCCTGCACACCGCCACCTTGCTGCACGACGACGTGGTCGACATGTCCGGCATGCGCCGTGGCCGCTCCACCGCCAATGCCCTGTGGGGCAACGCACCGAGCGTGCTGGTGGGCGACTTCCTTTATTCACGCTCGTTCGAAATGATGGTCGAGCTCGGCTCGATGCCGGTGATGCAGATCCTGTCCAAGGCCACCCGGGTGATCGCCGAGGGCGAAGTGCTGCAGTTGTCGCGGGTACGCGATGCCAGCACGACCGAAGAGGTGTACATGGACGTCATCCGCGGCAAGACCGCGATGCTCTTCGAAGCCTCGACCCACAGCGCCGCCGCCCTGGCTGGCGCCAGCGCCGAACAGCGCGAGGCGCTGCGCACCTTCGGCGACCACCTGGGGGTGGCCTTCCAGCTGGTCGAC
Organism: Pseudomonas sp. SMSB3; assembly: GCF_052041965.1. Classification (NCBI taxonomy): domain Bacteria; kingdom Pseudomonadati; phylum Pseudomonadota; class Gammaproteobacteria; order Pseudomonadales; family Pseudomonadaceae; genus Pseudomonas; species Pseudomonas sp. SMSB3. The sequence continues at coordinate 74,767 of NZ_JBKGGV010000001.1, read as the reverse complement.
GACCTGCTCGACTACGAAGGCGACGCCGAAGCCCTGGGCAAGAACGTCGGTGACGACCTCGCCGAAGGCAAGCCGACCTTGCCGCTGATCTACACCATGCGCGAAGGCACCCCTGAGCAAGCGGCACTGGTGCGCAAGGCCATCCAGAAAGGCGGGCTCGAGGACCTGGAGCAGATTCGCCAGGCCGTGCAAGACTCCGGCGCCTTGAAGTACACCGCCGAAATGGCCCGCGATTACGTCAAGCGTGCCATCGCCTGCCTGGAAGTGCTGCCGGCCAGCGAATACCGCGACGCCCTCGTCGAGCTGAGCGAATTCGCAGTCGCCCGCACGCACTGACCCTCGCTTCGCTTCAATCGCGGGCAAGCTGGGCAACCAGCTTGCCCGCGATGCGTTTGGGCAGGTGAAACACTTTCCCGACAAAACCTTATACAATATGGGCCTTTAACCGCCCGCCTGTTTAAGGATCCGAAGTGAGCAATTTGCCGCCCTGCCCCAACTGCAATTCCGAATACACCTACGAGGATGGCACCCAGCTGATCTGCCCCGAGTGCGCCCACGAGTGGTCGGCCAACGCTGAAGCCGAAGCCACCAGCGACGACGTGGTGAAGAAAGATTCGGTCGGCAACGTCCTGCAGGACGGCGACACCGTCACCGTGATCAAGGACCTCAAGGTCAAAGGCTCGTCGCTGGTGGTCAAGGTCGGCACCAAGGTCAAGAACATCCGCCTGTGCGACGGCGACCACGACATCGACTGCAAGATCGACGGCATCGGCGCCATGAAGCTCAAGTCCGAGTTCGTGCGTAAGGTGTGATGACAAAATCCGCCAATTGGCACTTGCTATTCTGATAATAAGAATTATTCTCATTGGAACCGCTATCCAAGGAGAATAGCCATGACTTATCTGATCGACGCCTGGCTGGACCGGCCCCACCCCTACCTGCGCATTCTTCATCGGGAAACCGGTGAAGTGTGCGCGGTGCTCGAAGAAGAAGCCCTGGACGAACTGCGCGACCAAGGTGACCTGGACCTGAATGGGTTGAATTCGAGCGAGCCGATCGTGCTCAAGGAGCTGGTGCGCAATCTGTTTTTGTTCTGCTATGCACGGGCGTTGCGCCCTGGGGGAACAGACTGGAATTGAAACCGGCAGTTTCACGGCATCCGCCCGCTGCCCGGCGCTAGGCCGTGGCAGCGGGCGAGTGCCGCGAATCGCATCAAGCGGGCATTACAGAACGTCGAGCAGCTCGACGTCGAACACCAGCACGCTGTGCGGCGGGATGCTGCCAACGCCTTGGGCGCCGTAGGCCAGTTCGCTCGGCACGTACAGGCGCCATTTGCTACCGGCGTTCATCAGCTGCAGGGCTTCAGTCCAGCCAGCGATGACACCACCCACCGGGAATTCAGCCGGCTGACCACGCTCGTAGGAGCTGTCGAACACGGTGCCGTCGATCAGGGTGCCGTGGTAGTGGGTGCGCACGTTGCTGTCGCGGCTCGGCTTGGCGCCTTCACCTGTGCTCAGCACTTCGTACTGCAGGCCCGAGGCCAGGGTGGTGATGCCGTCACGCTTGGCGTTGTCGGCGAGGAACTGCTTGCCAGAGGCAGCAGCGGCTTCGGCCTTGGCAGCAGCTTCAGCCTGCATCACGTCACGAATGACCTTGAAGCTGGCCGACAGGTCGGCTTCGCTGACGCGGCTGTCGGCACCGTTGAAGGCGTCGGTCAGGCCGGCCAGGATGGCCTCCAGGCTAACGCCCGGTGGCGGGTTGTCACGCAGCTGGCCGCCCAGCTGACGGCCGATGCCGTAGCTGACGCGGGTTTCGTCGGTGGACAGGTTGAGTTCGGACATTGTCGTGCTCCACTGCAGGGCGCCGTGCAGCCGCGCCCTTGATGAAAAGGGCGAGCAGCCTAGCACACTGGGCGCCGCTCGGCAGCTGGACCGTAGCGGCGCCCAGGGGGGCTCAGTGCTTGGTCAGCTTGTCCAGGTAGCCCATGCAGAACGCCGAGACGACGAAGGTCATGTGGATGATCACATACCACATCAGGTAATCGGTGGAGATGTTCTGCGCGTCCATGAACACCCGCAGCAAGTGGATGGACGAAATCGCCACGATCGAAGCGGCCACTTTCATCTTCAGCGATGAAGAATCCATCTTGCCCAGCCAGTTGAGCTTTTCCTTGCTCTCGTCGATGTCCAGCTGCGAAACGAAGTTCTCGTAGCCGGAGATCATCACCATCACCAGCAGGCCGCCGACCAGCGACATGTCGATCAGCGACAGGATCACCAGGATCAGGTCGGCTTCGCTGAGGGCGAAGACATTGGGCAGGACGTGGACCACTTCCTGGAAAAACTTCAGCGCCAGTGCCAGCAGGCCTAGCGACAAACCAAAGTAGATAGGGGCGAGCAGCCAGCGCGAGGCATACATCGCGTTTTCGAGAATACGTTCCATGGAGGGTTTGGGACTCGTCAGGTGACTGGAGAAACGAGCGCGAGTATAGCCAGCCGCCTGTGACAGCAAAAGCCTGCGACACGCTGGCGCAGGGTGTGATCAGGTTTCCGGATGAAACTGGTAGTCGCCGAGGTTGCGACAGCGCTCGCCGTTGATGCGGCGCAGCTGAGCTTGCAGATGCAGGCACCAGATCTGTGGGTCGTCGGCGACGCGGTAACCGTGCAAGGTCAGGCTGTCGACGATGGCGCTGAGGACCGACTCGGCCACCATCGGCCCGTGGAACGGCCCTTGTGCCTTGATCGCGGAAGGTTGTTCGCCGGCCATGCCGGCCGCGAACAGCAAGGTCCACATGCCAGTATCCCCGGCCAGTGGGCGGATGCTGCATTCGATGCGAGTCACCAGGCCCAGGCACTGGCGAGTAAGGCTGAGGTTGCGCATGGCCGCGTACCCTCCATGAAGCCCTGTTCAGCCCAGGACACCCGAGCTGTTTCCATCCTGAACCCTGATACCGTCCTTAAGTTCCAGCATAGAAGATCGCCAGGCGAAGATGGAAAACCGGCGCTGAACGGTAGCACATGGCCGCTAGCGCCGGTTTCTTGACTCAGGCCGGTTTAGCCTGGGCGATCACCTCTTCGAGGCGTTCTTTTTCCGCCTTCTCGATGTCTTCCTCGCTGATCATTTCGGCGATCTCGCGCAAGCGCTCCACCACCCGCGCATTGACGCTGCCCTCGGTGAACTGGCCCTTGTCGTCCAGCTCGCCGGCGTCTTCACCCACCAGCAGGCTCAAGGCTTCGTCGGCCTGGCTGACGGCGTACACATGGAATACGCCGTTTTCCACCGCCTGCAGCACCCGCTCGTCGAGCATCAGCGTGGCGACGTTGGCACGCGGGATGATCACCCCCTGCTCGCCGGTCAGGCCGCGTGCTTCGCACAGGCGGAAGAAGCCTTCGATCTTCTCGTTGACCCCACCCACCGCCTGCACTTCGCCGAACTGGTTGATCGAGCCGGTAATGGCAAAGCACTGCTTGAGCGGTGTGCGCGACAGGGCCGAGATCAGCGTGCACGCCTCACCCAACGAGGCACTGTCGCCGTCCACGTAGCCGTAGGACTGCTCCAGGGCGATGCTCGCGGAAATCGCCAGGGGGAATTCCTGGGCATAACGGCTGCCCAGGTACCCGGTCAGGATCATCACGCCCTTGGAGTGAATCGGCTGGCCGAGGTTGACCTCGCGCTCGATGTCGACGATGCCGCTGCCGCCGGGGTAGACCGTGGCGGAAATGCGCGCGGGCATGCCGAATGCCGAGTCACCGACTTCCAGCACGGTCAGGCCGTTGCACTTGCCGATGGCTGCGCCTTCGCTGTCGATCAGGATGATCCCGGCCAGCATGTCGTCGAGCACCCGCTGCGAGACCCGGCCGGTGCGGAACGCCTTGGCCTTGAGTGCGCGCTCGATATGCCCGGCGTCGGTCATTTCGTCGCTGGCCAACTGGCGAATGAAGTCGGCCTCACTGACCAGCTGGAACAGGTCGCCAATGCGCGCCGACAGGCGCGACTGGTTTTCCGCCAGGCGGGCGCTGTAGGTGGCCAGGCGCGCCACCGCGTCGCTGGTCAGCGGCGCCATGCCCTCTTCGTTGGTGCGGGTGCGCAGCAGTTGGGCGAACTGCTCGAGGTTCTCGTCGACCATCGGCATGTCTTCGTCGAAGTCGACCAGCACCCGGAACATTTCCTGGAAGTCTGGATCATGGTCTTGCAGCGCGTAGTACAGCTGGCGCGAGCCGATGATCACCAACTTGATGTTCAGCGGGATCATCTGCGGCGTGAGGCTGACGGTAGCCACGCGGCCCAGCTCGCCAAGCGGCGATTCCATCTTCAGCTTGCGCGACTGCAAGGCGCGCTTGAGCGCGTCCCAGACGAACGGCTCGCCGAGCATCTTTTCCGCTTCGAGGATCAGGAAGCCGCCATTGGCCCGGTGCAACGCACCGGGGCGCAGCTGGCGGTAGGAGGTGTACAACGCGCCTTGGTCGGTGCTGTATTCGATCCGCCCGAACAGGTTGTCGTAGGTCGGGTGCGGCTCGAAGACCACCGGCGCACCGCCATCGGCGTGATGGCCGACCACCAGGCTCGGCATGTACTGCTCTTCGAGCAGCTTGCGCGCCACCGCGTCGGTCTTGCTGTCGTCGACCAGTTGCTCGACCACGGTGCGCAACAGGTTGAGCTGCACCGATTGCAGGTAGGCGCAGACCGCAGCGTTTTCGGCGTATTTTTCGGACAGCGGCGCCAGCAAGGGCTGCAAGGCCAGGGTGATGGTTTCTTCGTTGAGCTGGCGCAGCTGGTTATTCGACTCGCGCTTCCATTGCGGCAGGCTGGCCAGCTCTTCGTTCAGGCGCTCTTCGAGCAGGGCGATGTCTTCGTGGAACTGCTCGCGCACCTCTTCGGGCAGCTGGGCGAACTCTGCCTCATCCAGCGCCTTGCCGTCGGCCATGGGGGTGAAGGCCACATTGCTGGCGTCCCGGTACAGGGCCACGTCCTTCTCCAGCGAGGCGCGCTCGATCACATCCAGGGCGCGGTCGTAACGCTGGTTGAAGGCGCGGTCGATGGCGCCCTTCTTCTGCTGGTACGAAGGGTGTTCGAACACCGCCGGAAAAGTGGCCAGCAGGTTGTCGATCAGCCCGCCCATGTCGCTGATGAACGCTGCCGCACTGCCCGAGGGCAGCTCCAATGCCCGGGGCTCGCGGGTATCGTCGAAGTGGTTGACGTAGAGCCAGTCGGCCGGGGTCTGCTGACGCTTGCCCTCGGCCTTGAGGTAACGCTTGACGAACGAGAAGCGCCCAGTGCCGGGCTCGCCCATCACATACACGTTGTAACCGGGACGTGGCATGGCCACGCCGAACTGCAGGGCTTCGACAGCACGTTCTTGGCCCAGGACTCCGCGAAACGGCTCCAGATCGTCGGTGTGGGTAAAGGCAAACTGCTCGGGGGAGAAACGCCGGGTCAGGGCTTCAGGCGCAAGACGCAGGCGCGCAGCGACAGGATCGGGCATTGGGTTTCCTTACTTCGGCGGGGCAGATACTCAGCATTCTGGCGCTGCCTGCGCGCGCCTTGCAAGGCTCCAGCGGACTTTATGTCGCAGCTGCGATACCGGTTAACCAAGCAAATTTTTCGCAATCAATGACGCAACCTTTAGATCGTGCCTAAACTCCAAGCTGCGCGGGTGGGTGAAATGCTTTCCCGACCTGGCAATCACGTTGCCAGTAACCTGACCCTTGGTTAACGTCTAAGACATAAGAGAACAAAGCTATGAAACGGATTCTTCTGGGTACTCTGTTCACCGTGGTTTCCCTCAACGCCATGGCAGAAGCGCCAGGTGGCCCGAATTGCGGTTGGGGCAACCTGTTGTTCGAAGGCCAGCGCGGCACCCCGGCCCACTTCCTGGCCTCCACCACCAACGGTACCTCGGGTAACGCCACCTTCGGCATGACCTCCGGCACCAACGGCTGCTCGACCAAGGCCGCGCTGACCTACGGCGGCAAATCCTGGTTCGCCATGAATGGCATGATGAACGAACTGTCCGAAGACATGGCTATGGGCCAGGGCGAAGCCCTGACCACCTACGCTGTGGTTCTGGGCGTAGCGCCGGAAGACCGTGGCTACTTCAACTCGGTCACCCACCAGCACTTCAACCAGATCTTCAGCAGTGCTGACGTGAACGCTGAAACCGTGCACAGCAACACCCTGGCCGTTCTGAAGAACGACCCACGCCTGGCCAAGTACGCTTCCGAGGCCTGAGTGCAGCTACGCCCGCCCCGACCCCGGGGCGGGTTTCGCCTTTTCGGCAATCTTCAAGAAGTAGTTGCCCCCCATGCTCAAACGCCTCGCATCTCTGGCGCTGATTGCCTGCGCCCCTGTTCATGCCACGCCAGTGCTGGACCCAGGCCGCCTGCAACAGCTGGCCAACACCCCTTACTGGATCGCCCTGGGTCACTATGAAACGGCCAAGCTCGGCGGTTGGCGCAGCTATGTGGACGATGACAAGTTCTTCCTCGCCGCCGACGGCGCGCACCATCCCGACCAGGAGCTGGCGGCCACCGTGCAAGCCCTGTACGCCCCTGCAAGCCTGGGCGACAAACATGCCCAATGCGTGTTCCCGGCGCGCACCCGATGGTTACGCGAGCAGCTCGACCTGCAAGGCCTGCCGCAACCCGACTGCCAGGAGTACAAGACGTGGTACACGTCGATCGACCCGCACAGCGCGGCGTTGATCTTCCCCGCAGCCTACCTGAACAGCCCCTCGTCGATGTTCGGCCATACCCTGCTGCGCATCGATCAGTCCAATACCCGCAGCGACGACACCACGTTGCTCAGTTACGCGATCAACTTCGGCGCCTACATCGAAGGCAGCGACAACAGCATCCTGTACGCCTGGAAAGGCCTGATGGGCGGCTACCCCGGCCTGTTCGCGATGATGCCCTACCAGGAAAAGCTCTCCGAATACCGCAGCCTGGAGAACCGCGACCTGTGGGAGTACCAGCTGGACCTGACGCCGGAAGAAACCGGGCGCATGGTCGAACACGTCTGGGAACTCAAGCAGATCCAGTTCGATTACTTCTTCTTCGACGAAAACTGCTCGTACCGCCTGCTGGAGCTGCTGCAAGTGGCCCGGCCGAGCCTGGACCTGACCTCGCAGTTTCCGCTCACGGCCATTCCGACCGACACGGTCAAGGCCGTCAAACAGTCTGGCCTGGTGGCCAGCGAGGTCTATCGCCCCTCCCGCGAGCGCGAGCTGCTGGCCCGTGCCGAGCCGCTCGATCACGCCGAAAAACAGCAGGTACTGGCGGTCAGCGCCGACACCTCGCAACTGCAGAGCCCTGCCTTCAAGGCCATGCCGCGCGAGCGCCAGGCGCTGGTGCAGGACGCCGCCTACCGCCTGGAGCGCTACCGCGCCAATGGTCAGGAGCGCGACCCTGGCCAGGCCAAGCGCAGCTTCGAGCTGTTGCGGGCGATCAACAGCAACCCGCCGCCAGCGCTGCAGATCGAGCGCCCCGGCTTGCCCGAGGATGGCCACGACTCGCGCACCTGGCAGCTGGGCGTCGGCACGCGTGAAGACCGCGCCTATGCCGAGTACGGCCTGCGCATGGCCTATCACGACCTCAACGACAACGCCTATGGCTTCCCGCTGGGTGCGCAGATCGAAATCCTGCAGCTCAAGGTGCGTCAGTACGAGGGCAACGACTGGCAGGTGCAGCGCCTCGATCTGGCGACCATTCGCTCGCTGACCCCGCGCAACGCGCTGCTCAAGCCGTGGTCGTGGCAGGTGGCGGGCGGCCTCGAGCGGGTGCCGGGCAAGCATGACGACGAGGTGCTGGTCAGCCACGTCAATGGCGGCGCCGGCGGCACCTGGCAGTTGGCCGACGGCTTGCTGGGCTTTGCCCTGGGCACGGTGCGGGTCGAGCACCACAACGACTTCGCCCAGTTCATCGCCCCGGCAGCCGGGTTCAACAGCGGCCTGTTGTGGCGCAACGGCTTGGGCAACATGACCCTGGAGGCCAAGGGCGATTACTTCACCAATGGCGAGGTACGCCGCAGTGTGAGCCTCAACCAGCAGTGGGAAATCAGCCAGAACCTGGGCCTGCGCCTGAGTGCTTCGCGCCAGTTCAGCCACCTGGCCACGGCGCAGAACGAGGTGATGCTCGAGCTCAAGTGGTATCACTACTGACGTGTGCGCCACGCGAGCCTTTGACATTGATTTGACAGCGCTGCGACAGATCGCCACCTAGACTGACAGTAACGCTGCAAAGGTCCAGGTGGTCATGTCGCGATTAGGCTTAGGCTTGTGCTTGGCATTGTTGCTGGCAGGGTGTGAAAGCACTCACCAGCAAATGGTCGAGCGCGGTTATCCCCCGGCATTCGCCGATGGCTTCCAGGACGGCTGCAGCAGCGGCCGCCAGGCGGCCGGGACGATAGCCGGCGAGTATCGCAAGAACGTGCAGCGCTACCTGCACGAGCGCCAGTACGAAAATGGCTGGGACGACGGCTTTCGCCAGTGCCAGGCCATGCAGAACAGCGAAGCGCAACGTGAGTACCATGAGCAGTTCTGGGACGAGCGTGAGCGCCAGTGGCAGCAGGAAAAGCACCGTGGCGCTGCACGGGCCTACCGCCCTGACTAGGTCGCAGGCGGACATCCACTGAAACCGCCAGGCTGCCATGCTGGTCTTCTGCAAAAGGAGGCCATTGATGAGCCGAGCATTCGTCAACGAAGATCAAGCCGCCGCCCAGGCTGTTCAGCCGGTAGAGCGACGGGTCAGCGAACAACCCAATTACGTGACCGCCAACGGCTTGCAGCAGCTGCAGCTGCGGGTGACCGAACTCAACGCCTTGCGCAGCGAACTGCAGGCCCAGGGCGAGCGCGCCGACAAACAGCGCCTGGCCGATGCGGAGCGGGATCTGCGCTACTTCAGCGCGCGGGTGCAGAGCGCTCAGGTGGTACCGCAGGCGTCCTCGCGCAGCAAGGTGCAGATCGGTAGCCGGGTGCGCTTCGTCGATGAGCAGGACCAGGAGCATCTTGTGCAATTGGTAGGTGAAGATGAGGCCGACGCCGGGCGCGGGCTGATCAATTGGGGTTCACCCCTGGGCCGGGCCTTGCTGGGCGCGGGGCCAGGGGATGAAGTGGTATGGCGGCGACCGGTGGGGGATCAGATGATCGAGATTCTCGAGATTGGGTGAGTGGCTTTGCAAAGGCTGCGTCACCGCACCCTGAGGGATCACCCGGTGGGATTCACTTTGTGGGAGCAGCTGTCTTGCTCCCACAAGAAGATCGCCACGGGTTTGATGGCTGCGCAAGACAGTTGCTCCCACAGGCCAAAGCGCGGCAGCCGATGGGCTACTAGACCACCCCTTGCGCCAGCATGGCGTCAGCTACTTTGACGAACCCGGCAATGTTGGCGCCTTTGACGTAGTTCACCGTACCGTCGGCTTCCTCGCCGTAATGCACACACGCATGGTGAATCGACTGCATGATGTTGTGCAGCTTGCTGTCGACCTCCCCCGCCGTCCACAGCAGACGCATGGCGTTCTGCGACATCTCCAGGCCCGACACGGCTACGCCGCCAGCATTGGACGCCTTGCCTGGCGCATACAGAATGCCGGCCTCGATGAACAGGTCGACCGCAGCCAGGGTAGTCGGCATGTTGGCGCCTTCGGCCACGCATATGCAGCCGTTGCCCAACAAGGTCCGCGCATCGTCGAGATCCAGCTCGTTCTGGGTGGCGCAGGGCAAGGCGATATCGCAAGCCAGGCTCCATGGCGTCTGGCCCTTGCGGAACTCCAGGCCGAACTGCGTGGCCAGCTCGCTGATGCGCCCGCGCTTGACGTTCTTGAGCTCCATCAAGGCGTCCCACTGTGCGTCGCTCAGGCCGGCCTCGGCGTACAAGGTGCCCTCGGAGTCGGACAGCGAGATCACCTTGCCGCCCAGGTCCATGACCTTGCGCGCCGCATACTGGGCCACGTTGCCGGAACCGGAGATCGCCACGCGGCGGCCATCGATGCGCTGGCCCTTGCGCTTGAGCATTTCTTCGGCGAAGTACACGCAGCCGTAGCCGGTGGCCTCCGGGCGGATCAGGCTGCCGCCGTAGGTCATGCCCTTGCCGGTGAGCACCGAGGTGAACTGGTTGGCCAGGCGCTTGTACTGGCCGAACATGAAACCGATCTCGCGCGCACCGACACCTATGTCACCGGCCGGCACGTCGCAGTCAGCGCCGATGTGGCGGTACAACTCGCTCATGAACGCCTGGCAGAAGCGCATGACCTCGGCGTCGCTCTTGCCCTTGGGGTCGAAGTCCGAGCCGCCTTTGCCGCCGCCCATGGGCAGCGAGGTCAGGGAGTTCTTGAACACCTGCTCGAAGGCCAGGAACTTGAGCACGCTCAGGTTCACCGACGGGTGGAAGCGCAGGCCGCCCTTGTACGGGCCAATGGCGCTGTTCATCTGGATGCGATAGCCACGGTTGACCTGGACCTTGCCCTGATCGTCTACCCACGACACCCGGAACAGCACAGCGCGCTCAGGCTCGACCATGCGCTCGAGAATGCCCGATTGCAGGTAACGCGGATTGGCTTCGAGGAACGGCCACAGGGTGCGCAGCACCTCTTCTACCGCCTGATGGAATTCGGCCTGGCCGGGGTCACGTTGCTGCAGGCGTGCGAGGAAATGGTCGACGGATTCGATCATGGTAGACATCTCACCAAGAGGATTGGACTTATTGGTTTTTCCCGAATGTACCAAGAAGCAATCGCACTGCAACAGGGCGCAATGTCGTTTTTATGAAATTATTTGGTGCGTTTTATATAAATGTATACAAAGCCACTGCTCGCTATCCCTGATTCATAGGCCCACAGGCTTTTCAAGCGAGCACAAAAATGGGGCCACTTGGGCCCCATGATCGTGCATCGGAAACCGGCTTACTGAGCCAGCTTCTTGTGACGCACACGGTGCGGCTGGGCAGCAGCATCGCCCAGACGCTTTTTGCGGTCCGCTTCGTACTCGGTGTAGTTGCCCTCGAAGAACACCACGTTGGAGTCGTCTTCGTAGGCCAGGATGTGAGTGGCCACACGGTCCAGGAACCAACGGTCGTGGGAAATCACGATCGCCGCGCCTGGGAAGTCCAGCAGGGCTTCTTCCAGGGAGCGCAGGGTCTCGACGTCGAGGTCGTTGGACGGTTCGTCGAGCAGCAGGACGTTACCGCCCTCCTTCAAGGTCAGTGCCAGGTGCAGACGGCCACGCTCACCACCGGAGAGGTCCTTGACGAACTTCTGCTGGTCGCCGCCTTTGAAGTTGAAGCGGCCGACGTAGGTGCGCGATGGAATCTCGTAGCTGCCGATGCGGATCTGGTCGGAGCCGTCGGAGATCTGCTGGAACACGGTCTTGCTGCCGTCGAGGTCTTCGCGGCTCTGGTCGACGCAGGCCAGTTGCACGGTTTCGCCGATCTCGATGCTGCCCGAGTCCGGTTGTTCCTTGCCCATCAGCATGCGGAACAGGGTCGATTTACCGGCACCGTTACCGCCGATCACCCCGACGATGGCGCCTTTGGGCATGGAGAACGACAGGTTGTCGATCAGCACGCGGTCGCCGTAGCCCTTGGTGACGTTCTTGAACTCGATGACCTTGTCGCCCAGGCGCGGACCGGCCGGGATGTAGATCTCGTTGGTTTCGCTGCGCTTCTGGAATTCCTGCGATTGCAGTTCTTCGAAGCGTTGCAGACGCGCCTTGGATTTGGACTGACGGGCCTTGGCGCCTTTGCGCACCCACTCCAGTTCCTCTTTCATGGCCTTCTCGTGGGCGCTCTGCTGCTTGGATTCCTGCGCCAGACGATCGGACTTGGCGTCCAGCCAACCCGAGTAGTTGCCCTCGTACGGGATACCGGCGCCGCGGTCGAGTTCGAGAATCCAGCCGGCGACGTTGTCGAGAAAGTAACGGTCGTGGGTGATCGCCACCACGGTGCCAGGGAAGTCGTGCAGGAAGCGCTCGAGCCAGGCCACCGAATCGGCATCCAGGTGGTTGGTCGGTTCGTCGAGCAGCAGCATGTCGGGGGCCGACAGCAGCAGACGGCACAGGGCGACGCGGCGCTTCTCACCACCGGACAGGTGTTCGATGCGTGCATCCCAGGCCGGCAGACGCAGGGCGTCGGCGGCTACGTCGAGCTGGCGCTCGAGGTTGTGGCCGTCGGCGGCCTGCAGAATGGCTTCGAGCTTGGCCTGCTCGGCAGCCAGCTTGTCGAAATCGGCGTCAGGCTCGGCGTAGGCGGCGTAGACCTCGTCCAGGCGGGCCTGGGCGTCCTTGATCACGCTGACGGCTTCCTCGACCACTTCGCGCACGGACTTGCTCGGGTCCAGTTGCGGCTCCTGAGGCAGGTAACCGACATTGATGTCGGGCATCGGACGCGCTTCGCCGTCGAATTCCTTGTCGACGCCGGCCATGATCCGCAGCAGGGTGGACTTACCGGCGCCGTTCAGGCCGAGTACGCCGATCTTGGCGCCTGGGAAGAACGACAGGGAGATGTTCTTGAGAATTTCCCGCTTCGGCGGCACGACCTTGCTCAGCCGATGCATGGTGTAGACGTATTGAGCCAAAACCAAGCCCTCTAATCAGATAGGTAAAGACATCGACGCGCGCCCCGGCCACGCGGCCAGGGGGATGTGTTTACAGGGTGTAGTGAACAAAGTCGACCATTCTACGCCAACGCGCAGCGTTGCACAGGGTGGTCGGATGGTGGGGGCCTGGTGCCGTGCCGGCCCCTCGGCGCTGCACGCTGGGGGCCGGCACGGCAGCTGACGCAGGCTCAGACGTGACGCTGTTTGGCCGCCTTGCCCCGTGGCAGGCGGCAACGGTCGCCTTGCCCGGTCAAACGTGCGGCCCAGGCGGCCTTGACGCTGAAGCCTGCGCTGCGTACAGGCTGCGCTGGCACGACGGCAGGCGCCGGGGCGGCTGGCGCGCTGACCGTTTTGGCGGTCTTGGCGGTCTTGCGCAGCTCGGCCAGCGATGGCGACTTGGGTACGGCCGCCGCCGCCGGGCTCGGCTTGACCAGCGAGCGCTGGCACGATTTGCAGGATACGTCCGTGGTCACGGCAGTGCTGACAAGGGTCTGACTGCTGCGCCCACAGGCGGAATCGAGGCCATTGGTGGAAAAGTGAGTAACCAAAACCGAACATCTCCGATGCGTTGTCATTGAAGCGGGCGGCATTCTCGCACAGGATGCACGGGCTTGCCGAACCGCCCACGGCACAGCTCGACCGCTGGCGGCAGATATTCGGGCTGGCACATTGCCATAATCACAGGCATGCTATCCCGTTCGGATGTCCGGCTTTATAGTGCACAGCCGCGGTCAAGGCCTGTTGCAGATACCGGCATACGCCGTGCTCGTTCCCACCTGCCGTCGCCAGCCCAATAGCAGGACCAACGCTTGACCAATCTCAATCATCCGACCCCGCTGCGCCCCGCTACACCGGCATCGGTCGCTTCGCTGCGCGGCTCGGTGAAAGGCGCATTGGCCTTGCTGGCACTGATTCTGCTGAGCCTGTTGCTGTGGCAGTTGTTCTCGCAATACCGTCACACCCAGGACGACCAGCGCCGGATGAGCCTGGATGTCAGCACCAAGCTGGCCGACCAGTTGAGCTTGAACATGGCCTTGCAGGCGCAGCAGGTGCTCAACCTGATCCAGCCCTACGCCGCCGCGCCGACGCCTGCCGCCCTGCCGAGCCTGATGGCGACGCTGCGCGAGCGCCTGCCGGCATTGCGCGAGATGGCCTGGCTCGACCAGAGCGGGCGCCCGCGCAGGGACAGCCTGGCCGGCAGCCCGGACCTGGCGGCGATCAGCGAAATGCTCGCGCTCAATCAGGGCCACGGCCACTACTTCTCCAACTCGGCAGATAACCGCACGGTCTATCTGCTGCTGCGCCAGCCGCCCGAGCAGGACCGCGGCTACTGGCTGCTGCGCCTGTCGGCCGACTACTACCCCACCCTCACCGGCCGCCTGCACGGGCCGGGCCAACCGTTGTGGCTGCTGGAAAACAGCCGCAGTGGCGAGGTGCTGGAGCGCCATGCCCCGCTGGCCGACGACAATGGGGCGCTGCAAAGCGTGATGCTGGCCTTCATCGACCACAGCGCCTGGCAGCTGCGCGGCCTGTTCGATGAGCGCCAGGCGCGCCATGAACTACTACCTGCGCTGATCGGCAAGTGCCTGCTGGTGCTGTTGTGCGCCCTGCTGCCAGTGCTGGCGCTGGCCAACATGCGCCGCCGCCAGCGCGCCCTGCACGAAGACCGCCGGCGCTACCAGGACATCTTCGAGGGCACCGGCGTGGCCTTGTGCGTGCTCGACCTGTCGAGCCTGCCGGGCCAGCTCGACCGCTATCACCTGCGCAACCTGGCCGGGCTCAAGCAAAGCCTGGCGCTGGACCCCAACCTGCGCCGCTCGCTGCTGCACGAGCTGAAGATCACCGAGATCAACCAGGTGGCGCGCCAGCTGCTCAATGTCGAGAACCACCAGGGCGCTTGGCAACGCTTGATCGATGGCAGCGGCGACGGTCGCGGCAGCGTCGGGGCGCAGTTGATCGATGCCTTGATCGAGCAGCGCCCGTCACTGGAGCTGGAAGTGCGCATCCCCGCGCCACTGGGCGGCGAACTGCACCTGTGGCTGATGGCGCGCCTGCCGCAGCAGCGCCGCGACTACCAGGCAGTGATCCTCAGCATCAGCGACATCACCAGCCGCAAGCAGGTCGAGCTGTCGCTGCTGCAGCGCGAAAGCTTCTGGTCCGACGTGGTGCGCACGGTGCCCGACCAGCTGTACGTGCAGGATGTGCTGAGCCAGCGCATGATCTTCAGCAACCGCCACCTGGGCCAGACGTTGGGCTACGACCGCCATGAGCTGGCGCACATGGGCGACCGCTTCTGGGAAATGCTCCTGCACCCCGAGGACGCCGCGCACTATCAGGCGCTGCGCCAGCAACAGCGCGACAGTGGCCATGACCAATCGCTGCACACGCAATTGCGCTTCCGCCACCGCGACGGCAACTGGCGCTGCTACGACATCCGCGAGCAAGTGCTGGCGCGCGAGGCCGATGGCCTGGTGACGCGGATCATCGGCATCGGCAAGGACGTCACGGTGCAGATCGAAGCCAGCCAGTCGCTGCGTGACAGCGAGCAGCGCTACCGCATGCTCGCCGAGAGCATCAGCGACGTGATCTTCTCCACCGACAGCCGCTTGCAGCTCAACTATGTGAGCCCGTCGGTGAATGCGGTGCTGGGCTATCAGGCCGACTGGATCTTCGCCAATGGCTGGCAGTCGATCATCGCCAACCCGGCCCAGCTCACGGGCATCTACAGCCTGATGGAGCGGGTCAGCCAGGCCATGGGCGACAACGCGCAACTGGCGCAGCTGCGCAGCCAGTTGCCGACCCAGCTGTTCCTGTTCGACTGCCTGCGCGCCGATGGCCACAAGATCCCCATCGAGCTGCGCCTGGTGCTGGTGTGGGACGACCAGCAGCGCTTCGAGGGCGTGCTCGGCGTGGGCCGCGACATCAGCCAGCAGCGCCGGGCGGAAAAAGACCTGCGCATGGCTGCCACGGTGTTCGAGCATTCCACTTCGGCGATCCTCATCACCGACCCGGCCGGCTACATCGTCCAGGCCAACGAAGCGTTCAGCCGGGTCAGCGGCCACACGGTGGGTGACGTGCTCGACCAGTTGCCGACCATGCTGGTGGTCGAAGACCAGCAGGAAA
Source organism: Pseudomonas sp. SMSB3 (assembly GCF_052041965.1). Classification (NCBI taxonomy): domain Bacteria; kingdom Pseudomonadati; phylum Pseudomonadota; class Gammaproteobacteria; order Pseudomonadales; family Pseudomonadaceae; genus Pseudomonas; species Pseudomonas sp. SMSB3. The sequence goes on along the minus strand of NZ_JBKGGV010000001.1, from coordinate 59,062 downwards.
GCCACCTGCGCTACATCCTCAAGCAACTGCACCAGCGCGGCAGCTGGGAGGGCGAGGTGTGGCTCAAGCGTCGCGACGGCGACCGCTACCCGGCATGGGTGGGGATTACCGCCGTGCTCGACGATGAGGGCGACCTGGCCAGCTATGTGTGTTTCTTCACCGACATCAGCGAGCGCAAGGCCAGCGAGCAGCGCATTCACCGCCTGGCCTACTACGATGCCTTGACCCACCTGCCCAACCGCACGCTGTTCCAGGACCGCCTGCACACGGCCCTGCAACACGCCGAGCGGCAGAAGTCCTGGGTGGTGTTGATGTTCCTCGACCTCGACCGGTTCAAGCCGATCAATGACTCCCTCGGCCATGCCGCAGGCGATCGCATGCTCAAGGACATGGCCCTGCGCCTGCTGGCCTGTGTCGATGACGACGACACCGTGGCGCGCATGGGCGGCGATGAATTCACCTTGCTGCTGCAACCGGGCGCGACCCGCGAGGTGGCCCTGAACCGGGCGATCCACGTGGCCGAGCACATCCTTGCCAGCCTGGTGCGGCCGTTCGTGCTGGAAAACCGCGAGTTCTTCGTCACCGCCAGCATCGGCATCGCCCTCAGCCCGCAGGACGGCAACGAGCTGAGCCAGCTGATGAAGAACGCCGACACGGCCATGTACCACGCCAAGGAACGCGGCAAGAACAACTTCCAGTTCTACCAGACCGAGATGAACGCCAGCGCCCTGGAGCGCCTGGAGCTGGAAAGCGACCTGCGCCACGCCCTGGAGCAGGACGAATTCATTCTCTATTACCAGCCGCAGTTCAGCGGTGATGGCAAGCGCCTGACCGGCGCCGAAGCCTTGTTGCGCTGGCGCCATCCAACCCGCGGCCTGGTGCCGCCGGGGGACTTCATCCCGGTGATCGAGGAGCTGGGCCTGGTGGTGGATATCGGCGACTGGGTGTTGCGCGAGGCCAGCCGGCAGCTGAAGGTCTGGCACAAGAACAAGGTGCGGGTGCCGAAAGTGTCGGTGAACATCTCGGCGCGGCAATTCTCCGATGGCCAGTTGGGCACGCGCATCGCCACGATCCTCGAGGAAACCGGCCTGCCGCCTGCGTGCCTGGAGCTGGAGTTGACCGAGAGCATCCTGATGCGCGAGGTGACCGAGGCGTTGCAGATCCTGGCGAGCCTGAAGAACCTTGGGCTGAGCATCGCGGTAGACGACTTTGGCACAGGCTATTCGTCGCTCAACTACCTCAAGCAGTTCCCGATCGATGTGCTGAAGATCGACCGCACCTTCGTCGACGGCCTGCCCGAGGGCGAGCAGGATGCGCAGATCGCCCGCGCGATCATCGCCATGGCCCACAGCCTGAACCTGGCGGTGATCGCCGAGGGCGTGGAGACTCACGAACAGCTGGAATTCCTGCGCGAGCATGGTTGCGATGAGGTGCAGGGGTATCTGTTCGGCAGGCCCATGCCGGCCAATCAGTTCGATGCGCAGTTCGCCAACGAAACGCTGTTCATGTTCCAGTGAAGCAGCGGCTGCGGCATACAGAATTCTCTGAAAGTGAAAGGGAGGCCGATCCCACCGGAACACCGCACGCGCCGCAAAAACCGGACTCCAGAGTCAATTCCAATCCCCGCCCAGCCCACAAACGGCGCGGCCTGCAACATGAGGCCCATTGGTCCGCGACTTGACGCCACTTCATATGCCAGGCGCGGATCAATCGGTTAGAATGCCCCCCCAAATTACCCCGATCCTTGAGGACCGCCATGTTCAGCCGTGATTTGACCATTGCCAAGTACGACGCCGAGCTCTTCGAAGCCATGCAGCAAGAAGCCCTGCGCCAGGAAGAGCATATCGAGCTGATCGCTTCGGAAAACTACACCAGCCCCGCTGTGATGGAAGCCCAGGGCTCGGTCCTGACCAACAAGTACGCTGAAGGTTACCCAGGCAAGCGTTACTACGGCGGCTGCGAATACGTCGACGTGGTCGAGCAACTGGCCATCGACCGCGCCAAGGAACTGTTCGGCGCCGACTACGCCAACGTCCAGCCGCACGCCGGCTCGCAGGCCAACGCCGCGGTCTACCTGGCGCTGCTGTCGGCGGGCGACACCATCCTGGGCATGAGCCTGGCCCACGGCGGTCACCTGACCCACGGCGCCTCGGTGAGCTCCTCGGGCAAGCTGTACAACGCCGTGCAGTACGGCATCGACGGCAACGGCCTGATCGACTACGACGAAGTCGAGCGCCTGGCCGTCGAGCACAAGCCGAAGATGATCGTCGCTGGTTTCTCGGCCTACTCGCAGGTCCTGGACTTCGCCCGCTTCCGCGCCATCGCCGACAAGGTCGGTGCCTACCTGTTCGTCGACATGGCCCACGTCGCTGGCCTGGTCGCCGCTGGCGTGTACCCGAACCCCGTGCCATTCGCCGACGTGGTCACCACTACCACCCACAAGACCCTGCGCGGTCCACGTGGCGGCCTGATCCTGGCGCGCAAGAACGAAGAAATCGAGAAGAAGCTCAACTCGGCGGTATTCCCTGGCGCCCAGGGCGGCCCGCTGGAGCACGTCATCGCGGCCAAGGCGATCTGCTTCAAGGAAGCGCTGCAGCCTGAGTTCAAGGCCTACCAGCAACAAGTGGTGAAGAACGCCCAGGCCATGGCCGAAGTGTTCATCGAGCGCGGCTTCGACGTTGTTTCCGGCGGCACGCAGAACCACCTGTTCCTGCTGTCGCTGATCAAGCAGGAAATCTCCGGCAAAGACGCTGACGCTGCCCTAGGCAAAGCCTTCATCACCGTCAACAAGAACTCGGTACCCAACGACCCACGCTCGCCGTTCGTAACCTCGGGCCTGCGCTTCGGCACCCCGGCTGTCACCACCCGTGGCTTCAAGGAAACCGAATGCCGCGAGCTGGCTGGCTGGATCTGCGACATCCTGGCTGACCTGAACAACGAAGCGGTGATCGACGCCGTTCGCGAGAAGGTCAAGGCCATCTGCAAGAAGCTGCCGGTATACGGCAACTGATCGGCTAACGTCTGATCATCCAGAGCCCGGCCCAGTGCCGGGCTTTTTCATGCCGGGCGTTTTTGTCGGCGCGCGGTAGCCCGCTGCCCAGTGCTACCCTGTGCGCCCTGCAATCACCGACGCACAGGCCCACCTTGACCCGAGAGCAACTGGAAACCCGGCAGATCCCGATCTATTTCATCGCCGTGCTCGCCGCCCTCGCCTTCGGCCTGTTGGCCAGCGATACCGCGCGCCACCTGGAGCGGCTCGTCACCCCGGCAATCGCGGTGCTGATGTATGCGATGTTTCTGCAGATTCCCTTTCTCGACCTGCGCCAGTCGCTGGGCAATCGCCGCTTCATGGGGGCGTTGTTGCTGGCCAATTTCGTGCTGCTGCCGCTGCTGGTCTGGGCGCTGACCCGTGGCCTGGTCGAGCACCCGGCCATTCTCATCGGCGCCCTGCTGGTTCTGCTGACCCCATGCATCGACTACGTGGTGGTGTTCACCCACATCGGCAAAGGCGACGCACGATTGACCCTCGCCGCCACCCCGGTGTTGCTGCTGATGCAGTTGGCGCTGCTGCCGGTTTACCTGGCCAGCATGCTCGGCGACGACAACGGCCTGACCTTGAGCATCGCCCCCTTCATGGAGGCCTTCGTGCTGCTGATCGTGCTGCCGATGCTATTGGCCGTGCTGACCAGCGCCGGCGCTCGCCGCTCACCGGCGCTAGCGGCGTGGAATGCCGGCTGGGCCTGGCTGCCGGTGCCGGCCATGGCGTGGGTGCTGGTGGTGGTGATCGCCTCGCAGATCGCCTTGGTGCGCGGGCAGATCGAGCAACTGCTGCCGGTGCTGCCGGTGTACCTTGGCTTCATGCTGCTGGCGCCGCTGTTGGGCGCGTGCGCGGCACGGCTGTGGCGCCTGCCGGTGGCGCAGGCGCGCGCGGTGACGTTCAGCGCCGCTACCCGTAACTCGCTGGTGGTACTGCCCTTGGCTTTGGCCTTGCCAGAAGACCTGCGCGGGCTGGCGGCGGCCGCGGTGATCACCCAGACGTTGGTGGAGCTGACCAGTGAGCTGGTGTATGTGCGGGTCGTGCCGGCGCTGATCCGTGAGCGGCGCTAGCAGCTGCGGGGGAGCTGGACGTTGAAACGGGTGCCGTAGGTGGCGTCGGAGTTCAGGCTGATCATGCCGCCATGGGCCTCGGCGATCTGTTTGACGATGAACAGGCCCAGCCCGACCGAGCGCAGCGAATCCTGCTGATGGCTGCCGCGGGTCATCGGCTCGAACAGCGTCGGTAGCACGCTGTCGGCAATTGGTGCGCCGTGGTTGTGCACCGACAACAGCGCGCCCTCCCCCGACAGGTCGGTGGTCAGGGTAATGGGGTGGCTCAGGTCACCATAGGCCGCGCTGTTGGCCACCAGGTTGCCGATCATCTGCTGCAAGCGGTCGCGGTCCACGCTGAGCGTGCCCTGGCCGCGCGACAGATGGCGGATGCAGGCCTTGGGGAAGGCGATCCTGAGTTCGCTCACCCACTGATCCACGGCCTTGAGCAAGTCCACCTGCTGACGGCAGATGCCGATGCCCTTGCCCAGCCTGACCGAGGCGAAATCCAGCAGGTCGACGATCATCCGCTGCGCGCGCTCGGCCGAGGTACTGATGCTGCCGAGCAGAAACCGCGCTCGATCCGTAGGTGCGTCGCGGCCCAGCAGATCGGTGGCCATCTTGATGGCCGTCATCGGGTTCTTCAGGTCATGGCTGGCGATCGCCACCATCTGCTCAGCGAACTGCGCCCGCCGCTGGGCCTCGGCATACGCCGCCGCCAACTCGGCCTGCGCTTGCTGCAGCGCGCGTTCGGCCTGGATCTTCTGCGCCAGCGCCTCTTCGGCACGCTGCATGGCGATCAGCACCGCACGCTCGTTACGCTCACGCTCAGACAAACTGAACAACGCCAGGTGAAAGCGGATGCCATCGTCGCCCTGGCGCCGCACGCCATCGAGCAGCAGCGGCAGCGCATGCCCATCGTGGTGACGCAGGGCCAGCTTCACCTGTGATACCGAGCCCTGCATGTTCAGCAGCGGCCCCCAATGAGTGAGCATGAACATGCGTCCGTCAGCGGTCAGCAACTGTTCGAAACTGCCAGCCTGCAGGGTCTGGCCCGGGTAACCCAGCCACTCCCTGAGCGTCTGGTTGCAGCGCACCATCATGCCGTCGGCCTCCATCACCACCAGCCCACAGGGCGCATGGTCGAAGAACGATTCGTTGAACAGAAGCGCGGTGTCAGTCATGGTCGAAGCCATGGCGGGCGAGGAACCTGTCCACCGCCGCCGTGCAGGCGCTCGGCGCACTGAGCTGTGGGTAGTGGCCCATGTTCTCGATCAAGCTCAGCTCACTGTCTGGCAGCACCCGCTCCAGGTACTGGCCCACCGCCACTGGCACGACCGGGTCACCGGTGCATTGGATGATCAGCGTCGGCACATTCAGCCCTTCGACTTCCTGGCGATGATCGGAGAGGAAAATCACCCGGGCGAAGTGCCGCGCCACTTCGGCATTGGTGCGCATGAAGCTGCTCGACAGTTCTTCCTCAAGCGCCGGTTGCCCTGGCGTGCCCATCAGCACCGGGGCCATGGTGCTGGACCAGCCCAGGTAGTTTTCATCCAGCGTGAACAGCAGCGCGTGCACCTCCTCTTCGGAGAAGCCGCCCTGGTAGCCGTCCTGATTCACATAGCAAGGCGAGCCGCCGATCATCGCCAGCCCAGCCAAGCGCCCTGGGCGCATGCGTTCGGCCAACATGGCGATGAGGCTACTGACCGAATGCGCAACGACGATGACCGGCCCCTGGGCGTAGGCGTCGATGATCTCGTTGAGATCCGCCGCATAGCCCCAGAGCGATGCGTACTTCTCGCGGTCGTAGGCGGCCAGGTCAGAAGCGCCGGCACCGACCAGGTCATAGGTGATCACGCGAAAACGGGAGGTGAAATGCGGCAGCAGAAACTTCCACATCGACTGGTCGCAGCCGAAGCCATGGGACAGGATCAGGGTCGCATTGCCGTCGCCGACGACGTGCACGTTGTTACGCTTCTGCAGGGTCATACATATCCCGGTGTCGTTCGACGTTGCTGAGCAGTGACAACCCGTCCAATCTGGCATTGAGAATAGCCGGGGCATGGTTCAAGCGGCGGCTTCGCTTGCGGCCCCAATTGGCCACCATACGCGATAAGACGACATAACGCGCTAATCGTGCGGTCAGGGAGCTTGATTTCATTGGGAAAGACGGCCGCATGGCACAGCCTGGAGGGTTTCTGCGCCTGCCGCTTGCCGGGTGTCATCTGACCAGCGGTAAGGCGCTGGGCGGGTGTATGAGCGCTAGATGAACGGACGCGAAACCAACTCAAGCCCCAGCAGCACCAGGAAGATCAAAAAGCCCTGGCGGAACCGCGCCGGGCTGATGCGCAGCCTGATCCGCTGGCCCAGCCACATGCCTATCAAGGCAGGCAGAACAGCCAGCGTGGAAATACCCACCTGCGAAACCTCAAACGCATCGTGGAAGAAAAGCCCAAGCGCCAGCGCCACGGTCGATACGGTGAAGGACAGGCCCAGTGCCTGCACCAGCTCTTCCTTGTCCATGTCCAAAGAGCCCAGGTACGGGACCGCTGGCATGACAAACACGCCTGTAGCCCCCGCGACCAGTCCGGTGATCAGCCCCACCAGCGGCGACAGCCATGTCTCTGCCTTGACCGGCACCGTCAACTTCGGCGCGAGCAGCGCATAGGCGGCATAGACGATCAGCGCCGAGCCCAACCCGAAGCCCGACCAGACCGGGTTCACCGCCACCAACAGCGAAGCGCCACCGAGCGTGCCGACGATAATGCACAGCATCATTGGCCACAGCCTGCGCAGCAACCGCCCTATCGACGGCCCGGCAAACAGCTGCCACACATTGGTGATGAACGAAGGAATGATCAGTAACGCCGCAGCCGCCGCGGGCGACATCACCGTGCCGAGCAAGCCCATGGCGACGGTGGGCAAGCCCATGCCGGTGATGCCTTTGACCAAACCGGCAGCGAGAAACGTGCCGGTGAGCAGCAAGGTGTAAAGAACAGCGTCATGCAGCACAGCGAAATTCCCTTTGTACGAAGCCGTGATTCAACCGTCGTTATTTTCGTAACGCAGCCACCCGGCTGTTAAGGACTTGCCATCCTCCGTGTCTTTCGGATGGACCCGCCCCTCGCTCACAGGCACTTCGGCGAAGTCGAAGGGGCTCATGCCTTCGATACAGGCGACATTGACCCCGTACTGGTCCGGATCGGAGCGGCGTTGGTGAAAGGTGTAGATGCCGCACTTGGCGCAGAAGTAGTGCTTCGCTTCGTTCGTATGAAATTGATAGAGCGTGAGCGCCTCTTCGCCCTGGGTGACCGTGATATCTCCCAGGCGCGCTGTGACAGCCACGGCACCGCGCATGCGGCACAACGAGCAATTGCATCGGCGAGCGCTTCGTACACCTTCGGTCAAGCGCACGGAAAAGCGCACCGTACCGCAATGGCAGGCGGCTTGAAGGATGGGGCGGACGTCGGGTTTATCGTTGTTCATAAGCAGTCATCAACCCATTAGCGATGGCACTGGCTTCGAGTTTGACACGCTCGGCGTCGAGAAACGCATAGGCCGCCTGCAGCGTATCGATCTTCGTCTGAATGTCGGCCATCTTGCCGGCGACCAACGCTGCGCCTTGAGCGCAATCAATGGTGTTTCCGCGTTTGGCCGCCAGTATCTGGCCAATTTCCGCTAGCGAAAACCCGCCGCTCTGCGCAGTTTGAATTAACGCCAGTTCGGCCACCGTCTGTTCGGTGTAATTGCGGTAATTGTTGGCTTGCCGGTTGGCCGCGATCAGCCCGAGGTGCTCGTAATACCGCAGGGTATGGCGGCCAACGCCACTGCGGCGCTCCAACTCTCCAATGTTCACCGTGAAAGTCCTTGACTGTAGAGCGTGCTCTACACCTTAGCCTGCGGCCATCATCCAAACAAGGAATCGGTCATGGGCGTGGAATGCTTTGTCACAGGCGGCAGTGGGTTCATTGGGCAGCATCTGGTGGCGCGTCTTAGTGCAGCGGGGCATACGGTGCGGGTGCTGATGCGCAAGCCTGGGAACATTGAGCGGCTAAGGCAGGAGGTTGGGCAGCTGGGAGGTGTTGCAGGGTTGGTTCATGCGGTTGAGGGCGATGTTAGCAAGGCCGGGCTTGGGCTTAGCGAGAGGGATAAGCGATGTGTGAGTGCGGCCAGGGTGGTTTTTCATTTGGCCGCGCAGTTCACTTGGGGGCTGACACTGGAGCAGGCCCATGCGGTGAATGTTCAAGGGGCTTTGAATGTTGCCGGGCTAGCAGTCAGCCAAGGCGCCAGGTTGTTGATGGTGGGTGGTTACATGCTGCGCAACGAGCCGCATCTTTTGGGTATCGGGGTGGATATCGCGCAGCCTGAACGCACGGATTGGCCTGCTGTTTATCGGCGGGTCGGCGGTTATGAAGGGAGCAAGTTGGAGGCGCACTTTGCGGTTGTGCGGTATATGCACGAGGTTGGCGGGGATTACGCCATCGTTCACCCTGCCACCGTGTGTGGGCATAGCGAGACTGGGCACATTGTTGGAGGGCAACCGCTGGCTGGGTTGATTCGGGACCTTGCTGCGGGGCGGTTCATGGCGGTGCCGGGGACTGCCGAGCATTGGTTGCCATTGGTGACTGTGGATTATCTGGTGGCGATGATTGTTGGGGTGGCGTTTGATCCGGCGATGAATCAGCGTGAGGTATTGGCGCTGTATGAGCACACACCGAATTTGCAGGGGTTACTTCAGCTGTTGGCCGCGGCGTTGGGCGTGAAGGCGCCGCGCTGGCATGTGCCGATTACGCTGCTGCGGGCTGTGTTGCGCATTCCTGGATTGGGCAAGCGGTTGGGGATCAGCGCAGAGTCGCTGAATTTCATTCAGACGCAGCGGTTCGATATGGCTGAAAGCACGCGGTTGGAGCGCAGGTATCGGATTGCGCATCCGGATATGGGGCGGGCTTTGGAGAGTACGGTGCGCTATGTAATGGGCGGTGATTTAGCGCAAGTGCGCTCAGCCGCAGGAGGGCTGCAAAGCAGCCCTAACGTTATCAGCGGTCGCCGAGGCTAATTGCCGCAGCCGGCTTGGGCGTTATTCGGATTCATCCGGGTCGAGCATCTTGCCGCAGAGCTCGCTGGTCAGGCGGCTGATGATGCGAATGGCCTGGTGGATGCCTGCGGTGTTGCGGAAGCTTAAATGGGGGTTGTGCTCGCATTCGAGCACTTCATCGTGCTGGACCAAGGCTTCGCCCAGTAGCTCGAGGGTCCAGGCGTAGCTTTGCACGGTGGAGAGGCGCTCGAGGTCAGTCATGGGGCACCTGTTGGGGGGTGGTGGTCGGGTTAAGCAGGTTGGTTGATAGAGAGAAGCGATGGGGTTTGGGGCGTGGGGTTAGCCGGCGGTGGGGAGCGGATGCGGGGATCCTGGATGGGGTATGGGTGGGCATGCATGAGTTCCTTTCGTTGTGGAACTGCCACCGCTCGCGGCCAAGCAAGTTGAGGTGGCAGCAGTACGCGGGTTGGCCGACCGGGACGAAAGGAGCCCGGCACACCCGAAGGTGTCCCGCGCACCACCGCCATAACACGACATCGCGGGCACAAAAAAAGCGCCTGCGATGAAGATTGGGCGCTGCTGCGCCTTTCGATTCCGACCGGCCAAGGTCGCATCGCCGATGCTTCGGCGACTTGGGGAATTTAGCTTTGTTGGCAGGGTTACGCAAGGTGGTGGATGGCTTACAGGATCTGGGCCGTGGGCGTTTGTCCGGCCGTGGGTCATCTGGGTGGTTTGGTCGATTCATACTGCAGCGCGAGCGCGCCCAGATGGCGCAGGGGCTGTCGACAGCGTGGAGGACCGAGCAGAAGGATGATGCGGGCAGACCGGTAGCTTTCCTTTGGTGACACCATCGCTGTGTCAGACCAGTTGAGCGAACTTGATGATAGGCGGCCAGCCATTCTGCTGATAGGGGTCAGAGCCCAAAAACCAAAGGTTGGGGCTATCGCTGGTGCTGCACCGAGCGCCGCCTTGCTAGTGTGCCGCATGGATGATGAGTTGGCTGGCGATGCTGATTTAGACTCCTGATCCCGCTGGAGCTATGGTCCGTACAGGTGTGAATTGTTCTTTCGATGTCGGAGACAGACGGACGGTTGTTGGTCGTGAGGGCCCAGTTTTCGCGGGGCTGGAATTTGGTGGATTTTTTGATGTACCTCAGAGGGTATCTATAAAAAAATCAGCTGGTTATGGCTTTCAGTGGAATCGAATCGGGACTTGGAGAGGATCCAGTGAGAGCTACGCCCACCCGCTTTGAAAGATAGGTGAGGAACGACAGAAAACGACCCATAGCGGTCATTCGGGATCGGTAGAACCGATCCATCGCTACCCTTTAAGCACAGCTGCAATCGGCCAGAGCGTAAAAATATCAAAATGCCGTAGGACTGCGTCGTTTAAAAGCGTCGGTGCCTACACATGGCCACGAAAATACTTTACGCTGCGAGAAATACCGCGTGAATGAGAAACATGGACGATCGGTTAACTCATAGCATCTATCACCTTGCTTTTTCCCGGCCCAAAGACGGTCATCCAGAGATTGCCTATGCCAATGCGGAAAAGGCTGGAGACCGGTTGAGGTCGGAGATACTAAATCTCATTAATGAAGAGCGTGATTTTAAGGAGTTGATGGCTGGGTATCAAGTCATTGGAGCCTCAAGAAATTTTGTAAGCCCTGAGATTATCGCTGCCTGGATGTCGTCCTGCGTTCAGAAAAACTACGGACGAGACTTTGCGGCCGACCTTGCAAACTACCTAAAAAATGATTCATTCCAGGCCTATGGAATCGTTCTGCTTGCCGGTATTGAGGTAGAGCAAACTATCAATCTCGGAAAATTTGGATCATTGACGAGCATTTATCGACTGCCCAACAAAGCACTTCAGCTCTCACTCAGTGAATCGCTAGATGAGAACGCATTGGCGCCTCAGTATTCAGCCGCTCTAGTTGTACCGTTTACACATCCTTTGCTTGTAGGGCAAGCTAGGCTTGGTGAGCAGCCTAAAGTCGCTAGCGACCTGCTCCAGGTTTTAGAGGATGTCGTACACTGCCTGGCGCTGTGCAGCGAGGGATCAATTGCCGTGCAAAGAATTGCCACTGCCATCGTAGCGGCCGATGAGGTTCCCTGCTTTGGACCGGCAGTATGGGAGTATCATTCGTTTCACGTTGTATCTGAAATATCGACACTCTCCGAAGAAGATGTAAAAAACGCTGTTGCTTTACTGACTAATCTCTACCACCTGGATGAACGACAGAAAAATCATATTAGGCTTCCACTCGGTAAGCTTCACGGTTTTTATAGTTGTAATAATATTTCTGAGGCAGCGGTGTTACTACGAACCTCGTTAGAGTCGCTATTTCTTGATAATGACAGCGGAGAACTTTCACACAGGCTGTCCATCAGGGCTGCTTTGTTATCTGGGGGGGCGATTGAGGAAAGGCTAGCAACATATCGCATGATTAAGAAGGCTTACGAGCATGGATCTGCGGCTGTTCATCGAGGTAAAATCAGTAGTAAGAAACCCGACGAAGTGCGACTGGTTCTAGAAAAAGCTGCCGCACTGGCAAAACATGCTATAAAAATGTATTTATCCAACCCGTTTGATGATTGGCTAACTTTAGAATTAGGGGGGGTTAGCTCCAAGTCTGCATTCGCGGATAAAAGATAACCGTTCTTGATCAAAGCTAACTGGTCACGGTCACCCCAAAAGCCAGTCAGTAGCTCTAAAAACCAAGAGTAATCTACCATGCTATCAATAGAAGATCAGGAATTTATAACAAATGAAATGAAAATTTCGCTAGCAAGCATTAACTCAAAATTCAGTGAGCACGCACTATTGCTGCATATAGATCAACTTGAATCTGCGATTTCTTTTTTCATAAGTGCAATTCGCACTCAAAATAAATCAGGATATTTTTACAACAGAAGCACATTTCAGCCAAGTCCAGCTGAAGTAGAAATTAATAATTATAGCGTCAAGTTATCTGAAGATCTTCCGAACACTGAGGCAGCGTCTATTCTTGAGTCATTGAGGCATGCATTTTCCTCATTTGCCCGCAACGGTCTTCATGAGTTATTTACATGCCAAGAAAATGAGGGGTGGCATCCTAAAGTAATCCTAAACGAAGAATTAAGACCGAACGACATCAAGACCCTTCCACACCTGATTACGCTATATAGAGGCACAGATATTGCCGAGCACAATTCATCGAGCTATGGGCAGTCGTGGAGTACGGACAAAGAAATTGCCTATCTTTTTGCGTTTAAGCATTACGTGGATCAACCTTGGTTTAAAGCGAGCCAAAGAGTGATCTTGAAAACTAAGATCTCAAAAGAGCATGCGTACTTTTCCAATCAGTCAGGCGAGTGTGAGGTTGTTATTAACGCCAGAGAAATTTCACATGTCGAAATAGCCTAGCCATCCACATAAATCGCACTGTTGTGACATAGCCCTACCTTAAAGATCTTATCGCATGGAGGCCATGTATGAGTGGCATTGTTTCTCGAATCAACCAAGGAAGATATGACTCTGAGCGAAGCCTACTGAATCTACGCGACAATGCCCTTAATAAGTCCAGAATTGATGTTCTTGACGCGGTAAATCAACGCCTTAAAAAGTGCCATCCAAAAATTTACGAGCGACTCGTTGGGCCGCTTTATGAGCGCAAGAGAGATAAAAAATTCAATTGCTACTGTAATAACCCGCAGAGCCTGTACGGCATTTATCAGGACATCATAAATGACGACGTACATTTTCATTCGTTAATGTGTGATGAGTGCTGGCAGAAGGATATTGCCAAAACTTGGGGTTACTATGGCTGGACAAGTAAATTAATCCCCCAGAAGACATGGCACGCTTTGTGTGAAAAACGTGCGCATGAAAACTTTGTTGAGTGAATTTACCTCAAATATAGGGGATGATCTGAGGACATTCGCTGTACTCCACGTAGGGCAGTTCTGAGTCGAAAGCGGCCATTCCCGGAAGGCCGCAATCGGCCAAAAGCAGCCACATAGCTTTGATGACCTATGTGGCTGCTCATCACTGCACTCGCAATGGCCAATTCAGCAATCGGCTACATCTCAACCCTGATCGCTCACTGTGGACGCAGCCAACTCTAGAAGCCATGACTCAACATCCTCACGATCAACGTGCCACACTTGCATGTTATCTCCCGCCATAAACCCTAAGTCACTAAGCACTTCTTTCTCACTCTCTTGAATATCTACCCCAAAACTTTCATAGGCAACGACAAATTGGCCCTGGTCGAATCGAACTGATAGTTGCAAGGGCACTTCATCTTTTGTGAGTGAAACGTAGAAACACGGCTCCGACTCAGAGCCACTGACCTCTGAATAATACAGCAACTCAAAAGTCTCAAGCTTGCCTATATCAGCTTTCAGCTTGTGGTAGAGCGCATAACTGAAAAGCTCAGCATGCATGCCGTTCATCTGAGTCTTACTCAGCAGGTAAATCTGGTCAGTTGCTTGGTCAAATCGGACGCAGCGAGATCGGCAATAAGCCAAAGCCTGTGGCGTTTGGATAAGTGCTTCAACCCATGGATCCAGCTTCGTTGCGCCCTCAATTAAAGTACTTAGTTGCGCCACGAGATTAACAGCAGGATCAATGTAGTCAAGAAGCTGCCTTAGAAGCCCTCTGCGAGTAAATGCATACTCACCCGCTCCCCTTAACAAACGCTTCCAGCTGGCTGTGTCGGTAGATGAATTTACTAATAGTGAATAGTTTCTGCCGTTTGGTAGCAAGTAATCGCCAACGCAGAGCAAGGCACGCTCCCAAATGAAATCAGGCAACGCCCTCAAGCCTCTCTCGTCAAACATGGTGGACGCTTTGGCAAGGTACTTTTGAAACCTTTCTTGCGCCTCTCGATGCTGTCGGTCGCTCCAGTCTTGAAGCTGAGCACCAGTCTCAATACCGCAAAAGCTGAGCAGGAACTCTATCTGGCCACGAAAGTAGCCATGTGCCTCCGCACGATAGATACACTCTGACCAACCAGCATCCGCCCGGATCAGTTGAGCTTTCAGCCTTTCCTCTTCGATTTGTTGTTTTAAAAAACCGGAAACCGTCGAGTCCGCATCAGCAAAATACCCAAGTATGTCTTTCGAGCCAAGCAGCAGTTCGTGCAGGCCGCTCATGCTTCTCTGGAGATCTTCTGTACGGTTGTACTCAGTGTTCTCTGCGAGATTGAATGCGACTCGCATCCAGTCTTGGAGATGCGCGACCTCATATGCATTTTCATTGAGTCGCAAGAATAATACATAAGCGGAAAGCTGAATTATCTCAGTGTAAGAAAGTGACTTTTTGGAAATGGCTATCTTCTGAAAGAATGCACGCTCATCGAAAGGATGATTCTCAGGCAAATGTGCTTTAAACCCTTCATTGCCGCCACTCCAAGCGTCGAGTAACGCAATAACAGACCGCGTGAAATCCTCATCCAGCCAGTTTCTCGCATGGAAATCACTGTAGCTTGGTACGCGCTCACTCTGCCGCAAGCGCTCTATGTCCTCCAAATACTGGTCGCTTTCCGGACTCCTGGTGACTAGGGCAACGGCTCGAAATACGCTCATAATGGCGCTGTCGAACTGATTGTTTGACTTGTCACGAACGGCCCAAAAAAGGTCTGCCCACGCATTATCCATGCGCCAGGCAACGTACTCTGCAACAGAGTGTGTTACCCCTGCGAATTCGTATGAACGGCTCGCAAACTGCGATTTCAACTCGCGCTCATAGCGGGCCTTGAAGGTTTCAAATGGCGTAAGCGGTTTTCCGCGCGAGTTCATCTTGATATACAAGTCGTCGGAGAGGCCGAAATTCTCTAAGTCAAGTAACTGAAAAGTAATAGCCGGTTGACGCTCGCTGACTAACCGTTCAAACAGATCAGCGGTAGAGGAGAAACGAACATGGATGGCATCCAGCATGAACAGCGCAGATTGAATAGTGGGATCTAAACGCCAGCTACGGAAATACCAAGGCTGATCAGTAATCAAGGCGCTGAGCGAAGCAACATCCGCTGCGTCCTCACCCGGCAGAAAACTGACGAGAGCATCAAAAAACTCGTTACTGCTGGGACGCACGCTATAGAAAAAGCGTGACTTACTCCCGACTATGAGCATATCGGAGAAGCGTTCCCATTCCCCATCAACCCAAGCCAAATACCAATGCAAAAGAAAGAGCGTCGTTAATCGTTGCTGACCGTCAAGCGGCAAAAACCGTGTGGTCTCACTCCCCTCAATACTGCCGTAGATGAAGTCGAGATTGAATGGTAGCGAGGGATCATCCGCTGGCTTATCCAGAGCACCCTTGATCGCGTGAAGAAACTCTTGGCGCACCTCTTCTTCCTCTGGGCGGCCTTGCGCATAGTCACGCTGAATTATGGGAATACAAACCCTGCCATGGCGATCCAGCAGCTGCTTGAAATTAATCCGGCTATCCAATGCACTCATTGTCCACGCTCCGTGTTTCCACCGAAGAAATCAGCTAACGTATTGTTCATCACTTCAAGGTAACCATTACTGTCCTCTTCGCTCCAGAACATCATGTTGTTGACTTCTGGGCTGTAACACTTGAGAAACACGTTACGGGTACACAAAGGCACAAAAATACCCGCCTGATCCAACTGCAAAATTCTCTGCCGTTTCACGGCAAAAACCGCATTTTTATAGCTCTTGTTGGTGTATTCATCGAGCAGGGCTAGATTGGCGATGCTGTGATCGGCTGCCTCGTCAAGGCTCTCATTGAAATTGGCGAGAACCTTGTCATACAGTGGGTCAAAAATATCGTTGCTAGCATCGATCTGAGGCAGCGCCAGAAACGTTTTGATGCCATCTTGAAGCTCCGGCTCAGCGCTGCTCGACTCAAGGTAGCTCAGGCAATTGCCCAACCATTTGACTCGCTCATGATGACGCTCAGGCTTATCGCCCGTAATGGAGCGGACATGTTCAATGTTCCAGCTCGCACCTTTAAAACTATCGAACTGAAAACGAAGGTTCGACTGAGTATTTTGCAGAAGTGTTGCCACATTGAATAACAGTAGAAGTGACTTAATTCTGAGAGATGGGTACTTGAGGGTGTCCAGCCTATCGGCTATCTGCTCACGAACTTCCTGATTGCCCAATGGCCAGGCCACACTCGCACTAATTGATTTGGCAAAAATCTCTTGTCGAAGCCGTTCTTGAAATCCGCTTTTAGAGCAGTTGCATGACAACTCACGAATAGTATTTATTGCGACATTCTCACTGACCAGATAACCAATCATGTGGAAAAGCACGCGATCCTCATACCACTCCTCAAGCAATAGAAAAGCCTGTTTTATTTTGCGCCATTCAGTTTCAAGACTGACATCTGGCTGCTTCAATCGCGTGCCAAAGGCAAAAAATACACCATAAGGATCATGCTTGAAGGCTTCAGGAATACCTTCAGCGCTGGCCACCAGTTCGAACAATAAGCCGATGCGGTTCTGCGCACGATCACGGTCGTTACTGACGAAGTACCAGAACGCATCTGCCTGGAGTGCTTTCTCCATGTGGTCCCACTCGTAGGCAATCTGAGTTTGCAGATTGAGGTACTCGGACTGTTCGCCACTGGAGCGTTTTAAGAATAAGGCACGAATCAGCTCGTCATTGGTCAGCGGAATCTTCCCGACGTTAAGCCGGGTAAACACATCTACCGGGTGCTCGGTCTCTGCAATCTCGTACCAAATGACCTTAGCCTTTCCCTGAAACGAAGCTTTGATTTCCTCAAACTCGTCATCCTTATCAGCAAACCAGTCCTCGATGGCATCCATGGCCATTTTCAAATGAAAGAAATCCACATTCTTATCGGCCAGCTCTACAGTAGGCTCGTCAAGAAATTTCAGTAGCTCTGGCCTTGTTTCGTATTCGAGACTAAACACCGGTTGCCGGAATCTTTGGGTAAGCCGCTCATTGAAATGGCGCAGGATTAGCATCAGGGTAGTAAGGCGTTGCTGACCATCTACCACCTCATAACCACCCTCTTCGCAGACACGCATCACCAGCGGCTGCAAGCAGTAAAAGTCTTCAGGCTGAGGATTACGGCGCTTGGTGAATTCCCGGATATCCTCCAGCAGTTGCGTCACCTGCAACGGCGTCCAGCGGTAGCCGCGTTGGTAGGCAGCAATAAAATAGCGCTGAGGTTTCCCTTCTCCATCCAGCCGCAATTCGTTGACAGTCTTTAAGGTGATGGCCTGTTCGGTCATATCAGTGGGGTCCTTCCAGTAGGCAGGTCTTGCTTAGCGACTTAAGATGGGCTTTCGAGGCGTGCGAGCCATTAGCCAGCTAACCCTATCCACTTTGGAGGCATCAAGCCAGCATGGCTATGCATACAGGTAAAATTTCGGTGCCTACGTACAGGCGCTTAGTGTGAATGCTAAAAACCATGCCCTGAAGCACTGAGAAATATAGAACGACCAGAGACTACTAGGTTGAGCGCCTCCCGCGTGGTCAGAGTCCGCTATATTGGGTCGATTGCTGTCAGTCGTGCCTATCAAAATCAGATACTCGCTTAGAGGTTAAACACCCATGTTTTTTGTAGACGACAGGCGAGCAGCCGTACGGTCAGCAAATAGTAATACTGCGTCGCCTCGCTGCGTCGTCGTAGGCGATGCTCAAGAAACCAATCCATATGCTTTTTATGCCAAGCCCAAGGCGTCTGTCGCTGCCAGCGATCTGCGATTTCAGCTTGGATGATTTTCGCCTGACGTACATGGCGTTGCCGGGTTGCGTGCGAGCCGGTCAGAACGGCAGACAAAAACAACTCTATGTCGAATGGCTTACTCATGCCCGCCCACCAATGTAGGCCGCGATCACGTCGATCCGACCATGCCCCAGTTCATAGCTGATTTGGCTTCGGGCCTCACGATCAAGGTGCCAATCTAGCCGGTAACATTGGCCGCCGTTGATAGGCGCAGAGTGCTGGGTGATCTGCTCATAGCGCTCACATGCGTACGCCGCGCGGAGCTCATGGAAGCCCCTGAGGTGGTGTTCATGCAGGATGGCCCGCGCAGGGCGAATGATTTCTTGCAGAACATTCAGATAGCTTTCGTGTGGCGCAATTAGATTGCGACTACCTACAGGCGAAACCTGCCGTGCGAATCCAAGCGCACCTCGAACATGGTCGCCCACCGCAATCCAGCGGGGTGCCGAGGCCCCGGCGCGGCCGCCCTTGGTACCATACTGAATGTTAATCCTGCCTAGCTCATTAGCCTCACGGCTAAGCCGTGGCAGGTCAGCCAAGATGGCCTCACGCAAGCGCATGCCGGTGGCTCGCGCTAACAGAACAATCGCAGCGGCTCGCAGCTGATGATGCCGGCAAAGCGCATCGACGATCTGTTTAACCTGTTCGCGATCTTGTCCCTGCGGCACCGAGTGACGAACCCCGCTGCGCTGCATACCCAACGCCTTGCTCGGACTTGGCAACCTCACGTACTGATCACCGCGAAGCGCCGCCATGGTCCTGTTAACGCTGGATAGGCGGTTTTGTGCGGTGCTGACAGCAAGGTCACCGCGCCTAGCCATGTCGCGTAGATACGCCGCATAGTCCACCAACACCTTCCGATCAATCTGCCGCGCATCATTGATAGCCGGCCCGTGTTCTGAGCGGCACCACTTCACGAATGCCTGCCACCGATCACAGTGTGCCTTCACCGTGCCGTAATGGCCGCCGCCGAACATGTCTTTCAACGCCTGCGGGCCTGCATAACTCAGTTGCCTGCCATAGCCGAAATTGCGGCCATCCCGCCTACCTACCAATGCCATGTCGATCACCTCATCGCCTGTTCTCCGATCCTCGCCCCACGTCATCCCGCCAAGAATGTTGAGTGTTATCAGGGATCAAGGCCCCTGCGACCTGTGGGGATGTCCTCTAACGCGGGACTGGCGACTCCTTACGACCAAGAGCAAGGGCATCTCATGATCTGGCCTCCTGAGCACCGTTACCGGTGGGCGGGTGGAGGCTGCATTGGCTGACGAGACCAGTGCCGCGAGATCCTGAGCCAGGTGCAAGCAGCAATGCGATGACCGGGGCATATCTGACTGTTAGTCAGGTGCAGTCCATTCCTGGTCTGCGGCACCATCATCTGCATGGCTGTTGCTGGTGACATCGGCGTCTGTCACGCCAATTGTCACGAGTGGAGTCGCCGCAAAGCCAAGTGCGATGAGGGCTGCAGCAGTGCTAGAAGCGCCCGTCTCTTTCCAGGAAAGAGACGGGCGCAGGTTGGCGCAAGATTCGGCCAAGCGGATAGGTTGCTGCAGGGCAGCGAAGTAGGAGGTGTTGTCTGGCGGACGAGGGCCAAGATGTGAAGTAGGCATCCATCACCGGAAAGGTGAGCGGGCGAGCTGCCGGACGCGAATCGCCATTTGGGGGGAGAACCACCGCAGGAGCGGCGTGACCTCGAAGGTTCGGGTCACCTGGGGTTCTGTCATCGACAGCGCTTGCACGGCCAGTTCTACGCCTGTGGATAAACCAGGTCAAGGGTCGAAATTCACCGCTACTTGGGACGTGAAAAGCGGTTATCCATCGGTGGAATTCCGTGGTAAACCCCGGACAACGTCGTGGCTTTTAGCTTTTCAAAGTGAGGTCCATCCAAACAGGGCGGCTTTGCAGCCTTGTTTGGATGGACCCGCGTGAAAGAGCAGCCAGCGCCAATCTTGCAGGCTCACCCGCGATTGAATGCGCCATGGCCATTTGGCAAGGCTGTGACGTTGTCGCCTACCGGATGGGCAAACTCATGCGGAGTGACATGGCCCGATCTGTTGGCATCGATGTAGTTACTCCACCAAGCCATGATCAACCGACGCTGCTCCAGAAATTGGGCCTTGTGGATATACGCGGCGCGCACGCGGTTACGCTCCTGATGGCTCATCTGCCGCTCAATCGCCGCGTCCGTCCATAGCTCTGATTCGAGCAAGGCACTACAAGCCATGGTCCTGAAACCATGCCCACACACGTCCTTGGTGGTGTCGTAGCCCATATTGCGCAGCACCTGGTTAACCGTATTCTCCGACAAGGGCTTCCAGTACCTGTGATCACCGGGCAATACGAGTTCAGAGAAGCGATTCAAGCTGCGCAGTCGCTCAAGGATCTCGATGACTTGAGGCGACAGCGGCACTATCTGAATGTCTCCACTCATCTTGGTCCCTCGTGTGGAATAGCGGACCCCTTCAATCGGCTTACGGGTATCGGGGATCTCCCACATCGCACGCTGCAGGTCGAATTCATCCCACCGGGCGAAGCGCAGTTCGCTGGAGCGCACGAACACATGCAGCGTCAGCAGCACTGCAAGCCGGGTCAGCTCGCGACCGGTGTAGTTGTCGATTCGATCCAACAGTTCAGGAAGGCGGTTTAGCGAGAGTGCAGGACGGTGCACGGTACGCGGCGCTTGAATCGAGCCGGCCAGATCGAGCGCCGGGTTTTGATTTATCTGCCGCGCCCGCTTCGCGCCCCGCATGATCGTGGATAGATAGTTCTGCACACGCAGGGCTACATCCATGGTGCCGCGACCCTTGATCCGCTGAGTGACCTCAAACAGATCGTGGGTGTCGAGCTCGGCAATCGGCCGCTGGCCAATCAGTGGAAACACATGGGTACGCAACCTGCTCAGCACCGTCTTGGCGTGGCCCTCAGTCCAGCGACGGGACATTTCGACATGCCACTCCAGAGCGACGGTTTCAAACAAAAGACTCGCCCGCTGAGCTGCAATCTTGGCCTTCTGCTTTTCTTCCATCGGATCAAGGTTGTCGAGCAACAGAGCCTTGGCCTCATCGCGCTTGGTCCTCGCGACGGCTAATGAAACGATGGGGTACTTGCCGATGATCAGCGTGCCTTCATTGCCGCTGGGTTTGAAATACCGCAGCCGCCAAGTCTTCGAGCCACAGGGCGTGACGTAAAGGTACATACCCCCGCCGTCGAACAATTTGTTGGCCCGATCACGCGGTTTTGCCGTGCGGCATTTGAGGTCGCTGAGCGGAATGGCAAGACGTGGCATAGGGGTACGTTCTCCGTTCAGGAAAGAAGCTGTACCCCAAAAATACCCTCGGTTATTGGGGATTTTGTTGGTTCCCGACGGAGGGTCGTGGAAACGAAAAACCGGCCATAAGGCCGGTTTAGAGGGCTTCCAAAGCATTCAGCGGAATGCAGTGGAGCTGGATGTGGTGCGGAGACAGACGGACGGTTGTTGGCCGTGAGGGCCCGGTTTTCGCGGGGCTGGAATTGGGTGGATTTTTTGATGTACCTCATAGGGTATCTACAAGCAAATCAGCTAGTTATGGCTTTCTGTGGAATCGAATCGGAAATTGCGGAGGCTCCTACGAGAGTTACGTCCACCTACCTCAAGTGTTAGGTGAGATACGACAGAAAACGCCCCATGGCTGCCGGTGGCTAGGCTCTTTTACGAAAAGAGATGTCGCAACCACCGCATGGAACAAGTCAAGGAGACCATGGCGGCATCTCGCGAACTTGTCGAAGCGCGTGACCGGACCCTTGCTCTACCAATACACCCGAGCCAAGATCGGGGCTTTCGCATGGAAGAAACACCCAATGACCGCTTTGATCAGAAAACGCTTTGCTGAGCTCGAACAGCAGTTAGAGGCATTACAAAATAGCGCCGTCCGCAGATCCAACGCGTTTACGGAGAGAGCTGAAATGCATGTGTCTCCCGAGCTAATTCTCAACTGGAACGTCAAAGCCAAATCCTTGATGGCTCGTGTTTGCGGCGTTGACTCGGCGCACTTGAAAATGTATGCGGAAGCCGATACGGAAGGGATGTATGAATCAAACGTAGATCGTCTAAATCGTCTCAAAGCAGTTTTCCTAGCGGCAAAGGAGGACTTTGAAGGTGGATACCTAAGCTCGCTACGCAATATTGTCCAGGCGGAAGTGTTCTCTAACGAGCTTGAGCAAGCCGAGGAGTTACTCAAGAGTGGCTATCGAACTGCAGCGGCGGTAATCGCAGGGGTGGTCCTCGAGACAGCACTGCGTGACCTATGCACAACGCACGGCATTGAACACGGTACTCTGAACAGAATGAACGATGACCTAGCCAAGGCCGGCGCATACAACGCAAACCAGAAAAAGCAGATCACCTCACTCTCGGCAATCCGAAATAGTGCAGCTCACGGCAAACCTGAGGAGTTCACGGAGGATCAGGTGAGAGGCATGATCGACGACGTGCAGCGCTTCCTACTAGCACACCAGTAGGCGTTTTTGGCCTAGGCGGCGAGGTACTCCCTCACCTTTTACGCTCGGGGCCTTACCAGGGGGCGACCAAAGTGATGCACCCTCACCCAGCCCTTTCGATACCGGTCGCAGGAGTGCCCTGGGGTATTTCCTAAAGTGAGGTTGTATCCATTTATGAATGGACAGGACGATGTGGCTAAAGCTGAACGGATGTCTGTGGGAGGGGGCCGGCGAGATGTGAACAAAGGTCCTCGCTTCTCCGTAGGAGCGAGGAGTGGTGATGATCACTATTCCTGCCGCCACAAGATGCGCTCAGGATTGGGCACATCTGCGGGCCTACGAGATGCTTTCAGCTTGAGGACATTGCCTAAGGCTAGCCAACCTCTGCGAAACTACCAATAGTGGTCGACTCAACTGCCTCCGTTGATTTCGCACCAAGTCGAGACGACAGCCCAGCAAGCCTGGTTTGTCTGCATTAGAGAGTTTGGCTGCTGGAGTGGAAAACCAGACGGCTAGGATGGGTTGAATTTCGCCCGAAGATATGGCTATTTGACATCAACCTCAATCAAGGATGAAATACCATGCCCGCTAAGAGAAAAATCCCCTACGCCCATCACCTGCCTAGCTGGAGTTTCGATGGCGGCAACCGCGAAGCATTGAAAGCGAGCCGCCGAGTCGCGCCAGATGAGTACCAGGAAGAGATGAAGGGAAGCCTATTCTGCCCAGGCTGCTATACAAACGTCGAACGAACGCCTAAGGAAAAGGACATCTTCGCTAACCAGCGCGAACCTTTCTACCGCCACCTTAAGCGCTGGCAACACATCGCGTGCATGCTTCGGGCGAAAAAACCAGTAGGCAAGCGGTATGACACATGGGAAGAGGCTAAGCGGGCAATTGAGCATGAACACTTGGCGATAGTGAAGGAGTTTCTGCAGGAGAAACCAGAGGCCATATTGATCCCGGGTCATGAATATGACGAAACGCCCGTCGAGGACATTGAAGGACCTCTTTCGCACCCCCCCATTGGAAGGCACCAAGGGGAATCCTTCGAACTACCGAGCACCATTACCACGATTGCAGGAATGTGCCGGAACTTTGAAAAAAACAAGGACAAGTACTTTTTCCTACCGATGGCCACGCACGCAGTGAAGCTGGCAGAGCTCCTTACAGATGTGACTGATATTCAATACGATGTTTTGGAAGGGCCTCGCGCCCCACGATTGTACTACGGGAAGATAATCAGTAGCTATAACGCTGGCAAGTACGACCATTCCACCCGCATGACAAAGCTTGCTTGTAACCCCGCTGTGAAAGACTTTTACGTGAAACTCCCCAACGGCTTCTGCAGAGACAAAGGGATTACTGACGAATCTAAAGGTCGCATCGTGATGTTTTTCGGGACGATCGTAGAAAGCGGCATAGGCTTAGCTGCGACCGATCTGGCTTGGGGCGAGATTGCACTTGTACCTGCCAAGTACAATGAGTTGTTAATACCTGAGTGATGGATTTCCACTTTGAGGTCCAAACCTCTTACCACAAGCAGGCACTCCTAGAGCTCCGATTCGGGCCTCCCGGCCTGACTGGTACTACCTGCGCCTGACAGCAGGTCAGAGCAAGCGTAAGTGGTTAACCTCTGAGCCATCGGATCGGGAGTCGCTACCCGCAGGCGACACTCGCCGTGCAGACCCAAATGCACCTCGAACATGGTCGTCCACCGCAATCCAACGTGGTGCCGAAGTCCAAACAAGAGAAGGGGAATCCACCATAAGATCCCCAGTAGAAAACTAGCGCACACCGTCCAGCAAGGAAAGACAACTTATTATGACTGGCCAATTGCCATGTCGCGACAAAGCAGCTAGCATACCTAAGTAAAAAATCCGATGCACGAACAAACAGAAAAAACAAACAAGCTTAACCCCAGCATACAATACAAATCCGAAACAACAAAAATCAGTGATGACATGAACTATCAAATTCCATGGAAATTGCAAGAAGCAGTAAGGAATAACAAATTAGTCCTATTTATTGGGGCTGGTGCATCTCGCTCCGCAGGGTTACCTTCGTGGATCGAAATAGTTAAAAAAGTTTTATCTAGACCTGGCATAACTAAATCGCAAGCCTATCTGCAAGCTCTTGAAGCTGAGGTTGTAGAGCCTCTATTTATTCTTGACGCACTGAAACCATTACATCAAAAAGAAATTTATGAGACCTTTGAAGAACACACTATAAACCCCATAGACTCTGATCTCCACAAATCACTCGGGAAACTATCAGGGAAATTCATAACTACCAACTACGACAAACTAATCGAGCACAACACCAAGGCAAAGTACATAGACGCCTCCAGCAAGTTCCATCTTCAGAAACTGGATAGTGCGGAAGAATTTATTCTAAAAATTCATGGAACGAGCGACATAATTGACCAAAGTGTAATATTCACCTCTGATTACGAGGAACTTTATGGAGAAAATTCTGGACTTGCGAAATTCCAACTTCAAAAAATTATAACTACTCACACTTGCTTATTTATTGGATTTAGCTTAACAGACCCTTACGTAGTTGAATTATTCAACCGTTTAGACGACCTATATCAAGAGATGAGTACCACACACTTTGCGCTTTCAACAAAAAATCTAGAGCATGCTTTTGTTGAAACCGTAATATTGAAATCGCACGACGATCTCCCAGCATTTATCTCGCAACTAGTGTCGCTGAAGGAAATAGCAAAACCCAATATCTCACTGCAATCACAGGAGGTAGCTACAACCGATTTAATTCCCCCTCCCGCAGAAAGCAATGAAATAAAATTCGTAATTCGCCAAGATGCCCCCCCCAAGGTAGAAAATTGGACAGGTAGAATTGATGAACTTAAAGCTTTGGGTATGGACCACCGTGCTTGCTTTATTACAGGTATCGGCGGCCAAGGCAAGTCAGCACTAGCAGCCAAGTTCCTATCAGACACTGACCGAGGCCTTTACAAATACTGCGACTGGAGAGACTTTAAAGAAGAGGAGTTAAATTTCCAATCAAAACTTTACGGGCTAATAGAATTAGTTTCCGAAGGCACCATAAACATAAGCTCATTAAACGGCCTAGACACACCCGTCCTAATTGAGGCATTCTTCAAATACCTAGACAACCAAGTAGGGATATTTGTCTTCGACAACATTGACAAGTACATTGACCTAGAGCGTTTTACCCCTGCCGGTGACATGGCATTATTTTTCGACAAGGTAATGGCATATCCACATTCGTCTAGATTTATTTTTACGTGTCGGCCTTTCATCCACTATGCAGGCGTCGGATCACATCAGATCAGACTCGAAGGGTTAACCGTATATGACACTAAAGAGCTCATACTGAAATACCACCCTCGGATCAATGATGCTGAGGGGGACAGAATGGCTGCAAGACTTCATATGTGTACTAAGGGGCACCCACTGTGGATGGCTCTTGTACTGGCTCAATCCCGAACCAATCCAAAAGATATAGACACTATACTTGAGAAACTAGAACGACAAGGGGTTACCGAATCCGACAATAATGTTTCCACCCTTATCTCAGAAAAAATACTTGAAAACCTGTGGAGTGGGCTAAAGGATAGAGAGAAAGTAATATTAAGGACACTTTCGATATCTGGGCTGGCCGAGTCAGAGGACGCAATCAAAAAAATCCTTGATAAAAAACTTAACCACAACCAACTCACACGAGCTATAAAATCCTTAAAGGCCCTAAACTTAGTTGTCACAAAAAAAGACGAAGGCTATCTTGAACTCCACCCCCTGGTCCGAGAGTTCATAATTCACAACTACGGAAAAGAAGACCAAGAAAGCTACGTGGGACTATATGTTAGTTATCTAGACGGTTTCATTTTCTTACTAAGAAAAAAATTTGGATCAGTGCTAGAGCCGGACGACATTGATCACATCTTAAAAAAAATAGAAATCTTAATTAATGCCAGAAAAACCCAAGAAGCCATCGATGACCTCCGCACAGTTTCAGGATCGCTTCTGATTTCAGGTTATATGGAAGATTACATTAGACTTTCCGATATGCTACTGGACAGCTTGTCTTGGAGTAGTCGAAAGCTTAGTGAACTTAAAGGATTCAAAGACTTTGCCGTAACGTTCTTTTTAAAATCAAGCGAGGCAGGACGCTTAGATCTATTTGACAAACAAATGGGTCGATACATGTCAGTTTTCAAGACCGCAGATATCTATATGATTTTGGCAAAATCTGTGCTATGCCACAAATTCTGGATAATTGGAGACTACGAGTCGGCAATACGCGAAGGAAAGAGCGCCTCAGACCTGATTGACATATTGGAAGACAAAGATATATGGGCTGGGAAACACACATATAATTTAGCTCTTCGCGACTCTGGAAGCCCAGATAAAATATATGAATCACTTCACTTTTTCTGCGATGGCAAAACCGTCGATCAGCTAATATCAGAAACTGAAGATAACAATTCAGCCACAAAATATGGAAACGTTGCACGATGCCTAACATATTTAGGGGACAAGGACAAAGGAATCAAATTGCTATGCAAGTCATACAGGGTACTTGAGAAAGAATCCGACAACTACGCCGACAAACACAATCTTGGTTACGCCGCAAAATGGATTGGTGAGTTTTTACAGGCTGAAGGAAGAAATAGAGAATCGATTTATTTCTTCAGCTATGCGTATAATCTTTGGCGAAGTGATATGCCTGGCGAAGCAAATAAAATATCGCACCATGTTCGCACTATTGCAAAAAGCATTGACCATGAATCAATAACAAGCTTAGAAATCTGGCAAATAAAAAAATATTGCAATGACTGGGTATCTAAGTACAGCAGCACCGATTAACAGAATTTAGCTGAAAGCATCAACTGCTTACCGGCCATTTAAAAGTCCAAAATTAAAACCAGATTATCACTGTGATTGTCTGGTTTTTTATAGGCCGTCCTAAAATGAGATTCAGACTCCAAAAAATATAATCACTTTCTTCGCTACTGACAGCTACACAGTTCATTTTCTCACACTCCTGAAAACGGGGATTTTCAGTTGGGTATTATCTGCACTCTCATTACCAAAACGCACAACTGTTGCCACGCCATGCCACCATGAATGCTGAGGGTTATCAGGGTTCAAGGCCCCTATTATCTGCGGGGGTTTCCTCTGCAAGAATGCGATTCCTTATGACCGGGAACTTGAGGAGCTCATTATTTGGCGTACTGAGCACCGTTACCGCTGGGCGAGTGCCGCGAGATGCTGCACCAAGTCTAAGCCGCAATGCGATAAGCTGTTATAGCCACGCTTTGACGCCATGCTCAGCATGATAGTAATGGCGATTACTCACTTGCAGCCCTGCGTAGCTCAACTGCCTGCCATAACCGAAATTGCGACCATCGCGTCTGCCTACCAATGCCATGTCGTTCACCTCATCTGCCGTTCTACGGTCCTCGCCCCACGTCATCCCGCCAAGAATGTTGAGTGTTATCAGGGATCAAGGCCCCTGCGACCTGTGGGGAATGTCCTCTACGCGGGACTGGCGGCTCCTTACGTCCGGGAGCAAGGGCATCTCATGATCTGGCCTCCTGAACACCGTTACCGGTGGGCGGGTGGAGGCAGCAATGGCTGACGAGACCAGTGCCTGAAGATCCTGAGCCGGGTGCAAGCAACAATGCGATGACCGGGGCATGCCTGACTGTCAGTCAGGTGCAGTCCATTCCTTGGTCTGCGGCACCATCATCTACAGCGCTGTTGCTGGTGACATCGGCGTTTGTCACGCCGATTGTCACGAGGGGGAGTGCCGCAAAGCCATATGCGACGAGGGCTGCAGCAATATTAGAAGCGCCCGTCTCTTTCCACAGAAAGAGACGGGCGCAGGTTGGCGCAATAGTCGGCCAAGCGTATAGGTTGCTGCAGGGCAGCACAGTACCGTGTAGCTGGCGCACTAGGGCCATATGTGTAAGAGCATCCATCACTGGGGGGGTGACCGGGCGAGCTGCCGGATGCGAATCGCCCTTGGGGAGAACCACCGCGGGAGCGGCGTGACCTTTAAGATTCGGGCCACCTGGGGTGCTGTCATCGACAGCGCTTGCACGGCCAGTTCTACGCCTGTGGATAAACCCGGTCAAGGGTCGAAATTCAGCGCTAGTTGGGACGTGAAAGGCGGTTATCCACCGGTGGAATTCCGTGGTAAACCCCGGACAACTTCGTGGCTTTTAGCTTTTCAAAGTGAGGTCCATTCAAACAGGGCGGCTTTGCAGCCCTGTTTGAATGGACCCGCGTGAAAGAGCAGCCAGCGCCGATCTTGCAGGCTCACCCGCGATTGAATGCGCCATGGCCATTTGGCAAGGCGGTGACGTTATCGCCTACCGGATGGGCAAACTCATGCGGAGTGATATGGCCCGATCTGTTGGCATCGATGTAGTTACTCCACCACGCCATGATCAACCGACGCTGCTCCAGAAATTGGGCCTTGTGGATGTACGCAGCGCGCACGCGGTTACGCTCCTGATGGCTCATCTGCCGCTCAATCGCCGCGTCCGTCCACAGCCCCGATTCGAGCAAGGCGCTACAGGCCATGGTCCTGAAACCATGCCCGCACACGTCCTTGGTGGTGTCGTAGCCCATATTGCGCAGCACCTGGTTAACCGTATTCTCCGACAAGGGTTTCCAGTACCTGTGGTCACCGGGCAACACCAGTTCAGAGAACCGATTCAAGCTGCGCAGCCGTTCAAGGATCTCGATGACTTGAGGCGACAGCGGCACTATCTGAATGTCCCCACTCATCTTGGTCCCGCGTGTGGAATAGCGGACGCCTTCAATCGGCTTGCGGGTATCGGGGATCTCCCACATTGCCCGCTGCAGATCGAATTCATCCCATCGTGCAAAGCGCAGTTCGCTGGAGCGCACGAACACATGCAGCGTCAGTAGCACTGCGAGCCGGGTCAGCTCGCGACCGGTGTAGTTGTCGATTCGATCCAACAGTTCAGGAAGGCGGTTCAGCGAGAGCGCAGGACGGTGCACGGTACGCGGCGCTTGAATCGAGCCGGCCAGATCAAGCGCTGGATTTTGAGTGATCTGCCGCGCCCGCTTCGCTCCCCGCATGATCGTGGATAGATAGTTCTGCACACGCAGCGCTACATCCATGGTGCCGCGATTCTTGATCCGCTGGGTGACCTCAAGGAGATCATGGGTGTCGAGTTCAGCGATAGGCCGCTGGCCGATCAGTGGAAATACATGCGTGCGCAACCTGCTAAGCACCGTCTTGGCATGGCTCTCAGTCCAGCGCCGGGACATTTCGACGTGCCACTCCAGGGCAACGGTTTCAAAAAGAAGGCTCGCACGCTGGGCAGCGATCTTGGCCTTCTGCTTTTCTTCCATCGGATCAAGGTTATCGAGCAACAAGGCCTTGGCCTCATCACGCTTGGTCCTCGCAACGGCCAATGAAACGATGGGGTATTTGCCGATGATCAGCGTGCCTTCCTTGCCGTTGGGTTTGAAATACCGCAGCCGCCAAGTCTTCGAGCCACAGGGCGTGACGTAAAGGTACATACCCCCGCCGTCGAACAATTTGTAGGCCCGATCACGCGGTTTTGCCGTGCGGCATTTGAGGTCGCTGAGCGGAATGGCTAGGCGTGGCATAGGGGTACGTTCTCCATTCAGGAAAGACGCTGTACCCCAAAAATACCCCCGGTTATTGGGGATTTTGTTGGTTCCCGACGGAGGGTCGTGGAAACGAAAAACCGGCCAGAAGGCCGGTTTAGAGGGCTTCCAAAGCATTCAGCGGAATGCAGTGGAGCTGGATGTGGTGCCGGAGACAGGAATCGAACCTGCGACCTTCGCGTTACGAGTGCGCTGCTCTACCGACTGAGCTACACCGGCGTGTAGCGCAACGTACCACTGCCACGCCTGCCGCGTAAACCCCTGTTTCTCCGGCCTTTATCCCCCTGCCCTCACGACGCCGTGCAGCCCTTCGGCGCGAGGTCTTCATCGATGTCGGTGGTGCAGCGCCAGCCGGTGGTCGAGCGGGTAAGAGTCAGGCTTTTGCCGGCCATGTTGGCCGGGGCTTCGACCAGGGCGCAGACCAGGCTGCCAGTGCCGTCGGCGGCGGTGCCGCTGGCGGTGATGGCGCAGTTGCTGGTGGTCGGCTGGCCGCCGAGTTCGGTGACGTTGGTGACGTTCTTGCCTTCGTTCAGGCGCAGGTCCATGGCGGTTTTCAGTGCGCTGATTTCCAGCAGGCCGGCGGCGGCCTGGGTGCGTGACTGATGGTTGGTGTACATCGGGATGGCGATGGTCGCCAGGATGCCGATGATCGCAACGACGATCATCAATTCGATCAGGGTAATACCGCGTTGCCCTTTCATGAACGATTTCCTTAATTGATACGTGTACGCGTGGAGGTCAGGCTCGGCTCCAGCTGGCAGCGGCGCAGTAGGCCTGAACAGACACCTTTTGTCACCCCTGCGCCGCTGGACTTCGCCTTCGCCGAACTACTCTAGTGAGCAACAGGGACACGCGCTCGGTCTTGGGCGGGGCAAGCTGTTTCCAGGCTTGTCGCACTGGCAGAAAAGGACATTTTGCATGCAGCACTCCACGCATCTCTACAGCTGGCGGGGCATCGATGCCCATGGGGCGAAAGTTGGCGGACAAGTCAGTGGGCGCAGCCCGGCGTATGCGCGGGCGGGCCTGCAGCGGCAGGGCATCGAGGTGCTGAGCTTGCGACCGGCTGGCGGGGTTGCATGGCGCTTGCCGAAGGCGCGGCACAAGGCAGAACCGGCCAGTTTCAGTCGGCAACTGGCGACGTTGCTCAAGGCGGGAGTGCCTTTGTTGCAGGCCTTTGCGGTGATGGGGCGCAGTGGGTGTTCGGCGGGGCAGGCGCAGGTGCTGGAGAAGTTGAAACGGGATGTGAGCGCGGGCATGGGGCTGGCGGATGCGTTGCAGCGGCATCCGGCGTGGTTTGATGGGTTGTATTGCAACTTGATTCGCGTGGGCGAGCAGTCTGGCACGCTCGACCGGCAGTTGGAGGAGTTGGCGGGGTTGCTGGAACAGCGCCAGCTGCTGCTCAAGCGGGTGCGCAAGGCGATGTTGTATCCATTATTGCTGTTGCTGACCGGGGTGGGCGTTTCGGCCGTATTGCTGCTGGAGGTGATTCCGCGCTTTGAAAGCCTGTTCGCCGGGTTCGATTCGCAACTGCCCGGCTTTACTCAATGGGTGATCGATTTATCCACAGGGCTCGGACGCGTGGCACCGCTTTTGTTGGTTTTGATCGTCGGGGGTGGGATGGGGTTGGCGAGACTGTTCAAAACGCATGCGGCATCGCGCTTGTGGATAACCCGGCAGGCGTTACGTCTGCCGGTGTTTGGCAGGCTGCTCAGCCAAGCCGCCCTGGCGCGCTTCGCGCGGACGCTGGCCACATCCTATGCAGCCGGGGTGCCGTTGCTGGATGCATTGGGCACGGTGGCCAAGGCCTGCGGTGACGCTGTGCATGAACAGGCGGTGCAGCGCCTGCGCCAGCGCATGGCATTGGGGCAGGCGCTGCACCAGGCGATGGCGGAGGATGGCGTGTTCGCGCCGTTGTTGGTGCAGCTGACGGCCATTGGTGAATCGAGCGGCACGTTGGACACGATGCTGGCCAAGTCGGCCAGCCACTACGAAGAACAGGTCAGCCAGACGCTCGATCAATTGACCAGCCTGCTGGAGCCCGCGATCGTGCTGATCCTCGGGGTGCTGGTCGGGGGCTTGGTGGTGGCGATGTATCTGCCGATCTTTCAGTTGGGAAGTTTGCTCTGATCATGATGGTTTGGACCTTTCTCGTTCAGCAACCGGCGTATTTCATCGGCCTGATGGCGGTGCTTGGCCTGCTGGTGGGCAGCTTTCTCAACGTGGTGGCGCATCGTTTGCCGATCATGCTCGAGCGCCAGTGGCGCCAGGAAGCGCAACAGATGCTGGGCCTACCCACCGAGGAGCCTGCACAGTTCAACCTGTGTTGGCCGGCGTCGCACTGCCCCCGGTGCAAGCACGCCATCCGCGCCTGGGAGAACATCCCGCTGCTGAGTTACCTGGTGCTGGGTGGTCGCTGCGCGGCATGCAAGCAACCGATCGGTGCTCGCTACCCCGTGGTGGAGGTGGTGTGTGCGCTGTTATCGGTGGCAGTGGTATGGCATTCCGGGCCCGGGCTTGAGGCTTTGGTGTTGCTGGCGCTGACCTGGAGCCTGCTGGCGCTGAGCTTGATCGACCTGGATCAGCAGCTGTTGCCCGATGTGCTGGTGCTGCCGACGTTATGGCTGGGGTTGACGGTCAATGCCTTTGGCGTGGTGGTGCCGTTGTTCGATGCGCTGTGGGGCGCGGTGGCTGGGTATCTGAGCCTGTGGACGGTGTACTGGGTGTTCAAGTTGCTCACCGGCAAGGAGGGCATGGGCTACGGCGATTTCAAGCTGCTGGCGTTGATCGGTGCCTGGGGTGGCTGGCAGGTGGTGCCGCTGAGCTTGCTGTTGTCGTCGGTGATCGGGGTGGTGGCAGGGCTGTGTGTGTTGCGCCTGCGGCGTCAGTCGGTGGGCACGGCGATAGCCTTTGGGCCGTATCTGGCGATTGCGGGGTGGATTGCTGTGCTCTGGGGTGATGAAATACACGCCTTCTACCTGCAACTGTTTGGAATGTGATGACCACCAAGGCCTTCACCCCGTGGATTCTCGGCCTCACCGGCGGCATTGGCAGCGGCAAGAGCGCGGCTGCCGAGCGTTTCGTCGAACTGGGCGTGCACCTGGTCGATGCCGATCAGGCGGCGCGGTGGGTGGTCGAGCCCGGTCGCCCGGCGCTGGCCAGCATCGTCGAGCGCTTTGGGCCTGGCGTATTGCTGGGCGATGGGCAGTTGGATCGCGCGGCGTTGCGCCAGCTGATCTTTGCCGACCCGGTGCAGCGCCAGTGGCTGGAGCAACTGCTGCACCCGCTGATTGGGCAGGAGATCTTCAGCTACCTGGCCAAGGCCGAGTCGCCGTATGCGGTGTATGTCTCACCGCTGCTGATCGAGTCGGGGCAGTACCGCAAGGTGCAGCGGGTGCTGGTGATCGATGTGCCAGAGGCAGTGCAGGTGGCGCGTACCTTGGCGCGGGACAACACCAGCGCCGAGCAGGTGCAGGCGATTCTCAAGGCTCAGCTCAGGCGTGACGAGCGCCTGGCCCATGCTGACGATGTGCTGGTCAATGACGGCGATCTTGCGGCATTGCACGGGCAGATCGACCGCCTGCACGATTTTTACCTGACTTTACGAGGAGGCCAGCCATGAGCCAGCCATTGACCGTCGATTGCCCGACCTGTGGCGCACCTGTGGAATGGCATGAGAAAAACGCCTACCGGCCGTTTTGTTCTGACCGTTGCAAACTGATTGATCTGGGGGCCTGGGCGGCTGAGGAACATAAGATTCCGGTGGCGCCGGATGCGGAGGATGAGCTGTTTTCTGGAGAGTTGGAGCCGCGGCACTGAGGGGTTGGCCTCGAACGCGGGCAGCGCACTTTGTGGGGGCGGCGTTGCGTTGCGAAAAGGGTGCGCAGCGCCCTCGGGGTTTCAGCTTCGCGGCCTGAATTACCGGGCCCGCTTTTCGGCCCTTTCGCGACGCAAGGCCGCTCCCACAATAAGATCCCATTCATATGAGAAGTGCTTGTTGCAATCCAGCTGACCCAGTGCAGCCCAGCGAGATTGGCGCTTGAGGCTCAGAGAAACGCATGCATGCCGAATCATCCCCCTCCATCCTTCCAGGGCGCCTGCAAATAACGGGTGCGGTTGAAGGTTTCCAGCCAGTCTGGGCAGAACACCACCAAAGCGCTGATGAGCATGCCGTTGATGAAGGCTTCCGGGAACATCATCAACCACAGGTAGCCGATGAAATCGCTCAGCCACTCGGGCATGGCGAAGCGCCCGTCCAGCCACAACAGGCCCAGCGCGGCAGGCACGCAGATCAGCACGGTCAAGGCGGCGGGAAAAAAGCCTGAGCAGAAAATGTACACGAACAGGTTGCGCGGCTGCGTGCGTTCGACCACGTTCGCGCAGGCTTCGGTGATCAGCACCGGCAAGCCCACCAGCAACAAGCCGTTCACACCCAATGCCGCCAGGTCCTGACGCCCCAGCGCCAGCAACCCGAGCTGGGCCATGAAGCCGCCGAGCACGGCCAGGGGCCAGTCGAGCAGCAAGGTCACGGCGGTCATGCCCAGGAAGTGATACGACACACCGGTGTCGAAATCACGCCGGACCAGCCACAGGGCGAACAGGCAAAACACCGTGCCGAACAGCAGGTGCTGGCGGCGCCGGTCAGCGCACAATTCGATCCACCGCGTGCGCGATGCGGCCCAGGCCAGCAGTGGCAGATAAGCCAGCCACCCGATGCTCAGGCTGGTGGCCGACAGGACGGGTGCACTGATCACGAACGACTTACTCCCGGTAGTGGTTAACCGAGTCTATACCCTGCTACGTGAACGCGGCCTTAGGTTCACAATTGCCGACTAAGCTTGTCTGCATGGATGACTCAGACTACCTGCGCCTGCTCACGATCCAGGCCGAACAAGCCAATGCCTTTCTCTCCAACGCCCGCAAGTGGGAGCGAGAGCGGTGGGTGTGTCAGCGCCTGTTGCAGGGGCTGAACATTCCTCACCGCAGCGAAGACTTCACCCCGGCCGGCCAGGAGCCGCCAGATGTGCTGTTTCGCGATGCGGCATTCGAAGTGTTTTTCGTGCTCGATGAAGGTCGGCGCCTGAATGACGAGTGGCGCGAAGAGCTGCAGCGTCGGCGCAGCGCCTTTTCCCTGGCGCAATTAGTGCGCCGCGAGGCCCGCCCGAGGCGCATTGCCGCCACCGAGCTGCTGCAGCGCCTGGCGCCAACCCTGCGCAAGAAGGCGCACAACTACCGCGAGCGCGGGCTGGACCTGGGCGAGCTGGACATCATTGCCTTCGCCAGCCTCAAGCGCGAAGTGCTGGACCTCAACACGCACTTTCCGCCGCCGACCGAGTACCTGCGCCAAGGCTGGCGCTCGTTGTCGCTGGTCGGGCCAACGTTCGCCCGGGTGTTGTTCGCCCACCCGGACGCCCCGGATTTTCTGCGCGGCAACCTGGGGCGCAGCATCGTGTTCGACGTCGGCATCAGTCTTTGATCCAGTGCCGGGAGTCTTTGCAGTGGCGTACACTCGGCGCCAGGGATAGAAAGCATTATCATCTGTCGCAAGCCCTTGCATGAACACTGTGGCGTTCGTGCAGTCTCAAACGTCTACCTGACGAGGCCCACCATGACCAGTCGCCTGAATCCTGAAGATCAGCGTCGTGTCGATGAGTATCTACGTGCTCCCCAGCATCAAGTCGAGCGCCGGCCATTCAGGCCGTGGTTGCTCCTGGTGCTGGTCGTGGCCGTGACCATCGGGTTGGGCCTTGTCAGCCGCCTGCTGAGTGGACTGGTGCTATGAGCAGCCTTGCGCTCGCCCTCCCCTCGCGCAGTGCGCGGCCGGCCCCTGGGGCCACGAATTCCGTAAACCTTATGAGATATTCCCATGACTCATCGCATCGTGATTGTCGGCGGCGGCGCCGGCGGCCTGGAACTGGCGACCCGCCTGGGTAAAAGCCTGGGCAAGCGCAAGCAGGCCGAGATCACCCTGGTCGACGCCAACCTCACGCACATCTGGAAGCCCCTGCTGCACGAGGTGGCCGCCGGCTCGCTGAACTCCTCGGAAGACGAACTGAACTACGTGGCCCAGGCCAAGTGGAACCACTTCAACTTCCAGCTCGGGCGCATGAGCGGCCTGGACCGTGAAGGCAAGCAGATTCAACTGGCCGCCACCCTCGACGAGAACGGCCGCGAGCTGCTGCCTGCGCGTACCCTGGGTTACGACACATTGGTCATCGCGGTGGGCTCGAACACCAACGACTTCGGGACCTTGGGCGCCGCGCAGCACTGCCTGTTCCTCGACACCCGCAAGCAAGCGGAGCGCTTCCACCAGCAATTGCTCAACCACTACCTGCGCGCCCACGCCGGTGACGTGGCCAGCGAGAAAATCAGCGTGGCGATCGTCGGTGCCGGTGCCACGGGTGTCGAGCTTGCGGCCGAACTGCACCACGCCGCCCACGAGCTGGCGGCCTATGGCCTGGACCGTATCCAGCCCAAGGACATGCACATCACCCTGATCGAGGCCGGCCCGCGTGTGCTGCCGGCATTGCCTGAGCGCATCAGCGTGCCGGTGCACCAGACCCTGGAGAAACTCGGCGTCAAGGTGATGACCAACGCAGCGGTCAGTGAAGTGACCGAAGATGGCCTGAAGACCAAGGACGGCGAAGTGATCCAGGCCAGCCTCAAGGTGTGGGCGGCGGGGATTCGCGCGCCGGGCTTCCTCAAGGACATCGACGGGCTGGAAACCAACCGCATCAATCAGCTGGTGGTACGCCCTACCCTGCAGACCACCCGTGATGACGACATCTTCGCCTTTGGTGACTGCGCCGCTTGCCCGCAGCCGGACAGCGACCGCAATGTGCCGCCGCGCGCCCAGGCTGCGCACCAGCAGGCGTCGATGCTGGCGCAGAGCATCAAGGCACGCCTGGAGGACAAGCCGCTGCCGACCTACACCTACAAGGACTATGGTTCGCTGGTGTCGCTGTCGCGCTTCTCGGCGGTGGGCAACCTGATGGGTAACCTGATGGGCAGCGTGAAGCTCGAAGGCTGGCTGGCGCGGATGTTCTACGTGTCGCTGTACCGCATGCACCAGATGGCCCTGTTTGGCTTCTTCCGCACAGCACTGATGATGCTCGGCAGCAAGATTGGCCGGGGCACCGAGCCGCGCCTGAAGCTGCACTAGCGGCTGGCGGGGGCGTTCTGCGCCCCCTATCAAAACCGGTCGGGACTAAAACCCGAGCAAAGAAAAAGGGCATCTCTTGCGAGATGCCCTTTTTTACATGGTGGGTCGTGTAGGATTCGAACCTACGACCAATTGGTTAAAAGCCAACTGCTCTACCAACTGAGCTAACGACCCAAAAATGGTCGGGGTGAGGGGATTCGA
The DNA here is from genome assembly GCF_052041965.1 of Pseudomonas sp. SMSB3. Lineage (NCBI taxonomy): Bacteria > Pseudomonadati > Pseudomonadota > Gammaproteobacteria > Pseudomonadales > Pseudomonadaceae > Pseudomonas > Pseudomonas sp. SMSB3. The sequence continues at coordinate 21,723 of NZ_JBKGGV010000001.1, read as the reverse complement.
ACTCCTGACATCCTGCTCCCAAAGCAGGCGCGCTACCGGACTGCGCTACACCCCGAGTACTGCTTAAAGAAAAAGGGCATCTCGCGGAGATGCCCTCTTTACATGGTGGGTCGTGTAGGATTCGAACCTACGACCAATTGGTTAAAAGCCAACTGCTCTACCAACTGAGCTAACGACCCGGAAAATGGTCGGGGTGAGGGGATTCGAACTCCTGACATCCTGCTCCCAAAGCAGGCGCGCTACCGGACTGCGCTACACCCCGAGATTGGCTCCGCGACCTGGACTCGAACCAGGGACCCAATGATTAACAGTCATTTGCTCTACCGACTGAGCTATCGCGGAACTGAACTTCGGTACAACTTTACAGCTTCGAAGTCTGTGTTAGCTTCGATCTCGCTAGCCACTTCGTTTTCACGTTGTCGCTGCTGAGGTCGGCTATTCTACATTCTTCGTTTTGCTTGTCAACCCCTTTTTTTCATTCAACTTACTGATTTGTAAGTTGTTTTGCGGTCACCGATGTAGCTGGCGATTCGCTTAGTGGCTGACAACGCGGCGTATATTAGGGGCACCGGTTTTCCGATGCAAGCAAAAATTTCACATTTTTCAGCACGTTATGAAAAAAAACCGCCAAGCCCCGAATTTGCTGGGCGCGCGCCCTGTTCCAGGCATGAAAAACCCCGCCGAAGCGGGGTTTCTCAGTGGCGATGATCAGGCGAAGACAATCTCGTCGCCGTCCACCGTGGCGGTAATCGCCGTGCCGGGCACGAACTTGCCCGCCAGGATCAACTGCGCCAGTGGGTTTTCGATCCAGCGCTGGATCGCCCGCTTCAGCGGCCGCGCGCCATACACCGGGTCGTAACCTACCGCGATCAGCTTGTCCAAGGCCTCTGGGCTCAGGCTCAACGACAGCTCGCGTTCCAGCAGGCGGCTGCGCAGGCGGCCGAGCTGGATTTCGGTGATGCCGGCGATCTGCTCGCGGCCCAGCGGCTCGAACACCACCACTTCGTCGATCCGGTTGATGAACTCCGGACGGAAATGCGCGCCCACCGCGTCCATCACCGCTGCCCGCTGCGCCTCGCGATCGCCGACCAGTTCCTGGATCTGCGCCGAGCCCAGGTTGGACGTCATCACGATCACCGTGTTGCGGAAGTCCACAGTACGGCCATGGCTGTCGGTCAGGCGTCCGTCTTCAAGCACTTGCAGCAGCACGTTGAACACATCCGGATGGGCTTTTTCCACCTCGTCGAGCAACACCACCGAGTACGGTTTGCGCCGCACGGCTTCGGTCAGATAACCGCCCTCCTCGTAACCGACGTAGCCTGGCGGCGCACCGATCAGGCGAGCCACGGAGTGCTTCTCCATGAACTCGGACATGTCGATACGGACCATCGCCTCTTCGGTGTCGAAGAGAAATTCCGCCAGTGCCTTGCACAGCTCGGTCTTGCCCACGCCGGTCGGGCCGAGGAACAGGAACGAACCACTTGGCCGATTAGGGTCGGACAACCCGGCACGCGAGCGGCGCACGGCGTTGGCCACGGCGGTCACCGCCTCGCCCTGGCCAATCACGCGCTGGTGCAGCAACGCTTCCATCTTCAGCAGCTTTTCGCGCTCGCCCTCGAGCATCTTGGACACGGGGATGCCCGTCCATTTGGAAACCACCTCGGCAATTTCTTCCTCGGTGACCTTGTTGCGCAGCAGCTGGTTGTCGGTCTTGCCGTGCTGGTCGACCATCTGCAGGCTGCGCTCAAGGTCTGGGATCACCCCGTACTGCAGCTCGGCCATGCGGCTGAGGTCGCCCTTGCGGCGTGCGGCTTCCAGTTCCTGGCGGGCCTGCTCGATCTTTTGCTGGATCTGCGCCGAACCCTGTACCTCGGCTTTCTCGGAGGCCCAGATTTCTTCGAGGTCCGAATACTCACGCTCGAGGCGCTCGATTTCTTCGGTCAGTTTTTCCAGGCGTTTTTTCGCGGCTTCGTCTTCTTCTTTCTTCAGCGCCTGGGATTCCACTTTCAGCTGGATCAGGCGGCGGTCGAGGCGGTCGAGCACTTCTGGCTTGGAGTCGATCTCCATGCGAATACGGCTGGCCGCTTCGTCGATCAGGTCGATGGCCTTGTCAGGCAGTTGCCGATCGGTGATGTAGCGGTGGCTAAGCTTGGCCGCAGCTATGATCGCACCGTCGGTGATGGCCACCTTGTGGTGCACTTCATAGCGCTCCTTGAGGCCACGCAGAATGGCGATGGTGTCTTCCTCGCTCGGCTCCTCCACCAGCACTTTCTGGAAGCGGCGCTCGAGCGCGGCGTCCTTCTCGATGAACTGGCGGTACTCGTTGAGCGTGGTGGCGCCAACGCAGTGCAGCTCACCACGGGCCAGGGCCGGCTTGAGCATGTTACCGGCATCCATTGCGCCTTCGCCCTTACCGGCGCCGACCATGGTGTGCAGTTCGTCGATGAACAGAATGATCTGCCCTTCCTGCTTGGACAGCTCATTGAGCAGGCCTTTGAGGCGCTCTTCGAACTCGCCGCGGTACTTGGCACCGGCGATCAATGCGCCCATGTCCAGCGCCAGCAGGCGTTTGCCTTTGAGGCCGTCGGGCACTTCACCGTTGATGATGCGCTGGGCCAGGCCTTCGGCGATGGCAGTCTTGCCCACACCAGGCTCACCGATCAGCACCGGGTTGTTCTTGGTGCGGCGCTGCAGCACCTGCACGGTGCGGCGGATTTCATCGTCACGGCCAATCACCGGGTCTAGCTTGCCTTCTTCGGCGCGCTTGGTCAGGTCGACGGTGTATTTGTCCAGGGCCTGACGCGACTCCTCGGCATTCGGGTCATTGACCGCTGCGCCGCCGCGCAGGTTGTTGATGGCGTTTTCCAGCGCTTTCTTGCTCACGCCCTGGCTGAGCAGCAGCTTGCCGAGCTTGCTGTTCTCGTCCATGGCGGCGAGCAGGACCAATTCACTGGAAATGAACTGGTCGCCCTTTTGCTGGGCCAGACGGTCGGCCTGGTTGAGCAGACGTGCCAGGTCCTGGGACATGTTCACATCGCCCGTGGGGTTCTGGATTTTCGGCAGCTGGTCGAGTTCCTTGACCAAGGCCTGGCGCAGGCTGTTGATGTCGAAGCCTACCTGCATCAGCAGTGGCTTGATGGACCCGCCCTGCTGTTCGAGCAGCGCCTGCAACAGGTGCACCGGCTCGATGGCAGGATGATCCATGCCAACGGCCAGGGATTGGGCATCGGAAATGGCAAGCTGGAGCTTGCTGGTCAAACGGTCTATTCGCATGATGTACCTTCCTTTAAAGGGCAGGTCGGAGCGATGGACAGCGCCTGTTCGTGAAGAAACCTGCCTGAGATGTCCTTATAGATAAGGGTGATTCTGGAAGATTCAAGCGTAGCGGGGTTGACCGAAGTCAGCTGGATGGATTAATGCGGGTCCAGCCAGACCAGTGAAGCGAAGCGCCCACCCTGCGGGGTGCGGCGGTAGGAGAAGAAGCGCGGGTCGCTGACCGTGCACAAGCCGCCGCCGTACACGGCGGTAACGCCACGCGCCGCCAGGCGAATGCGCGCCAGCGCGTAGATATCGGCCATCAGCTTGCCCGGCTGCGCACCAGGGACGAAGGCCTGGGCGGCGTCGGGGTGCAGGGCGGTGAAGGCATCGCGCACTTCCAGCCCGACCTCGAACGCCTGCGGGCCGATCGCCGGCCCCAGCCACACCAGCACCTCTTCAGGCGCCAGGGCCAGGCGCTCGAGCGTGGCTTCCAGCACGCCAGCGGCCAGCCCGCGCCAACCAGCATGGGCCGCTGCCACGCGGGTACCGGCGCGGTCGCAGAACAATATGGGCAGGCAATCGGCAGTCATCGCCGTGCAGGCAATGCCAGGCTGGTCGGTCCAGCTGGCATCGGCCTCGGCCACCACGGCTGGGTTGGCATCGGCCACGACCACGCCGTGGACCTGCTTGAGCCAGGCGGGCTGGATGGCGAATTCGGCGCTCAGGCGACGGCGATTCTCGGCGACTGCCGCTGGGTCGTCGCCGACGTGGTCACCGAGATTGAAGGTGTCGTAGGGCGGTAGGCTGACGCCACCCTGGCGCGTGGTGACACAGGCGCGCACCGAGGCCGGGGCTGGCCAGTCGGGGAACAGCAGCGCCTGGGTCAGACCGCTCATCCGATAAAGCTCTCGCGGTCCTGGCTGAGCAGCGACAGCAACCAGACGAAATCATCCGGCAGTGGCGATTCCCATTCCATGCGTTCACCGGTGGCCGGGTGTACCAGCGCCAGGAAGCGTGCGTGCAGGGCCTGGCGCGGGAAGTTCTTCACCGCATCGACCATGGTCGGGCTGGCTGCCGGCGGGATGCGGAAACGGCCGCCGTAGGTCTGGTCGCCGACCAGCGGGAAGCCGACATGGGCCATGTGCACGCGGATCTGGTGGGTGCGGCCGGTTTCCAGTTTGACCCGCACGTGGGTGTGCGAGCGGAAGCGCTTGAGCACCCGGTAATGGCTGACCGCAGGCTTGCCACCATCGGTGACCGCCATGCGCTGGCGCATGCCGCCGTGACGGCCGATCGGGGCGTCGATCTTGCCACCGGCAGTCACCACGCCGACCACGATGCACTCGTAGATTCGGCTGACGCTGCGGCTTTGCAGTTGCTCGACCAGCTTGGTCTGCGCCTGCAGGGTCTTGGCGACGACCATCAGACCGGTGGTGTCTTTGTCCAGGCGGTGGACGATCCCGGCACGCGGCACGTTGATGATGTCGGGCACGTGGTGCAGCAAGGCATTGAGCAGGGTACCGCTGGCGTGGCCGGCAGCCGGGTGCACCACCAGGCCAGCCGGTTTGTTGATCACCAGGATCTGGTCGTCTTCATAGACGATGTCCAGCTCGATGTCCTCGGCCTCCCACTCACCCTGGGCTTCCTGCTCGGCGTCGAGCGCCAGGACGGAGCCGCCATGGACGGTGTCACGGGGGCGCAGGACCGCGCCATCGACCGTCAGGCGGCCTTCTTTGATCCACGAAGTAAGCCGCGAACGCGAATACTCGGCGAACAATTGGGCGGCGACCTGGTCGAGGCGTTGACCGCCCAGTTCGGACGGGACCTCTGCGCTAAGTTGAATGATCTCGGACATGCTCGATTCGGCGGGCGCACAGCCTTTGGTTTCGGCTGCGAGCTTGTGGTTAAATACGGCTTCTTTTGTCCCGGGGTTGGCCGGGGCGCTCATCATAACAGGACGGCACCGCCCAAGACAGCGGCCGTCAAAGGGACGCAAGCCGCCATGCAAGTGAAACACCTGCTGCTGATCGCCATCCTCGGGCTCACCGCGGCCTGTTCCTCTAACAAGGAAGTCATTGACGAAAACCTCAGTGAGGCCGAGCTGTATCAACAGGCCCAGGCTGACCTGGACAACTCCAGCTACACCAGCGCCGTGAACAAGCTCAAGGCCCTGGAGTCGCGCTACCCGTTCGGCCGCTACGCCGACCAGGCGCAGCTCGAGCTGATCTACGCCAACTACAAGAATGCCGAGCCCGAGGCCGCCAAGTCGGCCGCCGAGCGCTTCATTCGCCTGCACCCGCAGCACCCGAACGTCGACTACGCCTACTACCTCAAGGGCCTGACCTCGTTCGACCAGGACCGCGGCCTGCTGGCGCGCTTCCTGCCGCTGGACATGACCAAGCGTGACCCAGGTGCCGCGCGCGACTCCTACAACGAGTTCGCCCAGCTGACCAGCCGCTTCCCGAACAGCCGCTACGCCCCGGACGCCAAGCAGCGCATGATCTACCTGCGCAACCTGCTGGCAGCCTACGAAATCCACGTGGCCGACTACTACCTCAGCCGCCAGGCCTATGTTGCCGCTGCCAACCGTGGCCGCTACGTGGTCGAGAACTTCCAGGAAACCCCATCGGTCGGCGATGGCCTGGCAGTGATGGTCGAGTCGTACCAGAAGATGCACCTGGACGATCTTGCCGCCACCAGCCTGGAAGCGCTGAAACTCAACTACCCAGACCACCCGAGCCTGGTCGATGGTGAGTTCCAGAACAAACAGACCGAATCCGATGGCCGCGGCTGGCTGTCCAAGGCTACCTTGGGCCTGATCGAAACCAGCACCCCGCTGCCACCGGGCGAAACCCGCGCCAATCAGGACGTGGTCAAGCAGTTCCAGGATGCGCGTGACGAGATGCCGCAAGAGCTGCTGCCCAAGGACGAGAACGGCGACCCGATCGTGCCTGAAGGCCCGAAAGAAGCCGAAAAAGATCGCTCGTGGTTCAGCTACATGACCTTCGGTCTGTTCGACTGACCGCAGCGCCATGCGAAAGGGAGGCCCAGGCCTCCCTTTTTTATTGGCTGCGCCCTAGACTGTCGGCTTTCATCCCCAACAAGCTGGACACCATGGTTCGCCTACTTTTCTGGATCGCCCTGATCGCCGCCGCGTTCTGGCTGTGGCGCAAGTTCAAAGCCGCGCAACAGTCGCCTGCCGAGCCCAAGCTCGATGCCCCGTTGAAGATGGTGCGCTGCGCCCATTGCGGCGTGCACCTGCCCGACGAACGGGCGCTGCAGCAAGGCAACGAGTGGTATTGCAGCCAGGCACACCTGCAACAGGGGCCTGGCCGACAGGGCTGAGGCAAGCGGCTGCCCTGCCCCGTCCTGTCGCGGCATCAACGCGCCGCGAACGCCCCTCAGCCCAGACGGCCTGCCGGGGCGTAGGGGGCCGGATCGATGACTGGCCGAGCACCGGTCAACAGATCGCTGAACAGCTGGCACGATGCTGGCGCCAGCACCAACCCGTTGCGGTAATGCCCACAGTTCAACCACAGCCCTTCATGCCCAGGCACCGGGCCGATGTACGGCACCCCTTCCGGCGAGCCTGGGCGCAAGCCTGCCCAGTGCGCGACCACGGCGGCATCCTTGAGCTGCGGCAGTAGCTCGATGGCCGAAGCCTTCAGGCTGGCCAGCGCGTCCTCGGTCGGTGTCTTGTCGTAGCCAGCGTGTTCCAGGGTACTGCCCACCAGGATGTGCCCGTCGCGGCGCGGGATCGCGTAGCGCCCCTTGGCCAGCACCATGCTCGGCAGAAAGTCCTCGGCACATTTGAATAGAATCATCTGGCCCTTGACCGGCTCGACCGGCAGCGCCAGGCCCAAGGTGCGCAACAGATCGCCGCTCCAGGCGCCAGCGCTGAGCACTACCTCGTCAGCGGCCAAGACGCCCTCTGCGGTCTGCACGCCCGTCACGCGCCCGGCTTGCTGGACGAAGCCGCTGATCGGGCAGTGCTCGCGCAGGGTTACATTGGGCAGGGCCTGCAACGCCGCCTTGAGCGCCTTGACCAGGCGTGGGTTGCGCACGTTGGCCACACCCGCCATGAAAATCGCACGCTTGAAGCCCGGCCCGAGGACCGGCACGGCATCGTAGGCGGCCGAGGTGTCCACGGAGCTCAACGGCCGCCCCTCACGCGCAGCCCACGCCAGCGCTTCGGCCTCGTCGTCGAGATCCAGCCAGTACAGCCCGGTGGTATGCACCTCGGGGTCGATGCCGGTGCTGGCGAACAGGCGCTCGCCCAGCTGTGGGTAGAAATCCTGCGACCAGTGCGCCAGCGCGGTAACGGCCGGGCTGTAGCGCCAGGGGTACAGTGGCGAGACGATACCGCCGCCGGCCCAGGACGATTCGCGGCCCACCTCGCCCTGATCGCACACCACCACCTGGCCGACCCTCGCCGCCAGGTTGAACGCGGTCAGCAGGCCGATCACGCCGCCGCCGACCACCACTACTTGCTTGCTCATCTATCGATCCAACACCTGAAGTAAAATCGGCGATGCCCAAGGCATCATTCAATCTTCAGCTTCCCCAACATCGCTCGGCGCTGCCTGTGGCGCCCGGGTTGCGCTGTGCGCCGGCCTGGTCGAGCTGAAAGTCGCCGCAGCGGTCATCGGCCATCAGGCCAGTGGGCAGCCGCCGCGCGATCAGCGTGAAGGCGTCTGCCTGGCGCTCGACATGCAGGCGGTAGTAGCGGCTTGCGCTCGGCAACGGCGGGTCGCCCTCGGCGTATTGGCCGGTGCGCGCGCGGTGCAGCTCCAGACGCAGGGCAGCGTCATGCAGCACGCCGACCACTTCGCTGCGTGCGGCTCGCCTGAGCTGGTCACTGTAACTGGGGTAGGCAATGGCTGCCAGAATGCCGGTCACCGCCACGACAATCAACAACTCGATCAGCGTCATCCCTTGCTGCATGTCAGTCTTCCTTCAGTCTCTGGCGCCAGGCGATACGCTGGGGCGCCGGCGCTTGAGCGCTCGGCACGGCGTACACCGCCTCCACCACCTGGCGCGCGGTGGTTTGTTGGCTGACCGCAGTGATCCGGTACAAGACGACCGGCTCGCCCCAGGCCATGTGCGCAGCGCGGGTGGTCGTGCCGAGGTTCTGCAACAGGAAATAACCCTGCTCTGCGCGCTGCCACGGGCCCTGCAGCGCATGTGGATCGGCCGGGGGTGGGCAGCCGTTGCATGGCCCAGGAGCGGCACGCTGCAAGCTTGCCAAGCCGTCCAACAACGTGGCCTCGGCTTGCTCGAAGGCTTGCAGGCCTTCTTTCAAGACGGTTGTCAGCCGGGTGCTCAGCTGTGCTTCGCGCAAAGCCGAGGCGGCCAGTAAACCGAGAAGCAGGGTGAAGATCAGCGCCAGCAGCAGCACCATGCCGCCCTGACGCTTCACAGCGCGGCCACTGGGTTGCGCAGGGCGACGCTCAGAGCGTGCCGCTGTTCGAGCGCAAGGGCCGGGTCGTACAGTGTCAGGGACAAGTCCAGGCGATCGCCCTCAGGCTGCTGTACACGCTCGATGCGCAGTTCACGGACATTGTCGATCAGCACTTGCGCGGTATCGCTGGTACGCCGGCTGAACATCAAGGCGCTGCCCTGCAAGGCATAGCGGTGCCGGCTGATGGCAATCGCCCAATGCCTGCCAGGATCAGCCGGCCTGCCCTTCGCTACCTGCGCGAAGTCCTTGCAATCGGTCAGCAGGGTCCAGTCCGGTGCTCCGTAATGGCCTGGCAGTTCCGCAGTCACCAGGCTCAAGCTGGACGGACCTATGTCTAGCGGTCGCTCGAACAGGCGGCGCGCCGAGGGGTCCTGGAAGTCCTGCGGCTGCAGGCGCAAGCAGCCGAACATGCCGGCCATGCGGATATCCTGGGCCATGCGCAGCAGCACCAGGCGGGCGTCGCTTTGCAGCTGCAGGGCCGCGCCGTGCAGGCGCCAGCTCTGATGAGCCGCAACCAGCAACTGGCCAGCGCCGGTCAGCAGCAACAACCCAAGGCTCAGCGCCAGCCACATGTCGAGCAAGCCGAAACCGCGCTGTTGACGCCTCATGGGCGGCCCCGCTCGTGTTCGCTGTATTGCACCATCAGCGCCTGGCCATCGCGGCGCGCCGCTTCGCTCGCCTGTAGCGCCTTGGCCTGCAACGCCGCCGCAGCGACTGTTCCCGAGGCCACCACGGCGACCGCCAGCAGCACCTCCAGCAGCGTCATGCCACGTTGTATGTTGCGCATCCCTGCACCTCCTGGGAGTTTTCCTGCGATTACCTTGAACTTGGGCGACTGGCACGCCTGTCCAACGTCCACGAAGCTAGAGCCAAGCACTTCCACGGAGGAATGCACGGTGAAGCAAAAAGGCGTAACACTGATTCAAACCATGTCGGCTTTGGCGGTAGCGGCATTGCTGACACAGCTCGGCATGCCGGCCTACGCCAAGTTAAGTGATGACCTACACCGAGCGGCCGCCGCCCGTGACCTGGCGCAGGCCCTGCGCAGTGCGCGCAGTCACGCCATGCTGCAAAGCCAGCCGGTGCGTGTGCAGCCACTGCATAATGATTGGGGCAAGGGCTGGCAGGTGGTGCTGGAGCGCAACCAGCAGGTGCTGCGCGAGCACAGCCTGACCCGGCCGTTGAAAATCGCCAACTCGGCGGGTACGCAGATGAGGTTCAGTGCATTGGGCGTACCGCTGGGGCGCGGCAGCAGTTTCGGCGGCGGCACACTGACCGTGTGCAACAGCCCCTATCAGGTGGTGCTGGCGCCCACCGGACGGATCAGCCTGCGCAGCGGTGAACCGGAGGGGTCCACCTGCGCAGGCCTGTGATCAGATCAGCGAGCGAACCCGCAGTTCTTTAGGCATGGAGAAGGTGATGTTCTCCGGACGCCCGTCGAGCTCTTCGGCGCTGGTAGCGCCCCACGCCTTGAGCTGGTCGATCACACCGCGCACCAACACCTCGGGGGCCGAGGCGCCAGCGGTGATACCCACCTGAGCGGCCTGCTCGAACCAGCCACGCTGCAAGTCTTCGGCCCCGTCGATCAGGTAGGCCGGTGTGCCCATGCGCTCGGCCAGCTCCCGCAGGCGGTTGGAGTTGGAGCTGTTCGGGCTCCCCACTACCAGCAGCACATCGCATTCATCGGCCAGTTGCTTGACCGCGTCCTGGCGGTTTTGCGTGGCGTAGCAGATATCGTCCTTGCGCGGGCCGCCAATGTTCGGGAAGCGTGCGCGCAGGGCGTCGATGACCCGGCTGGTGTCATCCATCGACAAGGTGGTCTGGGTGACGAAGGCCAGGTGGTCCGGGTCGTTGACCTGGAGCTTGGCGACATCTTCTTCGTCTTCGACGAGGTAGATGGCGCCACCGTTGCTGGCGTCGTACTGGCCCATGGTGCCTTCGACTTCCGGGTGGCCTTCGTGGCCGATGAGAATGCACTCTCGGCCGTCGCGGCTGTACTTGGCCACTTCGATGTGCACCTTGGTCACCAGCGGACAGGTTGCATCGAACACCTTCAGGCCACGCCCGGCCGCTTCCTGGCGCACGGCCTGGGAAACGCCATGGGCACTGAAGATGACGATGACATCGTCCGGCACCTGATCCAGTTCTTCGACGAAGATGGCGCCGCGGTTGCGCAGGTCTTCGACCACGAACTTGTTGTGCACCACTTCGTGACGCACGTAGATGGGCGGGCCGAAGACTTCCAGCGCCCGGTTGACGATTTCGATCGCCCGGTCCACGCCCGCGCAGAAGCCGCGCGGGTTGGCGAGTTTGATTTGCATGCTCGGCTCCGGGCCTACAGGGCCTTGACCTCGAGGATATCCACCTCGAAGGTCAGGGTCTTGCCAGCCAGTGGGTGATTGAAATCGATGGTCACCTGGTGCTCATCGAATGCCTTGACCACACCCGGCAGCTCGGTGTTGGCCGCATCGTTGAAGATGATCAGCAGCCCGTCGGACAGCTCCATGCCTTCGAACTGGGAGCGTGGCATCACTTGCACGTTCTGCGGGTTGGGCTGACCAAAGGCGTTCTCTGGGGCCACCACCACGGTGCGCTTGTCACCGGCCTTGAAGCCGAACAAGGTGCTTTCGAAGCCCGGCAGCAGGTTGCCGTCGCCGACCTTGAAGGTCGCCGGGGCTTTGTCGAAGGTGCTGTCGACAGTGTCGCCATTTTCCAGGTGCAGCGCGAAGTGCAGGGTGACTTCGGTGTTCTGGCCGATACGGGTGTCAGTCATGGACCGGTTCCTCGGACTTCTTGCTCTTGAACATGTCCAGCGCCAACATCACCGCGCCAACGGTGATAGCGCTGTCGGCCAGGTTGAAGGCCGGGAAGTAGTGACGGTTCTGCCAGTGCACCAGGATGAAGTCGACCACGTGGCCCAGCACGATACGGTCGTACAGGTTGCCGATGGCGCCGCCCAGGACCAGCGCCAGCGCTACCGCAAGCCAGGTCTCGTTACGCCCCAGGCGCTTGAGCCAGACCACCAGCACGGCACTGACCACCACGGCGATCAGGGCGAACAGCCAGCGCTGCCAGCCGGAGCTGTCGGCGAGGAAGCTGAACGCGGCGCCGGTGTTGTAGGCCAGGGTCCAGCTGAAGTAGTCGGGAATCACCACGATTTGCTGGTACATGCTCAGGGCGTTGTTGAAATACAGCTTGGTGGCCTGGTCGAGGACCAGGACCAGCAAGCTCAGCCACAGCCATGGCAGGCGCCCGAAGCGCCCTGCTGCAGGGTTAGGCATAGTGGCGCACCTCGCCATTACCGCTCAGGTTGTCGACGCAGCGGCTGCAGATTTCCGGGTGCTCGGGGTGGCTGCCGACGTCGGCACGGAAGTGCCAGCAACGGCCGCACTTGGCGTGACCGGACTTGACCACCTGCAGTTTCAGCCCTTCGACTTCGGTGGCCACGGCCTCGGCCGGGGCCTGGGCCAGCGGCACGACGCTGGCAGCCGAAGTGATCAGCACGAAGCGCAGCTCGTCGCCAAGCTTGGCCAGGTCGGCGCTCAGGCCCTCTTCGGCGAACAGGGTAACCTCAGCTTGCAGGTTGCCGCCAATGACTTTGGCGGTCCGCTGGTTTTCCAGCTCTTTGTTGACTGCAGCCTTGACCGCCATCACGCGATCCCAGTAAGCGCGGTCGAGCTCGGTGCCTTCCGGCAGCTCGCCCAAGCCTGCATACCAGCCGTTGAGCATCACCGACTCGTTGCGCTCGCCCGGCAGGTACTGCCAGATCTCGTCGGCGGTGAAGGCCAGGATCGGCGCGATCCAGCGCACCAGGGCCTCGCTGATGTGGTACAGCGCGGTCTGGCAGGAACGACGGGCGACACTGTTGGCGCCGGTGGTGTACTGGCGGTCCTTGATGATGTCGAGGTAGAAGCCGCCCAGCTCCTGCACGCAGAAGTTGTGCACCTTGGAGTAGACGTTCCAGAAGCGGTACTCGCCGTAGTGCTCTTCCAGCTCGCGCTGCAGCAACAGGGTGCGGTCTACCGCCCAACGGTCGAGGGCAATCATCTCTTCGGGCTGGAGCAGATCACGCGCCGGGTCGAAGCCGGACAGGTTGGAAAGCAGGAAGCGTGCGGTGTTGCGGATACGCCGGTAGGCGTCGGCGCTGCGCTGCAGGATCTGCTCGGAAACCGCCATCTCGCCGGAATAGTCGGTGGCCGCGACCCACAGGCGCAGGATGTCGGCGCCCAGGGTGTTGTTGACCTTCTCGGGCTCGATGGTATTGCCCAGCGACTTGGACATCTTGCGGCCGTTCTCGTCCACGGTGAAGCCGTGGGTCAGCAGCTCGCGGTACGGCGCATGGCCATCGATGGCGCAGCCGGTCAGCAGCGACGAATGGAACCAGCCGCGGTGCTGGTCGGAGCCTTCCAGGTAAAGATCGGCGCGCGGGCCGGTGGCGTGACCGATGTCGTGGGAGCCACGCAGTACGTGCCAGTGCGTGGTGCCGGAATCGAACCACACGTCCAGGGTGTCGGCGATCTTGTCATACTGGCCGGCTTCATCGCCCAGCAGTTCGGCAGCGTCGAGCTTGAACCAGGCCTCGATGCCCTCCTGCTCGACACGCTGGGCCACCGCTTCCATCAGCTCGACGGTACGCGGGTGCAGTTCGCCGGTCTGCTTGTGCAGGAAGAACGGGATCGGCACGCCCCAGTTACGCTGACGCGAGATGCACCAGTCCGGGCGGTTGGCGATCATCGAGTGCAGGCGCGCCTGGCCCCAGGCCGGGACGAACTTGGTGTCTTCGATGGCTTTGAGTGCGCGCTCGCGCAGCGGCTCGCCAGTGCTTGGCTGCTTGTCCATGCCGACGAACCACTGCGCGGTGGCGCGGTAGATCAGCGGGGTCTTGTGGCGCCAGCAGTGCATGTAGCTGTGGCTGATGGTTTCGCTGTGCATCAGCGCACCGACTTCGCCAAGCTTCTCGACGATCGCCGGGTTGGCCTTCCAGATGAACTGGCCACCGAAGAACGGCAGCGACTCGACATACACGCCGTTGCTCTGCACCGGGGTGAGGATGTCGTCGTTGACCATGCCGTAGCGCTTGCAGGTGACGAAGTCGTCTTCACCGTAGGCAGGTGCGGAGTGAACCACGCCGGTACCGGCGCCCAATTCGACGTAGTCGGCCAGGTACACCGGCGACAGGCGATCGTAGAACGGGTGACGGAAATTGACCAACTCCAGCGCCGCGCCTTGGGTGGTGGCCACGACCGAGCCTTCGAGGTTGTAGCGCTTGAGGCACGACTCGACCAGCTCCTGCGCCAGCACCAGCAGACGCTCGCCGGTGTCGACCAGGGCATAGGTGAATTCCGGGTGGATGTTCAACGCCTGGTTGGCCGGGATGGTCCACGGGGTGGTGGTCCAGATCACGATGGCAGCGGGCTTGGTCAGTGCCGGCAAGCCGAACGCCGCAGCCAGCTTGGCCTCGTCGGCGACCGGGAAGGCAACGTCGATGGTCTGCGACTTCTTGTCGGCGTATTCGACTTCAGCTTCAGCCAGGGCCGAGCCGCAATCGAAGCACCAGTTCACCGGCTTGAGGCCCTTGAACACGAAGCCCTGCTTGACCATTTCGGCCAGGGCACGGATTTCACCGGCCTCGTTGGCGAAGTTCATGGTCTTGTACGGGTTGTCCCAATCGCCCAGCACACCCAGGCGGATGAACTCGGTCTTCTGCCCTTCGATCTGCTCGGCAGCGTACTCGCGGCACAGCTCGCGGGTACGGTCGGCGGTCAGGTGCTTGCCGTGGGTGACTTCGACCTTGTGCTCGATCGGCAGGCCATGGCAGTCCCAGCCCGGTACGTACGGCGCGTCGAAGCCGGACAGGGTCTTGGAACGGACGATCATGTCCTTGAGGATCTTGTTCAGCGCATGACCGATGTGAATCTTGCCGTTGGCGTAGGGCGGGCCGTCGTGCAGGACGAACTTCGGACGATCCTTGCCAATCTCGCGCAGCTTCTGGTACAGGCCAATGCTGTCCCAGCGCTGCAGAATCTGCGGTTCGCGCTGAGGCAGGCCGGCCTTCATGGGGAAGGCGGTGTCCGGAAGGTTTAGCGTGGCTTTGTAGTCGGTCATTTCAGGCTCTTGGTTAGCGGTTGAGCGTGCCAATGTGCACGTGCGGCGGCGATATCCGCATCGATCGCCGACTTCAGCGCCTCCAGGGAGGCGAATCGCTGCTCTTCGCGCAGCTTGTGGTGGAATTCCACCGTCAGGCGCCGGCCATACAGATCGCCGGCATAATCCAGTAGATGAATCTCAAGGTGTGGGCGGCCGTCGCCGGCCACCGTGGGGCGCACCCCGATATTGCCGACACCCGGCCAGGCCTTGCCGTCGATCTCGATGCTGGCCAGGTAGACCCCGGACAACGGCACGCGGCGGCGCTTGAGCTGGATGTTGGCCGTCGGCGTGCCGAGCTGGCGGGCCAGCTTCTGCCCGTGCAGGACTCGGCCGGTGATGCGGTACGGGCGGCCGAGCAAGTGTTCGGCCAGCTCGAAGTTGCCTTCGGCCAGGGCCTTGCGCACCTCGGTGCTGCTGACCCGCAGGCCATCCTGGATCACCGTGTTGGCGGCTTCGACGCTGAAACCGTACTGCTTGCCGGCAGCCACCAGGAAGGCAAAGTCGCCGGCCCGATCACAGCCGAAGCGGAAGTCGTCGCCCACTTCGAGGTGGCGCACGTCCAGGCCGTCGACCAGGATCGCCTTGACGAATTCATCGGCGCTGAGCTGGCTCAGGCGCTGGTTGAATGCCAGGCACAGGACGCGGTCGATCCCCTCGCCGGCCAGCAGCTCGACCTTGTCGCGCAGACGCGCCAGGCGCGCCGGGGCGGTGTCAGGGGCGAAATACTCGCGCGGTTGCGGCTCGAAGATCACCACGCAGGTCGGCAGGCCCAAGGCCTGGCCGCGCTCGCGCAGGCGCGCCAGGATCGCCTGGTGGCCACGGTGAACCCCGTCGAAGTTGCCAATGGTGGCGACACAGCCCCGGTGCTCGGGGCGCAGGTTGTGAAGACCTCGAACCAGCTGCATAACGCGCTTCTTGCTCATAAAGTGGCCGATTATAACCACACCCGGGCGTCGGTGACAGGCAGCAGCGCCGAGGGGTGGCGTGGAATGTGAAAAACCGACGCCTGACGTGCAGTGCAGCTCAATGCAGGGCCTTGCGCATGAAATGCCGAGGACGGATGCCGCACAGGTACAGCGCGCCGAAGTAGGTCACCACGCCTGCTGCGATCAACGCCGCCAGGCGCAGCAGACGCTCGAGCATGTTGCCTTCGGCCCAGGCCGGCAGGTAGTGCATGCCCAACAGCAGCACGGTGGTCATCAGCGCCACCGACAGCACCAGCTTGCCAAGGAACATCGCCCAGCCTGGCTGCGGCTGGAATAACTGCTGGCTGCGCAGCTTCCAGAACAGCAGCCCCGCATTCAGGCAGGCGCCCAGGCTGATGGCCAGGGCCAGGCCGGCGTGCTGCAACGGGCCGATCAGCGCCAGGTTGAACAGCTGCGTGCACACCAAGGTGAAGATCGCGATCTTCACCGGCGTCCGAATATTCTGCTGCGCATAAAACCCAGGTGCCAGCACCTTGACCAGAATGATCGCCAGCAAGCCGACCGAATAGGCGATCAGCGCGCGCTGGGTCATCGCCGCGTCGGTGGCGCTGAACTTGCCATACTGGAACAGCGCTACGGTCAATGGCTCGGCCAGTACCGCCAAGGCCAGGGTACACGGAAGCACCAACAGGAAACACAGGCGCAGGCCCCAGTCCATGATGCGGGAGTACTCATCACGGTCCTTGTTGGCATAGGTCTTGGCCAGGGTCGGCAGCAAGATGGTTCCCAGGGCCACGCCGAGCACGCCGGACGGCAGCTCCATCAGGCGGTCGGCGTAGTACATCCAGGACACCGAGCCGGCGACCAGGAACGAGGCGAAGATGGTGTTGATGATCAGCGAGATCTGGCTCACCGAGACGCCGAGAATGGCCGGCAGCATCTGCTTGAGCACGCGCCAGACCCCGGCATCGCGCAGGTTGAGGCGTGGCAGCACGAGCATGCCGATTTTCTTCAGGGCCGGCAGCTGATAGAGCAACTGCGCCAGGCCACCTGCCAGCACGCCCCAGGCCAGCGCCATGATCGGCGGGTTGAAATAAGGCGTGAGCAGCACGGCGAAGAGGATCATTGCCACGTTGAGCAAGGTCGGAGTGAATGCCGGCACTGAAAAGCGGTTCCAGGTGTTGAGGATCGCACCGGCCAGCGACGACAGCGAGATCAGCAATATATAAGGAAACGTCACGCGCAGCAGGTCGGTGGTCAGGGCGTATTTCTCGGCGCTGGCGACGAAGCCCGGCGCAGTGGCCCATACCACCCAGGGGGCGGCCAGTATGCCCAGGGCCGTGACCACGGCCAGCACCAGGGTCAGCAAGCCGCTGACGTAGGCGATGAAGGTGCGTGTGGCCTCCTCGCCCTGCTGGGTCTTGTATTCGGCCAGGATCGGTACGAAAGCCTGGGAGAACGCCCCCTCGGCGAAGATCCGGCGCAGCAGGTTGGGCAGCTTGAAGGCAATGAAGAAGGCGTCTGTGGCAACGCCGGCACCGAAGATACGGGCCAGGATGGTGTCGCGCACGAAGCCCAACACCCGTGAAATCATGGTGATGGAGCTGACTGCAGCGAGGGATTTGAGCAGATTCATCGAAAAGATTCACGCCAAGGACAGAGGACGCTGCCAGACAGCGTTCGAATGTGCGATACTCCCGCGCCTTCGCAGGGGAGCCAAAAATTCCCGAGTTTACAGATCGCACGGCAGAAAGGAATATTTCCCGCCTGTTGCTGCACCACTCGGCGGAACCCTGCAGGTGGCCTTGACATCCGGTCTACGCATCGGCATGATTCGCGGCCTATTTTGTTTGCTATTTACCTAAAGTCTTTCGAGGAGCTCGACGGTGGCCAACACACCTTCCGCCAAGAAACGTGCAAAACAGGCTGAGAAGCGTCGCAGCCACAACGCCAGCCTGCGTTCCATGGTCCGCACCTACATCAAGAATGTAGTTAAAGCCATTGACGCAAAAGACGCCGAAAAAGCGCAAGCCGCTTACGTTCTGGCTGTGCCTGTAATCGACCGTATGGCCGACAAAGGCATCATCCACAAGAACAAGGCTGCTCGCCACAAAGGCCGTCTGAATGGCCACATCAAGGCACTGAAAGAAGCTGCAGCTGCCTAAGCGACGTTCTTGTCGAAAAAACCGACCTCAGGGTCGGTTTTTTTATGCCTGTAATCCCGCTTGAGGGCCGGGCGCTGCTGCCGGTATCCGGGCCGCACGCAGGCGGCCCGGGCTTGCATCACTTGCCAAGCTGGATCTTCGGCGCCCACTGCAACCAGGCTTCGTCTGCTTCCTCGAACAGCGGGAAGGTCTGCTGCGGCCGTGCCGGGTTACCCATCTGCTCGCCTTCTGGGGTGGCGAAGGCCACGCCGCCGTCGATCAGCGTTTCCACTGACTCGGTGCGCACCTTGGCCCCCTTGAACAGGCCCCAGTCGAAGCCGAAGCCGCTGCTGTTCCAGAATCGGCTGCCGCTGCGCACCAATGCGGCATAGCGCGGCTCGATGAGGATGTGGATCAGTACCCGATCCGCGCTCTGGCCCAGTTCGAAGCCGGTCACCTTGCCCACCTGCACCTCACGGTAGGTGACCGGCACACCCGGCTTGAGCGACCCACGCCGCGGCGCACTCAAGGTCAACGGCAGACCGATCTCTGCGCCTTTGACCTCGGGCGCCTCGGCCAGCGCAATGAAGTCGCGCTGCGGGCCGCGGTCCTTGATGGCCGGCTGCACTTCGATGTACTGCCCGCCAATCAAGGTATCGAGGTTTTCGGTACGCACCAGGCCCAGGGCCGGCTTGACTACCCAGAACTGCGAACCGGCGCGGGCGATGCGCTCGGCCGACTCGGTGATCCGCGCGCGCAGCAGCACCGCTTGCAGGTCCTTGGTCAGGTCGACACTTTCAACGCTGCCCACGTCCAGGCCACGGAAACGAATCGGCGTGCCGGGCTTGAGTCCGTCGGCACGCTCGACGCGCAGGGTGATCAGCGTGCCTGTACGGTTGACCGCCTCCTCGCTTTCAAACAGGCGGAAGCGAGGGATGCGTCGCTTGAGCGCCACGTTCGGCTGAGGCGTGTCGAAGGCGATACCGCCAGCCATGAGGGTCTGCAACGACTCGCTCTTGATCTTGATGCCCGACAGGCCGCCGGTCAGGGTGATACCGCTGACGTTCCAGAAGCGCGAGGAGCCATTGACCAGGTTTTCGTATTCTTTCTCGATGTGCACGCCGATCAGAATGCGGCTGCTGTTAGGCGCGAACTGGTAGCTCTGCACACTGCCGACTTTGACCTGGCGGTACATCACTGGGCTGCCGACCTCCAGCGAGCCGAGGGTATCGGCGAACAGCACCATGTGCAGCCCAGGGGCCTTCAAGTCCAGCGGTGGCGCCTTGGGCCGCGCCTCGAATTCGCGCTGCGGCTTGGCGCCCTTCTCGCCGGGGCGGATGGCGATGTAGTTACCCTTGACCAGCGCTTCGAGGCCGGTGATGCCCGCCAGGGAGATGGACGGCTTTACCACCCAGAATTGCGCACCTTCCACCAGGTAGTCTTCGGTCAGCGGGTCGAGGGTCAACTCGGCGGTCGCGCTGGACAGGTTTTCTTCCATCTTCAGGGTCTTCAACGAGCCGACCTGAATGCCTTTGTACATGACCGGCGTACGGCCCGCCTGCAGCCCGTCATAGTCGCTGAGCTTCACCTTGACGCGAATACCGGCCTGGGCCGCGTCGAAGTCCTCATACAAGCGAAACGGCAAGCTGGGATCGGTAGGCGGGCTGTCCTGGCGGTGCTCAGGGGTGGCGAAGGCGATACCCCCGGCGACGATGCTGGAAAGCGATTCGCTCCGCACCTTAACCCCGGACAGGGAGGCGTCGATGCTGATGCCGCTGGCGTTCCAGAAACGCGTGTGTTTGCGCACCAGGTTGGCGTAGGCCGGCTCGATGAACACCTTGACCTCGACGGTGCCATGGTCGTCCGAGAGGCGATAGCTTTTTACCCGGCCCACTTTGATCTGCTTGTAGAACACCGGGCTGTCGCGGTTGAGCGAGCCCAGCCGATCGGCCTTGAGTGTCAGGTGCAGGCCTGGTTCGCTGTCTGACAGCGGCGGGGCTTCTTTCAGGGCGGTGAAGCGCTTGGTTGGCTCGCCGTCGCCTGGGCTGACCGCGATGTAGTTACCCGATACCAGGGTTTCCAGGCCTGAAATCCCGGCCAGGCTGACGCTCGGCTTTACCAGCCAGAACCGCGTGCCCTTGTTCAGGTGCAACTCTGCAGCCTTGTTCATTTCGATGGTGGCGATGACCCCTTGGTTTTCGCCTTTGGCATCGAGCACCAGGTCTTTGACCTTACCCACCGGCATGCCTTTGTAGATCACTTCGGTCTTGTTGGCGACGATGCCTTCACCGCTGGCGAAGCGCACCTCGATTTCGACGCCGGCAGTGCTGTAGGCCTGCCAGGCCAGCCAGCCGCCAATCATCAACGCGATCAGTGGCAAGATCCAGATGGCCGACCAATTCGAAGCTGGACGGGTTTTGGCCGTAGGCATGTCACTCATGGTCGTCATCCGACTCCGTGTTGTCCCAGATCAGTCGGGGATCGAAGGTTAAAGCGGCAAGCATCGTGAGGATCACCACAGTTGCGAAGGCTACAGCGCCCAGATTGGCTTCGACACTGGCGATACGGCCGAAATTCACCACTGCCACCAGAATGGCAATAACGAAAATATCCAGCATCGACCAGCGCCCGATGAATTCGATGAAGCGGTACATCAATATGCGTTGACGTGCCGACAGTGGCTGGCGGCGCTGCACCGAATACAGCAGCAGGCCGATACCGATCAACTTGAAGGTGGGCACCAGGATGCTGGCAGTGAACACCACGGCGGCAATTGGCACCATGCCGTGCTTGAGCAGGGTGATGACGCCGGACATGATGGTGTCGGGGCTGCCCTGGCCGAACGTGCTTACGGTCATGATCGGCAACAGGTTGGCCGGGATGTACAGGATCGACGCGGCGATCAGCAGCGCCCAGGTGCGCACGATACTGTTGGGTCGCCGTGCGTGCAGGATGGCGCCGCAGCGCGAGCAGTTCTGCGTAGCGCCCTGCTCGTCCTGGCGGTTCAACTCATGGCACTCATTGCAGACCAGGATGCCTGCATCAATCGCCCGCATGAAGATCTTCTCCTGACAAAGCGCTCCAGATCTGGTGCGGTGACATCACCACTTCCAGCCATACCTGCACCAGTAACAGACTGATGAAGCAGAACAAGCCCAGGCCTACCGTCAGCTCGGCGAGGTCCACCAGCTTGACGATGGCGACCAGCACGCCCATGAAGTAGACCTCGAGCATGCCCCAGTCTTTGAGGTGATGATAAATACGGTAGAACAACAGCCCTTGGCTGCGTCCCACGTTCAGGCGGATGCTCAGCAACACCGCCAGTTGGCAGAGCAGTTTGGTCAGCGGTATGGCCATGCTGCAGAGAAATACCACTATCGCGACTCCGCGCATCTCGGAGTTGTACAGGCCTAGCACGCCACTCCAGACGGTATCGTCCGAGGTCTGGCCAAGCAGGTGCAGGCGCATGATCGGCATGAAGTTCGCTGGAATGAACAGCAGCAAGGCGGTCAACACCAGGGCCAGGCTGCGATTGACCACGTTGTACCGGTGCGCGTACAGCTCATAGCCGCAACGGCTGCACAGGGCTTTCTCGCCGTGCTGCAGGATCGTCTTGCGCATCAGCAGGTCGCACTCGTGACAGGCGACCAGCTCATCCAAGGGCAGCTGCTCTAAAGGTTTGATTTCGAGGGGCTCTGGCATCTGAGAGTTCTGGATAGGTCCGTCGGTCTATTCTAGTGGTCCCCGCCCGAATGTGGGAGACGACCAACGACTGCCATGATGCCAG